>DALYDK010000001.1:0-32328 GCA_031973215.1 Candidatus Saccharimonadota bacterium
ATTCTTAGCGGATTATTAAACGAAGAGAGCGTCGATATTTTACGACATACCACTAACATCAAAAACCTAGATATTATTCCGGCCAATTCCGATCTTGCATCGGCCGAAATCAACTTAACCAAAATAGAAAACAGAGAACTAAGGTTAAGGCAATTATTATCTGGTGTGCAACAAAGTTACGATTTTATTATTATTGACTGTCCGCCTAGCCTTGGGCTTCTTTTTGTTAATGCCTTGGCTGCGTCAAGGTATATGCTAATAGCAGTACAAACAGAATTTTATGCTATGGAGGGGTTAGGGCTATTAATTGGTACTATTCAAAAAATTCAACAGAGCCTGAACCCAACCCTATCAATATTAGGGGTATTAATGACCATGTATGATTCCAGAACAGTACTGAGCTCTCAGGTAAAAGCCGAAATAGATAAAGTGTTTGAAAATTTAGTGTTCAAAACAGTTATTCCCAGAAACGTAAAACTAGCAGAAGCCCCAAGTCATGGACTACCTATATACAAATACGACAAATGGTCTAAGGGAGCAAAAGCGTATAAAAATGTTACAAAGGAGGTGCTAAGCCGTGTCGAAACTTAAAGGATTGGGTACAAATTTTGAAAGCCTTGTTCCAAAAGGCATAAATATTGATTTAGTGGCAACAGACTCTGAACACAAAATACACATGCTACCCCTGTTAAGCATTCAGCCACGACAAGATCAGCCAAGGAAAAACTTTAATGACCTAGAACTAGAAAAACTTGCTCAAAGCATTAAAGAACAGGGTATATTGCAGCCAATTATTGTTACCGAAACCGAACAAAATAATTATTCAATTGTTGCTGGGGAGCGTCGCTGGAGGGCTGCTAATATAGTTGGCTTGAATACAATTCCTGCAATTATTAAAAAAGTTAACGACTTTGAGCATTTTCAGCTAGCTGTACTAGAAAACGTACAAAGACAAGACTTGAGCGCTATTGAGTTTGCAATTTCAATACACCGATTACACCAAGACTACCAACAAAGCTACGAAGACATAGCTAAAAATTTAGGAAAGGCGTATACAACCGTTGTAAACACAGCAAGACTATTAAAGCTTCCGATGGTCATGCAAGAATCTATTGTCAATGGAACAATAAGTGAAGGTCACGGCAGGGCTTTGTTGTCTTTAGAAAACCATCCAGATAAGCAGAAAAAGCTATACCTAAATATTTTAAAAAATAGTTTAAGCGTGAGGCAGGCTGAAGTTCTTGCCAAAGAATATAAAAATAGCCAAAATGTACATAATGAGTCAAACACAAAACCGCTCACAAAAAGTAAAGTGGTCAGTCTAAAAAATGCTGAAGAGCTAGTTTCGCGAAGTCTAAAAATTAAGAAAGTCCAAATAAAACAGTCCAAAACAGGGAAGGGTTTTATTAAAATTGACTTTAAAGACGACAAACAACTTAAGTCAATATTAGAGAAGTTCTAGAATATATTTATCTTAAATTTGTAGCTTACTGAAAAACTTTAATTTCGCTTAATGGAAAGTATCTTATCCATAATCTGCCGACAATATTATTTACTGGAACTAATCCTAGCCCACTGTGTGAATCTAGGGAGCCACCGGGTGTTCTATTGTCACCCATTACGAATAGTTCGTTATCTCCTACAATAATATCCGTTATTTGACTTCCTGTATCTGTTTGGGCTAAATTGGGCCCATAACTTGTGGCTGCATCAGGATCAAATCCATCTGGATTTTCGGCGTTATAAACTCTTACGGTGTTGTCTTTTACTACGACTCGCTCCCCGGGCAGTCCGATGACTCGTTTAATAAGTTGAGTCCCAGGTTCGTTTGGTTTTTTGAACACTATCACTTCACCCCTAGAAGGAATATAAGCATCTTTTTTTATCTTAGCTATTGTTTTTGGGAGTTTATAAATAAATACTCTATTTCCATTTTCAAGAGTAGGGGTCATGCTTGAGCCGTCTACAATATAGCTCTGCAGAACAAACACAATAATAAAAATTGCAAATATTGGCGCCAAAATAAACAGAAGAATGGTGTAAATTGCACTCTTTACTTCTTCTTTTTTCTTATTTTTATTTACTGGCTGATTATTGGTGGCAAATTTAGGCCCATCTGTACCTAGCGGACCCTTGCTAGCCTCTGGATATACGGGCCCTGAGTTGGGCTTAACTCCCCTGTGATCAGGCTGGCTATTGTTTGTATTTGGTTGCATCAACTGTCTATTATACACTGTCGTTCTGTTAAAAATCATTTGAACAAAATTTTATATACATTGGCCTTGTCGTGGTATAATTTCTATTAGTTTTTTACGATGCAAAAGAATAGTAATAATAGATCATTAGATGGGTTTTTGTCTTCGGAACCTCGTAGACCTAAGTTTGCCAATAACAAAAAAAGCACCCCTCCTGTTCAATCATCTAATAACAGCTTTAAACAAAGTAGTTTAGACGATTTTAGTAAGCCTGAAGGCTTTAAGAGACAAAATCCAACAGGTGCGGCGGTTAATAGTAGCTACAATTCTTTCTCTGACAAAAACGTCAACAATAACACCCAAGATTCTCAGGTCTTCAGAGCCACTTACAGACCTCCATCTGTAATTACAAGGCGACCCAGTTCTAACAATGTAAAAAAGAAAAGAATATCAAAAAAGAAAGCCATCTTTAGAACGCTAGCTTTTACGGTTATTGCAGCAATGCTTGTTACTGGCTGGATTTTTGGTAAAGCGTGGTGGAATGCCAATAAAGCATTAAGTGGTGGCGGCGATGCGGTAGCATTTAGCAAAGAAATTGACCCAAACAGTTTAACTGGTGAAGGTGATGGCCGTGTGAATATTCTGTTAACAGGCAAGGGCGGCGAAACTCATGAAGGCGGCGAACTAACAGATAGTATTATGATTGCAAGTATTGATCCTATTAACAATGGAGTAGTTTTGTTAAGTCTTCCAAGGGATCTTTGGGTTAAGCCAAAAGATTTATGGCCAATGAAGATAAATGCGGTTTACAGTAGTGCAAAATCTCAGGCCCTATATAAAAACCCTAAAGATACCAAAGCAGCCGAAAAGGCCGGTATTGATACGTTAGAAAAAACAGTTGAAGATTACACAGGCGTAAAAATAAATTATTACGGAATGATCGATTTTACTGCTTTCCAAGAGGCTGTTAATACCATTGGTGGAATAGATGTAACACTTGAAGAGCCCTATACAGATCCTACAATGTATATAGGCAGAAAATTACTGACCCTACCAGCAGGCACAACTCATTTAGATGGTGCTACTGCCCTTGGTTATGCTAGGTCAAGATACGGCGCCGAAAGAGGCGATTTCGACCGTGGTGAACACCAACAAAAAGTAATTGTGGGCATAAAAGACAAGGTCTTATCGCTTGGCACATTCTCAAATCCGCTTAAAGTTTCACAATTACTAGACACAATGGGCAACAGGGTTCAAACAAACTTTGCTCTTAACGATATAATGCGACTTTATGAACTTTCTAAACAAATACAAACTCAAAATATTAAAAACGTCGACCTAGCAATGGAGGGTGAAGCCGTTGTAACAACAGACAGAATAGGTGATCAATCGGTAGTTATTCCTAAGGCCGGTGTAGACGATTACTCCGAGGTAAAACAGTATATAAGATCAAAACTTATAGATGGCTTCATAATTAAAGAACAGCCGACGGTTATTGTTCTGAACGGCTCAAATAGGCCAGGAGCTGCCAAAAAACGTGCCGATGAGCTAAAAAGCTATGGATACAATGTTCTGCAGGTTGCCGATGCCGAAAATAGCGAGCTTACTGCCACGACGCTTGTCGACAAAACAAATGGCGTAAAAAAGTACACTAAAAGATATTTAGAACTTCGCTTTAATACCAAGGCAGTTAAAGACATAAAAAGCATGGATCTTACACCTTACACCGCAGATTTTATAGTTGTTATTGGGCCTAATGGTTAATTATGAGATTTATTAAAAACATTCGGCCAGAATCAGGATTTACTCACTTTTTATATGTTGGGCTTAATGTCTTGTTGCCGCTACTTGTTCTAGCGTTAGTTCGCTTGCAGTTTATTCCTTTGGCAATAATATTAATATTCTTAGCTAAATGGCGCATGCTAGCAGTTAAACCAAGATATTGGCTAGCAAATATCAGGTCGAACCTTGTAGATATTTTTGTTGGGCTTTCAATATTATCTTTCATGGCATCAACCAACAGCCTAATTACTCAACTGGTATGGACTGCAGCGTATATAGCATGGCTTGTTTGGCTTAAGCCTCAAACTAAACAGATACCAGTAATCATTCAGGCATTAATAGCCCAGACAATAAGCTTGGTAGCCTTTTATCAGGCTTTGCCGGAAGCAGGAGTTATAACAAGCGTCGTTGCTGTTTGGCTAATTTGCTATGTATCTGCAAGGCACTTTCTTGGTGTTTTTGACGAACAATATATTAAGCAACTATCAGATTTATGGGCATGGTTTGGCGCCGTAATGGCTTGGGTATTAAGTCATTGGGTTATTTTCTATACCAATATTCCTCAGCTAGCCGTCGTACTTACTATCATTAGCTATGGTATTGGCTTAATTTACTATCTACAGCAAAACAACAAGCTAAAAAATTCCGTAAAAAATCAAATTATTGTTATGGTTGGCATAATTTTGCTAATTATCATCGTATTCTCAGATTGGCAAGATAAAACTATATAGTTAATTATATAAAACAATATTAAAATTATTGATAATGTATCAATAAATAGCTTCAACAAAAGCTCTGTACTGTGCAAATAGGAGGATATATGCCAGAAAAAGATAAGCCAACAGAAGAAAAAGCTAATAATTCAATTTCTAATAAGCCCGTAACAAAAAAAGTAGAGTTAACGCCAGAACAGAAAAGGGCTCGTAAACTGAGATTAGCTGGTATTGGCGTTGTACTAGTTGCTTTCCTTGCTGGTGTTTTTGGTGGCGCTTTAGGCGCTAGACTTTTACCCGATAGAATTACATCTTTAGACGGCAGTAGTGCTGGCCAAAGAGTGGTTTCTAGCCAAAGTGAGCTAATAAGCCAAATAGCTAAAGACGTTGGCCCAAGTGTGGTTTCAATTAACGTTACATCAACTTCTCAGCAACAGAGTTTTTTTGGTGGAGTAACTGAAAATGAAAGCGAAAGTGCCGGGACGGGAATTATTCTGTCGAGCGATGGAGTTATAATTACTAACCGCCATGTCATCCCCGACAACACAACTACCGTTAGCATAACAACTAGCGACGGTAAAACTTATGACAATGTAACGGTGACTGCAAGAGATCCAAGAAGTAACTACGACATTGCATTTTTGAAGGTAAATGGCGTTAACAATTTAAAGCCAGCCAAACTGGGTGATTCCTCGAAAATGGGAGTAGGCGACGCAGTTGTAGCAATTGGCTATGCCTTAGGGGAATTTAGTAATACGGTCACTAGCGGAATTATTTCAGGCACTGGCCGTCCGGTAACCGCAGGCGATTCAAGCGGCGGTAGTTCAGAAACGCTTACTAATTTATTTCAAACGGACGCCGCCATAAACCCAGGCAATTCTGGCGGCCCACTTGTAAATATGAACGGTGAGGTAATAGGTATAAATACAGCTGTTGCTGGTAATGCCGAAAACATAGGCTTCTCTATACCAATTAACGATGTTACAACCCAAATTACCAGTATCCTAAAAAATGGCAAACTGCAAATTCCTTACCTTGGTGTTCGCTATATAATGCTAACCGACCGACTAAAGCAGGCATATGATTTGTCTAGTGCGTCCGGAGCCTGGATTAAAGGTAGCACCTCAGAATTAGCCGTTATTAATGGCAGCCCAGCCGACAAAGCTGGCCTTAAAGAGGGTGATATTATTGTCAAAGTAAACGGCGAAAATGTCGATTCCGATAATCCACTAGCAGCCAGACTAGGCAAATATCAAGTAGGAGATACGGTAGAATTAACTGTAGTAAGAGACGGAAAAGAGCAGGTCCTAAAAGTAACATTAGAACAGTCTCCAGATAGCGGAAATTAATCTATTAATTTATATACTTGAACTAAACCGTTAGTTTTAGCTAGTTCTAGATTGTGCTGTTCGGCTATTTCTTCAACTTTTTTATGCTGATCTAACAAAGACTCACATAAAAGAAAGCCTTTGGACTCTAGTTTATCTGTTATTTTGGCAAACATTCTAGCAATTGTTTCCAGGCCATCATTACCTGCATATAGTGCTTCTTTGGGTTCAAAAGACAATTCTTTTCCCGTACTTAGGGTAGTTGGAACATAGGGAAGGTTGGCAAAAATTATATTAAACTTTTCCGGCTTAATTGGGAAAAGGTCGTTAGTAGAAAAATTAACCTCAGCATTGTGTATTTTGGCGTTCTTTTTAGCTGTTTCTATTGCTTGTTCTGAAATGTCGGTAGCGTAAACTTCAAGTTGAGGCATCTCGAGCTTTGCTGTAATTGCTAAGCACCCAGACCCTGTTCCTATATCTAGTAAATTATTTTGATTCTGTTTAAGTTCTTTCAATTCGTCAATAAATGCTTCGCTCTCTGGGCGGGGAATTAAAACGGAACTATTTACTATGAATTGTCGGCCGTAAAATTCTTTCTTGCCTAAAATATATGCCATAGGCTTTCTTAACGTTCGTTGTTCAAGCACTGTATCTAGCTTATTTTGTTGAGTTTCAGATAGCCCATTGTCTAGGTTTGCTAGTATAGAGGCCCGGTTTTTTTGTAAAGATAACTCAAGCATTAATAATAGGTCGAGCCTTGGGTTTGTAACCCCGGCATCAGATAGCTTTAATTGTCCAATACTTAGCCATTCGCCAATCGTCATAACAAAATACTACCACAAGTGAAGATATAATTGACAAAAACTATCAAAAATGATACAATAACAGATATAAAATATAATAAAAAATGACAGAACAAATAAATCCTTATCAAGAAACAGAAAATCCTATGGAAACTTTCAAATCCATTAAGGCAATTTTTGAAAGTTCTCTGGAGCATTCTTCGACTTATCCACTTGGTGACAAAACTGATGAAGCCAACGAAACGAAAATATTTTTAGAAGCTTTTTTTAATACATACTTCGGAGATGTTCATCTCGATCTTGATAAAAGAACGGTCAGTAGCGCAATGATATCTTCTGGTGAGTTTGAGACACTTGCTGTCGGTAGACTTAATCTTCCTTTAAGCAAGGTTAACAACCCTAATACTAGCAGTGAAGATAATACTGGTTTGTATTTTTTGTTCTCGCAGGATTTCTTGGGTCAAGCAAGAAATATGACAATATTTTTTAGTGATGGTAATAGCGCAATTCCTGGTAACGAAGTGGTAATATATTCTATTTCAAAAACCGAAAATGGTTTAGGGATATCTAAATTATAATGACAACTAGATCAGACTATACTTACCCAGAATGGAACACCCTACAGTCGGCTGTAGTTGGAACGGCTTTTTACATAAGAAAATTAACACCTGGTTTTTTTGATCAAATAAGAGTTAAGTATTCAGCCGATAAATTAATTGATAATTTAGAAGATAACCACGCCGATAAATTCTTTCAACAACTTCTAAATGTAGATAATTTTAAATCAAGAGTCCCAAAATTTGTTCCTAGAAGTGCTAAAGGAATAGGGGTCCCGGTTTTGCAAGCAATAGATGCCTCACTAGAAATTCTAGAAATAAAAGATCCAGCAAAAATAGAACCATTCGAAAGACTAATATTAGAAATTGCCAACGAAACAGCAGATGCGGTAGATGGAATTAGCCCAAAGGAACAAGCGGCAATTAACGAAATAATAGAGGTCCTAAGCGGCCGCCTGCAGGTAGCTAATCAAGATGATGTCGTAAACGCCTACGCCATTAATACGCTGTAATTCAATTAGCGCGATTCGCTGAAAAGGTATAAAATACATACCTATTGTTACCGGAGAATATTTGAAATGAGCAAAAAACTCAATCAACCAATAGCTGATATAAACGAGGCTTGGGTCATGGCAGAAGCCGAAAAACCATACCAAGAACGAATAGTAGCAGCTCATCAAATTGCTAAATTCGCTTTGCAAGCCGTAATTGAATCGGGCAATAATATAGAAATTACAAAAAAAAGAATGACCAAATTAATGGGTGTTAGTAAGTTTGCTTTATTAAAATATAAGTTATTAGATATCGATCAAATATTATATCCTCAGAGCGGAGCTCCAGCTATTATAGATACGCTTAACTATGTTTTTTACAACAATGCTAAACATATGCCAGCCTTAGAAGTAGCAAGACAGGCTCAGGGTATACCCGATTTTTTTGGTAAGTATTCTAAACGTGAGGCTAAACAAGCCAGTAAAACGTACAGATTGGCTCAAGAACAATTAACAATAATGAACGAATAAAATTGACAAATTAGCATAAGTATGATACATTAATACTTAACAGCAAGCAAAAACCAAAAAACCAAAACACAAAAAAGGAAAAAAGTAGTGGCACACAATATTGAAACCATAACCCCTGAAGCAATAAGCACAGAAGATCTTAGAGCTGATACTGTTAGATTAGTGGGACAAGCCGGTATACTGTTAGCAGATGTAGATTCTGCTATTAAAGCAGGCGATGAATTGCTTGAATCAAGTCGGGTAGATGCTGACAAGCAGCTCAGCGACTCAAAAGAGTCTAAAGCAGCTCTTGTTAAGGAACTAGCAGAGCGAAAATCTGAAATCGTAGCAAAGTTAAAAGAATTATTATCTGCTCCTGAAATTAGCAAGCTCAGTACAGCGCTTAAATCTGTGCAGGAACTGAGTGCAACTGGTATTAGCGACCGTTCACTTATTGCATCATTTGCTAAAGATGAAATTGTTTTAGATGTAGTCCAAGAAGAGCCCGAAAAAACATTTATTCCAATACGGGAACTTGAAAAAGGTGCACTACCTATTGGCTCGGTTAAGGGTGATGTAGATGGGCTAAGTATAAATAAACAAAAGCTCTATACTGTATCTCTGCCTGGCTATGAGTTGACTGCGAAGGTTGTCGATGGTGATATTGCTTCGTCTGAAGGTCCTAGAAATTACGAATACAATTACAAAACTCCTATTACTTTAACAGAGTATACTTTGCAAGTTGGTGGAGAAGAAGGTTTTGTTGTGAGTGATAGAATCAAGGACGGCTTAACCGTGGACAATATGCATGGAAGCCGCATCAAACTAAGCGATACTAATGCGCGCGTGGTAGCGGCGCATCTTCCAGGTAAACAAGTCCAAATCTTAGGTGAAACACAATTTAAACCATGGAATAGTGCGTATCAATAATAATTGTTTAAAAATAAGATAATTTTTAAAAGCTTAGTATAGAAATATGATTAGTTGACAAATCAGCATAAGTATGATAATATAACAACTAACAGCAAGCAAAAACAAAAATATAAGGAATAAAAAAATGAGCGAACAAATGCCAAGTAAAGAACAAGCCTACGAAATGGCATACGAAGATAATAAAGCTATTGAGTCCATGAAGAATGCTATTGCATCACAACTTCACGAAGATTGGAGAAAAACTCGTTTGAATGAAGATGGTACTTATGAGCCAAGATTAAAAAACACGAGTGATCAAGAATGGATTGCTGCACATGATGGTTCAACTGAAGTAGATATTGCAAATACTACATACGAAAATTTACCTGCTGATTGGCAGGCTGAAAATGCGACAGCAGGTGAGGTTGTTGCTACAGAATTAGTTACGTCTCACCGTAATAGCGAAGTTATTACACCCGACAAAGTTGAAGAAATAGCTTCAATTGTTCATGATAAGTGGCTAGAGCGAAACGAATGGGCTAAAGGCGGTGAGCTAGACGTGCCTTATGAACAGTTGCCCGAAGATGAAAAAGCTAAAGATCGTGATCAAGTCATGATTGGATTAGCTACTCTAAATGGTCTATAAGTTTAGAAAACATCAAAATATAAAAACGAGCGGCTTTTCCCGCTCGTTTTTAATTATCAAACAACTTATAGATTCAAAAATCTAAATTCTATCATCTAAAATCTATATTCTAACTATTCTTGTAGGGCGTGACGTTCGGCGGCGGCTAGTTCGTCTATTAGGTCTTGAATGTCGCCGGCAAGAGCAGCGGGAATATTGCTACGGCTATAGCCTATGCGGTGGTCTGTAATGCGGTCTTGTGGGAAGTTATAGGTGCGAATTTTTTCACTACGGTCGCCACTGCCAATGAGCTTTTTACGGGCATCGCTTAGGGCTTTTTGTTCTTCATCTATTTGCATTTGTAGCAACCTTGAACGCAGAACGCCCATGGCTTTGTCTTTATTTTTTATTTGGCTTTTTTCGTCTTGGCAGGTTACTACTAGGCCAGTTGGCAAGTGGGTAATTCTAACAGCACTGTCGGTTGTATTAACACTTTGGCCGCCGTGGCCACTTGCTCTGTAAACATCTATTCTTAGGTCATTGGCTTTAATTTCAATATCTTTTTCCTCTGCTTCTGGCAGTACTGCAACCGTAACAGTGCTGGTATGGATGCGGCCCTGGCTTTCTGTTGCCGGCACCCTTTGAACGCGGTGTACGCCTGCTTCGAACTTAAAAGTTTTATAGGCATCTAGGCCTTTTATTTCAAAAATAATTTCCTTATACCCACCTACTTCACTGGGCGATTCGTCGATAAGTTCAACTTTAAAGTTATTTTCTTCACAGTACCTTACATACATTCTATAAAGTTCACCGCTAAATAAACTAGATTCGTCTCCGCCGGCTCCTGCTCTAATTTCTATAATGCAGTCGCGCTCGTCATTTGGATCTTTGGGTGTTAGGGCTTCTTCTAGCTTTGCGGCGAGAGTTTCGTTCTGGCTAGATAAATCTTCAATTTCTAGCTTAGCTAAATCTGCCAGTTCAGCGTCAGCACTATTTGCCAGTTCAGTTGCTTCGTTAATTTTTTGCTGATTATCTTGAAAGCTATCGAAAAACCCAATAGTATCTTCTAGATATTTTTGCCTTTTGGCAATTTTGGGATATTCGGGGCTACTAAAAATAGAGCTATCTTTCAGCCGTTCGTTTATGATCGCTAGTTCGTCTCTTAAATTAGATATTTTTTCTTCCATGTTTAGTTCCTATTATAGTCTAGCCAATAAAAAACAGCACCATCAGATATTTGGTGCTGTTTATGTAACAGTAGCTACTTATTTTCGGCAGGTGTTTCGTTTTTTGCTTCGGCTTTTTTAGGCTTCTTAGCCTTTGCTGCCTTGGCTTGCATCTCTGCTTTTGCTTGGGCTGCTTTTTCGGCACGCGCCTTAAACTTATCTACGCGTCCTTCAACATCTAGAATCTTTTCTTCGCCGGTAAAGAACGGGTGAGAATAGCTAGTAATATGCACATTCACAAGTGGATATTCGTTACCATCTTTTAGCTTAATTGTTTCGCTGGTTTTGACAGTTGATTTTGTTAATATTTCGTCACCAGTTGTTAGGTCTTTAAAAACTACTAGGCGGTAGTTTTTGTCGTGTAGATCTTTTTTCATAAAGTCTCGCTCTTGTAGCTTTAGTAAATATTATCGGTTAGCATAGTGCTACTTATGGCTATGCAGTCGATTTTTAACCTGACTATTGTATCGCAGAACTTCGCTTTAGTCAATAAATATAACAGGGGTTAATATTGACAAAACACAAGCTCTTTGGTAATATGTCAATATTATGGCAAAAACAAAAATAGAATCGAAACCCAACAGAATATATGAAATTCCGTTCCAAAGAATCGGTAGAGTCGCATTGGACGAAGATCAAAAAAAAGTTAGAATAGAAAAATATGGTAAAAAACTAAAGCGACAAAAACACGGTGCTGCTGCCAGCCAAAGGCAAAAATACCGTATGCCAAAATCTTTAGCTGATCTAAGAGCAGAAGCGTTTAGCCAAGCAAGTAAGCCAACTTCAGCAGAGCTCGACCTTGCGGCTACCCAATTGTTAGCGGAGAATGGCCTAGGCAATGATGGTCAAGGGCTTTCAGGAGATTGGCACAGCGAAGACTATGATGGTACTGAAGAATTAGCCCAACAGCTAGCTATGGAAGCAACTATAGAATTAATGGGTGCTCAAAGCGATTTAGACGAGGAAATAAGGAGTGCGCGGCACGCTTTACGCAAGGAGGAGCGTGAAAATGCTTCTTTAGAGCCTGGTCACGATGATGATAAACAAGACTATGTGCTAGATGGCATAAATATAAAAAATGGTCGGCCGAATCAGTAAATAGCTAAAGTAGTATTTTAAAAAGCCCAGAGAAATATCCCTGGGCTTTTTACTTGAAAATTGATTCTTTATCTGTTATTATAATTGTTGAATATAAATTTAACGAAGCAACCTTTTCTGGTTAATATCCTCCCCGCTCGGGGCAAAAAAAGAAAAGGCGAAGGAGAATAAGGATATCATGAGTAAAGTCGATATCAAGACCTTATTAGAGTCTGGCGCTCATTTTGGTCACAAAACAAGTAAATGGCACCCAAAAATGTCACAATATATACATGGCAAAAGGGGTGACAGTCACATTATAGATTTAACAAAAACCGTAGAACAGCTTGAACAAGCTCTTAAGTTTTTAGAACAAACAGCTGGAACAGGCAGGCAAGTTTTGTTCGTGGGAACAAAAAGACAGGCCAAAGAAATTATTCAAAAAGCAGCCGAAGAAGTAAGCATGCCATATGTTTCTAACAGATGGATGGGTGGAATGTTAACTAATTCAGCAACTATTAACTCTCGTGTTAAAAAACTTAAAGATCTAGAGACTAAAATGGCTACTGGTGAACTAGCTGCTAAATATAACAAGCTAGAAGTACAAAGATTCCAGGAACAAATAGACCTAATGAACTACAACTTTGGCGGCATTAAAGAAATGAATGGCCGACCAGGTGCTCTATTTATTGTTGATATTCTAGAAGAAGCAAATGCAGTTAAAGAAGCAAACAAGCTTGGCATTCCGGTTGTTGCAATTGTAGATACCAACACTAATCCAGATACTGTAACTTACCCAATACCAAGTAATGACGATGCTATAAAGGCAATTCAATATATTACAGATTTAGTTGTTGGCGCAGTTCAAGAAGGCAAGGGCAAGCAAAGCGAAAAAACCGAAAAGGAAGGTGGGGAAAAATAATGTCAGTAGATATTGATACTATAAAAAGATTAAGAGAATTAACTGGCGTTGGAATTACCGACGCAAAAAATGCACTAGTAGAAGCAAAAGGCGATTTTGACAAAGCGCTAGAAGCTATGCGCAAAAAAGGTATGACCAAAGCCGAAAAAAGAGGCGAGCGAGAAGCAAGAAGCGGAGTAATTGGAAGCTACTTGCATGACGGCCGAATTGGCGTATTGGTAGAAGTAAACTGTGAAACAGATTTTGTTGCTCGTAATGAAAAGTTTACAGACCTAGTAAAAGATCTTGCCATGCATATTGCAGCGAGTGCGCCGCAGTTTGTTAGCGTAGATGATATTCCAGCCGAAGAGTACGAAAAGGTCAAAGCAGAATTTACCGAAAAGGTAAAAGCCGAAGGTAAACCAGAAAAAATGGTTCCTCAGATCGTTGACGGCATGCTAAAAAAACATTTTGCAGAAAAGTGCTTGCTTGACCAACCATTTATTAAAGATCCTGATCAAACTGTTGGTCAATTAGTAAAAGAAAGAATTGCTATTTTAGGTGAAAATATAGTTGTTCGAAGGTTCAGCAGAATGGCTCTTGGCGAGCTTTAAACTTTTTTAGTTAACGCAAAAATAAGGCGGCCGGTAGCGCAGGGCGCCTTATTTTTATAAGTAGATTAATTGGTGTAAAATATAACGAATATATGACTGACACAAAAAATGCTGCGAGCGGGCTCCATGTGGGATTTATTTTAGATGGCAACAGGCGCTGGGCCCAAGAAAAAGGCCTTTCTGCACAAGAAGGTCATAAAAAAGGTTTTGATAATTTCAGAACAATTGCTGATGCTTGCCTAGAGCGAGGAGTGTCATATTTAAGTGTTTTTGCATTTTCTACAGAAAACTGGAACCGCAGTAAAGATGAAGTAAGCTTTTTGATGAACTTTATTCAGTTGGTAATTAAAAAATATATAAGTGAGCTTCAAAAAAAGAATATACGATTTGTATGGCTTGGTAGCAAAGACGGGCTAGACAAAAAGATAGTGAAGCTTCTTGAAAAAGCAGAGATAGAGTCATCTAATAATATAGCTGGAACTATTTGTTTGTGTTTTAACTATGGAGGACAACAAGAAATTGTAGATGCGGCTATTTGTTTGCAAAGAGAGAGTAAAGAAATTAATGTAGATAATCTATCCGCGGCAATGTATGGTGGCCCTGAAATTCCACCGGTAGATTTAATAATTAGAACCTCTGGCGAGCAACGAATTAGTAACTTTATGTTATGGCGAGCGGCGTATAGTGAACTGTACTTCTCAGATAAATATTGGCCAGACTTTAGTACAATAGATTTAGACAATGCATTAATAGATTACGAAAATCGAAAAAGACGGTTTGGAAAGTAGGAGGCAGTTTTGGGATTAATTATATTTGGGCTAGTTTCGTTTATTTTACTTGTTGTAGCTCATGAATATGGGCACTTTTTAGTTGCCAAAAAGAAGGGCGTAGAGGTAGAGGAATTTGGAGTTGGATTCCCGCCAAAAATGTTTGGAAAAAAATTTGGCAAAGGAATTTTTGAAGGTTATTACACCATTAACTGGTTGCCGCTGGGTGGCTTTGTTCGACTAAAAGGAGAACACGACGCCGATAAGGAAAAGGGTAGCTTTGGATCTGTTAGTACGAAAGCAAAACTGCAAATTATGCTAGCTGGTGTTGCGGTCAATTTTGTATTAGCGTTAATTTTATTCACTGTAGTTGCCTGGGTAGGAATGCCTAAACTAATACCTGATCAATTCACGGTGAAGAGTAACGAAAAAATTATAAGAAGTGACGTATTGGCAAATTATGTTGACCCAGGATCACCTGCGGAGCAGTCTGGTCTAAAAAGTGGTGACATTATTAAGTCTATTAACGGACAACAAATTTCGTCTGACACTGAATTAATGCAAGCTACAAAAGCAAATGCCGGCAAAGAAGTTAATATTGACTATATTCGCAAAGGCAACCCAGCCAATACTAAGGCGCAGCTTTTGACATCACAAGAAGTTGAAGCTAGTCGAAAAACCGATAACCCTAAGGGTTATCTTGGTATTGTTCCAAGAGAGTATAAAATGGCTCAGTACACCTGGGCGGCACCAATAGTTTCGG
This sequence comes from Candidatus Saccharimonadota bacterium, assembly GCA_031973215.1. GTDB lineage: Bacteria > Patescibacteriota > Saccharimonadia > Saccharimonadales > CAIOMD01 > DALYDK01. Next base: position 15,265 of record DALYDK010000001.1, read on the forward strand.
TTGGTAGTTCGGCTCAATTTACTTGGCTTACACTTAAGGCTATTGGTAGCGCTTTGGCAGCACTAGGAAAGGCATTTATTAATGCCATTACATTAAATGGGACGACGGCAAAGCAAGAAGCAGCTAAGGCTGGCGAAAATGTATCGGGCCCGGTTGGAATATTCGCAATTTTGCAACAGGGAAGTGCTCTGGGATATCAATTTATATTATTTGTGGTTGCTCTTATTAGCCTGACATTGGCAATAATGAACTTTCTTCCTATTCCCGCGTTAGACGGAGGCAGGGCATTTGTAATGCTGGTATTTAGAGCGCTAAAAAAGCCATTAACTCCCAAGAAAGAAGAGTTAATTCACGGCACGGGCTTTGCTATTTTAATGCTATTATTTGTAGTAATAACAATTGTAGATATAAGAAGATTCTATTAAATGAAATCAGAGGTTAGCGACTCAGTAGCATGGAACTCTAAGTCGGCAATTTGGGTAACCGCTCTAGCTTTTTTTGTATCGCAGTTTGCGGCACTTTTGCCATACGGACTAATTTATTTATTTAAGGGTGAAGAATCTGCAAATGGTTTAATAGAGGGATCTTCTGGTAATGTAGGTTCGTTTGTTGCAGTAGCTTTTTCTGCTATTAGCTTGTTTTTGGTTATCTGGATTTTCTTGAAATATAAAAAACAAAAAATTTCTTCTTTAGGTTTTAGAAAACTAAAAAAAACTGATTTCGCATGGCTAGCACTATTTGCGGTTATTTATATTGTTATTAGCGCCATTGCATTATCTGCGGCAAGTTTATTACCAGGGTTCGACTTAAATCAGGAACAAGAAATAGGTTTTGCTAACCCGGCGGGGTGGCAGCTTGCACTGGTTTTTATAAGCCTAGTCATTATTCCACCACTCGTAGAAGAGGCATCATTTAGAGGATTTTTATATAGAGGCCTAAAGGCAGATTTTAATAAAAGAGTGGTATTATTTTCTGGACTAGCAATTGCAGCCATAGCCGGAATTTTTACCGGTAATTTAATTAGCGTTCTAGCAATTACATTATTTGTAGTTGTTTCTGTATTTTTGGCTAAAAAAAGTGTATTTTTGGCCGCAGCTATTTTTACAAGTGGAACATTTGGTTTGGTGCATGGTCAGTGGAATGTAGCAATAGATACTTTTGTGCTTTCCATGGTGATGATTTTTTTGTACGAAAAAACCAAAAATTTATGGGCCTGCGTGTTTTTGCATGGTCTAAAGAACTTAGTAGCATTTTTGGCACTTTTTGTATTCGTAAAATAAGTAATGAAAATATTAGACTAATATAATATTCGAGAGTAACATCTTATTATGGAATACAGTACACTAAAACAACGGGCACTAATGATAAGTAGCCTATTCGATAAGCAGAATTTGAAAAAAGGTCAACAAATATGGGATCATTCTGCAGTTATGGCAGGTTTCGTGGGAGATGTGGGTGATTTGTCTAAATTGGTTATGGCTAAGAGCAACTTGCGCCATAAAGAAGATATAGACAAAGCTTTAGCACATGAACTAAGTGATTGTTTGTGGTCCATTATTGTTTTGGCAGATAAATTAAAAATTGATTTGCCAAACGAATTTATGAAAACAATGGATTCCATAGAACAAAAAATAAATAAGTAAGCAATGAAAATATTAGAAAATTTGCAATAAAAAATATAAAAGGGTATAACTTTTTTATAATGGAAAATAATCCAGTTCCAACCACTTATGTAAAAAGTTTTAACCGGGCGCTGGAAGTTGCAAACGCAGAAAAGCCTTTTATTGACACTTTATTTATTCATGAGACTATAGAAAATCACTTTGAAAATATTTTAGATAATAGATGTCTTGAACGAGAAGATTCCTATGATGAGAGGAAAGAGCTTTCGGTGCCTGTTTTTTATGATTATTTATACGAGCTTTGCACCGACGAACTGGGCAAATTAGTAGATGAAGAGACAGTTAATAAAGTTTTGGTTAATATTTTCTCAAAATATATGCAAGACTATGATTATAGGAGTGGTAATTTGGTTCCATCTGTACCCCTTGTTTATTTATTAAGTATAATTGAAGAATTTAATGACCGAATTCATGATCATATGAATAATGCCGCTATAGATGCAGAGCGCAGATATATAGCATCAATGAATTAGGTCGTATTTTTACTGTTAACTGTTAACCAACTACTGTATACTATAGCTCAATGAAAGCTAGCCAGTTATTTACAAAAACAAGTAAAACAGTACCCGCAGACGAAACATCAAAAAATGCACAATTACTCATAAAAGCTGGGTTTGTCTATAAAGAAATGTCGGGTGTTTATGCTTATCTACCGCTTGGACTAAAGGTTGTAGAAAAAATTAAAGCTATTGTTAGGCAAGAAATGAATGCAATAAATAGCAATGAGTTAATTATGACAACTTTGCAAAGAAAAGAAGTTTGGGAGCAAACTACAAGATGGGATGATCAGGTCGTAGATGTTTGGTTTAAGACAAAATTAAAAGACGATACGGAGGTTGGCTTAGGTTGGAGTCACGAAGAGCCCATTGTAGAGATGCTTAAACATTTTGTCAGTAGCTACAAGGATCTGCCAATTAGCTTGTATCAGTTTCAAACAAAGATGCGCAACGAACTAAGGGCTAAAAGCGGAATTATGCGTGGCCGAGAATTCGTTATGAAAGATATGTATTCTTTTCATGATTCTGCAGAAAACCTTGAAGATTATTACAATCAGACAATTGAAGCATATAAAGCAGTCTACAACCGGCTGGGTATTGGAAAAGATACATTTGTGACATTCGCTAGCGGCGGTGCTTTTACTAAGTTTAGTCACGAGTTCCAAACAATTTGCGAAGCAGGTGAAGATGTAATCTACTTACATAGAGAAAAGAACATTGCCATAAACGAAGAAGTTTTAGATGATGCAGTGAAAGAACTGGGAGTTTCAAAATCTGACCTAGAAAAAGTTAAAACCGCCGAAGTGGGTAATATATTTAATTTTGGTACACAGAAAACAGATGAAATGGGACTTTTCTACACCGACAAGGGCGGTCAAAGGCAGTCACTTCATATTGGATCATATGGAATTGGTGTAACTAGGGTTATGGGAGTAATTGCCGAAAAAATGAGTGATGAAAAAGGCTTAGTGTGGCCTGAGTCGGTTGCTCCATTTTCTGTATACTTGGTGCAAATTGGAGATTCAGAAACCGTACAACAGGAATGTAAACAGCTTTATGAAGAACTAACTGCACATGGAATTGAGGTTTTCTGGGATGATAGACAGGCAAGGCCTGGCGAGAAATTTGCGGATGCCGATTTAATGGGTATCCCTAAAAGAGTTGTTATTAGCGAAAAAACAATTAGCTCAAATAAATATGAACTAAAAAAACGACAAGAAGAAGAATCTAGATTAGTCGATAAAAAAGAATTATTTGAAATATTGGAATTACAAGAATATTAAGTTATACTACCTTAACGAAATCAAAAAGGGCCAAAACGAATTTTGCTACAAAGGCCTTTTTATTTTGGAAAGAAAGAGGGAAATCTAGATGATGAAAAAAATGTATAAACTCACTAAAGATGGAGTTGCTGAGCTAGAGTCAGAATTAAAGCAGTTAATTGCCGAGCGACCAGAAATTACTGAAAGAATAAAAACCGCCAGAGAAATGGGCGATTTAAGTGAGAACGCAGAATATGCTTCAGCTAGAAATGAACAAGCCAGCGCAGAAGCTAGAATAGCAGAGCTTGAGCACATACTAAAAAATGTAGAACTTATAAAAAATCCTAAAAAAGAAGACAAGGTGCACATTGGCTCAACAGTTGCTCTTAAAGGTTCTAAGGGAGAAAAGGTTTTTAAGGTTGTCGGAACAGTAGAAGCAGATCCATTAGAAGGAAAAATTAGTGATGAATCGCCAATTGGTCAGGCATTGCTCGGAAAAGCTGTTGGCGAAGAGGTAGAAATAGTTACTCCGTCTGAAACTGTGCTTTATAAAGTAGTATCAATAACATAAATAATCACAAGGGCCGTATTATACGGTATACTTTATTTAAAGTATGGCAACATTAAAAGAACTTAGAGACGAAAGACTTAGGAAATTATCTGATCTTAAAAGCCTGGGAATTAATCCATTTCCGGCTGATTCGTTAAGAACTAATGCTAATGTAGATATTACAAAAGATTTTTCGAACCTTGAAGGCAATACGGTAACAGTAGTAGGAAGAATAAAAAGCATTAGAAAGTTTGGAAAAATTGCATTTGTTGTGATTAAGGACAATAGTGCTGAAATACAGCTTTTCTTAAAACAGGGAGTTCTGTCTGATCTAAATGCAGAAAAGGGCTTAATAGGATTGTCGCAAATATCTTTACTAGATTCTGGTGATTTTGTTCAAGCAACGGGCACAGTAATTAAGACGCAAACTGGTGAAGTTTCAGTAGAAGCAACCGAGCTTAAGCTGCTTACCAAAAGCTTAAGGCCAATGCCAACTGATATTGACGGCTTTAGCAATAAAGAAGAGCGAATGAGACGAAGGTATGTAGACACTAATGTTAACGAAGATGTCTTTGAGAGATATGTTAGAAGAAGTAAGTTCTGGCAAGCAACTAGAGATTTCTTAAATAATAATGGCTTTTTAGAAATAAATATCCCGGTTCTTGAGCATACTACGGGTGGAGCTGACGCCAATCCTTTTGTAACTCATATGGACGCACTAGATCAGGACTTTTATTTAAGAATTAGCCACGAGCTTCCGTTGAAAAGACTATTGGGTGGAGGCTACGAAAAGGTTTACGATATAGGCCCAAGGTTTAGAAACGAAAATTATAGCGACGAACACCTGCCAGAGCATGTGGCCATGGAGTGGTATGCAGCCTATTGGAACTGGCAAGACGGCATAAAATTCATGACCGAAATGTATAAGTTCGTTATTCAAAAAACTTTTGGTAAATTAGAATTTAAGCTTGGAGACTTTCAGGTAGATTTATCCAAAGAATGGGAACAATGGGACTATCAAACTGTCATAAAAGATAGGTACGGAATTGATGTATTTAACTGTAGCCTTGAAGAGGTCAAAAAAGCTCTTAAGGACAATAATTTAGAAGTTGAAAAATCTGAAAACATTGCAAGAGGCATCGATAAGTTATGGAAGAATATCAGAAAAGATGTTTCTGGCCCGGTATGGCTTGTGAATACACCAAAGTTCATAAGTCCACTTTCTAAAGAAAACCCAGATAATCCTCTTACTGTGCAGAGGTTTCAGCCGGTTATTGCCGGCAGCGAGCTGGGTAACGGATTTAGCGAGCTAAATGATCCAATAGAACAACTTACTAGATTCAAAGAACAGCAAAATATGCGCGATGCCGGTGACGAAGAAGCTATGATGCTTGATATAGATTTTGTTGAAATGCTTGAATACGGAATGCCACCTGCTTGTGGTTGGGGCTATAGCGAGAGGGTTTTTTGGATATTTGAGGGAGTTACTGCGCGCGAGGGAGTTCCTTTTCCTCAGCTTAAGAGTGAGGTTGATTCTGTTACTAAGTCAATTTATCCAGAGCTATTCTAGAGGTAATTAAAGGTGGGTAGAATATCAAAAGGAATTAGCCAAAATCCTCAGTTGTCTGCGGCTACTTTTACCTTAGTTTTTTTGGTCTTTGGAAGCTTACTTTATTATTTAGGCTTGCAGTTCATTATTATCTTTACGCCTGTAGTATTAGGCGCAATTTTGGCAACAATAATATATTTTTGGGAAGAACGGCCAAAGACAAAGGTTATTACAATTTCAGCTGTTGCTTTAAGCGGTTTTCTAATTGAAACATTAGGAGTTAACACTGGTATCGTGTTTGGTGATTATAGCTACGGGAACCTGCTGGGCTGGAAATTATTTGGAACACCTTTATTTATTGGTCTCTTATGGTTTTTGGTATCTTATAGTACATATACAATTGTTAAAGAATTGACCAGTAGCAGATGGATGAGACTTACTCTTGGAGTAGTACTAATAGTTAGCTTCGATTTGATTTTAGAGCAATTTGCTATTGTTTATAAGTTTTGGTTTTGGCCCGGAAATGAAGTTCCGCTACTAAACTACGCCACTTGGGCAGTTTTAGGTCTTTTGTATTTAATTTTTTATGAGCTGTTCTTAAAATCAAAGGCAACAAGGTTCCAGCTTTATGCAAGTACGGTCCTTCCTGTGCTTAGTATCTGGCTTTGGCTCATGATATTAATAAAAACAATTTAGTTTCTCAGCTTTCTTTAAGTTCGTCGTTCTAAATTAACAATTGTAAGCTTAATGCTTATGGTCATTTATAAGGAGGGTAAATGGGGCAGTCTACAATCTCTCCAAGATTGTCCCAAAAACTCTATTAGACAAGGAGGTTAGCTTTATGAAGAGAAACTTTTCAAAGAGAGTAAGTAATAATCTGAAGTCTTTTCGTGAGGACTTAAAGGTGCTTCAAAGGCAAATCACCAAGCAGAGTGTATATAAGAGACCTTATGCCTATGCGTACGACAAGCAGTATGCTAAGCACAAAAAGAAATTATTTGAAGATTTTTACGAAGGAGGTAAATATAATGAGATGTCCATCAGATGGTAGTATGCTAAGAATGATAGACAGGGCAGGTTTAGACCTAGAATATTGTCCTGAGTGCAGAGGCGTTTGGCTAGAGCGTGACGAACTCGACAAATTGCTAGACGAACCAGACGATAATTTAATTGGCAGTCAGTTAAGTTACGGAATGCCCAGGGCTAGCAAAAGCCGGTCGCTAATGAGTGAGCTTTTCGACTTTTAATTAACAGACCTAGGGAGTGACTTTATTCAAAAAAGTATATTGAATAGTCTGTAAATTAGGAACACAATAATACTATAAGAGTGAACTTGGAGGCCTATGAGGAAAAGAATCGGTAAACGAATCAAAACCAGCTTGAGGCAATTAAGTGAAGACTTGCAAGAAATTCAGAAGAGAATTCGTCACAAATCGGTTTACACTAAGAAGTCCATATCAAACTATTCCCGGCATCCTAAACATCCTAAGAAACCGCAAGATTACACAACTAGCTATTAAACTATCTATATATAAAAATCCCCCAATCGCGTAGGGGGATTTTAAAATTTGCGGGTAGGTGTATAATTGCAGGTAAAGGGAAAAATAAACATGAAACTCCACAGATTTTATATAAAGGAACTTCATAATAAATTTGGTGAAGTATCATTTGGTGAGATAGTTTGGGTTCACGATGAAAAGGTGCTTTGGCAGTGGGTCAAAGTTCTAAGATACAGGGTAGGAGATGAGCTAGTAGTATTTAACGATAACGAGGAGCGTCTGTATAAAATAGAGGTAATAGAAGATGATTCTGTGAAGCTTCAGCTTATTACGCAACTCGAGCGTAAAGTGCCTAATAAAAAAATATATTTACTATGGTCAGTCCTTAAAAAAGACAAGAATGATTGGGTTATTCAGAAAGCTTGCGAACTTGGGGTCCATAAATTTATTCCTATTATTGCTGAAAGATCAGAGAAAACAGATTTAAATATCGACAGGGCTAAAAAAATAATTATTGAAGCTTCTGAACAGTGTGGCAGGTCGGACATACCCGAAATTCGGGAGCCAATTAGTTTGACAGAGGCAATATCTGAATATTCAAACCGAGCACAACTTCTGATATGCGAACAAGACTCTGGCCAAAAGGTAGATGTACAAAACCTTGATTCTGTGGGAATACTGGTTGGGCCTGAAGGTGGCTGGTCAGAGCCTGAAAAAAAACTATTTTTAGAACAGGATTTCCCCCACATAGCTATAAGTAATTTCACTCTAAGAGCCGAAACAGCGGCTGTCGTAGGAGTTGCAAAGCTTATGTCCGGCTAGCTACTATTGACATATATGTTATAATATTATATAGAAATAATTGAAAGACCAATCGGCCTTCAGGAGCAAAAGTGAAATTTCCTAGCTTACGAAGACATTCTGAATACACAACAGAATTACCAAATAATATAAATGCCCATACTGAAGAGAGAATGAACAACGATGCTACATTGTCGGATATGGCTAAGTTTATTTTAGAAATTAATAGTATAAAAAAGGGCAGTCATCAGTTTGAAAACGGTAGAATGGTTAAGTTGCTACTGCATAATGAAAATCCTACTATTGAATGCTTAACTCTGCTTTACGCCCAAAAAGATGGAGTACGGCAAAAATACACTACAATCATAGAAAAAGATGAACAGCGAAAAACCGAAAGACTAAGCTTGGCGGTACCGCACTTAGATCTAAGCGTTTCATACCATAACGACTTGGCTAGTAACCAAGAAATTCTGACAAATCAAGACGGTAGAATAATTAGTCAGGCCGAAACTGAATTTGTTAAGGCGGCAATCAAGAATATTTTAGTACATTTAAGATCTTTCAACGAAGTGGCAGTTGGTCAGTAGTCTATTATGAAGAATTATGAAACAAATAATTTATTTACTTCTGACAGTGAGCAGCCCTATCCTTTACCGGTTTTTGAGAGTAACTACGGTGATTACCTTAATAGCACATATTTGCAAAAGATAGAAAAATTAGACTGGATATCTGGGACAATAAAGTATGTTGAGAGTAACCCAGATGCGGTCATATTGCCCGAAACTTTTGAAGATATTGTTCAGTATTCGAATGAAGCATTTTGGACATGTTCAAACCAGGAGTGCAACCAGCAGAACAGGCAAGTTGCTCGACAGTTAAATAATTTACTGGGTAACTTAACGGAATATGCCCACAGGTCGGGTGATTTATCGGTTGAGCAAATTAATACCAATAACTACAATTTTGCCAAGAGCGCGGCAGTGCGGGCAATCCCAGACGATATTAATTTTGCGTGGGGCAACCATAGTGTGACATTTTCGGAATTTTTTAAAAACAACCCAAAAAGTAGCAGTTTTTACCTTACCAGAAAACTATTTGGAGGTTCCTATAACTATTTACCAGCTAGTCTTGAGCAATTTTGCCGAGATGTGAGCTATTCAAAAGTTGATAAAAGTACCGTAGATGTTTTAGAAAATCTTGGAATTAACTTTGGTTCAAAAGAGGGTCATATATATATGCAGTATGAAGACAAAAAACTTATGCCTCTCGGTTTTTATCTTAGGTAAAATACTTAAGAATAATTTTTGATTTATAATATACCTTAATGAGTTGGAAGAACTATAATAAGCCCTTCGTTCCGGGACAAAAAGAGACCTACAAGCTAAGCAGATCAAAATTAGAACTCTTTAGTCAGTGTCCAAGGTGTTTTTGGCTCGATGCTCGCTTAAAAATAAAACGTCCTAGCACGCCGCCTTTTCAAATTAATAAAGCCATAGACGAACTATTTAAGAATGAGTTTGATTACTATCGTGCAAAAAAACAGCCTCACCCTATAATGGTTGAAAACAGTATTAAGGCAGTTCCGTACCAGCACAAAGATTTAGACAAATGGCGAGAAAATTTTGTTGGAATCCAATACTTGCATGAGCCAACAAATTTATTAATATTTGGCGCAGTAGATGATGTCTGGCAAGACGATAAAGATGAGCTAATAGTAGTAGACTACAAAGCAACATCTAAAAAGGGAACAGTGAATTTAGATGCCGACTGGCAGAATAGCTATAAAAGACAGCTAGAAATTTACCAATGGTTGCTTAAAAATAACGGCTTTAAAGTAAGCCCCACGGGTTATTTTGTATATACTAATGCAGATTCCAGTTCAGATAAATTCGATAATTTGTTAAAGTTTGAAACTATAGTTATAAGCCATACCGGAACTAGCGATTGGGTTGACGATTTAGTGGTTGATGCCAAAAAATGCTTAGAAGGCGAAATGCCGTCTGTCGGAAAAAGTATCATGGGAGGTGAATGCGAATACTGCGCCTATGCCCGCCAGCGCACCGAACTCACACTAGAACATATTAAAAATAATAAAAAGCAAAAATAACCTTCATAAAAAGGTTTATAATAGTTATATGATTGATGTACAAATAGTTCGGGATAACCCTGAACTTGTTAAAGAAAAAACAAAACAAAAGGGTTACGAAGTAGATATTGATAAATTCTTAGAGCTAGATAACGACCGCAAAGAATTACTTGCAAAAGTAGAGAATTTACGACAAAGACGTAACGAAATTGCTGCTCTAATGAAGGGCGGCAGACCAGAACAGGCTTTGATTGAGCAGGGCAAAGAGGTAAAAATACAGCTGGCTGAACAGGAGCAATATTTAACCAAAACAGAAAATGAATGGTTGAATGTATTAAAAAAAATACCTAATATTCCCCTAGATTTCGTCCCAGTTGGGGCAAGCGAAAATGATAATTTGGTAGATAAAACTTGGGGTGAAAAACCTGAATTTAATTTCAATATAAAAAATCATTGGCAAATATCCCAAGAAAAAGACTGGATAGATAAAGAAAGGGCCGCAAAGGTTGCCGGGAGCAGGTTTGCATATATAAAAGGTAATCTTGCGCTTTTGCAGTTTGCAATAATAAATTTTGTATTTGATACTCTTGCGAACTCTGAAGTAATCAAAAAAATAGCCCAAGAAAACAACCTAAATATTAGCGACAAACCATTTACACCAATTTTACCTCCAGTAATGATTAAGGGTTCTGTTTACGACCAAATGGATAGACTAGAGCCAAGAGAAGATAGATACAATATTGGCAGTGAAGATGACTTATGGTTAATTGGTAGCGCAGAGCATACTCTTGGCAGTATGTATGCTGGCGAAAATATAGCCGAACAAGAACTGCCAGTAAGGCTAGCTGGTTATTCAACTAGTTTTAGGCAAGAGGCTGGTACATACGGCAAAGATATGGAAGGCATAATTAGAATGCACCAGTTCGATAAACTTGAAATGGAAGTATTCAGCACGGCCGAAACAGGCTTGGACGAGCATAAATTACTAGTTGCTCTTCAAGAATATTTAGTTCAACAGCTAAATTTGCCCTACCAAAGACTCTTAAAATGTACTGCAGATATTGGAAAACCAGATGCTGCAGCAGTAGATATTGAAGTTTGGTTCCCAAGCCAAAATAAATACCGAGAAACTCATACGGCAGACTATATGACTGACTATCAATCAAGGCGCCTGGGCACAAAAAGTGCAGGTCAATTTGTTCACACAAACGATGCTACAGCATTTGCTCTTGGCAGAATAATGGCCGCTATAATTGAAAATTATCAGAGAGATGATGGTTCCGTAAGGGTTCCAGATGCATTAAAGCCGTATCTAAATGGAAGGGAGATATTATGATATCTAAGCTAGAAATATCAGCCACTAGTGGTGAGGTTGATAAGGACATAAAAAAATATGTCGAAAAGAAGATAGGTAAACTAGATGGCTATATGCCGCGGCATGCTAGGAAGAGTGCTCATGCAGAGGTAAAGCTAAAAGAGTCAAAAGTAAAAAACTTAAAACAATCTACTGCAGAGGTTATTTTGTTTGTGCCGGGCGAGCAATTGCAGGCCAAAGAAACTACCTTAAACATGTATGCCGCCATAGATATTGTTGAAGAAAAAATGAAATCTCAACTTAAAAAGTACAAAGATCTGCACAAAAAGGCCGCCCGTGAAAATGGCGGACGAATTCGTCGCGCTTTAGGAAAAATTGTTCCCAGCAGGTAGTTGGTTTGTTGGACTTTGACTAATATTTTATAAGATTATTTTTATCTGTTACTTATGATATAATAATCCCTAGTAATTTTAGTCTGATACTATAGACAAAAAGAGGGAAAGGTTTAATTATTAGTAATGAGTAACTTTGTCAAAAGACTGCTGGGTGATAACCAAAAAGGCACCATAAGACGCATTAAGAAAAAAGTTAACGATATTAACAAACTAGAGGCAAAGTATAAAAAATTGTCAGATAGTGCTTTATCTAAACAAACAGAGATTTTAAAGAAAAGATTAGAAAAAGAATCGCTAGATAAAATATTACCCGACGCATTTGCGGTTGTTAGAGAAGCTGCAAGTAGAAAATTGGGGCAAAGGCATTTCGATGTACAGTTAATTGGTGGTGTGGTTCTGCACGAAGGAAATGTTGCTGAAATGAAAACCGGAGAAGGAAAAACTTTGGTTGCAACATCGCCAGTGTATTTGAACGCATTAACCGAAAAAGGTGTCCATGTAGTAACTGTTAACGATTATCTTGCCCGGCGCGACGCCGGCTGGATGGGCCAGATTTACCATTTCTTAGGGTTAACAACAGGTGTAATAATCCCGGAGGAAAGTTATATTTATGATCCTGAGTACACTAATGAGGACCATTTTGACGAGCGTTTTAAGCACCTCAGGCCATGTACCAGACAAGAAGCCTACAAGGCAGATATTACTTACGGAACTAACAATGAATTTGGCTTTGATTATCTTAGGGACAATATGGTTCGAGAGGTCGATCAGCTACGCCAAAGAGAGCTAAATTTTGCAATAGTTGACGAAGTAGACTCTATACTTATTGATGAAGCAAGAACCCCGTTAATTATTAGTGCACCAAGCACAACTAGTGCTCAGGCTTATTTACAGTTTGCAAAAATTGCGGCTCAGCTTAAACCAGAACACTATACTTTAGATGAAAAATTTAAGCAGGTTGCTCTTACCGATGAAGGAGTAGAAAAAGTCGAGAAACTTCTTGGTATTAAAAACTTGTACGACGATGACAACATTAGAAATATTTATCATTTAGACCAAGCCCTAAAAGCTCAGACTTTGTTTATAAGAGATAAAGATTATGTCGTTACCAAAGACGGCGAAGTGGTAATTGTAGATGAATTTACAGGACGCTTGCTTGCGGGAAGGCGATATAACGAGGGTCTTCATCAGGCTATCGAAGCCAAAGAGGGCGTTCCGGTTCAAGAAGAATCTATGACTTTGGCTACAATTTCTTTCCAAAACTATTTTAGACTTTACGAAAAGCTTTCTGGTATGACAGGTACTGCCATGACAGAACAAGAAGAGTTTCATCAAATATACAAATTAGATGTGGTCGAAATCCCAACCAACCGAACCATCCAAAGGAAAGACTTGCCAGATAGAATATACAAAACTAAAGAGGCAAAAGTAAAAGCCATAATAAAGCACATACAAGAGCTAAACAAAAAAGGCCAACCAATACTTATAGGTACTGTGTCAATTGAGAATAATGAAGAAATTAGTTCGGCGCTAAAAAAAGCCGGAATTAAACACGAAGTTCTAAACGCCAAGAATAACGAAAAAGAAGCTGCAATTGTATCAAAGGCCGGAGAAAAGGGTGCTGTTACCTTAGCCACTAACATTGCTGGTCGTGGAACTGATATTGTTCTTACAGAAGAGACCAAAAAACTTGGTGGCCTATTTGTTCTTGGTAGTGAGAGGCATGAATCTAGAAGAATCGACAACCAGCTAAGGGGTAGATCTGGTCGCCAGGGAGACCCGGGTGTTACTCAATTTTATGTCAGCACCGAAGATGACTTAATGCGCATATTTGGTGGCGATAGAATTCGGGGACTAATGGATAGACTAAAAGTAGAAGAAGATATGCCACTTGAAAATAGGGTAGTCAGTAAGAGCCTAGAGGGTGCTCAGAAAAAAGTTGAAGGCTTTAATTTTGACGCTAGAAAAAATGTTGTTAAATACGACGATGTAATGAATAGGCATCGTAAAGTAACTTATGAAACTAGGCGTTCATTGCTAGAAAACGCAAATATCGAAGGTCGAATCAAACAATTCATTAAAGAAGAGGCAGTCGTTTTAGCTTCTTTACCTGGCCAAGATGACGATTACGAAAAGCTTATAACAGAAGTATTTCCTTTCGATGAACCCACTTTAGACAGATTATTCGACGCTCCAGCTGATAAGTTCGAAAAGGTTCTTGAGCAAGAGGCAATAGAACTTTATCAGGCTAGGGAGACGGCATTCACACCAGAAATAATGCGCATGATTGAAAGAGATGTTTATTTCCAGATATTAGATAATTCCTGGATGCAGCATTTAGAAAGCATGGGACACCTTAAGGAGGGAATTCACTGGACTAGCGTTGGCCAAAGAGACCCACTTGTTGAGTATCGACGCCGTGCACAGCACATGTTCGAAGAAATGCAGCATCAGCTAAGAAGAGATGTTCTAAGAAATCTTTTCCATGCTATGCCTATTCCGCAAGAAATTGCATCGCTTAGCATGACCGAGACCGAACTTACTAAAGCTGCTAAATCTTCGGTAGATAATGCAGACCAAATTACTGAAGCTGAAATTATTTCAGAAGAAGACTTTGACATTAAAAAAGCAAAAAAACCAGCTGTTAATGCAGGCAAGAAAAAGAAAGCTGCCAGAAAAGCAGAACGAAAGAACAGAAAAAAGGGTAGAAAATAGTTAGCTTATGCAGCATTGGGTAGAGGAAGTAAAACTTAGTAACGGCGCTGAAGGATTATTAATTGATGCGCCATCAACAAATGTTACATATATAGATATTTCTTTTAGGGCTGGATATTATTTATCGCCAGAAGGCAAAATGGACACAGCTCATGTAATGGAGCATCTCGCTCTTGGTGCAAACCAAGTGTATAAAAAATCTAGTCAATTCAGCCAAGAATTTACAAAACACGGCGCATATAATAACGCCTACACTGGTGATTATCATATGGGCTATATTGCCGAGTGTGCCGAGTTCGAAACCGAACGAATACTAGATTTAATGTGTATTGCTATTGAATCTCCGCTTTTTAAGGAACAAGATTTTAAAAGTGAAATTGCTAATGTACGCGAAGAGCTAAAAATGAGAAAAAACTATCATGACACTGAACTCCTGCTAGAACTAGAAGATTCACTTGGTTTTGTTTCAAAAAGTTATGGCGCGCGTACCAAGCAATTATCAAAAATTACTTTAGAAGATATCAAAAATCACTACGCTAAAACCCATTATTCTAAAAATATGCGATTTATTATTGCAGGCCCTCTTGCGAGGCATAAAAATGCGATTATTAAGCGCCTAGAGGATATTAAATTACCTTCAGGTGGCGGCACGGATGAAGATCAAAATAGAATTGAGCTTCCCAATGAAACTCCTAGACAAATTGAACAGCCACTAAATATAGAACTTAATGGGATAGATAACGTTTACTATAGGTGGATGTCTGTTTTTGATGGGCTCCTAAGTAGAAGAGAAAAATATGCTCTTTATGCAGTTCAAGACTATTTATTTTCCACTTTTCATTCAAAAGTATTTGGTAAAGCGCGCGAAAAGGGTTTGGTGTACGGAATTGACAGTTCATATTATAGAACCAGAGATAACCACGTTTGGGCCGTTGCCGGACAAGTTCAGGCAAAAAATGCTCTCCCTCTATTTGAATTAATCACTAAGCAGCTCACTGAAATACACAAAGGTAAAGTGTCTACAAATGAGCTAAACTGGGTAAAAGATTTTCAGTGGGGAAGCTTCCAAAAAGCAATTCAGACAGTAAGTGCCCTCGCAGATTGGTATCAATATGCTTATCTAGTAGGAGGCTTAGTAAAAGAATATCCTGCTGTAGAAGAACTAATTTATTCAGTTAAGGTTTCCGATATGAAGAATATTGTCGATAAGTTGACCAGTTCTGCTGCATGGGGCCTTGGCATTATGCAAAACCAAAAAGCAAAAACCCCCATTGAAGAAATTAATAATCAGTTAAGAAAGTTTTATAGTATATCTTAGTAATGGAAGATATCAAGAAAAGTATTATTGCTCTAAATAAAGCTATTCTTGCCGATTACAAAAGTTTAGACATAAATAAACTTCAAAAAGAACTCGAAAATTTAAAAAATCAGCAACTCCAGCCTGATTTTTGGTCCGATAACAATAAAGCCACAGAAATTAACAAAAAAATTGCTAGTCTAAAAGCCAGGGTTAATCCTTGGGTCGAGCTTGCCGAATCTTCAAACTTTTTAGTTGAGCTTGTGGGTGAAGCTGACAGTTCCTTAACAGAAGACATAAATAAACAGTACAGTGAATTACAGCAAAAATACCAAATTCTAAAAAAGGATTTGCTATACAAGGGGCCCTATGATGACCATAGTGCCGTAATCAACTTTTTTGCCGGCGCCGGAGGAACGGACGCCCAGGACTGGACGGCTATGCTTGTTCGTATGTACCTGAGGTTTATAGATAAAAATGCTGACCTCTCCTCTCAGCTCATTGAAGAGTCTACCGGGGAAGAGGCCGGCCTAAAAAGTGCCACTATTATTGTAGAGGGGCCAATGGCATATGGAAAACTAAAGGGAGAAAACGGAGTTCATAGACTTGTTAGGTTAAGCCCATTTAACGCAGATAATTTAAGGCAAACCAGCTTTGCTAAGGTTGAAGTATTGCCTAAAATTGATGCCCCAAAAGAGCTAGAACTAGACGAAAAAGACCTTAAGATTGATTTGTATAGAGCCGGTGGTCATGGTGGTCAGAGCGTTAATACGACAGATAGCGCTGTAAGAATTACTCATATACCTACAGGTATAACCGTTGCAATACAAAACGAAAGATCCCAGTTACAGAACAAAGAAACTGCTTTGACTATACTAAGGTCCAAACTCGCAAGCCTGCAAATGGAGCAGCATGTTAATAGTATTAATGAACTCAAAGGCCCTAATGAACAAGCCTCATGGGGTAATCAAATCCGTAATTATGTGCTCCATCCTTATAATTTAGTTAAAGATAGCAGATCAAAATATGAAACAGCCAATGTCCAAGATGTATTAGACGGCAACTTAGAACCCTTAATCGATGCATATTTAGAACATGCCTCGTTAAATTAATTGTGATTAATTTGGAACCGTGGCCAAGTCCGATATAATCGTTTCTTGAACCGTAGCGAATTTTGCGGATGTGGCGAAATGGTAGACGCGCCAGTTTCAGGTACTGGTGATAGTAATATCATGGAGGTGAAGCCAGCAAGTCTGCTGGCTGCAAGACCGGAAACCCTGCGTGCGAATGCACCAGAGTTGAGGTGGGGCCGAGGGCCAAATGATATTCATTTGGAACCGTGGCCAAGTCCGATATAATCATTTCTTGAACCGTAGCGAATTTTGCGGATGTGGCGAAATGGTAGACGCGCCAGTT
>DALYDK010000001.1:32428-133670 GCA_031973215.1 Candidatus Saccharimonadota bacterium
GCGAAATGGTAGACGCGCCAGTTTCAGGTACTGGTGATAGTAATATCATGGAGGTTCAAGTCCTCTCATCCGCACCATATAAATAATCGAAGACCAATTTATTTACGACATATTGACAAAAGTAAATAAATATTTTAAAATTTTCATTAACGGTTAATCCGTTTCAGCGTTCTATCGATTCATCCTGTATTGGGGAATTGGCAGATACGCCGTACATTTACATCGCCTGTTTTCCTTGGCAGTTTAGCAGCCCTCTTTTCGCTTTTGTTGAGTTAAAAGTGGGCTGTTAAATAATAAATCCCTCGAGTGGTTGGTTCGATATGAGCCGCCACCCTAACAAAGGAGATTTGCCATGGTATATCAGATCAACCCTCAATCAGTCATTCCGGACTACTGGCATGGAATTTATGCCACCAACGATAGGGAGCTTGTTTTCTACGGCAGTAACCTGCTGAGCTCACTCATAAAATACTGGCGTGGCGTAGAACGAACCTGCGTCGGAGAGGTTAAGCGTCTGCAAGAGCAGATTGACCTTCTGACAAACCAGACGGTCTCAAGTCTCCGGCAAGAGGCAGCCCAGTACGAAAACCCTGTTTTCGGAGAAATTGGTGTGATCAGCGCAGAGCTCTGGAGAAATGATCCAGAACCTCTCGATGAACTGTCCAAGAATCGAGACCGGGGAGCCACAACTTTCAATGTTTGTGGTTGGTGTAAGTATGTCAGTGGTGGGCCGGTTAGATATGGTTACTTCATCAAACCTACTTGCGACCTCATTCCCAGAGAGTACGGTGACGGAAGCGGATACGGTGGGTCGGAAGAATTTCGTTTCGATACGCCGTGCGCACTCACCAATGGAAGCGACGCACTCATTAAAACTAGTGTGAAGCATCTTGAGGTTAAGCGCGAAGATGCCAAATCGCGCAAATCGAGTGCATCAGAGAAGATCCGCTATCTACTGAACCTAGTCAAGGATGCCGAAGAGAAGCCGTTCCTCTCGGGACATCGTCCTAGTGATTGGTTTAATATTGGCGACGAAGTCATGTGCTTTGTCGACTTTGAGGATGCAACCAGAAAGGGTTTCATCCCTGCAAAGGTTGTAAGCGGCTATCGTCACCACGACGGTTGCGTTTCGGTAGTTACTGATAAGCGAGTTCATGACAACACCGAGAACCATGATGGTTGTGGTCTTGGGCTTGGTACGGGCCGTCCAGAGATTCTGCACAAATGGGAGTACGAATACTTGCAGTCTCACCCTGACTTTTTTGAGGTGTGGCTACGAGAAGCTTCCAGGGCTGCAGGTTTCAACCCAACGGTCTTTGAGCAGTTGATTCTGAATTAGCAGGCGATTCGCCCCCGACCGCCGCACATCCAGTGCGGATAGGTTGGGGGCTTTTCGTTTTACGAGCAATAATTAATAAAATACATTTCGCAGTAAAAATATATATTGACTTTGAGTTTATGCTGAGTAAAATTGGTTATACAATGATCAATCTTTTTTTGGGAAGGTCATTTGAGTAATTAATAATTAAGATAAGTAAGAGGCACTGAAGCATATCATGTATCTGGTCGCTTGTGATATGCGGAGCTAGTAGCGAATCCACCTTCTTTAGGGCATAAATTGCCCAGGAAAGGGTCAATGTAAATGAACAGTTTACATCTCTATTACTTAGAACAAAAAAATAGCCGAATGGCTAAAAAAGAAGAGCAGGCTGCTGTAGTAATAACCTCAAGGTTTGGCATGCCTAAGTCAACTAATTTAAAAGAATCAGTGATTGCAGCGTATCGGAATCACAAGTACAATTACGGCGGGGTAAAGAAACGACCATTAGTTCCACTGGAATTAGGATAATCTTCTTTTAAACTACGACCGAGAAACTCCTTAATACATTTAAGGAGTTTTTTTATTGTTTACTTTCTTATTAAATATCTAACATCCAACATCTAACATCTATCTACTATTTTTGCTATAATCATAAGGAAGATGATATTACTTGATAGGGTAACAAAAAGCTACAATAAAAAAGGAACGGCGCTAAAGGGTATTAATTTACATGTCGAACCTAAAGAGTTCGTTGTAATTGTCGGGCAAAGTGGTGCCGGTAAATCTACCTTACTCAAGCTATTAACCAGAGAAGAAAAGCCAACAAGTGGAAAAATAATTGTAGGTGGCATAGATTACGCGTCCTTAAAAGATAGAAAAATTCCTTATTTAAGACGAAAAATTGGTGTTGTCTTTCAGGATTTTAAGCTACTACCAAATAAGAATGTTTTTGAAAATGTCGCGTTTGCACTCGAAATAGTAGGCATGAGTAACAAAGAAATTGAGCATACTATTCCAAAGGTACTAGATATTGTTGGCCTAACCGGAAAAGAAAAAAGCTACCCGGGTGAGCTTTCTGGTGGGGAAAGGCAAAGGGTAGCAATCGCCAGAGCTGTTGTTCGGCAACCAAAGATTTTAATTGCCGACGAGCCCACTGGAAATCTAGATCCTAAACACGCCTGGGATGTTATTAATGTTCTAGAAAAAATCAATAAATATGGAACAACAGTACTGCTTACTACCCATAATCAAGAAATTGTCCAGAAACTAAGAAGACGTGTTGTAACTATTTCGGATGGCCAGATAGTTTCTGATAAAGCAGGAATTAGAACAAGGGCAAGAAGTTTATGAGAAGAAAATTAATTACGCTTAGGCGCATAATTTCATCTGGAACAAAAAATTTCATTCGAAATAGCTGGTTAAGTATTGCGGCAATCGCCGTTATGGTGGTGGCAGTGATTATCATTTTGTCGTCAATTGTTATGAATGTCGCCACAAGGCATACAATTCAAGAACTATCTAAAAATATCAAAATTGCAGTATATTTTGTGCCAGATACCGAAGAAGAAAATATTTTGCAACTCAAACAAGATTTTGAAAATGATAACAGAGTAGATGAAGTCACATATATATCGAGCGAAGATGCTCAGAAAACATTCATTGAAAGTAACAAAGATGATCAACAACTGCTCCAAGGGTTAGCCTTAATTGGGGGCAACAGTTTGCCGGCTTCCTTAGAAGTCAGCGTAAATAATCTGGACAATATAAATGCGGTAGCCGAAATTGCAAAACAAGATCAGTATAAAGATATTACTGAGGATATAAATGTCGGAAAACAAGATGTTCAGCAGACAATAAACGATGCTTCAAAAGTGCAAAAATTCATCACCAGAGCAAGCATTATAGCTGCATCAATATTTATAGCGGTTAGTATTCTTATAATATTCAACACAATTAGAATGGCTATTTTCACCAGATCAGAAGAAATAAGAACTGAAAAACTACTGGGTGCGACCAGAAGTTATATTAAAGGTCCATTCTTGGTCGAATCTGCCATTTACGGAATTATTTCAGGAGTTATTGGTGCAGGTGTCGTACTAGCGACCATCAGGGTTATAAATCAAACAGATTTTCAGTATACAAAAGAATATTTTGCCCAGCCAAAAATCATGGCATTATGCTTCGCGGGATCAATCATTTTCGGAGTATTAGTAGGTGTATTTTCATCATCGCTTGCCATGGGTAAGTATTTGCGTCTAAAACGGTGGTAAGCCTATTGAAGGATAAGCATTTTAATGCTATAATGGGAGGGTAAAATTAAGCTGCGTAAACAAACTATGCTAAAAAACAAAAACATCGGTAAAAAAATAGTATTAACAACAGTCGCTTCAGTTGTTGGTTTAACTTTGGCTGTTGCTCCAATTATTACGCTTAAAAATGGCAATGCAGAAGCCGTCACTCTTGCTCAGCTAAGAGAACAAGCAAGTGCCCTAAATGCTCAAATTGCTCAGAGCAATCAGGCAGCTGCCGATTTGGCGGCTCAAGGTGAGACGTTAAAAGCCAGAATATCTGAGTTTGATGCTCAAATATCTAAAACAGATGCTCAAATTCAGCTAGTCAAAAATAAACTTGCACAACTAGAAATTGAACTTAACAATGCCCAGAAAGAGCTCGATAGACAAAAAGTGCTACTTAAGGCAAGTATAAAAGAGTTATATAAAAAGAATGATGCTTCTTCTGTTGAGCTTTTGGTAAGTATAAATAGCTTTAATGACTACTTTAATAACAAAGCATATTTGAATAAGCTAAAAGCAAATATTCAGGAATCTACCGAGAAAGTTATTGCCCTAAAACAGCAAATTCAATCGCAGAAAGATGAACAGTCCAAACTGCTCAAGCAAGAACAAGAATCTAGAGCAGTACTAGCCCAAGCCCGAAGCGAAAAAGATCAGCTTCTAGCTGAAACTCAGGGCCAAGAAGCCAATTACAGAAACCAGGTTAATTCACTTAAGCAACAGCAAAACCAGGTAATGTCGGCAATTGCCGCAAAAATGGCTGCTTCTGGAACTGTTATTACTGCCGGTTCTGGAAACGGTGGGTATCCGGCCAAGTGGGCTAATGCTCCACAAGACGCATTAATTGATAGCTGGGGAATGTATAACCGTGAATGTGTGAGCTATACGGCATTTAAAGTATGGCAGTCAGGTAGATACATGCCTTATTGGGGCGGTCGTGGAAATGCAAATCAGTGGCCCGGCAATGCCAGGGCAGCAGGCTTTGAAGTAGATAATCAGCCAAGCCCTGGTGACGTTGCCATAACCTACAATGGTTATTATGGTCATGCTATGTTCGTCGAAGCCGTAAACGGCAGAATGGTAACAGTAAGTCAGTATAATTACATAATTAATGGACAGTGGGGAATGTATAGCGAAATGACGCTCAATGCCGACAGCTCACCTCTGGGTCCTATGACATTTATTACTTTTCCTCCAGCAAACTAAGCTGAATCTCAGCAAAAAATCTGTGCGCTTATGATAAACTAGAGCGGTATGGAAAACTATGGGAATCAAAATCAACAGGTAGTCGAAAAAGCTCAAAAAAAGAAAAAATGGCCTTATTTATTAGGTGGATTTGCTTCAATTTTGGTCGCTTTCGGCATTTTTTACTTTGGCATAATGGTTGGCAGCGGCCAGGTTAGCTTAAGCTTTAATAGTGGGGCGGTTCAAGAAAACAAAGGACTTCCAAATAGACTGAATTATGACAGCGTTAATCAGGTCTACAGAGAGCTAAAGCAAAAATATGACGGTCAGCTAGACGAGCAAAAGTTAATTTTGGGCTTAAAAAAGGGCTTGGTTGAGGCGGCAGGCGATAAATACACAACCTATTTAGACTCAGAAGAAGCCAAGGCTCTCCAAGAATCGCTCAATGGATCCTTTAGCGGGATAGGTGCCGAACTAGTCAAGGAAGGTGAGTACATAACTGTAGTTTCACCAATATCTGGCTCGCCGGCCGAAAAAGCTGGAATAAAATCTAAAGATATAATCTTTTCTATTAACGGCGAGGATGCAATTGGCATGGAGGTAGACGAAGCCGTTAATAAAATCAGGGGCGAAGCGGGAACTAATGTGCAGCTTGTGATTGTTCGTGGCCAAGAAAAAATAGACTTAGACATAAAAAGAGAGCAAATAACCATTCCAAGTGTTGAAAGTAAAATTCTAGATGGAAATATTGGTTATATGAAAATATCTAGGTTCGCAGAAGATACGAGCGGATTGGCTCAGCAAGCAGCAGAAGATTTTAAAGCTAAAAATGTTAACGGTATTGTCTTAGATTTGCGCAACAACCCTGGAGGCTATTTAAATGCTTCTGTAGATGTGTCTTGCATGTGGCTTAAAAAAGGTCAGTTGGTGCTAGAGGAAAAAAGAGGCGGTATTGTCATGAAAGATTACGACTGTCAGCAAACAGGCATTTTAAATGGCATTAAGACCTCTGTCTTAATTAACGAAGGGAGCGCCAGTGCAAGCGAAATAACTGCGGGTGCTCTTAAGGACAACGGCGCCGCGACAATAGTTGGTCAAAAGTCATACGGAAAAGGTAGCGTCCAGGAAATGTCTAACATGCCAGGTGGTGACATCCTAAAAGTAACAGTTGCTAGGTGGTTTACTCCTAACGGCAAAAACATCGACAAAGAAGGTATTACTCCTGACGAAAAGGTAGAAATTACCGAAGAAAATGCCAAAAACAATCAAGACCCACAGCTAGATAAGGCAGTATTGGTAGTTAAGTCATAAGCGGGTAAAATAATTAGGCTATTGCATTATTAGGGCAATATAGACTAACATAAACATTATGGATGAACAAAATCAAGCATTAAAAAAAATATTATTAGTAGAAGACGATGACGCACTAGCAGCAGTTTATGAAACTCGATTAGATGCCGAAGGATTTTCTGTAAAAAGGGTAGCCAACGGTGAAGAAGCTTTGTCTACGGCCTTAGCTTACAAGCCAGATCTTATTCTTTTAGATGTAATGATGCCTAAGGTTAGTGGTTTCGATGTGCTGGATATTCTAAGAAATACACCAGAAACAACTAGTATAAAAGTAGTTATGCTAACTGCCCTAAGCCAAGACTCCGACAAAGAGCGAGCGCAGTCTTTGGGCGTTGATGATTATCTGGTAAAAAGCCAGGTTGTTATTGCAGATGTTGTTGAGCGAATCAAGCATCACCTTGGAATCAGCTAAAAATTATATACTAAATATTTACTTGCTGTTTAAATAATTCCTATAATTATTGCCATAAGTAGTTAATGCAAAAATACCTTGGGGCAGTAGGGCAGCCCTGCCAAGTCTTACTTGTAGCATTGCAAACTCTGGTCCGTTAGTGTTTTCTCTTAAGCGGGGCTCTTTGGATATATCGTTTAGAAACTCTATGGTTTTATCGCTACCGCGCGGGTCGTCAAATTTTTCTTCTGTTGGCATACACTTTTCTAATGCAAGTTGAGTTGGTCTTTTTATGGTATCTTTTTCAATAAGCCCCAATGTCATAAGCTGATCGGCAACTATTTCTGGACCCGAAACTGACTCGTTACCAATGTAGTCTTTTGAGGGCCTTAGTTCCTTGGGTGTATCTAGGTCATCTAGGATTCTAGATACCATACTATTCCAGGTTCTTGACCCTATGACATCACCAATATGTAGTTGTTTTTTAAATTCATAGCACAATTCAGTCGCCTTAATTACGGCAAAATGACTATCTTTGAATTCTTTCATTAAAACCTCCATATAGTTATTTCCATATATAGACTACATTAATGAACCATTTAATGCTAACTTATCTAATAATTGAGTAATTCAAAAAAACCACTCTTGTTTTAGAGTGGTTTTTTATATGTTCTAATTGGTTTTATTCTACAACTACTTCGGTGCGGTTGACTGTTTTGCCGGTATAGCGCTTTATTGCTCTTTGCTTAAATGCGACGACTCCGTCTTTTGCGGCATGAATTGTAAAGTTGCGGCTCATGAACGTACCTTCTCCAGGAACTTTTGTTTTGCCAATTTGTCTGACAATTACTTGACCGGTTTTAACTTTTTGGCCGCCAAATTTTTTAACTCCAAGACGTTGACCGGGACTATCGTGGACATTCTTACTGGAACCGCCTGCTTTGACATGTGACATGTGTGGTAATACTCCTTATTATGACTTTTCTAATACAACTAGTTCTCTACCTACAAATTGGTTGTCTCTAATGTAGATTAAATCAGCTTGAGAGGCGAGCTTAAAATCTATACGATTGTACCCGATTTTTGCCAGAAGGTCAAGGGTAGGGAGGCTGGCAAACCCATTTTTAACACGCCAAGCAGGTACGGCTAAGCAAAGTCTTGTGCCTGGTTTAATTTGGCCGCCAAGGTTTTGAAGCATTTTTTTATGCAAAACATTAGTTTCTTCAAGTAATTTTTGTAGCTTTTCTTGGTTTGGCATCATAGAAATAGGACTGCCAAGGTATGTCTCACAAGCTACCAAAGAAATCTCTTTTTCCCAAGTATGAGTTGTAGCATCGCCAAGTTCTATTCTGGTATATTGGTTGGTTCTTCGGGGGTGCTTCTGTTTAAGCCATGCAATATTTTCAATTGAATAATCGACCATTTTAGAACTAATGTCAGATCCGTAAACGCTATATCCCATAAGTAGCGCTTCTTGTAGCACAACTCCTGTTCCGCAAAAAGGGTCAAGAAGTGTTAGTGAATCTTTGTCTTGATCTCGCTGTTTCCCAGAAGCTAAATTAATTATTGTTTGAGCCAGTTTTGGAGGTAGCATGCCAACAAATGCATCTCTTTTTGGCCTGGCTTGGTCTCTGGCAGTGTAGCCAGATATATCTTGTTCGTAGGTAGTTGTACCTATTAAAACCTTCGGCCCAAAACCGTAAACGACAACTTCAATACCTGATCTGCCATCGAGTTTATTGTTGATTATTTGGGCTGTAGATAAGCGGCCATTCGAAGACTGAACAAGTCTTGGGGCTAGGTTTTTCTTTTGAAGTTTGCGCTTTATTTTTATGCCTAGTGCAGTGACATCACCAGGTTTTACAGATATTCCGTAGACACTTATTCCAAAATTAATTTTTCTGCTTTTTTTGGTAGCCAATTCTTCTGACATTGCTTCATAAATTGTATTTTCTAAAGACTGCCAATTAGAGTACGAAATAATTGCGCTAACTTTGCCAACTTTTATAACACTACCCAAATTTCTGGCTTCTAAGTAATTTATCTCCCTATTAATAACCCCTAGGGAGCTGTCTAATTTATTAACCGAATTGGCTCCGAACAGACTTTCAAGTTCGGCAAATCCTATAGCTGGTTGGCGTCCTAATATTGCAAATGATTTCATTTAACCTAATTATATCTTACTTGGGGTATAATTAGGTCGTATGTTCTCTAAAAAAGCAAGAATAATTATAAATGTCATTACCATTGCGGCCTTGGCCGTACTTTTATATTTCTCGTGGGATGATATAACTAGGGGTCTAGAAGAAATTGGCGGAGCAGACTGGTCGATACTACTGTTGATGATTCCTCTGCAGATTATTAATTTCTATTCAGTGGGAATGCTTTATAAAGATTACTTTAAAGCAACTGGTCAACCTAAAGTTCCATCAAGGTGGCAGTTTTTCAAAATTGCGCTTGAGCTCAATTTTGTCAATCATGTCTTTCCCAGCGGGGGTGTCGCCGGATTTTCGTACTTAGGCGTCAGACTCAAGGAAATGGGAATTCCCGTTGCCAGAACCACGCTTGCCCAAGTTATGCGTTTTGCCCTTACATTTATTAGCTTTTTAGCGCTACTCTTTTTTGGCTTATTCCTGCTTAGTTTTGACCAAAGGGCAGGTGGTGTCACTTTGTTTATTGCTTTATCGATTGCTTTTTTAACATTATTTGGTTCGGCTATAGGTGTATATATCATCAGCGACAATAAACGCATTCAGGCATTTACCGGATTTCTGCCTAAGCTTGTTAATACAGTGTTCAGGCCATTTACCAGAAATAAAGAATTAATAAATATTTCTAAAGTAGAGAAACTATTCGGAGATTTGCATCAAGATTATGACAAAATATCCAAACAAAGAAGTAAGCTAAAAAAGCCACTTATTTGGTCACTCCTAATTAACATCAGTGAAGTTGCGACAATTTATGTAGCATATTTAGCTCTAGGCCAGACAATTAATCCAGGAGCAGTAATTCTGGCATATTCGGTTGCCAGTTTTGCCGGTCTGGTATCTGTATTGCCGGGTGGAATAGGAATTTATGAAGCGCTAATGACTGCAACTCTTGCTAGCGCCGGAGTTCCCAGCGCCTTGGCTTTATCTGCCACTTTAATTTATCGAATATTTACAATAATTATATTTATACCTCTGGGTTTTGTTTTATACCAAATAGCAATTAGAAAGGGTGAGGCCGTAAAAGTTGAACGACCAAAAGCAAATATTCAGTCCAACTGATTTTATTGCAATTACCAATCAAATTTTTGATACAGCTTTTGGATTTGCCTACCTAGAGGGTGAGGTTGCAAACTTTCGAATAAGTAAAAATAAGTGGGTATATTTTGATTTAAAAGATGAGTTCAGTAAGGTTCAGTGTTTTGGAAGTGTGTATTACTTACCAGGTCCTATAGAGGAGGGGATGAAGATAGTGGTTGGCGGAAGACCAAGTCTTCATAACCAATTTGGGTTTAGTTTTAATTTTCAATCTATTACTCCTAGCGGAGAAGGTAGTATAAAAAAAGCCTTCGATTTACTGAAAGCAAAGCTTCAAAAAGAAGGCCTTTTTGATAGTGATAGAAAAAGGGTATTGCCTTATCCTCCAATGAAAATTGCTCTAGTTACGTCGTTGGAGTCAGCGGCTTACGCCGACTTTATTAAAGTATTAAGTAGCCGATGGCCTTTTATTACTGTCGAGGTATTCGATTCACTAGTTCAAGGAGAGCAGGCTCCAGCTCAAATTTCAGCATCAATTTTAGCTAGCAACCAACAGGCAGAACTAGCCGATATTTTAGTAGTAACAAGAGGTGGTGGTTCCGCAGACGATTTATCGGCATTTAACGACGAACGGGTAGTGCGAGCGATTGCTTCTAGCAGAATTCCGACATTAGTTGCAATTGGGCATGAAATTGACGAGTCTTTGTCTGAACTTGCATCCGACATGCGGGCAAGTACACCAAGCAATGCCGCTGAGTTAATTGCCCCGGACAGACGCAGTGAACTCAAATTTGTTAAGTCACTAGAAGACAATATTATTAACTACTATAAGCAAAATATAGACATTGCAAAAAATTACTTGCTTACTAGCAGGTCAAGTATGTTGCATAAATTTCAAGAATTAATTTTCACTGAAAAAAATAAAATAAACTCATCTTTATTACTCTTAAACTCTTTGAATCCAAGAGAAATATTAAAAAAGGGCTATTCAGTTGTTTATAGTAACAATCAGTTTACCGGTAGGGCTCATAATATTAAGCTTAAAGATACTTTGCTAATTAAATTTTACGATGGCGAGGTTGTTGCCGAAGTAAAGGAGGTAAAAAATGACGAACTTTAACTACAAACAGGCAAGGCAAGATTTAGACAAAATTTTAGAATGGTTTGAAGATCCAAACATAGATTTTGAAGAAGCCGATGCAAAATACCAAGAAGCTAAAAAAATTATTAGCGACATAGAGAAGTACCTTAGTAAAAAAGAGGCAGAGCTAAAAGTCGAAATTAAGAAGTGATTATTCTTTTAATAATTCTATTTATAATTTTATGCTTCGGCTTTGTGCTGATATTTGGCGCTCCATATTTACCAACTATGAAAACACAACAGAATCAAGCGCTTGATTTATTAGACCTAAAGCCGGGTCAAACTTTACTAGAGCTAGGGTCAGGTGACGGTAGACTGTTAATAACTGCCGCAAAACGGGGCATCAACTGTGTAGGTTATGAGCTTAATCCTATTTTATTCATTGTTTCTAAGGCTTTGTGCTTCAAATACAGAAAATTAATTAAGATCTATTATGGAAATTTTTGGCACAAAAAATGGCCCCCAGCAGATGGTATTTTTGTATTTTTGCATCCAAGGTTTATGAAAAAGCTCGACCAATATATAACCAAACAATATCCTCACCAAAAAGTTAAATTAGTCAGCTACGCCTTCAAAATCCCCGGCAAAAAGCCAGCCAAAACACAATCTGCAATTTTTTTGTATTATTACTAAGTAATTTGCTGCTTAATTTTTAGCTTAGGTAAATTCAAAAATCTAGCATCTAACTTCTAATTCTGTTAGCATAAGAATGATGCAACCAAATCAACAAAACCCAAACAATAACCAACTTTACCCACCTAGTCCGTATGTAAATGGTCAATTCCCGGGTAACCCAATGGGCACAGGCACACTGGCTCCGCCTCCTCCGCCGGTAAATTCAAAGCCATCTGTTGGTCTTGTGGTTACAATTGTTATTTTAACTTTGCTTTTCTTGTTATCGGCCGTTTTAGCTGGTGTATTTTTTGTGCAAATGCAGGATTATAAAAATAATTCAGACCAAAAATCAGCTGAAGCTGTAGTACTAGCCAAGGAACAGCAAAAAAAGGAACTCGAGCAAGTTTTTGCAGAGCAGGCCAAAGAGCCACTCGTAAACTACACATCACCTGCAGATCTTGGCAGTGTAGTTGTAGCTTATCCAAAAACATGGAGCGCTTATATAAATGAAAAGGGATCTACTCAGCCTTTAGACGCTTACTTTCATCCTAACTATGTTCCCTCTAGTAGCGGAGGCTCGAATGAATCATTTAATTATGCGCTTAGGGCTCAGATTTTACAGCAAAACTACCAAACTGTAGCCGATGAATATAAAGACGAAATTAAGGCGGGTAAGGTAACCGTTACTCCGCTAACAGGTTTGCCTGCTGGTGGTACGGGAATAAGAGTAGACGGCGAAATAGCAACGAAAAAGAACGGATCTTTAATTATTATTCCTGTAAGAGACAAGGTTCTAAAGGTTTGGACAGAAGGCGATCAATTCAAAAATGACTTTAATAATTTTGTGCTAAAGAATCTTAAATACAACCCGTAAGTTTAATGTTATAATAATACTATTAAGGGTTAATAAAAACTTGGGGTCAAGTATCTAAGGTGTCTAAATTTTCTAAACAGTATAAAAACTCACTTCTCTTTGATTTTCAGGAAAAATTTATTCAAATTAAAACATTGGCCGAAGCAGGTGTCTCGGGCGATGAAATAAGTAGAATAAGTAGCGAGGCCTTGTCGACGCTTAACTATGTTTTGTTTGCTAATCATTATGCACAAACTCAGCTAGAACTAACTAGTGTTTCGGCGGCAGGGGCTGCAAAAAGTGCACTTTTCGATATAGGCAACATTACAAAAAATTTACCTGTTGATATTTGTTTCGAGACTAGCCAAACACTAGACTTAGTTTATTCAAATTCAACCGCAATAAGAGGCATTGTTTTTGGCTTAGCAACTGGCTGCCTTAACATGTTAGAGCCTGGGAAAAGAGCAAAATTAGTTGTTTCTGTTCAGCAAACCAATATTAATACTCAACGGGTTGGAATATTTTCAAACGATATTGACCTTAGGGCTTCAGAAATAAGAAAATCAGATACTTTCAAAGAAAATCTAATGGTTGCCCCTGAGCTAAGCGCAAACTCTGGTGTTGGTTTTTATATATCTAACGAACTTTCAAAAATGATAGACTCTAAAATTCAACAATTTAACCATCGCAGTTTGCCCGGTGTTGGTTTTTACGTTCCTTTAAGTAACCAGCTTCAGTTAGTATAAATATATGCGCTGTCTAATAGTTGAACCAGATAAGGTTTTGGCTCCTGTTTATTACAATCAATTTAAGCAGGCGGGCCTAGAGGTAAATATTGCTGTAGATGCTTCAGATGCGGTTGCAAAAATAGATGATAACGTTCCAGATATTATTATTTTAGAGCCAAAGCTAGCAAAGCATAGCGGTATAGAATTAATTCATGAAGTTCGATCTTACGAAGATTGGAACTCAGTTAAAATTGTCGTTTACAGCTCTGTGCCTCAATATGCTTTTGGGGCTAGCGAGGCAGTTTGGCAAAAATATGGAGTCCTCAGGTATTTAGAAAAGTCGAAAACTTCTGTAAGCCAGTTAATAGGAATTGTCAAAACATTATTGGAGCAAAATGAAAATAATAGTAGATAAGGCAATTGTCTTAAGAAGAGTAAATTATGGCGAGGCCGACCGTATTGTTTCTGTCTTAACATCTAGCAGCGGCAGGGTTTCGGTACTTGCCAAAGGAGTACGAAAGCCAAAAAGTAAGCTAGCCGCAGGCATAGAGCCTTTTTGCATTAACGAAATATGCTTTGCTCCAGGTAGGGGCGAAATTGCAACCCTCACTAGCTCAAGGATCTTAAAGAATCATACGCAATTTATTAATAGTTTAAAAAAGCTAGAGCTTGCCAATAAAATTCTAAAAAATCTTGACACTCACCTTGAAGAGAATAGTTCAGAAAACTATTTTAATCTTCTTGAAGCTGCAATAGAACAAATAAATATGGTAGATTCTGCGGATTTAATTGAGTTATGGTGGTTAGTCAATTTACTCAAAATTTCTGGAAACGATATAAATACAATTAGCCAGACAGATGGCCAACCTTTCAGCGAAAATATACTTTACAATCTAAATATAGATAAAGGGGGATTTATCGCTTCGGAAAGCGGATTAATTGAAGCAGGTGCAGTTAAAATTATCAAGCTTGCCAAAAACAACCCACCAAGCAAATTAATTCTACTAAAAAATTATCAGTCTTTTTGCGATTCTGTTTTGCCTCATATTAGAAGCTTCTATCGTTTTCATACAAGCGGCAACTACTAAAAACTGATATAATCGAATAATTATGACTAGCAAGCAAACAAAAATGGAAGATATTATTAGCCTAGCCAAAAGGCGCGGTTTTGTTTATCAGGGAAGTGAAATATACGGGGGTGAAGCAGGCCTATACGATTTTGGACCTTACGGAGTCGAGTTACTTAACAACATAAAAAAATCATGGTGGTCTAACAATGTCTACCAAAAAGAAAACTATGTTGGGCTTGATTCAGCAATGTTTAAACACCCTAAGGTCTGGGAAGCATCTGGCCATGTTGGTGGTTTTTCTGATCCTTTGGCAGAGTGCAAGAATTGCCAGACCAGAATTCGGGTCGACAAAGAGCTAGGTGCAATTGGCATAGCTGCCGATGAGAAAATGTCAGAAGAAGAACTTAATGAACTCTTTAATGCCAATAGGTCAAAAATTAAATGCCCAAAATGCGGAAAAATGGACTTTAGTGATGTTAAGGCTTTTAATTTGCTAGTCAAGACAAATTTGGGTGATTTTACAGGTAAAGAAGAGCGCCCAGTATATTTACCGGGCGAGGCTTGCCAGGGTATTTACTTAAATTTTAAGAACATAGTTGATACAACTAGAATGCGCGTACCTTTTGGTGTAGCGCAAATTGGGAAAGCATTTAGAAATGAAATAAGCCCCAGAAATTTCCTATTTAGAACCAGAGAATTTGAGCAGGCAGACACTCAGTATTTTATTAATCCAAATGAAAACAAAGAGGCTTACGAACAAATAAAACAAGACAGATGGCAGTGGTATTTAGATTTAGGAATAAATGAATCAAACCTGCGCTGGCACCAACATGAAAACTTAGTTTTTTACGCCAAAGATGCTTGGGATATTGAGTATAATTATCCATCGCTTGGTTGGGATGAAGTAGAGGGCGTCCATGACAGAACAGACTACGACCTTAAGCAGCATATGGAATTTTCTGGAACAGATTTAACATATACAGATCCAACAACTAAAGAAAAATATATTCCATGGGTACTAGAAACTTCAATGGGACTAGGTAGGGTATTCCTAGCTGTTCTTAGCGAAGCTTACAGAGAAGAAGATATGGGCAACAATCAAACTAGAACCGTACTTAAATTAAAGCCAGAACTTGCTCCGGTTAAATACGCAGTTTTTCCGCTACTAAAAAATAAGCCCGAACTTGTTGAAAAGGCCCGCGAAGTATTTAAAGAATTAAGTAAGAATAATATTTGCGAATGGGATGATAACGGTAATATTGGCAAGCGTTACCGTCGGCAAGATGAAATTGGAACACCCAATTGTGTAGTTATAGACTTTGACACATTAGAAGACGACACTGTAACGGTCCGCGACCGCGACACCACTGAACAAACCCGCGTCCCAATAAAAGAGCTTATCGGCAATTAAACATTGAAAAAGGCTAAGATGGTTTTTGGGCGGGCGCGGTTGCGCTGATTGCTCCAAAAAACCTCTCTTAGCCTTTGTTGCACCTCCTTAGTTGGGTGGCGGAAAGTTGTTGTTGATTGTGATGTTGGGTTGGGGTGGTGGCTGGTTTCTGACGCGCAAGCGACGACGGATTCGCCAAATTGCTACTGTAACTACGCAGACCGTAATCAATACCGTTAGAATTGGGTCGTTGGCCAACCCGAAATTCCACATGTAAACAGTCATGATTACTGCAACTACAATCGCTAGACCGGTGTATACGATGTTAGCGAAGATGTTGGAGAATTGATGACCGATTACCCAGAGACACACTGCGATAACAGAGAGTGTGAGTAGGTAGTTCGGGCCGGTCACGCCAAGATCACTCATACTACAATTCCTCTCAAGTTGGGAAGGTGCTCTCAAAATTATAGCACACTAATACACTAATATAGACAAATAACAAAAAATATATTAAAATAATGTTCTATGCGTAAATTAGAACATTTCATGATTCCCATAAACGAAATCGCCAAATATCAAAAAAACCCTTATGAAAAAAGGATAAATTCGGATACTATTTTTAATTCATTTATGGTTTGCGGAGAACTTTCTTCGCATTATAACTTTGAGCCATTGGAATTAGATGGTACCGATTTTATGACATATAACAATAAAGCTTACCAAGAATATGTAAGTTCTGGAGACTTAGATTTTAGTATGGGCTCGGCAAATATAGATATTTCAATCGTTAACGGATATTTATATATCGATTATGCAACTGAAGTTGTCCGGGCGGTGAGAGATAGCCTAAAAGAGCTACTATCCGGTACTGCAACTAAAAATGAAGCACAAAATACCAAGTGCTTAAGACGGATTATTGAAGACTTTCAGAATCTCTACAGCGAAGAAGAATATTTTTCTGATCCAAACGACATTAGCTGGTATGAATTAGATGCATTCATTGAATATTATCAATACAAAACAAGGCCAAAATTTGAACTTATCGATAATAATGACGAATTTACTGAATCAGGAGAATTTCTTAATGAAATTATACATGCAACGCGCTCAGAATTTATTGAATCGCTTAATTACTTATTAGAAAAAGGAGAACTAACTAATCAGCTCCTAGAGAGAGCAAAAGAAATCTCCAGTACTGTAATAATAGATTTAACAGACCCTTTGGTAGAGCTTGTCAAGGAAGGTCCTGTAGATGGAGATTGGGCAATCGGATATTTTGAAACTCTAGATAGAAGAATATACATAAATCACGAGCTCTTAAAATATGAGTCACAGAGAGCTGTTGATCAATCGGAGGGTGAGTTAGCGCTTGAAGATGTATACATACCAAATCTACAAATAATCATTTTTCATGAACTAATTCATTCAATTACTGCCAGATGGTACTCTGCCAAGCAAATGGAGGCATTATATGAAGAGGAAGAGCCCGAAAATAATAATCAGTTTAGTGTTGCCGTGCATACTGCTTTTCCAAGATTCATAAATGAAGCATTAACCGAAAATCTTGCCCTAGAACTTTATCAAAAACAAATTGGTCGGCTCGATTTAGTTCATAAAACTTATTGGGCAGAGAGAGTTATTCTGGGGTTGTTGGTTAATTGTCTCGATTTAGAAAAAGCTAATACAACACCTAATGATTTTTTTAGTAGCCTAAGAAGGGCTTGGCTCGATTCTTGTAGCGGATTAGATACAGTTCAAAAACCACTTTCGAGCTACAGTGAGTTTTTTGGGAATTTGCATCAAGCAAGCTTTAGTGGAATTTTAAACAGACTATCAATCATAGACGAACAGCTTGGTATCTTGAAAGTTTTACAAATCGTTAGCAGTAGTAAATTCGACCCGCATGAAAAGCTAGATTTTGAAGGATTGTTAAGCAGAAAAGATCTAAGATTGATTAAAATAAAAAGACACTACTTGGAGATAGACGAAACTTTTCCTTACCTTGAAGAGTACCGTGATTACTACGAAAAAAATAACAAACTCATAGAGCTAGCAGAAAGAGCTAAAAAAATACACAATAAAGCTCAAAATTTTCTAAAGACTGAAATCGACCTTAAGTATGGATATGGTGACAGTGACATATCCCCAGACGAAAAACTTTTAATTGCAATTTTTGGCGAGGAGCCACAACGATTTGCTTTGACTAAAAAAGACTTAGAACAGGGCAGGAAAATATATGCAGAACTGAATGAAATAATTGCCCAAATGAAAAAGCTAGCTTAGCTGGAAAATATTCAGGCCTCGTCTCTGGCACATTAGTGGCAATTTGGGTAGCGGTTGCTGGTTTTGTTAATTGGCAGTTGGCAATTTTGCTAACAATAACAGCTTTAACTGGATCATTTATAGGCTCTAGAATACTCGTAAAAAAAGGCAACGAATGGGCTGCGAAAGTCATGGTAATAGCAATGTTACTGAGCGGTGTTATACTTATAGCAACTACTTTAAAGTAACAAATTATGAGTAAACTGACTGTTCAAGAAATGACCTTAAATGACATCGATGCCATAAGTAAAATACGGCAGAGTGCTTGGTTAGAAACTTATACTAGCGAAGAAAATGAAATAAGCTTAGAACTGATTAATGATTATTTTGCCTATCGCCGCAAAAAGCAAAATAAACAAGAGCATATCAATAAAATTAAAGACAGTATTAGTGACGCAAATAAATACTTTAAAGTAGCAAAAGACGGACAGGGCCAAGTTGTTGGGTTTATTTTTGGTGAAAAAACCGCAAACAATAGAGCTATTTTAGGTTCACTATATTTAAAACCAAGACTTATTGGCAAGGGCAATGGGCGTCTACTTATGGATGGTTTTGTTAAGTGGCTAGGTAAAGGATTAGAATGTGAGCTTTTTGTCGTTAGTTATAATAACAGAGCAATAAACTTTTATAAAAAATACGGTTTTGTAATAGAAAGCCATGAACCAACGCAAGAAGCACATTTAGACGCTACGCACCCTTTGATTAGTAAAATGCCAGTAATAAAAATGGTTAGAAAGGCGGAATTATTTAATGAAAACTAAAGAATTCAATGACAAGTTTGTTCCTGAAGTAAGAATATTATTTTCTGATCTTTTATACTACGGCGAATCCCAAATTTTGGCTAAACACTATGAAAAGACAGTAGAGCCTAAAGAATATTGCATAACTAAAATTTCTAAATATAGAGAAGAATGGCAAAAAAGGTCTAATACTATATTATTGGGTATGCAAGATATTTATAAGTTGAATTTTTATCGACCAGTAATAGAAGCTACAGTGGCGCCATTTTTTGCACCAATGAGCATGCCTCTGTTAATGAATTTCCGCCCAGAAACAGATTCTTTTGTCGATGTATTGACTCACGAGTTATTTCATATACTTTTTAATGATAATCATTTAGTTAATTACCAAACAGGGGAAAATTTACTAGAATTATGGAGAAATCTTTTCGGCCAAGATATTGAATCAAAAATACTGGTTCATATTATGGTTCATTCAGGCTTGAAAGAAATATACCTAGATGTTTTAAAAGAACCGTATAGACTTGAGCGTGACATTAAAGAGTGTCAGCAGTGGCCCGCATACAAAGCTGCCTGGGCATATGTCGAAGACAACGATTACAAAGAAATAAATAAAAAAATTAAAGAATTATATAAATCTAATTTTTAAGGATTCTTTAATAATCTGCATATATTATGTCTGTGCTTCGATGAACTTTAATGCATCGTCGTGAAAGGTAATTATGCATACTAAAAAGATAAGTTTAGCTATTGTGGCTTCACTAATATTATTTAGTCTTATAAGCGCACCGGTTTACGCTCAAAAAAATAACCGCCAACAAAGAAATGAAGGCTCTAGTGTAGTTGTTTCAGAAAGCAATAAGGCGGAGCTTGTTTATTTATACCAAGAAGAAAAATTAGCTCGAGATTTGTATACAAAACTATACGAAAAGTGGGGGTTGAATGTTTTTAAAAATATTTCTAAGTCAGAGCAAAAACACATGAACAGTGTTGCGAACTTAGCTAAAAAAGCTTCTGTTCAGTTACCTACAAATTTAGCTGTTGGAAAGTTTGAAAACAGCGATTTACAAAACCTCTATAATAAATTACTAACCGATGGTATGGCTAGTAAAGAGGCTGCTATAAAAGTTGGAATATTGGTTGAAGAAACAGATATTAAAGATCTACAAAAAACCTTGTCTAATAGTTCTGACAGCAGTGTTAAAAAGGTTTTGAATTCTTTGCTAAAAGGATCCGAAAGACACCTAAAAGCATTTAAAAATAATCTTTAGTGAGTATTTACATAATATTAGATAAGTTTTATAATAGTTTGAATGATAAAAGACTATGAAGGCGTTTTTGTAACTAGCCAACAGGCAGTTGCTGGCGAAAAACAGGCAAATAATTTCTCTAAGCAAATTGAAGAACTTGGCGATAAAAAAATATTACATGTAAAAACTCCTATACAGGATGTTGTTAATGATTTTCAGGATACTCATAAGTACGAAAGAACTGTTATTGGAGAAATGCCAAGCGAGTATAAGCGATTATCGGCATACTGTTTGCTGGTAAGAGATCCTGAAAGAAGTTGGAATATTAGGACTTTGTACTTTAACATGCCCGGGAATTATACTGACAGAATGCCAGAGCTTAAAAACTGGCTTAATGTTGAATCTAAAAGTGATGAGGATTTAGATAAATATATTTACTCTACACTTGGGTCTAGGGCCGTAAGAGAAAGCTCAGTTAGCGATCATATCCTTGGCGCTGTCGAGTTTGGTCAGGGTCTTAGTGGTCAGAAGAGCAAGGATGGTCTTGGGGCCAATTTACTAATACCAACTCCTTTAATAAGTTTCGTTCCTAGAATTGCTGGTTCTTTATCTTTTCAGGCGGGGTTCCAGCCCGGTGTTAGCCCTTGGGCAGAATATTACAGAGAAGCAAGTAAAGCAGAACTGGCAACCCAAACAACTAATAAACTCGTCTTAAGTGCTCTTATAAAAGCTACCAAGAATGGTGTAAAATAATACTTATGGAAACAATTGTAGTAGACGTAAGAGAACCCTACGAATATTCTTCGGGGCATTATAAAGGGGCTATTAATTTACCGCCAGCAGAAATTATGTCTGGTGCCAAAAAACTGGCCAAAGTACCTAAAGACGCTAAGATAGTTTTATATTGCAAAAGCGGAGCCCGCAGCAATGTAGCTATGGTTCACCTAAGCAGATTAGGTTATACAAACTTAGTCAATGGCATCAACCAAGATCACGTACCTAGATTTTTATAGTCATTAATTATTTATTTTTTTCCTCATAAGTGTATAATCCGTATATGGAAAGGGAAAAACAAAAATTTTTCGTACCTGGCAATCCTGTTGAGGCGGCTCAAGCTTTTCAGACTGTGCTTGATATTGAACCAGATAAAAACTTAAAACGAAAATTCGCGGTAGACGCTTTAGAAGTGTTGGGAGACCCTAAAAATATAGCAGGGTCTGATGAGATTTTAATTAAAGCAAAAGAAGCCATGGTTCTATAT
Organism: Candidatus Saccharimonadota bacterium; assembly: GCA_031973215.1. GTDB lineage: Bacteria > Patescibacteriota > Saccharimonadia > Saccharimonadales > CAIOMD01 > DALYDK01. The sequence goes on from DALYDK010000001.1 coordinate 53,588, forward strand.
AATCCCGTACAAGACTCTGCGAGTTCATTTATTTATCATGGCTTAACTTTCGATGATTTTATTGGAAAGGCATATTTTAGGTTTGGTTATCTAGATTATGAAAATGATTCAATAGGAAAATCTATTGGGAGTATATGTCTACAACTATTTGATGCAAAAATATTATCTTGTTCTAATCAGCCGTTGTTCACAAACCAATTAATTGCCGATGGTGTTGTAGTACCCGTGGGAGAGGTAGAGAGCGTATGGCCAGCAAAGTAATAATCCTGGACACCTAATGCATAATTTTAATAGTTTAAAATCAGACTATATTATTAAGGAGCGCGAAGCTGTAGCGGTGCGAGACTTGGCTATGTCTACCTTAAGGCCAATTGCAAGTAGAGAAATATCAAAGAATAATGGCGCCTCTAAAACTAGGGGATTTTTAGTATATTCAGATTCAGGAGAAAATATCGGAAGTGGAGCAACCGATGAATTTTTTGGTTTTGTGGTTGTTAAGCAGCCTGCCAGATCTTGGAAAATGAAAATTTCATTCTTGGAATATGTTCTGACAGAAGAACAAAGGTATTCAAATTACAGAGAGGTGTACGATTTTGAGTGTTCGGAAAGCCTGGGGTGTACAGCTTTAAAGAAGACTATTGCAGTGGTTGTTCCTATATTAAGTTCAAGAACAGATTTAAAAACAGGGACGGTCATAGATACTGTGCAACCCAATAGACTTGAGGACATAGAGCCAATGACCACCGAAGACTGTGATGTACTCTGCGACAAAATGCTACAATTTAATAAAGATAATTTAGTTTTAAGCAGATGAAAAGCGCAAAAAGTAATAATTGGCGATTTTGGGCAACTATCATAGCTACTATTGCCGCTGTGATTTTTGTTTATTGGCAAAGAAAATCAATCCTGGCTAGCTTAAAAGAAATATCACAAGCAGATCCTGCGTGGTTAATTGTTAGCATTGCAGCTCATGTAACTTCTGTGCTCGCGGCTGCTGCAGTTTACTGGCAGATATCTTTAAAAGTAACTAAGTATTTTAACTTGGCGGTTGCGCAAGCATCAAGCCTATTTACGGCTCGGGTTACTCCGGCGGGAGTGGGAGGCGTGGCCACAATGGGTCGTGTCCTCCAAATGAGCGGGCATAATGCGGCAGAGCTCGGTGCAGTATTAAGTACTAATGCGGTAGTGACATTTTTAGGAAATGTTAGTATTACAATTTTTGCTCTAATAATTAGTGGAAGATCAGTTATGGATGGTTTTAAAATCCCAAAAATTATTTTTCTGATTCCTGTTTTTTTACTTATTGCAGTTGCTGTTGTATATTTTGTTAAAAGCTTTCGATCTAAAGTAGTTAGTTTTGTGAAAGACCTAATAAAAACTCTGGCAAGTTATAAACATAAAAAAAGAGGACTTATATTAGGATTCATATTTGGGCTTCTCACAACAGTAGGCTATATGGTGGCTCTTTGGGCGGCAGGACAGTCTGTTGGTGTTAGTTTGAGCTTTGTAGCAGCTATCGTAACTATTTCATTGGGTACATTAGGGGCAAGTGCAACGCCACTACCTGGCGGAGTGGTAGGCGCAGAGGCTACGTTAGCTTTAACCATGACACAGTTCGGCATACCGCCAGAAAAAGCCCTTGCAGTTGCTTTTATTTATAGGTTTATTACTTATTGGTTGCCAATATTACCGGGCTATATTGCTACTCAGTACGCTCTAAGAAAGAAAATTCTATAGGTATGGAAAAAGATTATCAACACCTTGAGCTAATAGATGACTACGAGCTGTCAGATTATGAAAAAAGAGAATTATACTATTCACTAAGTAACGATGCTATGAGATGTTTTGATGATTATATTTTTGACAGTTATCAAGGCAATTTTATTGGCATAAAAAGAGTAGGTGAAGAAACCGAAAATAATGTTGAGTTTAATGTGACATTTGAATATGATCCAGATAACGACAGGCATTTTTTAAAAAATTTCACCATTGTAATTAATGAAGTCGATGAATGTATAGGCGGAGAAGTTAGCCATTCAATAGTTTCTAGTACCATGGAGTTTAGCGATCAAACATTAAGTTCATACCATACAGATTATTACCTATATGACACAGAGGGGTCTGTGTTTATGAAAGTATTTTTAGACGATATTCCAGAGCGGCAACCAAATAGTCGTATAGGAAAGAGGCTAAGGAAACTAAACAAAGAGACTGAATCTGATAGGCAAATTATGACCAAGAATAAAATCGGAAAACTGCTCTACATACTTGAGTCTGTTTTAGACGACAATGAAATTAATTATGATCTTGAAGATTCAGATGATGATATTGAGGGCTATGATTAATGACTAATCCAAAAAGAATATTACCTAAAAACGCGCGTTTAGTACCTGGTAATGCCAAAAAAGTCTTTTCTGGTGAAATATTCGATATTTATCAGTGGCAACAACAAATGTTTGACGACTCAATAGCTACGTTCGAAATGGCTAAACGAACTGATACGGTTCAAATTATTGGTATAAATGCCGACAACGTTATAGTGCTCGATGAAACTCAGCCAGATGGAACTGAAAGGTTTTCTAGCTTACCCGGAGGCAGGGTAGACGATACTGATGACTCCATACTAAAGTCTGCCCAGAGGGAAATGCTAGAGGAGACCGGCTATTCATTTGGTAACTGGAAGCTCCTTAGTGTTCGTCAACCCCAAAGAAAAATAGAATGGTTCATATATACGTTTTTAGCTTGGGACATAATCAGCCAACAGCCGCAAACTATTGATGGCGGAGAAAAAATTACAGTCAAAGAATTAAATTGGAAAGATTTTTTAAAGCAGGGCCCAAAAAACACAATATCTGAGAATAATCTAAACCAATACGCTGATATTCAAGAACTAATTAATGCAGAAGAGTACGTGGGTCAATGATAGTCACAAAGTACCCGCAAAGTTGTTTACTACTAGAGCATAAAAATAAAAAAATTATCATTGATCCAGGTAGTTTTGTGGCTGAAATGTACAAGCCAGAAATTTTTGGCCGAATTGATTTAGTTTTAATAACCCACGAGCATTTTGACCACATAAATACTGAATTTTTACAAAAAATTTGTGGTTTATATAAACCAGAAGTTTGGGCAAATTCTTCTACGGCTAAATTAATACCAAGCTTAGTCACTACTGAAATAAAGGAAGATTCCAACTTTTATTGGGGCGAAATAAACATAAAAACAATTAATATACCACATATGATGTTGCCTAATGGGCAGCCTGGTCCAGAGAATACTGCTTATATCATAGACGATATATTGTTTCACCCTGGAGATGGCATAGGATCGCCCAACAGTAAGGTTGAAGTTTTTGCTGCGCCCTTAGCTGGGCCAGATATGAGCCCAAAAAAGGCAGTTGATTATATTAAACTAGTAAATCCTAAAGTAGTCATTCCAATTCATTACGATTTTTGGCCAGCAAAACCAGAAATGTGGAGTGGCTTAATAGAGCCTCTTTGTGAGTACAGGTATCTTAAGAACGGAGAATCTTTAAACCTTGAAAAATAATAAAATAGTAAAAATTTATATAGATAAACTAGTTCATGGTGGCCAGGGAATTGGAATTTATGAAAATGGCAAAAAGTGCTTTGTTTGGGGTGCGTTACCGGGCGAAACAGTAGAGGCAGTTATAACAAAATCTCGAAAAGATTATTTAGAAGGATTAGTCGAAAGTGTAATTGAGCCAAGCCAAGATAGAATAGAACCAAAAGAACCAGAAATTTATCTTTCCACCAGTCCATGGCAGATAGTTAACTACCTAAAAGAGGCGGTATATAAACAAAAAATTTTAGAAGAATCTTTTGGCAGAGAAGGGCTTGTCATAGATTGGCAGGACTTTTATCAAGATGCGCGAGAGTATGGCTATCGTAATAAAATGGAATATAACTTTTGGTTCGACAAAGATACTTCTAGGGTCAGTCTAGCTCTTCATAAAAGAGGTAGCCATTTAAAAATACCGGTAAACGGCAGCCTACTAGCTTCGGATCGTATTAATACGGTTAGCCAAGAACTCATTGAATTTATAAATGAAAAAAATATAGAGGGACGTCAATTAAAAAGTGTAATTATTAGAAGTTGCGCCTCTGGTTATGTGGGTCTGAGTGTTTTTGTAAAAGATAAAAAAATAGTCGACCTCTTTGATGATTTTAGTATTGAAAACAGTGGTCTAGAGATTATTTATTCCGATCCAAAAAGTCCTGCATCGGTAGCTACAGAGCTGTTGTATAGTAACCAAGATCTACTGACAGACCATCTAAACGGAATTGATTTTAAATACTCAACAAGGTCGTTTTTTCAGGTAAATTTGCCAGTATATGAACAAGTATTAGGCAAAATTAAAAAATACCTTAGCTCTATTTCTAGAAATACGGTGATAGATTTATATTCAGGGGTAGGCAGCATAGGTTTAACGGTTGTAGGTAATAACGAACAGTTAATCATGATAGAAACAGATGCCGAAGCTTCTGCCCAGGCGCAAGAAAATATAAAATCAACAAAATATCAAAGAATGATAACCGCTAGCGCCGAGGAATCTATTAGCTATATAACGGGGAAAGAAACCATCATTGTTGACCCACCTAGAGCAGGTCTACACAGCAAAGTTAGATCCAGGCTCATTGAGGTTAAGCCCAAAGAAATAATATATTTAAGTTGCAACCCTTCTACCCAGGCTAGAGATGTCAAAGAGCTTATAGATGCTGGCTATAAAATAACCAGCGCCCAAGGTTTTAACTTTTTCCCGCGGACTCCTCATATTGAAAGCTTAATCATTTTAAGTCACAATTAGCTTGAATTAACAGGTTAAATCTGCTAAGATAATATAGACCTGAAAGGGGTGAAAATAATGGTAACAGCTCCTGTTATCGTTGTCATCGTTGCAGTGCTGCTTTCTCTAGCAGCCATCTTTGTACAAAAAAGAACCGGACCAGCCCAAACTACAAAAGGCACCTACTCGGTGCTTGTACTAAAGGGTCGGCCGAAAATGAAGGCCACAACTTCTGGTGCGGTAGAAATGCTTAGCCACCCTAGTAGTGTGAGCCTTGCTAAGAAGCCATCTCACATAGGAATGAGGTGAACGAAATGAAGTTCATTTGGCTCTTTTTTGTGTCAGATGCCGCTCAAAAGCGGCGTTTTGACAGAGCTCAGGCGCAGATCCACCATCTGCCTCGCCGAGACTGCTCGTAAAAAAGCAGCAATCTGAAGGCATGGGAGGGCTCATTAGTTTTGAGCCCCCCAGCCTTCGGTAAAACCCTTTTTATAACATGGTTGCCGCACAAGTAGGCCTAAATAAGTGTGTAGTTTTTGCACGGGCCCAGTGCGGCTTTTTCATAGCTCTAAAATAGACAAAATGCTTAAAATATGCTATTATATATAATTATAATGGAAAAAGATAAAAAACTAACTGAGCCTACTGACGATACAACTAGCAACATAATTCAAAATCTTCTGGCCGATCCCGAGGCCGTTGCTAATAGGTTAAATCAGTTGCTAGAGGGTTCATCGGAATCACGTGTTTTAGCCGGTGATAAAATTTCATATACAGAATTTATTAAGCCAACCATTGGTGTTATTTCAGAATCTCAACTTTTATCTAAGCCGTATTATTTAGATGATTTTTCTGTTTATCAGGAAATTCCAGAGATTCTTGCGGAAATTTCAAGCAAGGTCGAGTCTTTGAATATTCCTGCTGAGACCACAAGGATTTTTAATATTGTATTTCATACAGTACAGCAGGCGCAGTTTATGTATTTTAATCATTCACTGGGTGGCTCCGAAGCCGCCGAAAAACGAGCTAGTTTGCTTGCCGATATTATTGAATTTGACGCAGAAAATGATGATGTGAGCGACGAGGATAAACCAGTTTCAATTCAAGACCTAAAAGAAGCTGCCTTATGTATGGAAAGAGCTGTAGTTTGTCACAATTTATTTAAATTTTTCGGGATAGACTCTACCCTTAAAACAGGCAGATTAGAATCAGATGACGGCTTTGAATATCATGCATGGGTTGAATTCTACAGAGAAGATGGACAGCGTTATCTGTATGACCCAACAAATCCTCATATAATAATTAGCGAAAGCGGCTCAGTTATTAACATAAAGCCTATGCTTATTAAAATTGATAGTCAGGGGGGTCCTGTTACGACCTCATGGAAAACCCTAAGAGAAGATGGTACTGTTATCAGAGAAAAACAACTCCAGTACTTTTAAATTAATTTAGTGACTATCGGGTTGTATAATAGTCATTAATGAAGAATGACAAACATTTTTTTTGGGGCGCGAGTACAGCGGCTCATCAGGTAGAGGGTGGTACTCATAACCAGTGGTCTGTTTGGGAGCTCGCTCATGCTAAACATCAGGCAAATACGGCTGAGGCCAGACTTGGTTATCTTAAAAACTGGGAAAATATAAAAAGCCAAGCAGAAAATCCAGAAAATTATGTTTCTGGCCGTGGAGTTGATCATTTTAATAGGTACGAAGAAGATTTTGACATATTAAAGCAATTAAATTTGAACAGCTTTCGTTTCACCATAGAGTGGTCCCGCTTGGAGCCAATAAAAGGCGAATGGGACAAAGAGGCCTTCGATCATTATAAAAGATACATAAAAGCTTTAAATGACAGGGGTATAGAACCTTTTTTGAACATTTGGCACTGGACTGTCCCGGTTTGGTTTGCGGAAGAGGGTGGTTTTTTAAAAAGAGCAAATATTAAATATTTCGAACGATTAGTACTAAAAGTCGCCGATGAGCTCCTGGGTGGTGTAAATTTTGTTATTACCCTAAATGAACCTAATGTCTACATTGGAATAAGCTATAGCGAGGGGCAGTGGCCTCCGCAGGAAAAAAGCCTAATTAAAGCGGTTTGGGTTTACAACAACCTTAAAATTGCCCACAAAAAAGCCTATAGAATACTAAAAAATAAAAAACCTTCAATTCAGGTTGGTGTTGCGCAGCAGCTAGCAAACATTGAACCTCTGCGCCCTGGCAACTGGTACGACGAAGTTTCTGTTAAAACTATGCGATACTTCTGGAACTGGTGGTTTTTAAACCGTATTAAAAAACAACAAGATTTTGTTGGATTTAACTATTATTTCACAGACTATTACAAGGGCTTTAGGCGCACAAATCCGTCTAAACCGGTTAATGATATGGGCTGGTACATGAACGCGGCCGGAATTTTGCCGTTAATGCAGAGGATTGCGTATCATTACCCAGGTAAGCCGATTTATATAACCGAAAACGGGGTAGCCGATGCCGATGATAAATTTAGAAAAGGCTGGATTGCCGAAACTATGGAAGCAATAGAAACTGCCAAAACCCAGAATGTACCCATCAAGGGCTATTTCCATTGGAGCTTACTAGATAATTTTGAGTGGTCTTACGGATGGTGGCCAAAGTTTGGACTTGTTGAAGTTGACCGAAAAACTATGAAAAGAAAAGTCCGTAGAAGCGCTTTATGGTGGGCGACATATATTGACAAAAACAAGCATTAGTAGTATAATATGTATATGAGTAATCTAAATTCTTCATCTCCAATCCTAGATAGACGACTAAGCAAAGACCCCTCCTATAGTGGTGGGTGGCTTGAAAGAAACGGCGGTAAGTTATTAACCGGTTTGTTGGTGGGAGCTACTGCACTTAGTTTATTTTTTAACGGAAGCCATCGGTACGATAGCAATAATGATAGCGTCAGACCAAATGTTAAGATTAGTTCAGAAGATAACAATAGATAATCAGAAATATTAGTTGACAAATTTATAACGCGGGCGTATACCAGATGTATAGCTCGATTATAAACATAGAAAGGTCTATAAAATGTCATTCGAAACCATGCCCAGTGCTGATATTGTTGATTTAAGAGTTGAACAAGACACTTACCAAGGTCAGCCCCAACACGATACTCAACCAGGTGTTGACCTACAAAGATGGGGTTCTATTGTTGCGTCTTTTCAAGGTGATCCTGCAACTGTTGATGCTAACGGTAATGTCTGGAGGGGTAGAGAAGCTCAGCGAGAAATCAACCCAAGAGCAGAACAGTTTTTACAGGACTATTATAAGAGTCTTTTAAGACAAATAGTAGTGGTTGACTCTGAGGCGCGAGGTTGGAGATTCTGGTAGAATATTATCATTCATTTTTAGAACTATAGATTATAATTGGTCCTATTGATGGATTTAAGTGTTAACAAGAATATTGTAGTTATTGGTGGCGGCACTGGAAGTTTTACGGTTCTTAGTGGTCTAAAAAAATACACAAGTAATTTAACTGCAATTGTTAATATGGCAGATGATGGTGGTTCAACCGGCCAACTCAGAGATGAGCTCGGGGTTCTGCCGCCAGGAGATGTTAGGCAATGTTTAGTTGCGTTATCGTCTAGCCCTAAGCTTAGAGACCTCTTTAATTATCGTTTTACAGGTGGCTCATTTGAGGGACATGCTTTTGGAAATTTATTTTTAACTGCGCTAGAAAAAATGACGGGTAGTTTTGCCGAGGCTGTAGATATTGCCGACGAAGTTCTTAGGGTAAAGGGCAGGGTTGTGCCAATTACTTTAGAGAACGTTCAATTGGTGATGAAAAAGCCTGGTAGCCAAGATATTATTGGTGAATATAAAATTGGCAATATGGCGTTCAAAATTAACGAACAAAGACCAATATTAGAGCTAAGTCCAAGAGCTGATATTAACCCAGATGCCAGGCAAGCAATTATCGATGCAGATTTTATTGTTATTGCTCCAGGTAATTTATATGGCAGTTTGGCGCCTGCTTTGTTAGTAGACGGTGTTGAAGATGCTTTATTGCAGACTAGAGCAAAAGTTCTGTATGTTTGCAATCTTGTTACTAAGCCAGGACAAACAGATAACTTTTCTGTGAATGATTTTGCCGGAGAAATAGAGAGGTTTATGAAGGGTAGGCGCCTAGATATTGTTTTATATAACACCAAGGCTCCAGAGAAAAGGCTTCTGAATAAATATCAAACAGACCATGAATATTTAGTTAGAGTTGACAAAGACCTATTGGCTAACAGCCATTTTAGGGCCGTTGGGACAAGTTTAATATCTAATAAAGAAGTAGTTCATGATGAGCACGATAAAATATCAGCCGGTAGATCTCTTATTCGTCATGACAGTGACATTTTGGCAAAAGAAATAATTAAGCTAATTGACTAATTTTTGACAGACCAAATTAGGGGGAGTACAGTGGATGTATAAACCTTAAACGAAGGAGACAAAAATGACACAAACATTAGAACACCTTGATTATTCTATGGTGACTGATAGTGAAATGGAGTTAATTACTAGGAATATGGCAACTCTGGTATTATTGTCGCCTGAAATTAATATAGACGCAGAGAGAGAAAAGCCGGAATATAATGACAGGCTTGGAACTTTTGTGCTTGGCTACAGCTAAAATATAGTTTAACTAAACTAAAACACTCCTCTCATTAGCAAGGGGAGTGTTTTAATTTATGTCTAATACGCTATATATGGTGTAGGGTGAACGGCATGCGAACGAAATGTGGAAAAGCAAGTAATAACTTAACAAAAATATAAAAAAAGTACTTGCAGTGGGTAGTTGTGGGTAGTATTATCTAGTCAGTGGGTAGCAGTGGGTAACACCACCACAAAACAAAAACACCACTAAAAAGCAGATTAATATGGCCACCGTAGACTATTTCGAAAGGAAGCTTGACGACAAGCGAAGGTTGACAATACCAGCCGAAATTCGAAACGAGTTCAAAAGCGGTGTAGTCGTGACCCGCGGCTTTGGCAAGTATCTGCATATGTACTCGCAAGATGTTTGGGACCAAAAAGTAGAGCCCGAACTTAAAGGTCATATCCTTGATGAAAGGACGGCCGACTTAAATGTGCAGTTTCGCACAGGTAAGGTTGCGACTACGCTCGATGAAAAACAGGGAAGATTCACCCTCGAGCTGCACCACATCGAGTATGCAGAAATAGACAAAGAAGTTGTAGCGGTCAGAGCCGGAGCCTATTGGCGCATCCAGGCAAAATAATTTGCTTTCACCTTAACAATTTAAAAACAAAAAACCGAATCGACTCGAGATTAGCGATTCGGTAGTCAACAAGTTGCAAAGGGCCCAACTATAAAAGACCCTCGTACCTTACTTAACTCAAAACACCTCCCAAAACTCCACCTCACACATAAGTCTCTCAAACTTTTTAACGACACCAATTGGCATTAAAGCAAATTTTTCAAATTCGCGTTTGAAGTATGAGCGTCAATGATCAGGATCGTTAAACCAACAAAAACAAAAACAACAAAAAAACAAAAACAGTTGGCTACTGAATCGGTGACCTTGCAAAAACAAAAACAAACACTATGCATGAACCAGTATTAATTAAAGAAGTTATAGCTATACTCAAACCTCAGATGGGTGAGTCTCTATTAGATGCGACAGCAGGCTATGGGGGTCATTCGTCTGAAATTTTGAGTATAACGAACAGCTACACTGAATCAGTGCTGGTTGATCGCGACAAAAAGGCAATAGATTATTTGACCTCCAAGTTTGCTAGCAATGGTACAAAATTTATGCGGATGGATTTTGTGTCAGCTGCGAAAAAGCTAGCAAACGAGGATCGTCAGTTTGATCTAATAATAGCCGACTTGGGCGTATCGTCACCGCACCTTGATATAGCGAGTCGTGGGTTTAGCTTCAAGCATGAAGGACCTTTGGACATGAGAATGGATCAATCTCAGGATTTAACCGCTGAGATAATCGTAAATACTTGGCCAGAGGAAAAAATTGCTTACATACTAAAAGTGTATGGAGAAGAACCCATGAGTAGAAAGATTGCTAAGAGCATTATTGAGGGTAGGCCTTTTGGCAGTACTACTCAACTCGCACAAAACATTGCTGCGGCAGTAAATAGAAAAGGTAGCAAAAAGCATCCTGCAACTAAGTCATTCCAGGGTCTTCGGATAGCTGTGAACAATGAACTCTTGTTGCTAGAGCAGGCTCTTCCTATATGGCTTAAGCTTCTTAAGCCGGGTGGAAGAATAGGTATAATAACTTTCCATAGCCTTGAAGATAGAATCGTTAAGAATTATTTCAAGGAAAAATCAGGGGATAGGTATGATGCCGAACTAAGCCTAGTTACTAAAAATCCTATTACTGCAACCAGCGAAGAATTAGACCTTAATCCGCGATCTAGAAGCGCAAAGCTTCGGGTCGCCGCAAAAATAAAAACAACAGAAAGGGCCAGTGATGCGAATTAAAGTCTCTGGTCGGTCGGTAGCTCACAAAGTACAAGTTCATGTACTTTAACCACTGACCAATTTAGCTCTTTTGGGGGTTCGCCTCCAAAAGGGCACCAAAACAAAAACAAAAAAATTATGACATACGGAAAAAATGTATCTTTATCACGCTCAAGCGCCTATCAAAGGAATCGCAATGTGGTTAGTATCAGAACAACAAAACCGTCTATTGGACCGGTTACAAATATTATTGTTTTGATTTTAGTCGCATGCCTTTTGGGGTTGGTTTACCTAACCCAAGTGACAAAAACTAATGCCCTTGGCTATAAGGTTAGTGATTTAAGCAACAAACAGATTGAGCTTAAAGAAGAATACGCTAGCTTAGAAGTAGATGCTCAGAGACTACAGAGCTTAGAAAGAGTGAAAAACAGTCAAACCGCTCAAAATATGGTTACTACCAAGCCAACCGCGTTCGTAAATAACTAGTCGTGCTTATTGGTCAATATATTAATTTATCAAAACTGTATTTTCGGGCATTATTAATCTGATTTATGACACCTAAAATGTTATAATAATAGGGTTAATGAAGTTCGTAAAAATCAATAAACAACAAGCTCAAAACAACCCTGAAAAAACTTTAAATATCAGGAATAAAACAGCGGTTTTAAGATTTTTCTTAATTTTGGCTGGAGTATTGGTAATAGGTAGGCTTTTTATGGTGCAAATTATTAAGCATGACTATTATTCTGCTCAGGCACTTGCTGAACATGAGAAACAGTATCAGCTACCTGCAAAAAGGGGCATTATTTATGCTTACGATGGCGATAAAAAAGTTCCAATTGTACTTAACGAAGTCAGATATGAGCTTTACGCAGATCCAAAAAATATAGAAAACAAAACTGCTGTCGCCGATATTGTTTCAAAAGCTACCGGAGAAACGCCAGATGAGGTTTTAAAAAAAATATCCGATGATAAAAAAAGATATGTAATTTTATCTAAAAAAGCTACAGAAGAACAAAAAAATAGCCTCTTGGCGCTTAAGGACAAGGGAATTGGTTATAAAGAAATTAGCATTAGGTCTTATCCGCAGGGACAGTTTGCCTCTCAGGTGCTGGGGTTTGTAAATGATGATCAGGTTGGTCAGTACGGAATAGAGCAATCTCTGGACAAACAGCTGGCAGGCGAGAAAGGACAGTTAAAAGCAATAACAGATGTCAATGGTGTTCCGTTGGCAATAAGTAATGAAAATATTCAGAAGCAGCCCAAGTCTGGTAAGGCGGTTGTTTTAACTATTGATATTGGTATGCAGAAGCTAACCGAAGATGCACTAGCAGAGGCAATTACCAGAACGAGGGCTAACAGTGCAACGGCATTAATTTTAGACGCAAATACGGGTCAAGTTAAGGCAATGGCTAACTACCCTAGTTTTAACCCAGCTGAATACCAAAAAGTTACAGATGGTTCTTGGTTTACAAATGAAGCCGTATCTGGCGCCTGGGAGCCAGGATCTGTAATGAAGCCAATAATTATGGCATCGGCATTTAATCAAGGGGCTTTAAACCCAGGATCAACATATTATGATTCAATGAGCGTTAAAGTAGATGACAGAACCATAAATAATTCATATCCGTGGGGCGCTCAAACTATGTCTATGCAGGATATTATTACTAAATCACTAAACACAGGGGCGGTGCACATCTTAAAGAGCTTAGGCGGGGGTGATATTAACGCTCAAGCCAGATCTGTGTATTACGACTATCTTACAAATAAGTTTTGGTTTGGAAAAACAACAGGCATAGAACAGACCGGTGAGTCGGCCGGTATGGTTGGAGGACCAGAAGAAGGTTATGGCCTTAGGGTTCGTTATGCCAATATGTCGTTTGGTCAAGGTTTGACAGTTACGCCACTTCAACTAGCTGGTGCATATGCTGCTTTGGTTAACGGTGGAGTTTATTATCAGCCTACACTGGTTTCTGCAATAGATGATCAGCAAAACAAGCCCATAACCAAACAGGGTGCCGTCATTAGTCAGGAATCTAGTGCTCAAATAAAAAATATCCTTAAAACCGCCCTTGAAAACAATAATAAGAATGCTGTTAGGGCAGGTTATGAGCTTGGCGCAAAGACGGGTACTGCAGAAACTGCTGATGGCAGCGGAAACTATAAAAAAGATGCCTATAACGGTGTTTATGTTGGATTTATATCTGGTCAAGACAAGAACTATATAATGGTAGTCAGACTGGATGAACCGAAGAGTGCCAGGTTTGCCAGCTCAGAAGCTGCCACAACTTGGACTGATATAAGTAATAAGATTCTTGATTCTTATGCAATTAGACCTAAAAACTAAAGGCTTAAGCTGTTATAATTATTTAAAGAATAAGGAAAAATCAAAAAGGATTATATGACAAATATTGATCTCGTCAGCCAATCATCAGCAGTTGAAGCCATTTTTTTGCTTGGACTACTGGGATTTGCTGTAAGTATGTTAATTACACCGCTTTATACATTTATTGCTTATAAATACCAATGGTGGAAGAGGCCAAGAACTACAACTCTCACGGGAGAAAAAGCTACAGAATTTCAAAAACTCCACGCGGCTAAGCATAAACGACATATCCCGACAATGGCAGGCTTAATTATGTTGGTGAGTGTTTTGTTGGTAACAATGATTTTTAATTTGTCTAGAGAGCAAACTTGGCTGCCTCTAGCTGCTATGGCTATGGCTGGGCTCGTGGGTCTTTTAGATGATTATATTAATATCAAAGGTGATGGTAAGGGCGTTGCTGGACTTAGGAGTAAAATTAAGTTTTTGCTAATAGCTGGCGTCGCGCTTATATGTGGCTGGTGGTTTTTTGCCAAGCTAGATGTTAATTCTTTCTTTTTCCCGGGAATAGGTGATATTACGATAGGGTGGCTAATAATACCCCTGTTTATGTTGGTAGTTATTTCTACCGCCAATGCTGTAAATATATCAGACGGTCTTGATGGATTGGCAGGTGGACTACTTGCTACTTCATTCGGAGCTTATGCGGTAATTGCGCTGCTTCAGGGTCGATATGGAGTCGCCGCATTTTGCATGACTGTTGTTGGATCTTTGCTTGCCTATGTTTGGTTTAATATTTTCCCTGCAAGGTTTTTTATGGGCGATGTTGGTAGCTTTTCCTTGGGAATGGCGCTTGGTGTAGTAGCGATGATAACAGATACTTTAGTGCTTCTGCCTATAATTGGATTTGTGTTTGTTGCAGAGGCTGGTTCGGTAGTTTTACAGACAATATCAAAGAAAACAAGAAACGGTAAAAAGATTTTTAGGATATCGCCAGTTCATCACCATTTCGAGGCAATTGGCTGGCCAGAAGCTAAGGTTACAATGCGCTTCTGGGTTATTGGACAGATTGTAGCCGTAACTGGAATTGTGATAGCAATTCTTGGAGGTTTTATTGAATGATCTTCAGCCAGAGATCTAGAGCTGGCGTTAATCGTTATGACGGGCAAAACTTAAAATTGATCCGTAAGCATAGGCCAGATTACATGATACTAATACTATCTTTGCTGATGTTAACTGCTGGTTTGATAGTAATGTATGCAATTAGTCCGGCCTTGGCGGCTCAGGGTGGAAATGTTAGCGATAATTATTTTGTTGCCAGGCAATTTGTCGCCATATTACTTGGGGTTGGCATTTTTTTCTTGGTTTCGCGTATTCAGCTAGATAAATGGCAGCAATGGTCAAAGGTTCTCTTAGCTATTGTTTTAGTTGCTAGTTTAGTAGCTGTATTTGATGGCGGCGGAAAAGAGGGCTTGCGATGGATCCAGTTTGGTTTCTTTTCATTTCAGCCTGTAGAATTTTTAAAGTTCGTCGTTATTATTAGTTTGGCAGGATTCCTGAGTAAGCTCCAAAACGAAGGTAAAATAAATGATTTTAAGAGCCTAAAACCAGTTTTGGCAATTAGCGCTGTAGTTGCCATTGTGGTAGTTATATTGCAACGAGACTTAGGGTCTGCTGTCGTGCTTGCTTCTATTGTTGGTGCCATGATATTTTCGGCTGGTTTTCCTATGAAAAAACTACTATTACTAGCTGCGGTAGCTTTGACTTTAATTGTACTTGCCATTAGTAGCACTCCTTACAGAAGAGATAGGTTTATGACCTTTATGAACCCAGAAAGAGATTGCCAAAACGATGGCTATCATGCCTGTCAGGCGTTAATTGCAGTAGGCTCAGGAGGATTGATAGGTCTTGGTCTTGGTAGAAGCGTCCAGGCATATGGATATCTTCCAGAAGCAGAAAATGACTCCATATTCGCTATTTTTGCCGAAAAATTTGGTTTTTTGGGTGTTGTTCTGCTGCTTGGAATTTTAGGAGCTCTGCTTTTGAGACTGTTAAATATAATGCAAAGGGCGCCCAATAGCTATGCTCAACTAATTGTTGCTGGGGTATTTACATGGTTGGCCGTGCAATCATTTATAAATATTGCGGCCATGGTTGGTCTTATTCCTTTAAAAGGAATCACACTGCCTTTTATTAGCTATGGGGGAACTAGTCTGGTCTTTGCAATGGCTGCTTTAGGATTGGTATTTAATATTTCTTACTACACAAGCATAAGAGAGCCAATAAGAGCAGGCAAAGACACGCAAGATGTGTTGAGCCGCAGAAAAGCGTCCTCATTTGGAAGTAGGGTAGTCTAAATTCATGTCTACAAAACAGCAATCCAGAATAATTGTTACCGGAGGAGGTACCGCCGGTCATGTAATGCCCGTAATATCTATTGCTGAAGAAATTAACAAACTGCAGCCCAATGTTAGCATTCGTTTTATTGGTCAGAGGACTGATATGAGAAGCATGGCTATAGTTAGTAGCTGCAAGGCCATAGAAAAATCATATGCTATATCTGCCGGAAAACTCCGAAGATTCCATGGAAGGGGGTTGGTTTGGTATATTATGCACCCATCAATAGTATTCAAGAATTTTATAGATATCTTTAGATTAATATTAGGTATAGTACAGTCGATAGTAATTTTATTAAGATGGCGTCCAGATGTTGTGTTTGTAAAAGGGGGATTTGTTGGACTACCCGTAGGGCTTGCTGCTGCAATTTTGAAAATAAAAATTATAACGCACGATAGTGATGCAATTCCAGGACTTACTAATAGAATTCTTTCCAGATTCGCCGCTACTAGTGCGGTAGCGCTTCCTGAGAAGTATTATTCTCAGTACTACAAACGAGAAAAGGTCATTCAGACTGGAGTTCCTATAAATAGTAAATTTTTCTCTAACAACTCTGTGAAAAATTTAAAACATGAGATTAATATTGACAATAATTCAAAGGTGTTAAGCGTTATAGGTGGTAGCTTGGGCGCGGTTAGAATGAATAATGCCGTTATGAAATTAGTCCCCTCGTTGCTTGATAGTTACTCTAATTTAAAAATTATTTGGTCTACCGGAGAGAACCAATATAAAGAGATAAGCACGTCAATTGAAAAATTGGGACTTAAGAGTCGAGTACATGTTAAGCCTTTTTTTGGAGATTTAGATGAAGTCTTCGGTGTCTCTGATTTAGTAATTTCAAGAGCGGGGGCTACGACTATTGCAGAGCTTGCTGCCAGTAAGAAAGCTTGTATTTTTATTCCTAATCCCGTTCTAACTGGTGGTCATCAGTCGAAAAATGCTGATATTTTAACGAAAAATAATGCAGCAGTAGTCATTACTGAAAATGATCTTGATCATGGTATAGGAAAACTTAAGAGCAGTGTTGAAGTCCTTTTGAAAGACAAAGCTAAGCGCACGCAACTTGGAGACAATCTGTCGAAATTTGCCGATTCTAAAGCTACTTCTAAATTGGCGGCAGTGATATTAGGAGAAAAGATTTGAATATTTTTAATAAAAGAAAAAAAGGCCAAGACGAATCTTCGGGCAATTCAAATCAGCGAAGTAAAGTATATTCATATTACGCGGCTAGATCTCAGCAGCTTAATCAAAATGTACGAAAAAGTAACGACATAGAAAAAACACCAAAGAACAGACTGGCTTTTATACTAAAGCATTGGTTTTATTTTTTTATAGGATCTTTGCTTGCTTTATCTTTTATTTACTCTTTATATTTAAAACCAAATGCTTCTCTGACTGTAAATGGAACAAAGTACAGGACCTCGGCTGAATACCAGCAAATTACTGATCAGGTTTTATCGGAGAATCCTCTGATATTATCTAAAGCGACAATTAGAATTTCTAAACTAGAAGAAAAAATAAAAAAAGAAATTCCCGAGGCAAGCTCAGTAAAAATATCAGTTCCAATACTAGGAAACCGTCCAGATGTTGAGATAACCACCGATTCTGCCATGGCCATATTTTCAAACAGCAATGCGTCGCAATATATTCTTAGCTCGAAGGGAAGGGTCCTATTGCCTGCTGAAGAGTCAGTAGAAAGCGTTAAACAGCTTCCTAAAATTATCAATAATACAGGGGTAGAAATAGGTCAAGGCGAACAGTTCTTGAATCCATCCGAGGCTAAGGCACTCCAAATGCTAATATTTCAAACGGGTTTTGGAGTATCTTTTGAGGTCCCCGTTCAGTTACAGGAGGTATATTTAAGGGATCCTGCTAAGGGTAATTTTTATGTAAAATTCTTGCTAGATCCAGAAAATATTAATCAACAATACGGAGCCTATTTAGCAGTGTTTCAAAAATTAGCAGGGAACAACCCGGCTGAATATATAGATGCAAGGCTAGCAGACAAAGTATTTGTAAAATAAATTTTTTAAAATGGGGGGAGGAGCGGGGGAGTTTGTACAGTTATTAATTATTTAATAATTATTAATGTTTAAAACATAGGCGTGCGCTTAAATGTCGTAAAAAAATATATTTTTTAACAAAACTGTGGAAAAATCAAATATTTAGTGTTCGCTATTTGTTCACCACTTCTAGTTCGTATTTTGTTCGCAAAAAATGATAAAAAAATATTATTTTGTGGTTCTGATAGACTTGTTCCTACTTAGTTATTAAATATTTAATTAATTCTAAAATAGCGACAATACTACTCCGCTATAGTCTTGCGTTTATATTTAATATTATTAATTTATGTATAATTACTCTTCTACTAGAACTACATATACAAATTTTCAGGGATTATAACCGTCAGAAGAGGATCATGTGCTTATTTATGTTATTTACCCCTGATAATAGGTGTATAACTTATCATCTTTTACATACTAGTTAAAGTCGTAAAAGATATATTGTGCGACATTGACTCACTATTTCCGGGGCACACCCTATTTGCTTTTTCTATTAATATTTAATCGCCTTTTGCGGTTCAAGCTTTTATAATTTGCAGATTTTATATGTTTATAAATATATATATTTACCTTTTTGATTCATTTTTATTTTTCATACTAATAGTATTAATTATATTTCGGTAAACTAGTTTTGCGATATTATGATCGATTACAATGTTCGCAAAATGTTCGTTTGTCTGTCATTTATTTAAAATTATGAAAGGGCTTTTTTAAATTTTATTATTTTGCCTTCTAGCAGTTGTTTTTGGAAAATACTTAGTGAATGATTTTCTAGTAGATCTTCTAATATGTTTATGGCTGTGTGTGATAATGTTCTATCTAAGTTTATTCCAATTTGGTTGTATTGCTCGGCTTTCCACACTGTAGGCGATATTGTGTTTGTTTGATTTATTCCTTCGGCAATAGAATCTATTACATTAATAGACATGGTCTTTAGGCCTAAGCTTCCTAATTTTCTAATTAGCAGCTCAGCTGTAATAGGGCGGTTGCGAATATCAATTTCAGGATAGTTTTTGGCTAGTATCTTTGACATGTAATACCCGGTACTTAAATTATTGTTTTCCGTAGCTACTCTCAGGTTATCAAAGCTATATAGAGCCCTTGTTCCTTGTGGAAGGTTGAACGTTCTAACAACTAGGCAAGGGTTTTTATTAGACCTTATATCTTCCCTGTCGCTACTGCCAAACTTGTTCGCATTTTTAGAAAATCTAATCCAACTATTTTCTCTAATGAAGCTATTCATATTATGGATATAAAACAAGCTTCTCGCATGATTTAGCATATTTATACTAAATATATCTTGACTTAAGCATTCTTTGTGGCAAATATTTTCAGGCAAAAGCTCGCCTGTTATTTGGGGCAGTAGTGAATCTACCACATAAAATTTGTCGTTATTACTTGCAATAACGAATGAATGAGTGTTGGCAAATGCTATTTTATGATCAATTCCCGCGGTGCCAAGAATTTGACTAGTAGCAATAGAATATCCGTAGCAATCAACTTGTTTGGAATGATTAATTGTTTCTTTATCTAGCGCAGATGCACCAATTGTTCTTTTTTTGAATGAATATTTGTTTTTTACTGTGCGGCTTGTGAGCGCTAAGGCTTCTTCTATCCCCCGCTCATCTTTTGTTTCAATTATTTTGTAAATTTCGGCATCTGAAAAATCGGCCAAAAAATCATATACCTCTGGCTGATAATTTTCTGGGTTATATTTTTCTACAAAAGGGTGTCTAGGCTTTGGCATTGTTAATATTTTTTAGCTTTTAGTGACTTAATTTCTTTCTCTAGTATGTGAAGTATGCGGTTATTATTTTTTGTTGATCTGGGCTATAAAAAGATGTAGGCCTCCCAGACCTGATATCATTGATATTATTTTTATATATTTTAACGGGACCGAGAAGGTCTGGGGGTATTTGGTCAATTATTCTATTCAAAGTATTCATATCAGTTTTCAGCTTACGGATAAGTTCTGATTTTCGAATATAGCCATCGGGAATTTCAGTAAATGTTTCTATTTCTTTTTCAATCTGGATCTGATCTTTTGGGGAGTAAAAAGGTGCTTTGTGATTCTGAATATTGCGGTATATTGGTTCTATCAAGCCTTTATTTTTTAATCGCTTAGCAGCGGCGTAAGCCATTGCGGGAGTTACTTCTAGCAGCTTGGCTATGCCGTTTGCGGTCATATAGCCCTCAGGTATCCAAATTTCTGATTTGATGACTGTTTCAACCAGTTTTTGTTGATCTGGAGAGAGTAATTCAATAGACTCTGTGCTCAATTGTGAGTTATTTGTTTCTTCACCATAATCTTCTGATAGTTTAATAGCATATTTAATTAATGATTTACTGACTTCTAGGGATTCTGATAATTCATCTAGGCTTAAATATCCTTCTGGCCTATTTTCTGTGCCGATGTTTTCGGTGTCGTTATGCAGTTCTGTTGCTTCATCTAATTGGGTAGATAAAATGGACAACCTTCCTATGATAGAGCTGAGTTCAGCTTTTGTTGCTTCATCGAGGTTTTCTGAGTCGTTACTTAGTTGAATGAGCATATCAAGAACGACCGAACTTAGCATTTTGTTATTGGCTCTTTCTTGTGACTTAGCAGTCTCGTACTGCTGCTTGCCTTCAGGTAACTCTTCCATAAAAAATAATTCTACAATATATATAATTTTTACGCAAGTTAATTAACGGAGGTGGAGGACGGTTGGGTCATCGTCTTTGTTTTTATGGTTATTGGGTGTCTCTGCCGCTCCGCGTGTTACCCCACTCAAGTCAACCAAGCCTTTATGACTAATGGTGCTCTGTGGTTTTTCTGGCTTATTGACAGGAGCGCTATTTACTGGCTTTTTTATTAGCTCTTGC
Source organism: Candidatus Saccharimonadota bacterium (assembly GCA_031973215.1). Taxonomy (GTDB): domain Bacteria; phylum Patescibacteriota; class Saccharimonadia; order Saccharimonadales; family CAIOMD01; genus DALYDK01. The sequence goes on from DALYDK010000001.1 coordinate 74,490, forward strand.
CTATTATTATGACTTTTTGGGACATTTTGAGGGCCGCCTGGAGCCTTTTCTGCGACTTGGGCGGCTTCTTTGGCTCTTTTGCGCCTTAGGCGCCTTTTTTGGCTTTCTGTGAGTTTTTGGACCGGAGCGGTAATTATTGAACTGAGTGGTATTTTACCTGGGACGTTTGAAGAAGTGGGATTATTGTTTTGGCTGATCTGTTGCTGATTTGTATTCGTGGGTAGGGTTTTATTGATTATTTCAGTTTCTACTTCAAGTTTTGATCTTGAGTATAAAGACCTAGAATGTTCAATTATTTGGGTTGAAAAATCTTTGGTTACAGATGGAATATTTAATGAAGTACCCGAAAAAGGAGCTGCCTTTTCTCCGTTAATGCTCATGCTTGTAACAAAATGTCTGTTATGAAAAGAAGATAGGTCTCCTGCTTCAAATTGCGGCTCGTAGTATTTAACCAAAAATGGGCTATCATCTGGACTTACTCTGAAGGTAATCATTGTTCCAACATTACCAAAAACAGCGTCACGCACCGGTTCTTCCATTTGGGAAATGTACTGATTAGCAACCGTTAAGTTAAGTCCATATTTTCTGGCCTCGCTAAGAATGACGGCAAAGCTGTCGGTGGCAAAGTTCTGAAATTCGTCTACGTATAAATAAAATGGTCTTCTATCTTCAATTCTGGGAATGTCTGCACGGCTCATGGCGGCAAGCTGAATTTTAGTCACTAACATTGATCCCAAAATGGCAGCATTATCTTCACCGACTAATCCCCTTGAAAGATTAACAATGAAAATTTTGCCTTCATCCATCATTTTTCTAATATTAAAGGAGCTTTTTTGCTGGCCAATTATATTTCTGACCAAAGGGTTGGCCACAAAAGCACCGACTTTATTTAGTACAGGTGCTACTGCTTCGTTTGCAAATTTCTCATTCCAAGATGCAAATTCTTTAAGCCAAAAACTTTTAACAACAACATCATCAACATGGCTAATCACTTCATCTCGGAATTTTTTTTCTGTAAGCATTCTGGTAATGTCTAGCATGGTCGAGCCGGGGTAGTCTAGTAGTGCAAGAATGGTGTATCTAAGAATATATTCTAGCCTTGGTCCCCAAGAGTCAAACATTCTTTTGAGTACACCCACAAGCTCGCTACTTACTTGACCTTTGCTGACGGAGTCGTTTATCTCTAGCGGGTTGAACCCTATTGGGAAGGCGCTGTCTGCCGGGTTAAAGTAGACAACATCTTTGATTCTTCTTTCTGGAATATAGCGAATGACATTAGAGGCGTAATCGCCGTGAGGATCAATTACGGCAAAACCTTGATTATAAAAAATGTCTGAAAGAGTAAGTAGCTCTAATAGCCCAGACTTACCTGTGCCAGTTTGCCCTAATACATAAACATGCCTGCCTCTGTCGGCTCTAAGCAGTCCAAACATTGCGTTGCTGCCTCTAAAATTAGTACTTCCGAATAAACTTATCTCGTTTTCAGGTACTTTTCCGTATGCAGGAATATTGGCTGGTGGTTCGGCAGTTTTGGTGGTAGCCCAGACAATATTGGGAGTTTCAACAGTGGTATGTGGCAAATGAAAAAGGCTGGCTAATTCTTCTATATTTAGGATAAAACCTTTGTCGGTGAAAAGCCTATCTTGGTAATCGTTTAATTTGTTTGGATCAAAACTTGGCAATTTACTTTGAAAACCGTTTAGGTTGGTTGTGTTAAATTGCTTGAATGTGCCGACCATTGCTTGCATCCTAAGCTTAGCCGTATTTTCGTCGTTACCAGCATATACTAGTCGTATTTTAACCTGGTAGCCAAGTTTTTTACTCTTATCTTCTATGGCTGTTATTCTGGTTTTGTCTCGCTCGGATGGTTCGTAGGCATTTGCTTGACCTGCCTCGGGTGGCTTAATTAAAGCTCCAAAAGCTTGCCCTACATAAGATAGCCCCCCTCCCCCGCTCCAAACTGCTTTACCAGATTTAATTCGAGCTATCATTTTGCTGCTTTTTTGGTGCCACTCATCGCCAATAGGTCGACATAAAATTTGGACCCACATTTCTTCATCTAGCTGATCTAGCTTTGCCAAGGTTGCTGTAATCGCCGCCAGCGGATCAACTTCAAAACTGGGGAACGTTTTAATCGGTAGGGTTTCGTTGTCTGTTAATACTAGCTCTGTGCTGTAAATTACTCTCTGGGGCATTGCGCGGTTAGCATAGTCTGACGTTTCTGATATTTGGGCCTGGGGGTATTGGGCATATATTTGGCCCTCAACAAAAGCCTGTAGGTCTTTGGGAACCCAAGCGTAAAATCTTATTCGTTGTCCAATAGATGCAAATTCAAAACCAACATGCTGTTGCTTTAAATATCCGTCACTAAAAAGTGACTTGAGTGGTTTGTATATACCATGAAGCGCAGCAAACATCTGTTCTGCTGACAGTTCTTTTTTATCATTTGTCCTTGGAATCTCAACTAATAGAAGAGAATTATCTGTTGGTTTACTGTCCACTGCTATATTATAACTCTTTTTATTTTAATGATTGATAATAGCTGAACTAATATAGAAAGGCTTATTTTATAGGATTAGGCTTCAGCTAGGGTGTATGTTGCCTTGGCAACTCGCTTGAATTGATCTTTCCCCTGTAGGTTAAGAAGGATTGTCGTTTCTTTGACATGTCGAGTTTTGAGGACTCTTTTTACAATTTCGTCTCTGTGAAGGGGTTCGCCGGCCTTTTTGAGAACATCGCTAATAATATCGGCCACAGTTCCCTTTTTATAGCCCCATTCGTCTAGTGCATAAATACCACGGCCAATAAGTACGAACCTTTTATCTTTAATAAGTTCATTATGAATAGCCTGAGTAGTTACGTCTTTGCGCTTAAAATCACTTTCTCTAATTGCTGCTGCAATTTCGTTGAAATGCATGTGTGATCCCTTTTCGCTCAAAATAACATATATTTTATCCCTGATATTCTTAGGGTTTACTGTAGGCCATTTGATATAACCCCATTTACCATTAAGGTGAGCTAGGTCTTTAGAAATAGATGCTACGGCCTCGATGTGGGTTGTATCATCGCTACCAAATAATTCGGCTACTTCGCTGATATCACATGGTTTTCCAATTTTTTTGCGGATAATCTCGACTATTTTACTGGCTTGCTCGCGTATAGTTTTTTCATCATAAAGCTCTCTATCAGCTGTAGAGGCAAAGTAGTGGTCAGATTCTTCAATGTTTGCAAGCTTTGGAGCCAGTTCTGCTATAAAGCTTAGTCTGGCTTGATCAATTTTTGTGCCGTCTTGCGTAAGTAGATCGGCCAGCTGACTAATTCTCATGACTGAGCCATTAGTTTTGATAATTTCTAAAATGTTGTCCTGGGCCTCTTCAAGAGACTGGAGCTTGCCTTCTTTAGCGGAATTCTTAAGCTTTGTAACAATTGCTTTTTCTAGTTGTCTAACTCTCTCTCTTGTTATGCCAAGGAGTTCGCCAATTTGCTCTAGGGTTTCTTTTCGGTCAAATAGGCCGAATCTTCTTGATACAACTTCTTTTTCTCTTTCTCTATCAATGGAATTAAGTATAGAATTTATAGTCTCTTCAAGATTAATCGTTGAAAAACCGGAGCTTGTTTTTGGCTTTGTCATACTAGTCAGTCTCTCCTAATTTATAGGTTATATTATTTTTAGTTAACAATATTATAAAATTATTAAACACATTAGTCAATATTAGCGACTAATTTCTTTACGAACAGCTGACTATTTGGCTATTTATACGATATTGTTGAATAAATTTACAAATAGTCTTGCAATAAGCCTATTGTAGCACAAACTAGACAAAATATCATATAGCAATTATTAGTATTAACAATTTCACCTATTTATTATGATTTACTTTTTAGTTGATTTTCTTTTGGCTATTCGTTTTTTGGCTGGCTTAGCTTTTGCGAGTAACTCATTTGCCTCTAGTAGACTGATTTTTTCTGGTTCAATAGCTTTTGGTATGCGAGCATTTACTTTGCCGTTTGTAACGTAAGGTCCGAAAGGTCCTCTTAAAACCTGAATTTTTTCTTCGGCAAATTCTTTAATTTGACGATTGGCCTCTAGCTTAAGCTTTTCTTCATAAAGCTCGTTGGCTTTTTCTTCATCTACTTCAAATGGCCCAAGTGGCTTTGTAGATACAAAAGTCCTATCTACCTGAATGTACGGACCAAATCTACCAATATTGGCTTTAATTTCTTTACCGTCTTTAGTATGTCCTACCAGTCTAGGCAGCTTGAACATTTCAAGGGCTTCTTCTAGGGTGATTGATTCTAGACGGGTGTTGCTGGGGAATGGTGCAAACTGAGGCTTCTCTTCTGAGTCTGTGGAACCTTTTTGAAGCATTAGGCCATACTTACCATAGCGAGCAAATATTGGCTTACCGCTTGCTGGATCATTTCCTAGTTCCCGAGCCTGGGAACTTTCTGATCTGCTTACAGTCTCGGCATTCTCAACTAGGGGGTGAAATTTTGTATAAAAATCATCTATTGCTTTTTGCCATTTAATTTTCCCCTCGGCTACTTCGTCGAATTCTTCCTCTGCCTGGGCTGTAAAGCTTGAATCGACTATTTCGGCAAAATATTTTGCCAAGAAATCTGTTGCAACATCCGCAAGGTGGGTGGGAATTAATTTAGACTTATCTGCTCCGTAAATTTCGGTTGTTTTCTTTTTCTCTATTGAGCCGTTTGTTAGTTTTAGCTCCAATACATCTTTTTCTTCACCTTCGATATCGACCTTTTCTATATATCCTCTTGTCTGGATTGTACTGATTGTTGGGGCGTATGTGCTTGGCCTGCCTATCCCTAGTTCTTCTAGTGTGCGTACTAGACTAGCTTCTGTATAACGAGATGGGTGCCTGGTGTATGATTCTGTGGAGGTAATTTCTTGTCTCTGAAGGCTTTGGCCTTGCTCTAGCTTGGGAAGAAGCTGATCTTCTTTGGTTCCGCCGTATACTTTCATGAAACCATCAAATAGTAACACCTCACCTTTGCCAACAAATTTTTCTGGCCTGGTGCTTATGGAAATATAGGCTTCGGTTTTCTCTGTTCGAGCTGGCGCCATCTGGGAGGCTACCATTCTTTTCCATATTAATTTGTATAGTTTTTGTTGCTGTGCGTCTGCTCCGGCTTCTAAGTTTGAGATATTCGTCGGCCTGATGGCTTCGTGTGCTTCTTGAGCCGATGCGTTCTTGGTTTTGTAGGTGCGAACCTTTAGATAATTTTTACCAAATTCGGACTCTATATAAGAACTGGTGGCTGCAATTGCAATATTGCTAACAAATAAGCTGTCGGTACGCATATAAGTTATGTGTCCGTTTTCATAGAGCTTTTGTGCGACACTCATTGTTTGCTTAACACTAAAGCCGAGCTTTCTTGACGCCTCTTGCTGTAAGGTGCTTGTTGTAAAGGGAGCTCCTGGGTTTCTTTCGCTGGGCTTTTTTAAGATTCCGTCAATAACATAAGATGCATCTATATTGTCTTCTAGGAATTTATTGGCTTTATCTTCGGAGTCAAATTTTTCATTAAGCTCCGCACTTAGTTCGTGTCCATCGGCCTGAAAGTTTCCAACAGTTTTATATGTCGATTGACTTTCAAAATTGGAAATTTCTCTCTCTTTGTCGACTATTAGCTTGACTGCCACCGATTGTACCCGGCCTGCGCTAAGACCTGGCTGGACCTTTTTCCATAATATAGGAGAAAGTTCGTAGCCTACTAATCTATCAAGAACACGCCTTGCCTGCTGGGCGTCAACTAAGTTTATATCTATGGTCCGGGGGTTCTCTATTGCTTTTGTAATAGCCGGCTTAGTTATTTCATGAAAAACAATTCTTTTGGTTTTGGCGGTATCTAACTTTAGAGCTTCGGCTAAATGCCATGCAATAGCCTCCCCTTCTCGGTCTTCATCGCTTGCTAGCCAGACTTGGTCAGATTGTTCTGCTAATTTTCTAAGTTCTGTGACAACCTTTTTTTTGTCTGCTGGAATTTCATACTTCGGTTGATAATTCTTTTCAACATTAATATTAAGGCCTTTTTTTGGTAAATCTCGGATATGTCCAAAGCTACTTTTTACTAGAAAATCTTTACCAAGAAACTTTTCTATAGTCTTGGCTTTGGCCGGACTTTCGACAATTACTAGATTTTTTTTCGCCATATTCAGTAACTTAGGCTAAAGCTTTATAAAAATATTTGCAAGTACTAATATTGAAAATTTTTAGTTAAATAAGATTAGCTAGATTAATTCCCAGGTATTATTTCCAACATTTCTAACAACACCCATTATTTCTAAATATGACAAAGTGCTATTTAGGTTGCTTGATGTCATTTTTGTCGTTTCGAGTAAACTTTCGAAATTAGCTTGGCCTTTAATTAGCACTTTTGCTATGTTCATTTGTTCTTCGTTCTCAAGAAGTGGTAGCTTTTTCTGAATATGCCGATTTTCCAAACCTAGCAAATTTAATATTTCTGCAGAATCATTAAGTAAATTAGCACCTGTTTTAATAAGATTATTGGTTCCTTCTGAGTCGGGGCTAAATATTGGTCCTGGTGCTGCAAATATATCTATGCCAAGATCTATACCAAACTGCGCAGTGTGCAGACTGCCACTTCCTTTGGCGGCTTCCGGTATGACAATAATGTCCGATAAGCCTGCGATAATGCGGTTTCTGGCAATAAAATTGCGTTTATAAGCTATTTTTTCATCTGGTTGGTATTCGCTGATTAGGGCACCATCTTTAGCTATTTGGTTGGCTAAATTCAGGTGAGATCTGGGATATATGTTATTAACACCACAAGGTAGAATGGCAATTGTTAAGCCGTTTGATTTAAGGGCCTGTTGGTGAGCTACGGAGTCTATCCCAAGGGCAAGTCCACTCACGATGACAACGCCCTTTGCGACAAGGTCAGATACGACTTTTTCTGTAACAGCTTTGCCGTAAGATGTTAATTTTCGGCTGCCAACAATTGCAACGCTAGGTAGTTTAAATAAGTCTATTGGATTGTCTAGTTCAGTTTTTATATAAAGATGATCAGGACTGTCGCTTAAGTGGACCAGCTTTTTGGGTATTTGTTTGGGTTTAAGCTTAAAAGTTTTCATATATTTAATAATACTATTGACAATATTTACATTAAATGCTATTATTGTGTGCGTAAGTATGGCATTAGTCGTACTTAATGCACCTTTTACCCCCAAATTCTAACACTATGTTAGTAGAGTTAGATAGTTTTAGAGCAAGCAGCTAGATTCGTTGTTACCCTCCACGATTTATTTGCGCGCATTTTCTTTAGGGATTATGCAAAGTTCTAAAACTAACTAATGCCTTTAACCTAAGCTCAACCCCTCGAGATATGTGAGGTGGAAATCACGAAGCGTGGGATATCTCCCAGGGTTGAAGGCGAAATAGAGCCTACAGCGGTGCCCACCCCCTCTGTAGGCTCTTTTTTTATAGAACTTTTCTGGTTTCTTCTTTGAATGATCCGCCGTAAATATACTCAGTTAAAATATTTGTCGATTCTGACAAAATTTGAGGAATCTTAGGCTCTTCTTCTTTGCTAAATTTTCCTAGGACAAAATCACTGGCATCTATATTGCTACTTAAATCTGATTTAATTCCAATTCTAAGCCTATAAAAGTTGCTTTCCAGATGGTTGATAATAGATTTTATTCCATTGTGACCCGCGGCTTGCCCCCCCAATCTAGTTCTGATAGTGCCAAAAATTACTGCTAGTTCATCGTAAACAACCACAATATTTTCAGGACTTATTCTATAATAATCGGCCACAGCTCTAACGGATTGGCCGCTGTCATTCATATAAGTTTGTGGTTTGGCTAAAATTATCTTTTGGTTATTTATAATCTTTTCAGAAAACAGACCTTTAAATTTTGATACATTGGAAAATTCCGGAAAATCTTGGTTTTTGGCAAAATAATCTATTGCCCTGAAACCAATGTTGTGTCTTGTTAGCTCATATTGCTTACCCGGATTACCAAGACCTACAATTAGCTTGTAGCTTGTGGCAAGTCCTATAGTATAGGGCACTGTTTTGCTAACTTCTATTGGCTTTTTCTGAAAAAGTGCCATAACAGCTTAATCCTCTGCCTTTTTCTTATGCCTGTCTTCATTTTTTGGTATAAACCACATTTTTATTGGCGTGCCTTCGAACCCATATTTCTGGCGCATGTTTTTCTCTAAATATCTTTTATAACTCCAGTGTAGTAGTTTGGTTTGGCTGCCGAATATTTTGAAGTTGGGGGTATCTTCTTCGGTTTGGGTTATATAGTTAAGCCTTGGATGAGAATTTTTTAGACCCGCAGGTGGATGTTCATCTACCGCTGCTCTAAGCCACTTGTTAAGTTCAGAAGTGGCAATTTTCTTACGACGATTTTGGAAAATTTCGGCAGTTAGGTCGAATATTTTAGTGACATTTTGGCCGGTTATTGAACTAGTAAAGATCAGAGGCGCCCAAGGGACAAAAATAAATTCTTTTTGTATCATTGGTGCCAGTCTGTCTCTTGTAAAGGCGTCTTTGTCGATGACGCTATCCCACTTACTAACCACTAATATAAGACCCTTGCCGGCCTCCTTAATAAGTCCTGCAATTTTTTGATCAAGCTGAGTTCCTAATTCATTAACGTCCATTAGAAGTAAACAAACATCCGCCTCTTCTATGGCACTTAAAGACCTAATAACGCTAAATTTTTCTATTCCTACTTCAATTTTGCCGCTTCTGCGAATACCTGCTGTGTCAAGTAGCTCAATTTCTTGCTGATTGTACTTAACGACTACTCTGTTTATGTCTCTTGTTGTACCTGCTCTATCGGCAACTATTGCTTGTTGTTTTTTTGATAGGCTATTAAACATTTGGCTTTTGCCAACATTGGGACGGCCTAAAATGGCTAATTTAATTCTATTTGGATCCGAAGAGATTGTTGCCTGTGGTAGTTCGCGCGTTATTGAGTGAACTAGATCTTCTATGCCATTGTTCTGAGTAGTAGATGTAAAATAGATGTTTTTTATGCCAAGTTTTTGGAAATCTTTATATCCTAGACTGCCTTTCTTATCGGCTTTATTTACAACTAAAAAGACTGGCTTTTTGGTTTTCAGAATCATTTTGGCGATACGGCGATCTTCTTCTGTAATTGGAATATTAGCCTCGACTACCACCATTACTATATCGGCGCTATCGGCTGCCTGAAGTATCTGCTCTTGAATAGTGAACTCAAAATCATCGGCAGCTTCTTTCATGCCAGCGGTGTCTACTAGCCAAAAATCTTTTTTATTGAAGCTGGCTTTTGCGACTATGCTGTCACGGGTTGTTCCGGGCTCGTTGGCAACAATTGCCTCACGCCTGCCAATAATGGCATTGAAGAGGCTACTTTTTCCGACATTAGCACGGCCAACAATAGCAACAATAGGAATTTTTTTACTCATAAACTACTACGATACTATCATTTACAGGGGTTATAAACAAATCTAAAGAATAAAATCGAATTACTAAATAAGCAGCAATTTAATGTTTTGTGGCATTTTAGGCAAAGTGGGGAGCATAATAGTATTTATATGAATAGGTTGGTGCAAAGTAAGGTTAAAAAATTTTTTGATGATTTTCCAGATATCAGTTACGTAAAAGACGAAATTGTAATAAATAAAAACGATCAAATTGATAAAATTTTTTACATTGTCACTGGGGAAATTGTTCAAACTGGGCTTAGTTTAGCCACTAACAGAGTCGTTTTAAATGTTTATAAGCCGGGATCGTATATACCTTTGCCCTATATTTTTACCAAACAGGCCAGTAAGTATTATTTTACTGCTACAAAGCAGACTGTCTGCCGAGTTGCACCAGCTGAGAGAGTTGCTAAGTTTATTAGACAAGACGCGGGTGTGCAGTCTGATTTAATAAAAAGACTCTCTCTTGGTCTAGATGGAATAGTAGATAAACTTTTTATGGCTTATGCGGGCACTGCCAAACAGAAAGTTGTGCTTGAGCTCTTAATTATGCAAGCTCGGCGCAATAATCATAGTGGTAACTTTGAAATAACTGTTACTCACGATGATATTGCCGAAAAATGTGGCTTAAGCAGAGAAACTGTAACTAGAGTTTTGGGTAATTTGGCCAAGAGTGGATTAATAAATAAAAAAAGTAACAAAATAATATTCAATAGCATTGAGGGTTTGCAAAAAATTATTAGCTAATTTCTAGGATATCTCTAGGCTTGGGCACCTGGCTGAGTGAGTATTCTCCGAACTGCTGTCTAATTAGTTTCGTGACCCTATATCCCAAAGCTTCAAATGAGCGACGAATTTGACGATTTCTGCCCTCGTGTAGTGTTACGAGCATTTGTTTCCTGTCGTCGTTTAAATTGCCGATTCCTAGAACACTTGGTCCATCTTCGAGTTCAACGCCATTCGTTAATATTTCAACATCCCCAGGATGCAATGGTTTATTTATGCTTACCCGATAAACTTTTTCTTTTTCAAAACTTGGATGTGACAATTGCTGGTTTAATTCACCGTCATTGGTAAGCACAAGCAGTCCCCCGCTATCTTTATCTAGCCTCCCTATGGGATTCAGATGATGGTATTCTTTCGGTAATATATCATATATAGTATAGCTTCCTTGATTATTGCGACTACATACAAATCCTCTAGGTTTATTAAAAAGAATAGTTAAAGTCGGTTTTGCGCCTGGTAACTCAAGGTTATTATAAAGAACCGTGTCTAGTTTTGGGTCTACTTGTTGGCCTACTGTTCCGGGAGCTGAATTAACACTAATCACACCAGAAGATATTAATTCATCTGCCTTTCTTCTGGATACATTAAGCCTTTCGGCAATAAACTTATTTAGTCGAATCACTGGCTATAATATTTCAAAATATTTGCTATAAAGCAATATTGTTTGGGTCGTTGGGGTCAGTTGAGATTGGTTTTTCCGGTATTGTAGATGCTTGCTCTACGGGATCTGCCTGAGATACGGGTGTAGTATTTGTTTCTACTGGACCATCATTGGTTGTTAGTCCTTCGATTTTACTGATATCGGCAGTTTCTAGTGGAGCTGTATCGGCTACCGCCTGTTGAACTGCCTGTGCTTCCGCTACTGCAGTGCCATCGTTAACCATAGGATTATTTACTGAAGTTGTATCGTTCTCTGGCTGCTCGTTATTGACCTCAATATTTGTGCCGGCGCTAGGATTAACTACCGGCTCATTTTCTGCTTCTTTAGCTAGTTCTTTTTGATAAAGTTCGTTTATTGAAGGTGCGGAACTTGCGTCGGTGATTGGGTTAATAACTTTTTTTCTAGCCGATGCAGGTTCATCATCGTTGGCTGGCCTAACTGGAGCGGCTGCTATAACAGTTGGGTCGGGGTTATTGGCTTTTTCGGCATCTATAGCTGCCTTATCAATTTGCTCGGCCGTTGGCTCTACCATTGCAACCTGATGCTTGGCTTGTTCTGCGGGTTCGGTGGCTACAAAATTTTCAATTTGTTTATTAATTTCTGCTAATTCTTCGGCTGCAGATTCGGGCTTAACACTTGAGTCTGGGGTTACAAGTTCGGCTTTCTTGTCTTCAGAAGTTTGTTCGGTTACTGCTACCATAGGATTAATAGGAGGAGTTGCCGGAGCGGTGCCCTCAGCAGGCTCGGGAACGGAAGTTGGTTCAGCAACTGGAGCGGCCGGCGTAACTGTAATCTGTTCTGCTGGTTGTTGGGCTAATTCTGGTTCCGCTTGAACCTCGGGTGTTACGGCGCTTGGCTCTGCTAATGGTGCTGCGCTAGTATCATTGACCGAAGAGTCTGGCGCTGGGGCCATGGCCACAACAGGAGCAGGCTCGGAAACTACAGGCTGTTCATTTACGGTTGGCTCCTGGGCAACGGGTGCGGCCGGTGCTTGGCCGGACAAAATTTCAGTAGCCGTAGGAACGCCAGCGTCAGGAACTTGAATAGGAGCGGATCTGTCGTTTAGGACATCATCTACTACCCTTGCTACGTCTTCTAGGGTAACTTGCGATTTAACTAAGTACTTGTCTGCTCCCAAAGAGCTTGCTCGTTGTTTATCTTCTGCTTGGCTAAGGGCGGTCATCATTATAACTTTTGTATTTTTTGTTTCAGGAGTTTGCCGTAAGATGTCTAGCATATCGAAGCCGCTAATTTTAGGCATCATTACATCGGAAATAATTAGATCAGGTTTTTCTTTTACTGCTAAAGCAAGGGCTTCTTCGCCGTCTTTAGCTGATACAATTTCGTACCCTTCTGCTATTAATCTTTCGCCATAAATTTCTCTTAAATTGTTGTCGTCTTCGACGAGCATTATTTTTGCCATATTTTTACCCTTTTAACTTAAGCATTAACTAGAAATAATTGTATCATTATATAAATTACTTGCCTAGATTTGGTCATCAGTTTGGTTTGGCTATAAACCGGCCGTAGAATTTGTAGTATTTTGGGTGGCAAGCATTTCGGTTGCTTTCTGACTAGAAACTCTGGGAAGATTTATATAAAAAGTGCTGCCCTCCCCTGGTTGGCTATCAACCCAAATCCTTCCGTTATACATTTCAACTATTTTTTTGCAAATAAAAAGTCCAAGGCCTGTTCCGCCTATTGCTCTTGTTGCGCTATTGTCAACTCGGTAGAATTTTTCGAATAAATGTCCAATATCTTCTTTTGGTATTCCTTGACCGGTATCTTTAATTTGTATTTGGACCACTCTGTCATCTCCTGTAATGCCAATTGTTACTTTGCCAGTTTCAGTGTACTTAATAGCGTTGTCAAAAAGGTTTGTTAGAACCTCTCTCATTCTGTCAGGGTCAACAATAGCGTAATACAAAGGCTTAACGACTTGGTGATCTCCTGGGTTGGTAGTTGAGGCATCTTGGCTGGCGCCCACTTGGTATTCAAGCAACAAGCCCTTCTTTTCCGCGGTGAACTTCATTCCTTCTGTTAACTGTTCTAGGTATTCACCCATTTCTACGACTATAGGGTGATTAACCAATCTTCCGTCTTCGGCCTTGGCGCTAGTAAGTAGATCCTGGAATAGTTTACCCAAATGCTGCGTGCTCATATGTGCTTTACTTAGATACTCCCTGGCCTTGGTGTCTATGTGGCAAACCTTGTCGTTCATTGCTAGAGCTAAATATCCCTCTATAGCAGCTACTGGGGTCCGCATTTCATGGCTAGCGGTACTAATAAATTCGGCTCGGGCGGAATCTGCTTGCCTTTGTTCTGTGACATCTAGGAAAACCCCAATTAAACTAGTTATTGTTCCGCTTTGATCGACAAGCGGGTTAACGCTTATAGATATTCCTATAGTTTTTGCTTCATCTTGAGAGCTTATGTTAGCGGTAGTATCTTTGATGATTGTTTTCTCAGATATAGCTCTTGAAAAAGGATCTAGCCCTGCCTGGTTGGGTTCATTTTTGTCATTTACAAACTTAAAAACAGCATCTGTAGACAGACCGACGGCATCTTCTTTTTTCCAGCCAGTAATTGCTTCGGCGCCAGGGTTGAACATAATAATATTTTTTTTTGCATCTAATAACACTACCCCGTCGGCAATAGAATTGATGATTATTTCGGAAAGAGCTTGGGCGTTCTTAAGACTGCTAGAAATTTTATCTGCTGCATTATCACTTGATTTGGTTGCTTTGTTCTTAAAAAATAGCATTCCCACCGTTTTTCTATTTGTAATTGTAATGGATATGCTTTTATATTATCAAATTTAAATGCTTTACGGTTTTATTTTAAAGGCTTCGGTCTTGTAATCTATGTATTATGGATAATTCAAAATACTCAAACGAGCCTAAGGTAGATTATTGGGATTTTATTAATGATAACGATTTGAAGCTACTGCTAGAAGATATTCTTGATTCAAAAAACAGTAAAATAATATTAATTGATGGCAGGTCTGGAAGCGGAAAATCATATCTTGGTAATAAAATAGGAAATTTGCTTAAAGCACCTGTAGTGCATACTGATGATATTGCATGGAATAATCATCCAATTAATTGGGATACAGAAATAAAGGAAAATATTATTAAGCCATGGCTAAATAATGAAAATATTGAATATAGACCAAAGGGCTGGAATGAAACTCGCAAGGGTGCAATTACTCTATCAAGAAGAAGTAAATTGTTAATTATAGAGGGCGTTGGTGCCGGCCGAATTAGTTTGAATACCAATAACTCAATACTTATTTGGGTTCAGGCTGATGCAGAAAAGGCTTTTCAGCGTGGAATATTGAGAGACATGAAGACAGAGCAGCGAACCAAAAGTGAGGCTGTAGCATTCTGGAACAACTGGAAAATGTACGAAGACCCTTTTTTGGAAGAAGAAAAACCCTGGGAAAGGGCTGATATTGTAATAAATGGTGACGGCTATGGAGCTAACAAAAGTACTTCTAAAATAACTCGTGGTCCTCTGTTTAGAAATTAATTGAAGCAAATTGGTTATTTAGTGTAAAATATTGTCTAGCTATGGTCTCATTGTCGGAGCGGTCTTGGACACCAGGTTCTCATCCTGGCAATCGGCTGAAAACTGCTAGGCAGCAGTTCGCAAGGCCGGAAGCCTGGATGGCCAATGCCACCAAGCTGAGGCGGGCCCGACCAAATTTACGAAGTAAATTATGGGTGGGTCGATTCCGAATCGAGCCTTTATAATATAGTTAGCAAATGGTCTCATCGTCTAAAGTGAGACAAGCCGGTCGGCTTGTTGCAAGGAAATCTACTCTTCAAAACTTGTTTTGAAAGATGTAGTTTTGGGGCCGCGCTAGCGTGGCGGAGCACCAGGCTGTTCTAAATGATGATGACTTGGTTAAGTAGTTTAGTGTAAAATATTGTCTAGTATTTGGTCTCATCGTCTAACGGTTAGGACACCAGGTTCTCATCCTGGCAATCGGGGTTCGATTCCCCGTGAGATCACCAAAATAAAAACTCCAGCTTGTCTGGAGTTTTTATTTTGGATTTTTCTTGCAGAGAAACCGTCAATCCAGCAATAAATCACTCCAGCAAAGCCTGAATCCCTTTTTGACTTACCTTCTAACAAGAATTACCTTGGTATAATCAAGTTAAGAGTTAACTAAAAAAGGAGCAATTAATTGGCTAAGAAGGTATGGCAAGCAGATGATAACGGCCTGCATCCGCTGGTAGAAGATTACACCGTTGGTAGTGACTATATTACAGACTTGCAGTTGCTTGAATTTGATATTGAAGCATCAAAGGCACATTCTAAAATGCTATTAGCTCAGAAGATTTTGACCAAAGAAGAGTTTGGAAAGTTGACTACTGCCCTAGAGAAGCTTACTGTTTTGGTACAAGAAGGTAGCTTCAAGATAGATAAAAGCCAAGAAGATGGACATACCGCTATCGAGCAATATTTAACAGATGAGTGTGGCGAGGCTGGTAAAAAAATACATACAGGCAGAAGCAGAAACGATCAGTCGCTGGTGATGACCCGTCTGTTTAGCAAAAAAATCTTATTAGAAATAGAGAAAGATATAAAACAGTTAGTAAAAGCCTATGAAGCAGCCATAAAACAGTTTGGAAAAGAACCAATGCCTGGCTATACACACATGCAAAAAGCAATGCCTACAACGATAGGTACTTGGCTGGGTGCCTATAAAGACGGTTTTTCAGATGTTGCTAATTATTTACCATCCACACTTGATTACATTAATCAAAATCCACTAGGTTCAGCATCGGGTTTTGGCATAACTAATTTTGCTAATCAAAGAGATTTAACAACTAAAGAGCTAGGCTTTGGTAAAACTCAGGAAAACCCTATTTACTGCGGAATTTCTAGAGGTTTATTCGAGAATGTTGTTCTTCAGAGCTTGTCACCTGCTATGGTTTTAGCCGGAAAATTTGCCAATGATATGCTGTTGTTTACTACTAGTGAATTTGGTTTTGTGAGTCTGCCAAGCCAATACACAACTGGGTCTTCTATAATGCCCCAAAAACGAAACTATGATGTGTTTGAAATAATGCGTGGTAACTCTAAGCTTTACCACACCCTTCAACTACAAATTCAGGATATTATTCTTGGCTTTGGCACTGGTTATCAGCGTGATCTACAACTTACCAAGAAATCATTTATAGATGCTATAAACTTATGCAAGCAAACAATTATTTTACTAAGTGAGCTAGTTGCGAACTTGCAGTTCAATAAAGAACGCCTAGAATCTGCCATGACAGAAGATTTATTTGTGACTAATAAAGTGTACGATTTAGTAAATGACGGAATGTCATTTAGAGAAGCCTATAAAACCGTTAAAAAGAAGTATTTTGACAACATCCAGGGTTAATAATGTATTACGGTCTATTGAGTTTATTAATGAAAATATAGAATGAATATTTATAAGGAATCGAAAGTATAATGAAACACAAAATCGCCGTAATTTTTGATATGGACGGAGTTATCGTCGATAGCGTAGGTTATAATTGGCGGCTAAATAATACTATCCTCTGTAACTACGGTATAAAAATCACAGATGAAAAATTATTTAAGTATATTGGCAGGAATCTGCAGGACCAAATAGATGCAATAAACAGAGATTATAAAGTAAACATAAATTATAAAAGCTTTTCAGATTCACTTGCTGAGCTTAAGAAACAGCAAAAAAGACTTCCAGAGCCAATGTCTGGCGCAGTCAAGCTTATAGAAAATATCAATAAAATTGGAATTGATATGGCAATTGGTACGAGCAATAGCCGGCAAAATGTTGATGCCGTATTAGTGAAAATGGGACTACAAAGCATTTTCAAAGTAATAGTTTCCAAAGAAGATGTCATAAATCACAAACCAGACCCAGAGGTTTACGTAAAGTGTGCAATGTTACTAGGTTACGATAGTACTAATTGTATTGTCATTGAAGACTCCCCTTCTGGCATATCAGCCGCTAAGAATGCAGGTGTTGCCTGTATAGCTGTTAAAACCAAATATTGTAGGCTAAGCGATCTTTCAGGGGCCGATATCATTGCAGATTCTTTAGAGGACCAAAAAATAATTCAGTTCGTTAAATCGTTTTCAAACCAAACAAAGTGACTACTGTATCTATAGGACACATTCATTCGACATTACATCAAATCAAGTAGTTTGCGAATAAATGTTTTTCTTGGAACGGTATCGGCCGTCTGTGTTTCAGAATTTAGTTTTATATCGGGTGCGTTTGAGGACAAATCGGACACATTGACCGCAGGTCTGAATAGTCCTTCGGAAGGACTAGAGCTGCGAGCTGTCTTACTTTCTATTTTTCCATTTTTGGTATGAACACTAATAACAGCGGGTTCAGGGTAACCCATATAATCTAAATAAAAACCCGAATCGGTAAGAAGTGTACTAGTTAGTTGGTCTGGTAGCTCTTTATTAGATGACTTAAGGCTTTCGCACAATGCTTTATACACGCTCAAGCTCATTGATTTACTGGTGTCTATTTTTAGACCATCCATATCTACAACAATCATTTCAGTGCGGACCCCTTCGCCTACGATATCGTCAAAACTCATACTCTTTCTATCATCTCTTAAAAGTTCGATACCGCTCTGCTGATTGTAGACCAAGTAAGTATCTACCTGTCCTAGTTCGTTAGCTACTTCTACTACGGAAAAATCATCAGGCGAACAACTGAACTTTTTTGCCAGTATTTCTTTAAATTTAATTAGTGTACTTTCAAGATATAATTCTTTTTTTGGTAATGACTCTGATGGAATGATACTATTCATAATTATATTATACACCAATTATTTAAAAAAGTCAAGTATATGTCACGGCCAGTTTGGCACACAGTACTAGTTTGCGCTAATTTAAGAAAACTACAAACTATTAGTCGAATTGCATGATTTTTATCTCATTAGTTAATATTTTTAGTTGTGCTTCTGTGTATGTTCGCCTTTTAGTAATTGTGTAGAATATAACCACCGAAAAGAAGTATTTTGACAATTTAGACAGATAGTTTTAGGATTATAAAATAACTAAGATTGGTCTTATGAAACAAAAAACCAAAGAACAACTTCAGGGCGTTATACAGGAAAGAGGAATCGAGAAAGCGGCACGCCGACTTGGCCAAATGCTTTTTAGTAATGATAGTGAAGAAGCAATAATTACTTTAAGGGACGGAGAGGTATTTGTTGATAATAATCGCCTTACAGCCTTGGCTGAACAATCTTTTGCTAATTTAGGTTCTACTGCTCCTGACCAGGTTATAGCTGTCGCTACGCTCATGTTAGAGAGCCTAAAAGGAGCCCTAGAATCTATAGAGCCTGCCAGTGAAGATTCTTGAAAACCCTAGTATATTTTTTGCCTCTTTAACAGCCTAAGATGGTATATATTTTTTATAATGATTATGGTATAAATAAGTTATCCATTCAAAAACAAAAAAGGATAAAAAATGCAGCCAGATACACCCGAAAAACCAAAAGTTTTAGATAACTTTCCTACTCCTTACGAAGATTTAGATGAAATAATTGCCAACGCTAGTACAAATATTGCCGGAGATTTAGTTAACAAAGACCTCGAAGCAACCACTGAGTAATTAGAGCCATCATTGTTGGTGATGTTTTAGCACTTATTTTTGGTATAATTTAAGTAGTTGTGTAAGTGCTGGTATTTGCCTTCTTACTTACAGACTTTATTTTTCAGATAGGTAAACTGCGGTCCCTGCCATATCTTATAAGTCAATCTCTTTACTAATTTTTTAAATTAGACAATTCTTTTTAAAATAACTCTCTTAAAAAAGGATTTTAGTATGAACGATGGTGTAGTTTTAATTAATAAACCGGTTAGTGTGGCTGTTATATATGAAAAAAACGGTGACATTAACTCTATGTGCATGCCAAAAAAAATGCATTATAGTGGTCAAGAAATCATTTTTACCGAGCTAGGGTTACGGCACCCCACCCAAAAGGGAAAACGCATGGTACATGTTTTTGATATGAGCGATGGGCTTCATGACTACCGCCTAGAGTTTGATGCCGAGCGCTTAACTTGGGTTTTAATATCGATGCTTTCGGGGAGCTAGAATGCATATGCAAGATTTAAACCCCGAAAGGCCTAAAATTATGCATATAGATCTTAATAGTGCATTTGCTAGCACCGAGCAGCAATCTCGCCCTACCCTGCGTGGCCGACCGGTTGGGGTAACTAACAGAATATCTAAAAATTGTTGCATGATTACCGTTTCTTATGAGGCAAAGGCCGTTGGCGTGAAGGTTGGCATGGGCCTAAAAGAAGCTAGGGCTATTTGCCCAGATATTTTTGTCGTAGAATCTGACCCGCCGAAATATCATCATATGTATAAAAAAATAGCCGGAATAATGCAAAGCTATAGCCCCTTGGTAGAAATGAAAAGCATAGATGAAGGTATTATAGATTTTACTGGCACAACCAATAAAAAAAGTCTGGTAGATATTGGTTTAGAAATTAAAAACCGGGTCAAGCAAGAAATGGGTTGCTATATGAGAGTTAATATAGGCATTGGTCCTAATAGGTTTTTGGCCAAGCAGGCTGCTGGTTGGCATAAGCCAGACGGGCTTGATGTGCTAGATGCTAAAAACGTAATTGATTACTATAAAATAATTAACTTAGTTGACATAACCGGCATTGCCAGCCGTTATGAGGCTCGCTTGAATGCTGCGGGCATATACACTCCTCTGCAGTTTTTTGGTGCTAGCAGTAAGTTTCTGCAAACTAGAGTTTTCGGTGGAATTGTCGGAGACCATTGGCATAAAAGACTAAGAGGATATGAGATAGATGACAGACCTACCAGGTTGGGTATTGTTGGCCGGCAGTGGGTTTTAAGTAAGCCCAGCAATGAAGATAGTTTTATATTGCCCTGCTTTCATTATTTGTGTGAAACAACTGGTAAAAAACTTCGCTATAACAGTGTTGATGCTCGTGGAGTTTTGGTTTGGGCTCGTTTTACAAATGGGCAAGGCTTTGTTCTTAGAAAAATGTTCAAAAGCTCTTTTTATACAGATAAAGAAGTTTATAGGCGGGCGCTACTTCTTTTTAACAGGCGCCCCCGGCACATGAAAGTTCAAACAATGGGCATTTCATGTTATGGGCTGAGTCCATCAAAAAGAAGTCAACTTAGTATGTTTGAGTCTTTTAATAAAGAGCAGTGGCTAACAGAGGCGGTAGACGAAATTAACGATAGGTACGGCAATTTTACTATTTGTTCTGCTAACGCTATGGCGGGAAAGCAATTGGTTAAGCAAAAAATTCCCTTTGGGGGAACCAAATACTTTGAGCTTTTGCTAAAACGCGCCTAAATGTAAGAATAAATGATAAAATCAATTTGTTATGGAACATGTAGAAAATACAAAATCAAAGCTGAACTGGCTTAGAGCTGGTGTCTTGGGAGCAAATGACGGAATAGTATCTATGGCCGGTTTAGTGGTGGGTGTTGCTGGGGCTACTCAAGACAAAACGGCAATTTTGGTGGCGGGGCTTGCCGGACTGGTTGCCGGCGCTTTTTCTATGGCTGTTGGTGAATATGTATCTGTTAGTACCCAAAGAGACGCCGAGAAGTATTTCATAGAAAAAGAATCGAAAGAAATAGAGGAAGATCCCGAGGGGGAGCTTGAAGAGTTGGTAGAAATATATGAGGCAAAAGGCCTAAGCAAAGAAACAGCAAGAGCTGTAGCTGTTGAACTTACTGAAAAAGACGCCCTTGAGGCTCATCTTGAGTTACAGTTTGGTTTAAACAAAGACGAGCTGACTAGCGCATGGCAGGCAGCCATTGCATCTGCAATATCTTTTACGATAGGTGGCTTAATACCTGTTCTAGCAATTATATTGCCTGCTGCAAGTGCTAGAGTACCAGTAACTTTTGTAGCTGTTGGAATAGCCTTATTAATCACCGGAAATGTCAGTGCCAGAATGAGCAATGCACATGTGCCAAGAGCTATGATAAGAATATTTTTTGGTGGCATGCTTGCCATGATAGCTACTTATATAGTTGGATTGCTTTTTGGCTCTGCTGGAATATAAAAAAATCGCCCACAAGTAAGGGCGATTTTTTTATTTTAGGGGAATTATTCTTCAGATTTTTTAGCTTCTGCCTCGGCCGGTTCTTCGGCTGGCTTGTCGGCGTTTTCAGCTATAGCTTCTGCAGCTGCGTCGGCTTCGGCAATTTGGTCTTTAGGTACTTCTACAATTGCAACAGGTGTATCTAGGGCAGTCAGGATAGTCACGCCAGCAGGAGCTTTGATAGATTCTACTCTAACTACATCACCTGCTTCCTCAAGCGAGCTTAGGTCAACTTCGATTTTTTCTGGAAGATCTTTCGGTAATGCCTTAATAAGAAGAACATCTAACTCTTTTAGAACCATAAGGCTTTTCTTTTCTGCTGGGATCTCGGTTTCTGCATAAACAACAGGTACTTCGGTTTCAATAGCTTCATTTTGTTTGACTGCTTGAAAAACAATATGTCTAATTGAATGCTTCGTAGGGTCAAAATCGACATTTCTAATTATTGCTAGGTAGTTTTTACCATCTAGGTCAAGATTAACGGTTTGGCTTTTTCCGGCCGCACTATAGGTGACTTCAAAATCTCTATATTCGCCTTCGGCAATAATAGATTCTTTACCGTGATTGTGGATTACGGCTGGTACGGTACCACTTTTTCGTAGTGCATTTAAACCTTTACCCACTTTAGTTCTTGGTTTTAATTTTAGTTCAATAGTATTGTTAGACATTAATTCCCTCTTAATTATCTAGATTATTATAAACTATTTTTGAACAAATTTATAGTAATTATGTACATTTTGGGAATAATATACTTCAAAAACGATATAATGAATTGTTATGGATATTTATGAAAAATCACTAGAAGAACACCTAAAACATAAAGGGAAAATTAAGGTTGAATCAAAGGTTCCTTTGAATTCAAAAGAAGATCTTAGCATATACTACAGTCCCGGCGTTGCGGGCGTATCATCTTATTTAGCAAAAAACCCAAACGAAACATTTAGGTATACTTCGGTTAATAACAGTGTAGCGGTAATTTCTGATGGATCTAGCGTTTTGGGGCTTGGCAATATAGGTCCAGAGGGTGCTTTACCAGTTATGGAGGGTAAGGCCATTCTATTTAAGAATTTTGCAGATATTGATGCTTTCCCTATTGTTTTAAATACCCAAGACCCCGATGAAATTGTTAAAACCGTTCTTAATATTGCTCCGAGTTTTGGTGGAATTAATTTAGAAGATATTTCAGCTCCCAATTGTTTTTATGTTGAAGAGCAGCTAAAAGAGCGACTATCAATTCCGGTTATGCATGACGATCAGCACGGTACTGCCGTAGTTGTACTTGCGGGCTTAATTAATGCCTGTAAGGTTACCGGTAGAAATTTACAAGACGCAAAAATTGTAATTATTGGCGCCGGTGCTGCGGGAGTAGCAATTGCAAAATTGCTACATGAATACGGTAAAAGACTTGAGCAAGTTACTGGTTATGGCGGCCCAAGAATGTTTGCCGTTGACAGCAAGGGTGTTATACATAAAGGACGAAGTGGCTTAAATGAATCAAAGTTAAGATTGCTTGATTTTGTGAATTTGTCTAATACTATGGCAAGTGTAGAGGAGGTTGTATCTGGGGCAGACATTATTATTGGCGTTTCTGGTCCCGGTAGTATTACTCCGCAAATGGTTAGTGCAATGTCAAAAAACGCAATAGTATTTGCACTAGCTAACCCAGAACCAGAAATTATGCCAGACTTAGCAAAAACAGCGGGAGCAGCTATTGTGGCCACAGGAAGAAGTGATTTTCCGAATCAGGTTAATAATGTTTTGGCATTTCCTGGCATATTTAGGGGAGCTTTAGATAATAGGCAGCCAATAACCGACGATATTAAGATAAAAGCTGCCGAGGCAATTGCTAGCTTGGTAAAAAAGCCGTCAGAAGATGAAATTATTCCTAGCCCTCTCAACCCTGCTGTGGTTGACGCGGTTGCTAGTGTATTTAAAAAATAGAATTACTTATTTTACTTCTTTCACAGTATAAGTATTTTTTAATATGGTTAAAAAGTCTATTGCATATTATATAATAATATTGTATATTATCAAGTAGATAGCAAAGTATTGTTATTCCAACAATTAACATCTGAATAAATACAGCAACAAATACTTCAAAACCAAATAGTAAGTTTTAGGGAGATTTGTTGCCGTGGAAAAGCAATACGAATTATTTGAGCAAATTGGTGAAAGATTACGAAACGAAGAAAATCTTTTAAAAAAGAAATTTTTTCGTTATGTGATTATTCTTCGATTTCCGTTGGCAATAATAATTGCTTTATTTGTTTTTTCTGCAATGAGTACCCAGGCTGCTTCGCCTGCAGCCAGCGCTGTTGTTTATAGTGAATCAAAAGCACAGACTATAAATGCAGCAGATATTTTTTATATAGATAAAATTAATAATTTGCGGGCATCTTTAGGGAAGCCATATTTGTTTTATAAGCCGGCCCTTGAAAGATCTGCAGCATTTAAAGCTCAAGATATGATTAATAATGATTATTGGGGTCATTTTAGCCCCTATGGTACTAGTTTTTCTGATTTTATATGGAGACAAACCCCTTTTAGCGAAAAGGTTGGTGAAAATTTGGCCAAATGTTATGAAAATAGGAACGATGCCTTTAGGGCGCTTGTTAACAGCCCTTCCCATTATGAAATAATGGTTGGCGATTTTACTCACGTTGGAATTAGCGAAAGAACTAACTTAAACGACGGTTGCATTTATACTGTTCTGCATTTTGCAAAAAATTAGCCTTAATTTGCTATAATTACTTCTAAATTAGCAACAAGGAGAAGTTATCATGCAGCAATCGGACAACCCATCATTATCTAAGTCTGTTCTAGAGAGAATTTCTGCTGCTGAAGATACAAAAACAGCAACAATTACTGGAACTAGCTTAAAAATATTATTTCTTCTATTACTAACGGTAGGTGCGGGATATTTTGGCTGGCAAGCTATGTCTAGTGCATCCACTTCTGCAATTGTGACAATAGCCGGATTTTCTATTGTCGCCATTGTCGCGGCTGTGGTAACCGCATTTAAGCCTACTTGGGCAATGTTTACTGGCCCTATATATGCTTTGGCCCAAGGATTTGTAATGGGTGCCATATCTCAGGTCTACAATGCTCAGTTCAATGGGATAGTTGTACAGGCAATAGGTCTAACTGGCGCAATATTTTTTGTTAGTTTATGGGCATTTTGGCTAGGGCTCATTAAAGTTACTAATAAATTCCGAATTGGCGTCGTTATAGCAACGCTAGGAGTTGGCTTATACTACCTAATAGCATTTATTCTTAGTTTATTTGGGGTGACAGCGCCTTTAATATTTGATACCGGCACTTTTGGGATAATATTTAGCGTAGTGGTTGTATTTATTGCCACTTTAAATTTATTTTTAGATTTTGACTTTATTCAACAGGCAGAAGCCTCTAAGATGCCAAAAGTTTTTGAATGGTATGGTGCTTTCGCACTAATGGTTACATTAATTTGGCTATATATAGAAACACTAAGGCTTATTGGCAAGACTCGTTCTTAGTTCTTTAGCTATAAATTTACTGTAATATTTATTTAGAACATGCCCTACCCTGGCTTTAATTACGGTTACATTATGCCGTTCTTTTGCTAGCTGTTGGTAGTTTTTGGGCATCACTAGTACGTCAAAAACACCGTAAATAATTTTAATATTTTGTTTAATATTTTGAATATCTGTAAGTGTTTTTTGGTTGACTATTGAGTTAACCAAACTCCTTTTAAAAGGTATCCATGTCTGTGCATTAATCTTAAATCCGCTAAAGCCCGCAGTTGCTATTTTTGCCGCCCTAAGAGTTGTCTTAGGATTGTTAACAATCATTTTATAAACTCTAAAATACGCATTATTTTTGCTTCTTGCCGTTTTTGAATATTGCTTTTCAGCTTGTGCTACATCGGCAGGCAGGTATATGGGAGGGCTACAAAGAAAAAGACTATCTATTTTAATTTTATTTCTTTTAGATATTTCAATTGCTATAAGTGAACCCATAGAATGACCAACTACTATAATTGGTTCTTTCAGCCGAAGCTTTTTAATGGTTTTTTCAATAGATTTAGCGTGATCTTGTAAGTCGTAAGAACAATTTGCGGGCTTTGGCGAGTTCCCAAATCCTAGCAGATCCAGAACAATTAATCTCAAGCCCTGCCCGTTTAAATTACTTATACAATCATCCCAGCACTTACCATCGGTCGCTATGCCGTGCAAAAACAGAATAGGCTTCCCTTCTTTGTTGTCATATCTTACAAATAGTTTTGGAGTTCTGTAAAATAGATCCAATAATTTTTGAAAACTATTTTTTAGCATATTGAATCATCTTCTAGTAATTTATCAATTTCTTAAGTCAATTATCTTATTATGGAATTCTTGTAATAATTAGACGGTCATTATTTCTTGCTCTTTGGCCTTGGACAGTTGATCGACTTTTGTTTTTATATTAGCCATTAAGTCATTCACCTTCTTCTCTAATGATGCTAGATCATCTTCTGTGATTTCTTTGGCATTTTTTGCTTTTTTAGCTTCATCTAGAATATCGTGTCTAATATTTCGACAAGAAATGTGGCAATCTTCAGCCTTAGTGCTTAGTTGTTTGACAATATCTTGTCTTCGCTCGGTAGTAAGTGGGGGTATTGGTATGCGAACAACTCGACCATCGTCACTAGGATTTAGCCCTAAGCTTTGATTATTTCTAATTGCCTCACTAATAGCTTGAATATTGCTTGGGTCAAAAGGACTAATTTGTATTAGTTGGGCTTCTGGAGTGGTAATGTTACTGACTTGGTTAAGTGGCATTTCCGTTCCATATGCAACAACAGTAACTCCATCTAACATGCTTGGGTGTGCCCTACCGGTTCGGAGCTTTTTTAGCTCTTCTTCAAAATGTGCCAGAGCACCGTTTAATTTATTTTCAGTATCTTTAATAGCTTTATTAGTATCCATTTGTTCCCTTTATTACTATGATTTATATTTTACGCTAAATTAACGGTTAAATTAATCTATTTTTTTACGCTCTAGCTTTCGAGCGATAGCAATACCTAGCATGCCACTTGAATTTATGGACCAGTGCACTAGCCACGGGGCAACAATACTATTAGATATGATTCTAAGCCAAGCAAAAATTGCCCCGGCAATGCTTGTTATGACAACCACCCCAATAATCGATCCGTATTTTCGGCGTTTTAGGTCACGGTTTGCTTTGGCGAGTATTCGATTGTTTTCTAGCATGGCAATGGTTGGAAAAATATGCCATAAGCCAAAAATTAACGAAGAAATTATAATAGCTGTAATTGTAGAATTATGTTGCAATAAAAGCCCAAGTAATACTCCCCTGAAAAGCACTTCTTCTATTAATGCCGTTCCAAATGGAACTCTTACGGTTGCTTCGTAAGATATTAATTTGCCGCTGGCATTAGCTAGGTCGTCTCCTAGGAAAAATCTACGCAGTATGGGGATAGTGGCAATTATGGATGTTCCGAGTACAATGGCTGCAACCGCTAGAAAAGCAATATATATACCTGGCCAAATTTTATCGAATGCAAGGCCCATTTGCTCAAAATTTAGGCCAAAGCTTAAGCCCAATAGTACGGCAACACCAGTGATTCCTATATTTAAGTATAAATGCAACTTTTCTGGAACGGACTTAGCTAGCACCGTGCTATACAGTAAAATTAAAATAACTAGGACAGCTTCTTGGGCGTAAGGGGTTGGAATAACCATATTTCAATGCCTTATTATACGCCGAAAAATTATATAAGCATAAATACTTAAATATGAAAAAAGGCCCCGGTTGGGGCCTACCTCTTTGTAAGAGGGGTTTGTTGGAATGCCGACGCCTTATGTAAATGGCGCTTGGCTTAACTTATGTGCCTCGTGCTACCGCGGGGTTTGCAACGGCTTCCAACAATTGGTCAGGGGGGCTTTCTCCCTGGTCCATGCGCGTTTTTGTTTCTTTTGCGCTATTGGGTTGGACGACCCAACGATCTTTTGGTCTTTTCGACCCAGGCATCTATTTTTTCCTGTTTGACGGTTCCGTCTCGATTCCAGTGTTGCACTGTCCGAGCTTGTCAGGCTCGAACCACTGTTTCGAGCCCGGTTGGGCTATCTTTGCGGCGTCTTTCGATCACCTCTAGAGATATCCGTCTCCCAGCCACCGCTTTTGCTGCTTTGAAGGAGGAGGCTTAGCGGCTTTTCCAAGAGTTTCTGACCCTGTGCGGGGTCATCAACACTCCCTCTCTTACGAGATAAATTACATTATACACTATATATAAAAAAATGTCAATATTATATTGTCATATTCTTGTTTTAAATATGAAAAAAGGCCCCGGTTGGGGCCTACCTCTTTGTAAGAGGGGTTTAACGGAATGCCGCCACTTCTACCAACTTGGGTATAGGTGCTGGACTAAATTGTCCAGTGCTCCCTTGCGGGAAAGGCAACGGCGATTCCGTAAATGGTCAGGGGGGTGTGATCCTTTTGGGATCCTCCCTGGCTTCCTGTCGCTTTCGCGACTCTTGCACTATAAGCTTCTCCTAGAAGAAGCAGTGCAGTGGGTGGATAGCGACCCATTTTAGCCTACCGGCAAGGGTTTTCAACCTAGTGACGATTACAAGTCAAACAGTTTGCACAATTCGGACTTGTCAGGTCCGAACAACTGTTCGAGCCTGTTGGGCTAGTGATGAGCCTTTCGGGCATCCCACTAGTCGTCTTCCTACCTATGGTTTAGCCGCTTGACGGCGACTTTGCCATTTTACCAACGATTTTGCCTACCCTGTGCGGGGCCGGGTCAATCGTCCCTCTCTTTCGAGATTATTCCATGATACTCGGAAATTAATTCTGTGTCAACAATTTTCTTAAAGTTTTTTCTTGCCGCGTTTTTTGTCATTGGCTATTAATGCCTGAAGAACTTTTTTAAACTGAGGCTCGGTTACGGCATCTAATTCAAAAGCTGTTCTAACGAACGGTGCTAAATCGCCCCTGTAATCGTGACCGGTTGCAACAAATTGGCCGGGGATAGGCTTAAGGGCGTTTTTCATATCTACTAATGTCTGCACGAATGTTCCTGGGACTCTGAACCTTGTGCTTTTTGGAATGGTAGGTGGTCGTTTTTTGTCGTCTTGAAGCCAGTCTGGTGCTTGTACTAATAAGTTTGTGGTAAACCTTGCTACTGGATCGTTGTAGTGGGTAACCATAAAATATCTAACCTGTGAACGCTTTTTGGGAGTTAAGGCTTGGAACTCATCGTAATGATTAAAGACTCCAATTAAATCAGTATCTGCATTCAGCGTATTGCCGGAAACAACATTTTCTTTCCATTTGCTTTGAGACGGAGTACCAATCCATAGAGCACGGCTAACTAGTGAGGCCTCTAAGCCATCCGTACCTTCGTACATAAAGGCATCTTGGCTGGTCCAGGCTCCAAGGCTCTCGCCAAAAAGCATTAATTTTGGTCTTTTCTTAGGTGGGATTTTTAAGAGCTCTTTCTTAATACCATTTATAAGCATTCTATATTGAATATGCCCTTCGTCTCTTCTGTCTAAAGATAATGGCGATGGTCTTTTTGAATATTGTATGGTTACTTGGGCGCAATCGCCTTTGCTCATATATTCGAGAGCATCACTCATTACATAATTAACATAGCCTGTTCCTGTTGGAGATATAACCACTATATTCTTTCGGCTAAATGCGCCAGTTCTCTTAAGTTCTTTTAGGGCCATTTCTACTCGTTCTGGTTCGGTGTCGGCACTGTCTAGGCCAACATATATTCTAATAGGGTCTTTAGTTTCTGAAATATCAATACCGAGAACATCTGATATTTCTTTTTTAGTTAAGGTTGTGCCAATATGGCGACGACCCTGAACAGAAAGTGATGACCACTTAACCAAGCTATCTTTTGAGCCACTTACCAATGGGCTGACGGGCTTTTTCTTAAAGTAATCTTCGAACTGATCTGCCCCGTTTTCTATGCGCCCATAAAGTGCTTTGATGCCGAATCCTATACCTCCAATAAGCACGCCTAGGCTCATCATGTGTCCAAGAGGCAGCCAGGACCTATTTAGATATGGAAAATTCTTATTAAAGAAGCTGTCAACTGACTTGGCGGTTTTTCTTTCCACAAAAGATAATATACCCAAAAAGCCAAGTATACCTATGCTAATACCAATTGATTTTTTGGTATCTATATTATTGTCATTTTTTTCTTTTATTTTTACTTCGCCTCTGTGGACGGCTTTGTCTAGTAGCACCGAAAGGGCCATTCCTGTCGGCACAATAAGTGAATAGACTAATTCTGATTGAGTCCTAGATTTATCTTTGTTAATTTGCCGGGCAAATTTTTCTAATAACTGTGATACGGCGCCAGCCAGCCCTACTCTTGCCAGTATGTGACCGCCTGTTCTGGCGCTGGCATTTAGCATGCTTTCGTCGTCTCTTTGTCTAAAGTAGTACTGAAGGGCTATGCCACTTGCTATGGCGCCTGCGCTTAGGGCAAGCGATACTTTGTCTTGTCTTGTCTCTTCGTCTTCGTTTGTGCCGTCACCATTGGCAACTATTTGATCGGCAATTATTTCTAAACCATCTTGAGTGATCGCGCCTAAGGCATAGGCTATTGCCATAGTCAGACCAGTTACAATTCCTTGGTCAACAGTGTCTCTGTCCATTAAGGATTTCTGGAATGTTCTTGGCGCAGCATAACTAGCCATCATAAATCCGACCTTAGATGATCTGCTTTGTTTAGGATGCTGTATATGCTTTCCCATAATTAGACAATATAATACAATAAATTACTACAAATAACAAGTACAAATAATCTGATATACTTTAGGTAAAGTGAAAAAAAATCAAAAATTATCTAGAAATGTTAAGCTAACGGCCAAAAAAGAAGTAGATAGTATTGTATTTAATTTTAGAAGAAATCACTTCACTGTTTTACTCGATAAAGTATTAGTGTTTAGGGTTTTTAGAAATTTACATGGTCGATTTTGGGGAATAGGCGCCATGATGGTTCTAATTATAGGCTTTAGTGTTTGTTTTTTAATAAGGCCCGATTTGCTAACCCCATCGGCCGCCTTTAGCGATTTTGGTGAAGATGTCAGAACTGCTCCTTATTTTGCTGGGTCTGTATTTTTTGCGGCATATGGATTATGGCGCTGGAGAAATTATCTCGCTCGGACACTGAAACGAACAAAGCCAATAATTCCACTTATTTCTTTGACAATAATTGGCCTTTACTTGGTTGCGCTAATGCCCGTTTCTTGGAAGCCCATACCCTATAAAATTCATATTTTTGGAGTTATGTTGGCTGGAATTTCAATGGCTCTAACTGTGCTTTTTGATGTTCTTATGAGCAAAACAAGAAAAAAAACTAACTACCGGAAAACAAAACTAATTAAGTTTCTTTGTGTGCTTCTAATTATTAGCGGCGGCATAATAACTTTTGGTTCGGCCGATATTACTGGATGGTTTTCTATGGCTTTAGTTGGTGAGCTTATAATGCTAGTAGGATATGGAATATGGGTTGTGCTAAAAACCTATCAAGGAGAAGACCCAAGGAGTGCTCTTTCAAAGCAGTTAAAGAAAATTGTTTTAGTAGACTAGATAGTAATATAATATTTAAACAATGACAGATAAGCCAAGCAAAAAACAAAAAGCAGATTACGAACAAATAGGTCGCATGATAGAAGAAATTGTAGCCATTAACTATTCTAATAAATGGCGATTTTTTGGCTTTACTTTTTTCAAAGGCGTTATTTATGGCTTAGGCATTTTTATAGGTGGTACTATTGTCGTTGCTCTAGTTATTTGGTTGCTAACACAATTTAACGATGCTCCAATTATTGGCCCATTCTTAGATAAATTACTGTATGTTTTAAATAACAGCGCGCCTCCGCCCAAGAACTAGCTGGTCTTTTTAATCGAACTAATAATTGAGCTTGTAATTAAGATTATCCCGCAAACTCCAGCAATTGCTTCTGGTATATGGTAAATTTCTGAAACAAACATAGAAATAGCTAGAACAAAAACCGTGTAATGGGCGCCGTGTTCAAGGTATTTGTAATTCTTAAGAGTACCTCTTCTGACCATAAAGACCGTCATAGACCTGACCCATATTGCACCAATACCTAGTCCGACTGCTATAAGTATTACCTGATTTGTAACCGCAAAAGCACCAATAACTCCATCTAAGCTAAAACTAGCATCAAGAATTTCTAGGTACAAAAATGTCAGGAATCCTGCAAAGCCACCGACTGTCTTGGGTCCTCTTTTTTTAAGAGACCTTGTTTGCAATGATCCAAAAAATTCAGATAAACCATGAATAACTAAATAAGTAACTATACCAACTGCCCCCGCTGTAAGTGTTTCTTTTGTATGATTATTCGCAGGGACAATAGCAAAAAGTCCAACGGTTGCTGCCGAAATAATTACCGGCATCCAAGGGCTGGCAATTTTCAGTAAAGGTTTTTCTAAAGATTTGAACCAGTGGACTTTTTTATCTTTGTCTAAGAAAAACCTCCAGGCTAGCATCGACAAAAATCCCCCACCGAATCCAGCTATTGTTGGGTATGCTTCTTCGAGCTTACTTGAATATATATCGGGATTATTTAGCGCCAAGTCTAGAACTTGTTGCCACGATAAATCAGCGGCAAGTGCCACAATTACAATAGGAAAAACAATTCTCATTCCAAATATTGCAATTATTATTCCTATGGTTAAGAACATATTTTGCCAAAAGCGGTTTAGTTTTTGTAAAATTTTGGCATTAATTATGGCGTTCTCAAAGCTGAATGTTATTTCAATGATAATTAATGTTAGTAGTGCCGGCAAAATTGCCCATCCTAGATTGTAAATACTAATTACGACAAGTATTATGCTGAAAATGGCGCTAAAAAAGAAAATTCTTACTGGTGAATTTTTATGCAATATACCAAGCATGATATTAATTGTTGTAATTGTCGCTTGGCTGATTTCCGGCTGCTATATCGTTTATGATATTAACTAGCTGCCTTGGAGTAAACTCTGCTTTTATTAAATAGCCATCTGCCATAGATTCAAGCTCGTCCTTGCTGTCTTCTGTTTGATCTAGATTAGTTGTTATAAGAATTTTAGCCTTAAGTTTGTCTGGGCGACTACGCAGCTGCCTAAGAACTTCAAACCCGGTCATTCCTGGTATCATAAGGTCTAAAAGAATAATGTCATATTCATTACTTTGGGCCGCTCTGAGCCCGTCTATGCCGCTAATTAGAGTAGTAACATCGTATCCAGCCCGTCTGAGCGCTCTGGCATATAGCTCACTAATAAAACTTTCATCTTCTATGCATAGTATTTTTTTGCCGTTTAGTTTTACATTATCCATAATTACCCCCTGTAAAGTGAATGATTTTTTATCCAGCCGTGTGCGCCACGAACTATTTCGCCATTCTGACTATTTTTTAACTCTTCTGCCAAGTTTACATACGGCTGCACGGTAAAGCCGAAAGTACTTCCCTCTTTCTCTTTGCTTTTGACCCAAATTTGGCCGCCATGGGCTTCAACTATTGCTTTTGATAGGAATAAACCGAGGCCGGTTCCACCTACGCTGTTTTTGCTTGAATGAGACCGATAAAACTTGTCAAAAACATGACCCACTACATTTGATGGTATGCCCACGCCTTTGTCCGAAACAGTGGTTTCAACTACTCCGTCTTTCAGGTGAGAATCTATAATTATCTCTTCGTCGGTATGGGTGTATTTTATGGCATTCTCAATCAAATTAGCTATTACTTCGTATACGCTTACTCTATCGGCGGCAACTGTTGGCAGGTCTGGCTCTATTTTTACTATTAATTTTTTACCATGTACTTTAGCCCTGAGCTCCATATCTTTACAAACTTGTCCAAGTACTTCGTTCCAATTTTCTTCTTTTAAATTTAAATTAAGGGCATTTTCTTCTATTCGGGCCACATTTAAAATATTGGACACAAAAGATGTAAGTTGTTGAGCGCTGGCGCTCATATTATGCATGAAGGACTTTTGTTCAGTGTCTAATTTTGATTCAAGCTCTTCTCCGAACAGCTCAATATATCCTCTTAGAATTGTTACGGGCGTGCGTAATTCGTGGACGGCCAGAGCAACAAACGTTAGGTCCCTATCATCTCTTTCGTATAGTAAAGTCCTGTCATAAATTGCAAGTACCACCTCAAGGCCATTGGAATTATTTTGCGAATAATGGGCCACAAGGTCGAATTTTTTTATTTTGTTGTTGGGTAGAGTTAGTTTTACTCTTTGCCATGTTTCTGTGGCGTTTACGGTATTGCCAGCAATGTTACTTAACCATTTTTCTAAAGTTTCGGTTGACGTAAAGGCTATATTGAAAACATCATATAGTGGCTTATCGGCAATATCCTCGGCTTTTAGTTCTAGATAACTCAGGGCCGAATCGTTCATAAATCCAATATGTTGCTCTGTGTTTATGGCAATAATTGGTAACGGATAAAGATTCGTAATTGACTGGTAGTAAGATAAGTCAGACTGGTCTTCTGTCTTAATTTGATTGATAGAATTTTGAAAACCATAGACTTTTTGCATTAAGCTAGCGATGAATTCCTTAGAGGGCTTATCTAAATTCTCTGGGTTAGGTGGGTCTACTGTATTTTCTTGGTTAGTTACAGTTAGTATAGACCTTGCTAGATAGTCAGTAGGTTTTACGGCTTTGGCAGATATAGCTTTTCCTATTATTAGCGCAATTGTCAAAATGGCTATGATAACTATTGCGGTTGCCAGTGCATAGTTTTTGTTAAAAAGATTTACAGCAAATAACCAAATACCTATAGACATCCCGCTAACAAAAACAATTGCTCCTGCTACAAGAAGCCAAATTTGTTCTTTTAATGGTTTTAGTAAAGGTATCATTATGGTTTATAGCTTATATCGCTACTCGCTCCTACTAAAGATACCCATGTTTGTCCTGCATTTAGTTTCATTGGTAGCCCGTTTTTATCTTTTAAAACTAGGGGGCTTTTGCGGTCTGTCTTGCTCCACGTTCCCTCTGATACTATTCCATCTTGAAATACGTATACTGCACCGGTACCAGTTGTTGCATATGTGCTGTGGTATCCGTCGCTATCATTGCCATTAGGAACCACCAAGGCGACAACTACTTTTGGAGAAATTGTTGCACCGCTTTTGGCGTCAGTGTGAGGTTGCCCTGCCTGTGATCTAAGATATGAATTAGTGGTTGCGTCATAGTCAAACCTAGGGCTGTAAAGGGGGCCTGATATTGCTAGATCTATAGTTTTTGCAGTAGGTGTCTGAGGTACTTGTTCTTTTCTTTCGAAGCCCTTAAAAGTACTAGCTGTGAAGCCTTTTGCTTTATTTAAAACATCAATTTTGTCGAATCCAGTATACATATTATGAGGTGCAAATCTTTCAGTTATTCGCCAGTAAGCATCGGCGTTAAAGAATTGATCAATATCTCTTACCCCCAAATCTTTTATATCCTGGAGAGCCTGAGGGCTTCCTCCGACGTGGCCGTAACTTGCCTGGTAGGCAAGAGCATAATCTATGTAATATGACCTGGCGCTTCTTATTGGTCCTATATAGTTTGGTTGTGATTCTTGATAGACGGCCATGAATCTAGTGACTCCACCCTCTGCGATTGCCTCGTAGACAATGTCAGCTTCAGTTAGCCCACTCTGAGGCCTTGCGTCTGGACTGTTTTCGATCATAAGTGCCGTAACGGGTCTTTTTGTCAATTGCTCGTCTTTGAGCTCTACTCCTGTTAGCGGAGAAATGATTTTTTTAACTTCTTTTTTTTCTACAATTACCTGCTCATTGTTGGTGGCAACGGGCTTGTTTTTGTTCTTGAAAAACCAAAATGCGCCAGCTAGGGCAGCTATAATAAGCAATATTGCTAGCACAATTAAAACTTTTTTATTTGTAAAAAACTTTTTCATTTTACTACCAAAGCCTTCTCCTTTTTCAGGGTTATTCTTGGGCTGATTATCTAATTCTATTGTCGGAATTTCGGTAGGATCAAATGATTGGGACTTTGGCTGATTTCCGGAATTATTTTCACTAAAAGAAGAGTACCTATAAACACTTGGTCCTGATTTTTTTGGTATGGAATTTGTTTTTTTAAAATTATCCATTTTTATTCACTTGCCTACTGAAGTATATTTTACCATAAGCAAGATTTATTTTTCTAGATATACTAAGGAGTTTTTGAGTCTTTCAATTGTTATTTCTTTACCCAGTATTGCAAGTGAAGCCGGAAGCTCAGGGCTATATTCTGCCCAGGTTGTTGCAATACGGACTATACTAAACAAAATAATTGGTTTTTGATTTAGTGAATTTAGCAGGTTATTCAAGGTTTCTTGTATGTTTGTGGGGCTAAAATCTTCTATTTGGTTAAAATCTTCAATGACTCTCTTTAATATAATTCCTAGCTGGCTATTGCTTAACTTGCTAAGTTGTTTGTTGGTACTTATAAGAGTAGGTTCAACTATGGGCTCTTCAAAAAAGAATTTTGTTAAGGCGCTCAGATCGGACAATGTTTTCATTCTATCTTGGGCAATACCAAGGACCGCTTTTTTATATTCTGTTGAATATTTTTTGGAGCTTTCCGGCCAATAAGTCTCCACCCTATCATAAAGTTCATCAAGACTAAGACTTCTAATCCACTGACCATTCATCCAAACTAGTTTTTTTTCATCGAACCTAGCACCTGATTTTTGAACCTTTTCTAGTGAAAACTTTTCTATAAGTTCTTTTTTGGTATAGATTTCTTGGTCTGTACCATCGTTCCAGCCTAAAAGTGCTAAAAAGTTAAGCATGGCTTCAGGTAGGATTCCCTGTTCTCTATATTCGGTAACACTTTTAGCTCCATCTCTTTTCCCGAGTTTTTTATTTCCCTCTGGTGCAAGAATATGTGGCATACATGCTAATACCGGTGGAACTATGCCCAGTGCTTGGTATAGACTGAGATACTTTGGTATTGAAGATATATATTCTAAACCACGAATTACGTGTGTAACCTTCATTTCATAATCATCAACTATATGAGCAAAATTATATGTCGGGAGGCCATCACTTTTTATTAATATAAAGTCGTCTTGAGCTTCGGGCCCTGCAGATAATTCTCCCATTATGGGGTCGTGCCATTTTGTTGGTTTTGGGTCAACTTTTAATCTCAGGGGCTGGGTACCATCCCATTGTGGTGGATTTTTCGGCCTGTAGTTTCTGTACAGGAAAGGTCTTTTCTGGTTTATAGCATCTTGTCTGAATTCTTCAACTTGTTGAGCGGTGTACGGATCGGCATATGCTTGACCATTTTGTATTAATTGATGAGCATATTTAAGATATATTTCTTTTCTTTGACTTTGTTCGTAGGGGCCATGGCCACCCCCCGCTAGGTAGCCTTCATTCCATTCAATGCCAAGCCACCTAAGAGAATCCACTATAAGATCCGTGGCGCCCTCGACAAATCTAGCCTGGTCTGTATCCTCTATTCTTAGAATCATTGTGCCACCCGCTTGAGCGGCTAATAAATACGGGAAAAGAGCCGCACGAATGTTGCCTACATGAATATAACCAGTTGGACTTGGCGCAAATCTTGTTACTATTTTTGACATTAATATTATTTTAACAGATATGTCTAAATCGAAGATGCAATTGAAAGAATCTGATCACTACTTAAAGAGCCGTTGGCATTAAGAGTAAACCAAACCCCCTTGTCTACCCATGTAGCGTTGTTATTGTCGTATATAAAAACCGTCATTCCTTTGTTGTAATAGGCTTGGTACTGTTTTTTACCTTCAATTAGGTAGTTACTTAACAGAGATTCACTGGTCCAATTAGATGGTTTTTGAGTAATTTGAAAAGCTCTTTTGTCGGTATTGGACTTGTACTCTATTGTTAAGGAATCTTTCGAGGCACTCACTGGCGACTTATAGGCATACCCACTCGGTATATTGCCAGGTACTTTGGCATCAAATCCTGCGTTCCTGGCCGCTACTTTAACGGCAATTTGTGGAACTTTCTGATAGGCCAGAAAACCCATAAATAAGAATGCTGCAAATACCGCTGCTGCCATACCCGCTAGGTATCTACGGCTGCGAACCTTAGAATGTGTTTTTTTATGATAAGGCTTTATGTGATGAGATTTTACTCCATCTGCATTTGAGGCCTTTTCTTTACTAACAGGTTGCGCTATATGATGTTCGAAAACTGATTGTTTGGGTTCGACTGTAGGCGTTGGTTGCTGCGCTAAGGCAGTAGAATTGTGTCCATTTTGAGATTCTGGCTCTTTAGCAACAGGAAGACTTGAACTGACAATTGTTTTTTGAACAGTAGGTGTCTTTGAAAACTTCGAAATTGCTGAGCTGGTCTTATAGCTTATTGCCTTGGCGATTTTGGCCTCAGGTACTTTTTTAAAAACTGCAAATCTTGTATAAGCATCTTGCTTATTAGCTTGGCTCGAGATCGGATCTGTGGGGTTAGACTTGACTGTTACTGCGGCCGAAGTAGTCATAGGCTTTGGTTTTTTGACAAATTTTCTAGATAAAGTTACGGCTTTTTGGGGTTTTTTGCGCAACCCATCTACTACCTTTACGGTATTTTGTTGCTTGGCTTGGCTTATCTGTTTATCTTTGGTAACAACATGACTATCTTTAGATACATCAGATTTGGCTATTGTTTGGTTGGCTTTGTTTCGGCTTACACCATCAATATTCCTGCCGCTAGACTTTATAGGGCTAGAAGAATGCCTTTGTATGTCTGACGGCTTATTTATAGAATTTCCATTCAGAAGCTTACCAGTAATGGCGTCGTACTGCCTACCGTTAATTTCTATAATGTTTTTCAATTTTTTTAACCCCTCAAGCTATATTTTTTGCTGTAGTTGTTATTATTATGCTTATAAATAACAATATTTGCAACAAAAATTTTTGCTAAATTGTGCAAAACTTCAGAAAATAGGTTTAGAATAATATTGATGGAATTCTTAACTCCCGAAGAAAAACGCTGGCGTACAGTTAGATTTATTACAGGCTATATATTAATCGCAATTGCAATTTTGCTAGCTACATTCATTGCTGCACTATTAGTTCAGGGCTATCAGATTACTAATCGTAACTCTATAGTTCAGAATGGTCTTGTTAATGTTGCATCTCAGCCGGTTAGCGCAGAGGTTCTTTTAAACGGCCAAAAGGTCGATAATACTCCCTCTAGACTAGATATAAATGAGGGCACCTATGAATTAAGGCTACAAGCAAATAATTACAGATCTTGGCAGAAAAGCTTTAATCTACCGGGAGGATCTGTTAGGTATTTTGTATATCCTAAATTAATTCCAAATAACATTTCGTTATCAGAAATGACTACTTTTGAAAAAACGCCACTTTGGGCCAGCTCTTCGCCCGATAGACACTGGGTTGTAAGCAAGCAGCCTACCGACAATAGTGTATCTTTCAGTGTTTTTGATACAACCAAAGCTAGCTCAACTAACGAAACCGGCAGAACCCAGCAGATATCCATACCGCAAACTACTCTTGTTGGCACTGCAGGGGCATATGGAAACGTTGAACCAGTAGAATGGTCCGACGATAACCGGCATCTCCTGCTGCTTCAAACATTACCAACAGGAGAAAAGGCGTACATTGTTCTAGACCGCGAAAAACCCGAAAACAGCCAAAACATAACTAAGCTATTTGGTCTGTCGGCGAGCCAATCGGTCGCCTTGCGTGATAAAAAGTTTAATAAGTTTTATATATTGGCTAAAGATACCGGCCAGCTAACATCACGCGACAGTAAAGATTTGAATGTTAATGAGAACATTGCCGAATCGGTAGTTTCTTACAAGTCTTACGGCAATGATATTGTTGCCTACGTAACCTATCAAAACGCCCTAGAAACAGAAGCAAAGGTTGTGGTTAAAGAAAACCAAAAGAATATTTATTACCTTCAAAGCATCAAAAGAAACCCAGATGGACGGTACTTAATTGATATGGCTAAATATGATGGAGATTGGTTCTATGCTGTCTCTTCACCTGTCGAAAACAGGGTAAGATTGTTTATTAATCCGCTTTCTAGTAATAGCCCAGGTTCTAGCTTACAAATTAAGCCAAAACTAAGCATACCTATAGAAAGTCCTAAGTTTATATCTTTTTCGGACAATGCTCGCTTTATAATGGCCCAAAACGCAAATAATTTTGCTGTGTATGACGGCGAACTAAAGACTACATATAGATATAGCCTTGTGAACAAAATTGCCGAAACTCAAGAAGTCAAGTGGATGGATGGCCACCGCCTAAAGTTTGTTGATAGTTTTAAGGGTTATATAGTTGAGTTCGATGGAACGAATCAACAAGAGCTAATAACTAGCCTTCCTAATAATTCATTCAATATGTTCTTTGACAGAGATTATGAATTTGTATTTGCCTACCAGTCCGATGCAGCTAAAAATTCTTTGCAGGCCGGTTCGCTTGTCGCTCGGTAATATTTATTATATTAACGTCCAAAAAGCCTATCGAATAAGCTCTGTGAGTTACCGGGAACGGTACTTGGTTGGCTTAAGGGCTGCGAGGCTGTAGAGGCAACATTCTTCATTGGCTCTGGTGAAATTTGCTCGCCAACCAAAACTAGTCTGTTTACGTTCGTTCCGGGAGGATCGCAGGTAATGAGAGTAGCCGTTGATTCTTTTTCTTGGGTGTTAAGTACCCATACGTCGCTTGGCTTAACAACTTGCCTTTTATAAATCTTGTATACGAATCTTTGCCCATTGTAGTTCATTATAAAAATATCACCCTCTTGGAGCTTATTTAATAAGGTAAAAACATATTTATATTTACCGGGGTTAAAAATATTATTAGAAGAATGCCCAACTATGCCTACATTGCCTTTTTGCCCCGGATAAGGCGTAGTTGGGTAATGCACTACCCCGTCTTCAAGACCTTTTTGAATATCTTTTTCTTCGTTAGACGGAACATTGTAAACAACCGGCACTTCAACGTTTAATTTGGGGATAATTAGCTTAGGCTCAGGGCTAACCTGGCCAGTTGCGTTTGGATCTAAAATGATAGGACTAGAAGATGCAGTTTTGCTAGGAGTGATAAACGGTACAATAAACCTTTCGTTAAAAAAACCAAACATAAATATCGCAACTACGACAAGGCCCATGCTCATACCAAAGACTAATGACTGAAGATGTTGTTTTTTTGAAAGTTTGCCTCTTTTGTTAACTTTTTTTTGAATGACAGTTCTTTTTTGCTCGGCTTGTTCGGCGTGGGCTGGCCCGTCTACGCTCTCGGCTATAGGCTTATAGCGCATTCTATGAGGTAAGTTTGGCATAACCTTGGGGCTAGGATTCACCACCAATGGTTTATGGGTTAATTTTTCTTTACTTAATTTATTTTGATTCTGATAAAATTCACGCCATACTTGGTGTTTTTCGTTATCTGGCAAACTTAAATAGTATTTATGCCATGCTTGTTGAATTTGTCTCTGGTTCGCCCCAGATTCCATAAGTTGCTGCATAAATGCCTGATGCTTAGAGTGCACGCCAACTGTTTCAATTTCTTTTTCTTCTTTTTTGGCGCTAGGCTCTTTGGCGTAAAGGCGGTTAATTTTATTTCTAATTACATTTACAGCAGGGTCCGCCTGAGTTTGGGTGTGCGGATTATTGTCGTTATTGTCTGGTAATGGCAGTTCGGTTGGTTTACTCATGCATTAGCGGTTTAATAATTACATATATTATAGTACAATTAACCTGTTTTAACCACCGTATGGGCGAGTGGTGAAATTGGTATACACGCTAGACTCAAAATCTTGTGGGCTTTGCGCCCGTGAGGGTTCAAGTCCCTCCTCGCCCACCAAAAAGACCTCCCATTTCGGGGGGTCTTTTTTAAATATTTACTAATTTATGCCAATTTTGTGCAAGATTGTATCATTAACTTTAGCAATTTTCTCGGCACTTTGCCCATCGTCTTGGCGGTAGATATAAAAACTTAGTAAGTTGCTGTATCTATGTTGTGCAGGGGCATTATTATTTAGTTCCTGAACAATTTCGCTAGAATTTATTAGGTTTATACTTTCTTCGTAAAATTTTGTAAAATTGCCGCTAGTTTTTACTTGTATTTTCTTTATGATATTACGGGGATCAAATAAATTAATAATGGATATATCGTAATTGGTATTCTGTTTAAATTTACCTCCATTTTGTGGTTGTCTGACAATTTTTGTGTGGAGGGTTGTGTTTTCTATTCCATCTTCTTCCCACGGAAAACTAGGTATAGCCAACAAGCCTTTTTCAAGCAAGTTGGACGATTGAAGAGCAAGCAGAACACTATATTCGTTTGCTGCGCCCGTCAGCCAAGCTCGTTCAGTATCATTTACGGGTCCATTGCTAAGTATTGTATTAAATGCCAATATCTCTTTTTCTAGCTTATCTGTAACTCTCTTTTGGGCATCGTAGACGGATTGAAGATTATATATCCTTGCCCAAATTGGTATTTTATATAAGTCCAAACAGTTTTTTCTTAAGTTTATGTCAAGGTAATCTTTTAGACTTTCAGCCTGATTAATAGAAGATATAAGTAGCAGTCTGGATTTTTCGCCGTAGCTACGACAAGTACTTTCAAGTGATAAGTCATCTACATAAAATCCTTCATTCAGGCGCATACCAGCCTCGGCATAGGCCATAGCGGCGCAATATCTTGCCTTAAAATCTCCCCCCTCTTCCATATCTTGGGCGGACTCTATTAATGTTTCAAGAGAAAATCTTTCTCCGCTACTCTTTTGCCTTAAGTATGTTTCCCATGCTTGTTTGGGCCTTGAAAGTTTTTCAAGAATACTTGAAAGCTGAGGATCTTTTTTTGGTATAAGTTTACCTTTTTTCATAAAAGGTTATTATAAACTAAAATATAAAAATATCAATAAAATGTATTAGTATTTGATCTATATGTGTACGTTGGCAATTGCTGTTGCGCAAGCTTCAAACATATTATTGGAATTGAACATGGCCCAACAACTAGCCAGGCTGGCGGTACTTATTTGCCAATCCTCTGGAAGCGTATTTAATTTTGTGACTAGTACATTTTGGTTACTGGCTAAAAATAATGTTCCATCTTTTTCTGTAATAATTATGCATTTGGTATCTTTTAAAAACTTTTCTAGTTTTTGGGCCGTTGCATTTATTCCATCACTGAATAAAAAGGCCTCGTTAAACGGACTATTTTTTGCCATTTTTTGAAGCTGAGCAAAAGAAGCTACCACTATGCTATTATCTCTACTTAAAATTTTGTTCGGACTCAACATAAAATAGTCAACCGCATCACCACTTACGCTAATGAGCCCTTTTGCACCGGCAATTATATCTTCTATAAGTATGGCGGTTTCACTATTTTTGCCAAAATTACCACAAAAAAATGTACAGTCACTACTAGCTACAAAAGATTTTATATAAACCGTAGATCTTTTACTGAAACTACCGCTATGATTAGATTCGGCAAACTCTAAAAAGGGTAAAGTGATTGGAATATTTTTTTTCGCTGCTTCAGGAACAATAACTTTGACATTACTGGCCCCAAAATTACTAGCTATTTGGTAGGCGGTTGATGGAGCAGCTATGCTATGACCGCTACCTCCAATAATTAATAGTTTACCCAGCAAATTACTATTTTCTGGCTTAGACCATTCAATGTCAGGATAGAGCGTCTTACCTGGATTTTGCTTAAGCAGGGCCATTGAATACTTCGGTACTTTTTAGAATTACTTGCCCGGCTATTGCTTCTAAATGATAGGCAATGTTTTTTCGCTCAATGACAACACTCCAGCCACTATTTACAGCTGACTCTAGTAATTGTTCATCTGGGTTAAAAGCTATAGGGTTAGTAACTAGGGCTAGCATTTGACCATCACCTGAGCTATCACCTACCGCGTAGCTCTCATTGCTAAGATCAAAGCCATTTTTAACACAGTAGTTGGTAAGAATTTCTGCTTTATTGCCTATTACAAATCTTTCATATTTGGTGGTAAAGTTGCCTTTTTCATCTCTGGCCATCAAAGATCCAAGACAATCATCAAAGCCGTGTTTTTTTGCAAATATTTCAGCAATTTCTTGTTGCGAACCGGTGAGTGCTAGCAGATAGTAGCCCTCTGACTTTAGCCGTTTTACTAAGCCACTTGTGTAGTTGTATACTTTATGACCAGATTTTTCTACTACCGTCTTGGCGCATTCGTCTAGTTTTGCTGGAGGTATCCCGGCAATATATGTCTGAATTGCATCTACAACGGCGTTTTCATAATCTGCCCAGGTTGCTTGTAGTGCCCTCCATTCAAAAAACTTTTCCTCTACTTTAGAAGATACATCTTTTGGGAACAGTCCTTGTTTACCAAGCTCTGCAACCAGTTCATGAAACAGCTGCCACCGAAACAAAGTGCCATCAATATCAAAAACAGCTATTTTACGATTCATAATTATCTTTTCTGATTTCTTTTTAGATATTTTATGTACCACAGAAGGTCTTGGCCAATTTCTTTAGCGTTTCGGTCGTCGTGATTATTGTAAGCTGAATCGTCAACCGATAACTCAACAATTGAATTGGACGAAGCTCGAAGATACCCGGTTTGGTTGTAGATCCATTTGACTGCGTCTTGTTCGCTAATTGACCATTCGAGAGATTTTATCCCTTCGTCGTACCTGTTTAGTTGCTGTTCACTGCTGAACTTTCGAGTGTTAATTCTTTCTTGCCACTCCATTGGCGAAGTAACAATAATGAATTGTTTACAGGCTGCAAAACCAAGGTCTCTAAATGTATCCACAGAAGAGCTCAGCGTATCTAATAGGTTAAATGTATTCCTATAGTCTGTCACTTGTGTGCCGTACACAATATCTGTACCAGGAAATTGGTCGTACTGCACGGAACTGTTTTTTAGTTCATCTATATCGGCATCATCGGCATTTATGAATCTGTACGTGTCTAAGGGCTCGCCGACCCTGGGCTTACGAGTTGTATAACTTATGACTCTAGAAAAATCTGGGTAATTACTGTCTATTTCGTTAATTAGGCTGGTTTTACCAACCGCGCTCGGGCCAACCAGGTTAATAATAGTCTTATTTTTTAAATCTCTTTCGACTTCTTTCACGATACTAGCTTATCAGGAAAGATAACAAAAATCATTACTCTATTTCTATGCTTACCGGGCAATGATCACTTCCCATTACATTGGCATGAATTTGAGCATTTTTTATGCGGCCTTTGAGGCTGTTACTTACCATTATGTAATCTATGCGCCAGCCGACATTTCGCGCCCTAGCGTTAGCCCAGTGTGTCCACCAGGTATAATAACCGTTCCCTTCTGGTGTAAATAATCTAAACGTATCTATAAACCCAGCATCTATAAAGTTTTGGAAGCCTTCACGTTCTTCATTTGTAAAACCATGTTTTCCTATATTGCCTTTAGGATTAGCTAGGTCGGCTTCGGTATGAGCAACATTTAAATCGCCACAAAAAATAACCGGTTTCTTCTGTTCTAGATCTTTAACCATTGCTAGAAAAGCAGGATCCCACAGTTTGTGGCGTAGTTTTACGCGACTCAAATCTCCTTTGCTATTTGGAGTATAAACTGTTACAAAATAAAAATCTTCCAGTTCTATGGTTGTTATTCTTCCTTCGCTTAAAGGGTCGCCGTAGCCATCTGTAAATAGTCCAAATTGTTTAGCAATTTCTTCAGGCAGACCATAAATTACCGAAAGTGGTTTTATTTTAGAAAATACTGCTGTGCCGCTGTAGCCTTTTTTTTCGGCACTATTCCAGAATTCTTCATACTTTGGTAAATCAATTTCGGCCTGACCTTGCATTGCTTTGGT
Organism: Candidatus Saccharimonadota bacterium; assembly: GCA_031973215.1. GTDB lineage: Bacteria > Patescibacteriota > Saccharimonadia > Saccharimonadales > CAIOMD01 > DALYDK01. The sequence goes on from DALYDK010000001.1 coordinate 119,371, forward strand.
TTCTTGCAGCCCTAAAATGTCAGGCTTATGTTCAGCCACAAAAGATTGAAAAGCCCCCTTGTTAACTACTGCTCTAATACCGTTAACATTCCAACTATAAATTTTCATATATAAATAGGTTATAGGTTTTAGGTGCTAGGTTCAAGTAATAAGAATAGCTATTAATGCTAAAAAACCGTTGCAAAACGGCTGGCTAAAAATAATTTGTTTTTTGCCGGAGGGCCGGGCGGGTTTGAGTGTTGCCACTCTCCCCCGCCCGGACCACTCCGCTTGGCAGGCTACTTAGTGGTTTGTGCCTGAGGCACTACCACAGCAGAGCCGCCACCTGGCCAGCAACTAAAGCCCGCGGGAACGGGCTGGCCGGCCTTGACCATGTCGGTGAGGGTGTCCAAGCACTTGCTCACTAAGACATTTGGGTCTTTAGAAACCGATTCTGCCAATTGGCGGTTGGCTTCGGCTTCGGCTGCAGCAGTTTCCTGCCTTTGTTCCGCGATACGAGTCGCGGCTACTTCAGCCTGATAGGCATCGATTTTGGATTGGGTTCCATCATCGTATTTGACCAGGCTGATAACTACCGAATCGACCGTCAGGCGGTCTCCCAACAGCTCCTGGAGTTTGGCCGTAGCCTCGCTACCAAGTTCAGCTAGCGTCGGCGAGCCGGTACCATCGTTGTCTGCCTTAATCTTGGCCAGCGGGTCGAAGCTAGCGAACACGGCGTTGAGTGCCGCGACGCGTTGCCTTTCAACTAGCGCTGACTGCATGGCTTCGAACGACCGGTAGTCGACGAAAAGCGTGCTGGCGGCATCTGGCTTGATGCGCCACTGGACCGAGTTGTCAACACAGGCCTTGCCTTCGGTCCCCAGTCGCACCGTAGTGCACTGGTCGCCGTCGAACTTCTGTGTTTGGATCGCAGCGTCAAATTCGGTAACGCTTTGCCAAGGGGCCTTGATGTGCAGGCCATTGGATAGAACCTGTCCGGTCGGCTTCCCGAAAGAAGTTACGATCCCGACATTTTTGGTGCTGACCTGGGTGATGCTAGCGAGTACAAGTAGAATCGCCCCGAGAATGATTGATACAATTGTCACCCAGCGGGCAACAATCGCTACATCCTCCAAGTTTTCCAGCTCGTAACTGGGCATGCCCCGTTCCTCGGCCTTCTTAAGGGCCTTGGACTTGTTGACACTAACTGCCAAGGCAGCCGCGCCGATTGCGAACAAGACCGCAATCAAAATCGTCCACAACATGGGACGACTCCTCTCTGTGAAATGGTACTGTGCTTCCCAGATCACGCACTACTTACTTTTGATATGCAATAAGCACTGGTGTGACCTGGGAAATGTTCTACGGTACCAAGGGCTATCAGAAGCAAGCTGTTAGCAATGGCCCCTGTAATCAATTGATAGGGCGCCTACCTTGTAACAGCTATTCTGCCTAGGCCTTTTACTTTGTTTCCCAACTTGCTAACTGAGCACCTTAGCGTTTTCTATATAAGGTCGGTGCGCACTATACAAGTTAGGAATAGTTCCAAAGAGGTAACTTTTGTCTTAAGTGTTAGTTTTTTCGCTATTTAATTGTTGATTATTTTGTTGTCGCCAATTAATAGCGTGAGATACATTATAGTACATAAAGCAATAAAAGTCAATAGTAATGTATTAACTTACCTTTTTAAAGCTCTTTTTATATCTAGTTCTTGGTCTCTTTTTTTCAGCTTAGAACGTTTGTCGTATTTTTTGAGGCCTTTGCCGGTTGCAATTTCTACTTTAATAAATCTTCCCTTAGTAAGCATTTTTATTGGAACTATTGTCAGTCCTTGTTCTTTGGCAGCTATTAGCTCAGCAAGTTGTTTCTTTTTAACAAGTAGCTTGCGTGCTCGGGTTTGAGATTCTTCTGGTAGGGCTTGTCTGTTGAAATTTCCGGCGGTTACGGTAGCGTTAAATAGCCATAGTTCGCCGTCTTTAATATTTGCAAAGGCACCGCGTAAATGGCCGTGTCCAGTTCTGAGTGACTTAGTTTCGGCACCAGTTAAAACAATACCAGCATTATAAAACTGCTTTAGCTCGTAATCTCTTCTTGCAGCTTTATTAACAATTAAACTGTCACCAGATTTTGTTTTCATAATGTTATATTGTAGCCCAAAAGGCTTAATTTAGCGCCCTAGAGTTGCCGGAGACTTCTTGTTTGACTGTATCCCAAATACTTGGATCGTTAAATTGGGTTTTACGCCAGTACCACCATTCTCCTCCCCAGGTATAGATATCTTCTGTTCCAATTTTTTTAACAAATGTAAAGTTCTTGTTTATTTGTTTAGGGCTCATGGAGCGGTTTTGTTCTTCTAGGCTAAGGTCTTTTGTGGCCTTTGGTCCCCAAGGCTCAACCTGAAGCTCGTGAACGAAAAAGTCACGGTCTTTTATGATTTTTATGGCAGTTGCTCTGGCCTTGTGGTACCAAACTGGAGTTGGGTATGTTAAGTAAAAATGTATTGGTGTTTTGTCGTTCCAGACAATTCGATAGACACTAAAACCATACTTATCTGGTACGGGTTGTCCGGCCGGAAAGCCGTGTTGATCGCTTAGGCTCATATAAACTGGGTGGTTAGGGTCATTATTCTTAGCTAAATTGAACTCTTCAATTAAGCGATCTGTACTTGCCGCCCCAGGACACTCTCCGAACCAAGCATTTTTGGCCTCGTTTTCTAGCTGGTAACTGCCTAGGGCTGGGTGATTTTTGTAACGATTTTGGACAACTGTGATGTAGTTATTTAGCGCTGCTTGCCATTCGTCGGTGCCGTAACCAATTTCTTTGGCCCAAGCCGGCTGATGACACTCTGGCCACCTTGGTTGCCTAAAACCTAGCCCTAAAGAAACTTTGGCTCCCCTTTTCGCGGCTTCATCCATTTGCCAGTCTAGGTCGCTAAAATTATACTGACCCTTCACGGCTTCGCTTTCATCCCAGTAGCTCATAAGTCTAAGGTTCTTAAAGCCCATATCGTCTAATAGTGCGGTGTAATTTGCCTGCCAGTCGTTACCTAGTTCTTTAGCGTATTTTATTGAAAAGCTTGCTCCGTAATTTGGGTTTTTAACTTTTGGCCAAAGAAAATCGCTTAAGTTGCTTAAACCAACTAAAAGTAGTATTGCAGTTGGGACAGCAATAGCAACAAGAAGCCACCTGTTTAATCCCTTTCTTTTTAGGGCTTTTTTTGAGCTCTCGGTAATTTTCTGACGGCGATTTTGCTTTTTTAAGGGCTTTTTATTAACCATTAGTATCATTATATCACCGTTAATATGGCTTATAATAGCAATATGAAGATTGGCTTGTTCTCTGATAGCTATCATCCTTCGACTAATGGGATTGTAGTGGTTATTGATGTACTTTATAAAAATCTTGAAAGCATGGGTCACGAAGTCGTCGTTGTTGCGCCTAGGCCAGGGCTTAGATCAAAGAAATCGCTTGATATACCAGGTAAAAAAGTACTTTGGATTCCGGCCATAGAGGGCTTATTTTTTGATGAATATTTAACAAGTGTATTTTCACCCACCCGAACAGTTAAAAAAATAGAAGAAGAAAATTTAGATGCAGTTATAATATTTACTCCAGCACAAGTAGGTTTATTGGGCGCATATATAGCCAAAAAGAACAATATTCCTTTAGTTGAACAATATTCTACAGATTTGGCGGGCTATATAAGCAAATACCCTAGCACTATTGTTGGGATGTTTGCGCTGTCTTTGTCTGCGCCATTTGCCCTAAAACTTAAGATTAAGGATATTGCATATATTTCAAGAGCAATCTTAAGGTTTAAAAAAGATGAAAACCAAACCTGGAGTGGAGCGACAGTAACAAAGATATTAACAGTCATGCATAACAACACTGACTTTGTTATTGCATTATCAGAAAAACTATTTAGGCAAATGAAAAAAGATGGAGTAACCGCCAAAATGAAAGTTATTCCTACGGGTGTTAATGCTTTACCGTCAGATGCACTTAAGTCTGAAAAATTCAGAAAAAATCTTGGCATAGCAACAGAAGACAAAGTAGTTTTATACGCTGGTCGTTTAGGGGAGGAAAAAAACTTAGACTTATTAATTGATTCATTTATTGAGATAGCTCCGAAAGACTCTAGCTATAAGTTAGTTTTTGTTGGAGATTTTAAATATCGGCCTGTGCTTGAGAACAAGGCCGAAGAATCTGGGTTTTCGGAACAAATTATTTTTGCCGGTAGACTGCCACGTCAAGACTTAGGATATGCATATGGAGCCGCAGATGTTTTTGCCTTCCCTTCCATGACCGATACTCAAGGGCTTGTTTTAAACGAAGCCGCCCACGCAGGCCTGCCTATTGTCTGGTGTGATGAATTTGTTAATGGAGTAGTTAAAGACAAAGTAAATGGAATATTAGCTAAAAATAATATCGAAAGCTTTAGGAGTGCTTTACAAAAATTATTAGCTAACGATGAACTTAGAAGAAAATACTCTAAAAAAAGCACAATTCTAGCTAAAAACTATTCTGAAGAGAAAATGACCAAAGAGCTAATAAATGCTCTGCATTCTTTATAGCTGGTTGGTTTTATTCCGACCGTTTTCGTCTTTAATGGTGCATTCTCCTGCCCAAAGTCCAATGTTTTGTGATTTTGCTTCGGACTGTAGTTGTCTAAATTCATCTGCTTTAGTGAACGGAAAACTTAAGTAGGCAAACGCGAAACCTTGTTTTATTAGCTCTGCATTATATAAAATGCCATCTTTTGTGTATACATATCTAAGCAGTCTTTGGTATCTATCTCTATTTTGGTTCAAGGGGTCTGGCTCTAGTTTTACTTCTTTGTTTAGTAAGTTTTTTGTGGAATATTCACTTGCTTGTTTCCCAAAACATTCAACCGGGCTGCCAGGTTTATGGGTTTCGGGTGTATCAACTCCAATCATTCTAATTTTTTCTTCTCTGCCGTCCATATTTACGGCAATTGTGTCACCATCGTACACTTTTGTGACTATATAGAATCCCGGACTTGCTTTAGTTACAATTAGTTTGTCAGAGTTTAGGTTTGTTTGCGGAAGCACTACATATATGACCAACCATGCCAAAACAGCAACAAACCCTAATATTAGATTTTTATATTTCATATAATGAACTACTATAAATAATTATGGATCTAATTCAAAAATACTTTTCGGATCTTAACCGTGAACAAGTGGACCAGCTTTCTGCTTTAAGTTCTTTGTACTATGAATGGAACAATAAGGTTAATGTAATTTCTAGAAAAGATATAGACAATTTATACGAAAGGCATGTGCTACATAGCTTGGCAATTGCTAAATTCATAAGCTTTAAAGATGGAACAGCAGTACTTGATTTTGGCACTGGTGGCGGCTTTCCCGGAATACCATTGGCCATTATGTTCCCTAAGGTTAAATTTACACTTGTAGATTCAATAGGTAAAAAAATTAATGTCGTTAATAACATATATAATGAACTTGGCTTAGATAATGTAGTAACTCATAATGGCAGAATAGAAGAAATAAATGGCCAGTACGAATTCTTTGTTTCTAGGGCGGTAACTAAACTAGACACTGCCTGGGGCTGGATTGGTAATAAAATAGACAGTCATGACAATAACGAGCTTAAGAACGGGCTAATTTACCTTAAGGGCGGAGACATCGAAGCCGAAAAACCGAACAAGACTATTGTTCAGCAGTACCCTGTTAAGCAGTGGTTTAATGAGCCATTTTTTAGTGATAAAGGACTTGTATACATTACGAAACAATAAAAAAAGTCGAGGTTCCGCGTAGACCTCGACCTTTGTTGTTCGAAAGTTTTTGTTCTAACTACTAGGTTACGCTTGCTGGCTAATTATGTAAATGCTTTTGTAGAAAAAGTTACTACGATACACCTTAGATATTGTATAAAAAACTACGAAACAGGCCATTGGAATTATTTTCATAAATAAAGAGCAGCCGGTTCTAATGCTGTTTATCATAATTTCTTGGTGTGGATGCAAGTTGCAACAAAGGAGGGAGTTACCAACTTGCCGAAACTATGAAAGCTTGCATAGTGGCTGCTCTATCGTAGGGCCCCTGATGCCGCTAAGATGACACTAAATTCCGAACATATTTGCAAAACGGAAAAGGTCTCTTAGCGAGGTTGCCCTCGTTCTGTTAGCGGCGAATTATCACTCGCTACAATATAATAATGCGCTTAAATTTGGCCTAATTCAATATAGATTTTTGGTACTTTTCGGGCAAATTTTCTTGCAACCAAGAGTCGACATACTCATCATCAATTTTGCCTTGGTGTAGTAGTGTCATTAATATGTCTGCTTCGGCTAGTCTTTCTTCAAACGTTTTTGTAAGTGTATTCATTTCCAGTTCTGGTTGGACATAGAAATCGGGCATCCCCGGCAGAATTGGTTGTTCATATTTTGGCATGTTCATCCTACTTATATCTTATTGATAATAAAATATCATTAATATTAATTCATTAAAAGTCTATGCCGTCGTTGGCTAGGAATTTGTCGTCAAAGTGATGTTTAATTTTCGTCATATTAGTCGCTATGTCTACCTTGCTAAGCAGTTTTTCGGGAAAGTTTCGACCAGTAAGACACAAACTAGTTGATGAAGCTTTATTATCGATTAATTCTTTTAGGTCTTTTATATTTAATAAGCCATCGTGGACAGCATTGTTGATTTCATCACAAATTACTAAGTTATATTCTCCGCTCTTCGCGCAATCACTAGCTATTTTATAGGTTTCTAAAGCAAGTTCTTTATGCTTATCTTCTGATACCCCTTTCGCACTCAAATCCCCTGCATTATAAAAACCGGCGCCACCTTTGTAGAAATATAGTTTATCTTTATAGACTTTCTGGATGGTAGCAATAAATTCATGCTCGTTAACTTTCCAAGACTTTATAAACTGTATATACGCAACCTTCCAGCCTGCTCCTAGAGACCTGCCCATTAATCCAAGGCTAGCACTAGTCTTTCCTTTGCCTTCTCCGGTGTAAACAATAACAACGCTTTCTTTAGTTTTGTAATCGTCGAACATACGAACAATGGTAACTGTTTTATTGATTTTTACCAAGAGCTTTTTGCTTCTACTACTTGCTTTTTTCAACATATATTCTTAAGCTATAACTAATGATTAATTTAGGAGGGTCATACAAATGAAGCAACGACATGTTGCCGCCTTGGTCGCCGAGGCCTTGGGCGTATTTACCCTAGTCTTGGTAGTGCTAAGTGTTAGCAGGCTAGGTTATCCGTTTTTCACCGCTATTGCAGCTGGTGTAACAATTACCTTAATGGTAAGTGCTTTTATTAAAATTAGTGGTGGACATTTCAACCCAGCTATTACTATTTCAAGATTAGCTATTAAAGATGTCAGTGCCCTAAGGGCATTTGGCTATGTTATAGCCCAGGTAGCAGCAGCTTTCTTGGCAATGAAGGTTTATGAGCTTCTTGTAGATAATAAGCTAGTTAGCTCTACGGGACAATTCGACTGGAGAGTATTCCTAGCCGAAGCTCTTGGAGCAGTTGTCTTTGGTGCGGCTGTAGCTGCAGTAGTAACCCAGAAGTACGAAGGTTATCAAGCTGCCTATACTGTAGGTACTGGCCTTTTCTTGGGCCTTTTGGTTGCTAGCCTTGCATCTAATGCAATTTTAAACCCTGCTGTTGCAGTTGGTCTGAAAATGACAGATGTAAACTATATTTTTGGGCCAATTGTAGGTTCATTAGTTGGGTTCGGCCTAGTAGCCTTCATTATTAACCCAATAGTCTCAACTGTTAACGCAGATAAGTCTGTTGCTGCTAAAAAAGAAGATAAGCCGCAAGAAGTTGAAAAAACAGTTAAAAGTGCAGCCGTTAAAAAGCCAGCTGCTAAGAAAACTACTAAAAAACCAGCAGCCAAAAAGCCAGCTGCAAAAAAAGTAGCAAAAAAATAGTACTATAGAAACTATAAAATAACCGCTAGGCAATGTAGAGCTTAGCGGTTATTTAATTGTTAATAAGCCAGTCGGCAAAAGATAATATACCTTTATAGTCTTTAGAGAACTCATCGGTTTTTGGAAAATCTAAATTAACTATTCGTTGATAAATTGCTTCTATTAAAATTTTGAATTTTTCTATATCTGCATTATTAATATCTAAATTAAGCTCAGAGAATTTTCCTGAGAAAGCATCTGGCTCAACAAACACTAATTTAGCTTCGTTTACATTAAATTGTTTGTAACTATGACTATGTTCAACCAAAAGTTTATAAAATAATAGTTGATTATTATAGAAGTAGCTTTTTGGGTTTTTTTGCCATTTTGATTCTGGTTTACCAGTTTTAAAATCTACCACTCTAATTGTTTTTGTTTCTTCGTCTACTAAAATTTGGTCAAGATTACCGTTTAAGTGTGCCGATCCAACGAACGAAGCTTCTTCTCGGAACCGTTTTTCTACCAGTGCATTAGGGGTAAAGTTATGCCACCAGTATTCCATAAATTTTTCTAAGCTGTTTTCGCCTCTTTTTAAATACTTTTTATAATCTGAATCAGAAAGTATTTTTTGGCTTAGTTGGTTCTGAAAGATTTTATTAATTTCTTCTATTTCGGGTAGTTCGTTATTATCTTTTAAAAAGTACTGTATTTTTTCTAGAGTTTCGTGGATTGCATTACCAAATTGACCGTCTGCAGTTGGACTTTTTGGAAATCTTAAAATTGTATTTAGGAAAAAATTCTCTGGACCTCCCCTGCTTAAGTCTAGAAACGAATTTAGATGCGTTGCGCTTAATCTGAAGTCTTCTACTCTAGGCCTGGCTAGCTCAAGAAGTTGATTATTATAGATAGACTGGGTGTGTCTTCTTTGCCAGGTTGTTTCTAGTCTTTCTATTGTTTCGGTTTCTTTAGAATCTTTGTTAATTTGCGAATTGGCTTCAGGAATTATTCCGGTTGTATTTTCTGTTTCGTCTAAGAACTCAAGTGGCTCATTGACCTTCCCGCTATAAGACTGATTGTATCCAAGCAGAAAAAGTTTAGATTTTGCCCTAGATATTGCTACAAAAAATATTCGCTTTTTTTCGTCTTTTGTCGCCCCTGCTCTTCTTATTGGTTTTAAGTTTGGTGGAAGAGTGATTATATTGTTGGCAGATCGGTCTTTCATTCCCCAGACGCTATCATGAACTGCTAGAATAAATACCGCCTCAAATTCCAGACCTTTAGCTGAAAACGCGGTAAGTAGCTCAACAGCATTAGATGAACTTTGATAAGGTGATGTGTTAAGCATTTTTTCATTAGCGTTCTGATAATCTGAGAGTAGCTCAAGTAGGTCGTCTATAAAAAGTATGCGATCTTTGTGTTTGTGATATTCCCTAATTTTTTCTCTTAAAATAGTAAGGTTATTTAGTAGCTCTAGGTAACTTTCGGCTTTATTGATTTTATTGTCTTCGCTGAAATAGTGTTCGAAATACGGAAGTTTATATTCTTTCATTCCCTCTTCATTTATGTCTAGAGAACTTGTTCCTGTTAGATAATCTAGAATTTGCTCAAGGGGCTCGGACTTACAAATAATACCTAACTTTAAAAAGAAGCTTGCTATAGGTTTTAGCGATACGTCTTCTAGCATCATTTTTATCCAGATATTTTCGCTACTACCATCTAATGTGTCCTGAGCCCTCCAGCTAAGCTCCCAAATTTTGCTAGTAGGTATTTGAAGATATTTAGAGCTTAGAACTGCTGGCCATAAACTATTGGCAACTGCGTAGTTATTGTTGCCAAGTGCAAAAACCAGCTGAGCAGCTAAAAGTATTTCTACAATTCTAGGGTCTTCTAATATGTTTTCGCGTTTTTCATACTTAATGGGAAGGTTGAATTTTTGCAGATACGGCACCAGAGGCTCTAAATGTTTGTGCTTGGGCGCAATGACGGCTATTTCGCCAGGAGCAACACCGCCGATGTTTACTAGCTCGTCGATTTTTTCGGCTACCCATTCAAATTGCCTGGCGTCACTTGCGAATTGCCATCTTTCTATTTGAGAATTTTTTATTGCTAAGTTAGATGCTTTAAGACTTTTCTTTGGTAAATTTAGCTTATTAGATAGTCTTTCGTCTATGGTATTAGCGACATTGTAGGCAGTAGATAGTATATTTTGATGTGATCTGTAATTATTTTCTAAATTAATTAGTTTTATTTCTTTATATAATCTAGTGAACTCAATCATATTGCCCAGTTCGGCGCCCTGAAAGCTAAAAATTGCCTGATCGTCATCGCCTACCGCAAGTACATTAGGCAGTCCATTATTAGATGGGCTATCGGTTAGCAGTTCTACTAGCTTTAATTGAGATCTGTTAGTATCCTGAAACTCATCTAGCATTAGATATTGATATTTTTCTTGAACATCTAATTTAAAGCCCGGGAACTTTTCCAGGGCATCAATAGCACGGTTTATCATGTCGTCGTAGTCATAAAAGCCTTCTACCTGAAGTTGATTTTGATATTCCTTATATATATCAGCTACGCCAATAATTTTATTATTTTCTATAATGCCCTTTAGGACTAATAAATTGTCATCATTTTTTTCTAGCCATTTATCTTTGAATTTTGTAAGCGGAGTAGTTTTATTAATAATTTCATATTCTTCTAGAGCGCTAGTAAGGTCAAAGATCATTAAATCTCTCAAAGGGTATATATTACTAACAATAACCGGCTCATCTTTCAATTTGACCAATTCAGCAAGTAGTTGTTTAAAATGAGGCACTTGCTCTTTCCCCATTCTTTTAAAGCTGGGTATTTTTTTGCTAAGAGCAGAAGCTTTTTTAACAAATTCAAGATTTTTTGATGCAACTTTTTTGATATCTTCTGGGGTTAGTAAAGATTTTTTTGCCTCGCTAATTAATTCTATGCTACTTCTTAGGTAGACTTCCTCTCGCCACAACGGATTACTAGTTGGTATAGATTCATAAATTTTTTTTAAAAGTTTAATTTGACCCATTCTATCGAGCGGCTTGTCGTCTTTAATGTCTGTGAAATATTCTTTATGTTGTCTGATTAGTTCGCTGCCAAAACCGTGGTATGTACTTATTTTTATGTCATAAGCCTGTTGGCCAATTAAAGAGCTGAGTCGTTTACGCATATTTCGGGCGCCAACTTCTGTATAGGTAAGGCAACATATATTTTGGGGCAAAACATCGGTTTTTTGCAGAATATTAGCGGCCCTTAAGGCTATGAGCTGAGTTTTTCCGGTACCCGGGCCAGCCAAAACCATCACTGGTCCGTCGATGTGGTTGACGGCTTCCTTTTGTTTGTCATTCAAACTGTTATATTCTTTAGTAAAATCTTTTGAGACCATATACCTAAATATGATACTCTACTAACATACTAATATAAGAAAAAAACAATGGAACAAATACTAGCCGAACTACCCAATTACATTCAACAAACCCTAGATTTTATTTTCGCTACCCCTGTTCTTAGGGTTTTTCTTATATTATTTGCAATGTTTTTGTCACAAAAAGTTATTGACTATGTATCAGATAAGTACTTCGAAAGGGCTTACAACTCGCAGGCCAAAAAAAATCGTATAAAAATTAGCAAAAAAAGATTCGATACATTGTCAAAAGCACTAAGGCAAGTCGCTTCTGTAATTATCTGGATTATTGGTCTTGTAGCAATTTTATCTGTTTTAGGCGTTAATATTGCAGCACTGCTGGCAGGGGCTGGAGTTGCTGGTATAGCGTTTGGTATTGCTGGTAAAGATATAATAATGGATCTGTATGTAGGGCTTATGGCACTTCTAGAAGACCAATATAGGGTTGGAGATGTAATTACCGTAGATCAGGACCATTCAGGAACGGTTGAAGAAATTACTTTACGAACCGTTAAGCTACGGGACATCGATGGCAACGTGCATATAATTCCGCACAGTTTGGCCAGAGCAATCATTAATAAAACTTATGGCTATTCTAATGTAAATATTGAATTAGGCGTCGACTATAAAACTGATATAGAAAAGGTTAAAACAGTTATAAATGACACCGGCCTAGCTATGTCAGAAGATGAAGATTGGAAATCATCCTTCATTAAACCGATACAGTACCAGACGATGCTTAGGTTTGATGAATCTCAGATGACGGTTCGTGCATCTGGAAAAGTCAAACCAGGTAAACAATGGTCGGTGGCTAGTGAATTTAGAGTACGTATTAAAGAAGCGTTCGACAAGAACAAAATTGAGATACCTTTCCCTCAGAGGGTCGTCAGGCAAATTAATGAAGACGCTACCAGCTCTGTCAAAAAAAGTCCTAAGAAAAAATAGCTACGCCAAAAACCCCCTCGCCTCACTTATGTTTTTGTAGCCTTTATTACTAACTTTTTTACTCAACTGTTTATTGATTGAGCCAACAATGCCCGGGCCTTCGTATATTAAGCCCGTAATTAACTGTACTAAATTTGCACCAAGTCCAATTTTTTGCCAGGCATCTTCTGCGTTAAAAACGCCTCCCAGGCCAATAATGGTCTTTTCATCTCCGGTTAATTTATAAATGCGTTTTATTAATTGGTTAGATATATTTTGAACCACTGCCCCACTTAAGCCGCCATTGCTAGGTAAATTCTTTTCATATATATTGTTTAGCGTTTTATCTTTAGTTAAATTACTGCAAATAAAGCCGTTAATATTAAATTTATAGGAAAGATTAACAATTTCTTGGATATCTTTTTGGCGAATATCTGGCGATAATTTCAAATAAATTGGTTTCGCAGTTTTTATTTCAGATAAAGCATTTAATAGTCTATTCAACCTTTTTGGTTCATGAAAAGGCTGTCCGCCAAAAGTATTGGGGCAACTAATGTTAATAGTAAAATAGTTGCCGATGTTTTTTAGCTTTTCGAATGAATAGCAGTAATCTTCAATACTCGCACCGTCATTGCTGCAATCGGGTGAATTTGTGCGAGCTATATTTGTGCCTATGGGTATATTCGAATGAATGTTAAGCAGTTTCTTAGCTACCAAATTAACTCCTTGGCTTTTGAGTCCGTAGTTAACCAATATGCTTTTTGACTTAGGCAGTCTAGTTAGTCTTGGATAATCATTTCCGATGTAAGATTCTTTGGTAATTGAGCCAACTTCAGCAAAGCCAAAACCTATACTACTCATTAAATTAACAGCATCAGCATCTTTGTCCCAGCCTGCAGCCAGGCCAATTGGGTTGGCGTAGGAAATGTCGTCAATAGTCTGGTTTAAGTTACTATTTTTATAAGCAATAGATTTATTAATTAGCCATTTTGCGGAGCTGCTTTGGCTTAAGTTTTGGGCCACTTTAAGAGTACTGTCATGCACCCATTCAGGATCTTTTCTAAATAATATTTGCTTGGCGATTTTTTTGTAGGAATAATTTATAAGAGAGTTATTAAGTATCACTTATTCTATTTTAGGTTTGTAATGCTTTTTTGGCAATTATTATCGCTAATAAGTACCTAAAGCTATTCCGCCTAAGGGTTTTTTGTTTAGAATTTCTCGTCTTTGCCGGCCGGTGGTTCCGCCCCAAACTCCGAATCGATCTTCACGCGCTAGGGCATATTCCAGGCACTGATTCATTACTGGGCATTTTTTGCAATATTGTTCGACTAATTTTCTTTGAAATTGTTCATTTTCAGAGTAGAAAGATTCAGGTTCGGCGTCTCTGCAATATGCGTCCTCCATCCAGGAGGTATCTAATATTTTTTCGTAGTATTTCACCTTTATAGCTTATAAGCTATTCACATTACTGGCAATTGCTTGTGCTTAGTCTGCATATTCATTGCTTACAAAAGCAAAAAAAGCTATAATCTACAGGTTATTAGGGTGTCGCTCGGGTGTGTAAGGCACTGAGGTCCAGGGTTCTAGCATTCGGGGTGAGAACAGCCAGTAGGCTGTTCGCAAGGGAGCCAACACTTGCAAACTTGTTTGCAAAGCCGTTGCGACGAGGCCGCCAGAGGTGGCTCGAATCTCTCTTTTTTTTAATTCGGGTCCCAAAAAGTGATATAATTTATCGGCGAATCAATAGGGTGTCGCCAAGTGGTAAGGCACTAGGTTTTGGTCCTAGCATTCGGGGGTTCGAATCCCTCCACCCTAGCCAGGGTCGTTCTGGAGCTTTAGAGCACTATGACGACCCTGTTTTAGTGTTTGGAGTTTTCGAATACCCGAATGCCATTCGGGGTGAGAACAGCCAGTAGGCTGTTTGCAAGGCAATCATCACTTGAAAGCTATGCTTTCAAAGCAGATGTTGCGGGCCTGCCGGAGGTAGGTCGAATCCCTCCACCCTAGCCAGGGTCGTTCTGGAGCTTTAGAGCACTATGACGA
>DALYDK010000001.1:133770-238722 GCA_031973215.1 Candidatus Saccharimonadota bacterium
CCCTGTTTTCATTTCAATGCAAAAAATGTTTTTTCAAGTAATCTTTATAGATGATAATTTATATGCTTAAATATGGTTAGTTTATTAAGGACAAAAATATGATTGAAAAAGTAAACAATAAATTCGAAGCCGAAAATGAAATTTCGGCACCACTTAGCTCTTACCCGCATTATGTTGATGAAAATGGAGACATAATTATTTTGCTTGACCCTAGGCTAAAAGTATCTATTTAGTCACAGATATAAAGATATTAAGAACTGGTTTTTCTTTTGAAGAGGAAGATTGCTAAAGGAGCAGCAATAATTAATATTAAAACGCACCAGAAAATAGCCCAAAAAGCATGGTCGCCTACCGGAGTTCCTAGCATTAGTGCTCTTACAGCTTCTATAACTTGAGATATTGGTTGGTTTTCGGCAAAGGCTTTTAGATATTTATTCATTCCTTCTGTTGGGACAAATGCGCTACTGGCAAATGTTAACGGAAAAATTATGATAAAAGACAGCCAGTTAACTCCTTCAACGCTTTTGGCGAAAACTCCGACAATTGCCATAAGCCAAGAAAAGCTTAGTGTAAATAGCATTAATAGCCCTGCTATGGCTAGCCAGTCTAGAAAGCTTGCGCTACTACGGAATCCTAACAGAAGTCCAACTAAAATCATTACAACAGTCGAAATGCCGTTTCTGAAAAGATCAGAAATTACATGTCCATTTAACACCGCGCCGTCTGCCATAGGTAACGATCTAAAGCGGTCGACGATACCTTTCTGAAGGTCGTTAGTAATTGCAATGGCGGTGGTTGTTGATCCAAAGGCCACTGTCTGGACGATTATTCCGGCCATTAAAAAGCTCAAGTAGCTGACACCTTCTGGGAGCGACAACGATATTGCTCCGCCAAAAACAGCCGAAAAAAGCACCAAGAACATAATCGGTTGAAAAAATGTTCCCAGTAGTTGGTCTGTATTTCTAATTATGTGCGTGCTACTTCTCTTGATCATTATCAGAGAGTCTTGAATTCTTAGTATCCATTTTGGCTTATTTTCGAACACTAATTGCTTGGCCATATTATTTACCATCTTTCTTGCTAGCAACGGCTTTTTTACCAGTTAGGCTTAAGAATACATCGTCAAGAGTTGGCTTATGAATGTCTAGAGATTTCATTTTTAAGCCTGCATTATCAATTTTTTCAAGTATCAGCTTTGTATCTTTGGTGCTATTTTTTAGGTTAATTGTGAGTGTTCTTTCATTCTCGTTGGAATCTAAGATAGAATCACTTAGCATTTTCTTTGCTTTTGAAAAAGAATCTTCGCTGAACGCGATAACTAGGCGATCATTACCGACAGTTTTTTTAAGTTCTTTTGAAGTACCTTCGGCAATGACCTTGCCTCCATCAATTACAGCAATTCTGTCGGCAAGCTGGTCTGCTTCTTCTAAATATTGCGTAGTCAGCAAAATGGTCGCTCCGTTTTTTTTGAGATCTTCAATTATTTTCCACATAGTTAGCCTTGATCTCGGGTCAAGGCCGGTTGTTGGTTCGTCTAAGAAAATAATAGGCGGAGAAGCGATTAAGCTTACGGCTAAGTCTAGTCTTCTTCTCATGCCTCCAGAATAGGTTTTTGCCGGCCTATCAGCGGCAGCGATTAAATCAAAATCTTCAAGCAGTTCTTCTGCTCTTTGCTTGGCGCTTGATTTAGTTAGCCGATACAGACGGCCCATCATAATTAAATTTTCTCTGCCGGTTAAGAGCTCATCTACTGCGGCAGACTGCCCAGTTAAGCCGATGACTGTGCGAATTTTGTCTGGATGCTCTTTGAGGTCGAACCCCTCAATTAATATTTTTCCGGAATCAAAAGGCAGTAGGGTTGATATTATCCTTACGGTAGTTGTCTTGCCAGCTCCGTTAGGCCCCAGTAGCGCCATCATAGTACCTGACTGTATTTCTAAGTTAATTCCTTTTAATACTTCGTCTTTGCCAAACGATTTTTTTAAACCCTTAATAGTGATTGATTTTTTGATAGGCATTCAGAATAGTATAGAGCAGAATAATCATCAAATAAACCCAAAAAAAATTACAGAAAAATATTGGATAATCAAATAGTGCGGAGTATTATGTCATATACTATTTTTCCACGATAAATGAGACGAAGACTACAAGAACAAGATTTTTATGATGACAGTGTTAGTATTGGCTGCACTGATTTTATTGGCACTACAGCGCTGAGTGGGATGGTAATAACCAAAATAGATACCCCAAGGCCTGACAGGCAAGATTATTTAGACTTATTAATTGAAAAAGATCCGCCAAATAAATAAGATTATTAAAATTTAATATTTTAGTTAGTTCGCCAGCTTAAGTTTTCTGGAGATAGGACGAATAGTCCTTTGCCGCCGCTCGCAAACCATATTCGAAGTCCGGGTGACATAGGAGTAGTGTACTTGGTTGCATTGCCCTTATAGTAAGAATCAATATTATTCTTCACATCAGAGTAGGCGATCGTATCGCTTAGGCTTTCAGGGTTTAGTGCGCTGAAAATTAAATTATCTGACTTGAAATCACTGTAGCCCGCAGACTTATTTTCTAATGAGTATGCATATGCCAAGCCGTCCATGGTTTCTGACTTTAGAGCTTGAAGTACTTGGTTATCGCTGTAGCCACTATTTTTAAGCTTAAGAGCTAGTTCGACATCTAAAAGTATTCGGGCAACATGGTCTACATAGAGTTTACTTTCAGTAGGCATATTATCATACCCTGCTCTAGCCGTTCCTGCCCCGCCGTTATAGCATGCCGCTGCAATTCCGTATATTACTAAGCTATCTGGTTTTAAGTTTGGGTTAGCATTCTGTGCTACTGAAATGCATTCCTTGAAAAATTGAGCACCTGCAGAAAGATTAATTTCTGGGTTGTTAAAAACATTATTGTATTCTTCTAAACTTACTAACGATGCACCGCCCTGGGTGGCTATTTCATAATCATCGTAACTAGCAACTTCTGGTAAGTAAGTTGCAAATTTATCAAAATGAAACTGGGGCATAACTTGCACTAGGCCTTTTGCGCCAACCCACGATTCTGCATTTTCTATACCAGCAGATTCTATTGTTGCTAGCGTAGCCAAGACATTGGGCGGAATGCTATTCTCTGAAGCAACCTTCTCTATGAGTCCTTTGTGGTCTAATATTGAAGGAAAAAATATAGGAGCAAGCTCTTCGCTTGTTCTAAATAAACCACTGTTACCAACTTTTTCTACTGTTTCAGTAGTTAGCTGATAGTATGTCCCGCTGCTTATGCATAGTGCATTAGCTATTTCTCTTGCTTCAATATCATCAAAAGGATTAAATTGTGATATTTTATGACCTTTTTCGTTTTGGACTACTGCGCAGCCAAAGCTTTCTCTGGCTTCGCCTTGATTATCTTCAGCAGTGCATGCTCCTAACGAAAACGCTAACGACGCAAGGCCTAGCGATAATGCTGTTAATTTGCCGTTAGTTAATTTAGGTTTTTCCATAAATGTGAAAGTAGCTCCAATACTTATTAATTCAGATAATTATAGCAGAAAAATACCTTAAAGTCAATACTAGAATAGCCTATCCTTAAATAATATGAACGAATGCTTTAAGATTATTTTAAGAAATGCTGTTTTAATATAACTACATGTCTGAAAAAAGCAAAAACTTTATTTTATACTTAATTATTTTCTTAACTGCTTTGCCTTATTTGCTACTTATTAGCCGCCCTGAATTGTCCTCGACTCAATTTCCCCTTAAATCTATAGCGCTTTACGTGTCATCGATACTTGGATTCTTTGGCATTGTAATGTTGGTTTGGCAGCTGGTGCTTGGTACAAGAAGCGTAGCCGGCTTATTTAGCCAAAATTTTGCTTCAAAAATTCAGGTTCATAAAAACTTAGGCATTTATGGAACTTTGTTAATATTTCTGCACCCACTTCTCATAACTATTGGTTATGGATACGGGCTTTTTTACTCAATAATGCCTGATATTAGCTCTAGTTATGAAAAAGCTGTAACTTATGGACGTTTTGCTTTTTATTTTCTAATAATTATTTGGGTTACTAGTGCACTTCTAAAAAGTCGGATTAAGTTTCGTCCATGGAAATATATTCATTATTTGTCTTATCCTATATTGGTGCTATCTTTGCTTCATATTCCTAGCATTGGACCTTCATTTAACACGCCTGGTATACAGTTTTATTGGTATGTTACGGTATTTGTTGTCATTGTATGCAGCGTTCAAGGGCCGTAGGAGTATTCTGCTTTATCGGGTCGCACAGAATGTCAGATGACGTACTGCCCGGAATGATCCGAGCAAATTCGTTCGTTAAGCTAGGCTTTACCCTCCCAAACAAAGAATCGAGTGAATTCATTATCGATCATCCAGGTGCTGAAAAGCTTAATGGTAAGGGCGATGTTTTATTCTCTTCATTGGCATTTGATTCAAAACCAATTAGACTTCAAGCTCCATTTATATCAGACAAAAATCTGATGAAGGTCATCAACTACACTTCGAAGCACTAGATCTTAACTAGTTTTTTGTCATGCAGCGCTAGTTTGATGTCTAGGTTTCGTATAAGTCGAGTTTTCTCAAATTGTGACCCTTCGTTTAGCACGTACTTTACATATCCTGCGACCATATCAACTTTGGTTGCTTTATATGTCGACTTCATCATCTTGGTGTATTTATCGATTGCATCCTTTAGACCGGGCTCAAGAATTGTCACGTCAGTTATTAATTCATCGCAGAATTTGATTAGCTCGCTTGTTATTGCTTTATCCCTGACGAATGGCTCTTTGCAGTCATGGTCGACTTGCCTTGAGCAGTGATAATACACGAATCGATTTTTGCTGCCATCTTTTCTAGTTTTAAACTTTTCTTCACCAACCACATTCGCTCCGCAGCTGTAACATTTTAGGAATCGTTTGTATGGGAATTCTTTTGCTCCCCACTTTGGCTTTGTAGGGACTCTTAGTTGATCCTGCACCTTGATGAATATCTCTTTGGTAATCAGCGGCTCGTGCTTACCCTTGTACCACTGTCCGCTTCCAGCGGGATATTCGAAGTCTCCATAATAAAAGGTATTGCCGAGGATTTTGTATATCGCACTAAGATGAATTTTCTTGCCGCTGCGTGTTTTTACATTGTTTTGCTCTAGCCACGACATTATGTGTCTTCCGCTTTTGCCAGATGCTGACATTTCGAACATTTTTCTTATGTAAGGTGCTCGTTCCTCATCGATAATGACATCTCGCTCTTTACCTGTAGCTGCACGAGTGAAGTAACCGAGAGGTGGCATACAAGGCCGCCAACCCATCTCACATTTGGCTCGGATGCCACGCTTTACATTAATTGCTCGGTTATCATTCTCAAGTTTCGCTTGAGAGCATAGAATCATCAGTAAGAATTTTTCATTTGGGTTATTACTAAATTCCTGTGAGTGAGTTTTGATGTGCGCTAGCATCTTGGCATCCATTAGATCTACGAGCGATCCTAGATCTCCGGCGTTTCTGCTTAATCTGTCAGGTGCCCATGTGAGTATGCCGTTGTATTCGCCACTCCTTATCTCTTCGAGCATTTCCATGAACACAGGTCGTTGAGCTGAAAGCTTTGCTGAGTGGCTCTCTTGTTTAACTTTCACCACCTCTAGGCCTTTGGCCAGTGCTAAATCTGCCATTTCTTTTAGCTGTGAATCGATGCTCATGGCCTGTCGCTCGTCTTGTTCGGAAGACTTACGCGCGTATAGGCAGTACTTGATTTGCTCTGCTTGCTCCATAGTGAAGCAAAGGTACCGCTATTTTGTAATGAAAGCTAGCTGATTATTGCGAAAAGTATCAGATTCTGGCGTAACAGATGTGATTTCAGTATAATAAGGAGTAATGCAAAACAAGATAAGTGAAGTGTAATGCTGAGAAACAGTGGCAATCGTATTTTAGAAGACCTAAGGAAAGACTTCCCAGGATTTTGGGATCTTGAAATAAGGAAAGCTAATACCTCTTATGAAAAAACTTACTTCGATGAAGTGAACACATCTTTACTCTTTGAGCGTCTTGCAGAGTCTGGTTCTCGTGACGACCTTGCATTCGTACTTCCATCTGACCCTACTATCATCCCACTAGTCATTATTGAAAGTCTATTATGTCTATTGAAAATTGATTCTTTTAATAGGCCGAACGATTTTCTTGACCAGCTGAAAGCTGGCGACAACGTCTTTGTGTTGCCGTTCAGTGGTGGTAGGACTATGAAGCCTGGGATATTTGATGGCATAGAGTCTAAAAACGGCAAAAAAGGCTATCGCGTCAAGGACACAACTGACAAAACCAGTACAACCTGGTACCCAGAAGAAACCAAGTGGAGAATTAAGCCTTACTCCTCCCAGGATATTGATAAGAGAAAAAGATCGGCTGTCGCAACTGGAGAAAAACTCGAAGAGATTATGGGCTTGAGCCCTGGCGATCTTTTTGGAATGCAAAGCTCAAAAGGCATTATCGTTACAGGCAATAAGGGTAAACTTAAAGAAGAAATTAAAGAGATTACTATAGGTGGAGACCCTATAGAGTCCATATTCCCAATAGCCGACTTTAGCGACGCTGATACACCTAAGCCATTATTAGCAGATCCACTACGAAGAGAATATGTTCTAGGGCTTGTGTCTAACTCAGACACGGCAGTTGACATCTGCTTTAAAGACCCGTCATACAAGCTAGTAATCATTGATGGCGCGTCAAAAGTTCGAGCATCGTATGGAAATATTACCCGATTGAACGCAGATAACTCTCCAAGAAAGATTATCTGCTTACTAAGTTCTTCTGATGAGGAGGAGATAGAAACGCTAAAATCTATGGGTATCGATTGCTGGGTATGGAAAAGTTCAGATTTTCAGCACATAGACGTTGAGGGTAAAATTGCAAATCAAACTTCGAGTGACTTTGAATATCACAACGAGGTGTTAAGTTTCATTTCTCAGTCTAACAAGGACGTTTTGACCATACATGACGATCACCTAGACCAACAACTGACTAAACTCTCGGAATTGTTAAGTAAACTCTATAAAGGTACCCCCGAAAGTGATGATGGAGGTATATTGCTTAGGCGTTTCTTTTCTTATCTTAAATTCTACACTCAAGTCCCCGTCACAATTAAGGAGTATGAGCGTTATTGTTTTAACAAGGGATTACAATTGTTTACAGACAGGATCGATGATTTTGAAAAGGATATAATTACAAGCTTTGGTGTGGTATTCCCTCGAGACGTTCAAAAGTACGCCAGAGACTCAATAGTCCTAATTAAGCAACTGTACTCTTATCTAGAAAATAAGAATCCAAAATATACAGCAATAAAAGAACTTTTGACTGATAAATCATATGGAGATACATCAATAGTATGTTCACGGCCTGATTTTGTTGAGATACTACAAAATGACAACTCAATATCTCAGTCTGTTGATGTACTAACACTAAATTCATTAAGGCTGGAGCCTAAGGGAAGAGTAATTTTTACAGGATTCTTTACCAAGAAGTTCCAATCCAAATTATTCCTAGCTCCTTTTCTTCAATGCGAGTTCATCCTCTATGGGAATGAGACGCTTTGGTATAACAATCTAGTCAATAAACATCCTGCGTCCTCTTTATCAAAAATTGACTCAGAAATTCGTAAACAGTATTTCCCTAATATGGATCAGCCCGTAACACCCTCCAAACCTGACGAGGAGGATGTACAGAGTACCGAATTTGAGGAAATACTAAATTCAGTAAACAAGAAATTTGGTAATAGAATTGATATTACATCCACTTACTCGCCAAATTTTGTGCCATCAGACGAACTAACTTCAGCACATCGAGTAACGTTTGAGGACGATAGCTTTACATTTATAAATGGTGATCATCATCTGACAAAACTAGATAGACTAGAAGGTGAGGTCATCAAGGCTACATACGAAAAGCTACAATTAGATGATGAAATTGTATTCACTGACACTTCCAGGAACCTATTTGAAGATCTTCTCGCGGATATAAAATCATCTGGAAAATACTCACATATCGAAGACTTATCAAGTATTTGGTGGAAATCCCTAAATCATTACGCGACAGTAAATAACCTAACTCCTGAAGACATAGCAAACCAACTAGAGTTGGTTGGATGCAAGCGTCACCCTGTAACTATTAGAGAGTGGATGAAAGGAGAAAGGTTCAGACCAGGTAAAATTGAAAGCACCTTAGCTGCCATCGCAAAGATCGTGAATGACCCAAACCTGAATGATAAAATGGAAGAAATAATTAAAGCTTGTAAAGATCTTCACAGTATACATATTCAGGTAGGCAGACTCCTCGTTAAACGAATTGCAAGTTCCGTCTTTGATTATGCAGAAGATAGCGATCTAGACAAAGATACGCAAGAGAAAATTGAAGCATACGCAGACCGAGCCCATGTTAAAGTAGTAATGAGTTTATCCCAAACACTTGAAAATGTACCTATGAATAGTATTGGCCAGTTATTTACAATTGGAGATCAACTATGAGGCTTATACCTAATTACATCAATCCATCCAATTCTAGTAACGCAGAGAAAAAGATTTTTAAGAAGTTCAGCGAAAATAAAAGCTTAGATAATTGGGTTTGTCTTCACTCACTCGGGTTGAGTAATCATTCGACTAAGCGAGAGGGTGAAATAGATTTTCTACTCGTTGGACCATTAGGGGTTTTTGCCCTTGAGGTCAAGGGTGGACGCATTAGTCGCAAAAACGGCGGATGGTATTTCATAGACAGATATGGGCGAGCTAACAAGAAAAAGGAATCACCTTTTAACCAGGCAAGGACGGCTCTTTACTCTATCAGGTCAGATATTACAGAAAGATTCGGTCATGAGCTGTACAGCAATGTATTTGGTTATGGTGTAGTTCTTCCTGATATTGAATTCCAGGAGGAGAGTCCAGAATGGGACAATAATATTATATTCGACAAGAACGATGTGAAACTTGATATATCTTCCTATATTGAACGACTGGCGGAGTATTGGCAGAAAAAGCAGAAATCCAGAAAGCTACTTACGAAAAAGCAAATACACGAAATTACAAACTACCTGAGGGGTGATTTTGAGATCGTTAAGTCGATATCGGCAAGTGTGGATGAATCTGAACAAGAAATTATTGACATTACTCAAGAGCAATATTCACTTCTCGATTCACTAGAATTAAATCCTCGTACGGTATTCCTCGGTTCTGCAGGTACAGGAAAAACTTTGATGGCAATTGAAAAAGCTAGACGAAATGCCTACAAAGGTATCAATACGTTATTTCTGTGCTTCAACAGATTATTGGCTGATTTCGTTGCAGAGTCGCTAGAAAAAGAGCTCGGTGAACACAGCAAGTATGTAGAGGTTGCCTCTCTGCATAGCATCATTCATAAATTTATCAAGAAAGCCGATAAGCAAGAGCTGCTTAAGTCTGCATCTGGATCTGAATTATTTGAGAATCTTTACCCAGAAGTTTTTCTTTCAATTGATAACATCGACACATATCAAGAAGTTATCATTGACGAAGCTCAAGACATATTAACCGATAAATTCATTAAGGTTATCGATAGATTGGTCGAAGGTGGGCTCGATAAAGGTCATTGGTTAATATGCATGGATCAGGAGAACCAGGATATATACAAAAGAAAAGATTCAGATGCTATTCAAAAGCTACTATCGTCTGGATCAACATTTAAACTAACCATTAATTGTAGAAATACCAAGTCAATAGCACAACAAGCAAAACTAGTTTCGATGATTGATGCTGGCACAACTGTAAAAGCATCGGGCACTCCTGTGAAATACTTATGGTACGAAAATGAAGCAGATCAAGCCGACAAAGTTTCTGATGAGATCAATAAGCTGATAGCGGAGGGCATTCACCGAGAGGATATTACTGTCTTGAGCCCTGCCAGACTAAGTAAATCGTGTGCAGGAAGCGGGAGGCTCAGAGTAGATGCCCCGTTGTTTAACATTGACACTAGAACAACTGCCCTAACTATCAATGGGCATATAGGATATACAACAATTGCGTCATTTAAAGGTCTAGAAAATAAAGTCATAGTGCTCACAGATTTAAGGTCTATAGACGATATTGACAGCGTTATTAACTACGTAGGCTGTACGCGCGCACGATCACACTTAGTAATCTCGTTGCCAAAATATATTAAAAAAGAATTAAACTCCAGAGTTTCCAATATAATAGAAACTAAGTAACTATTATGCCCAAAGTTGATAACGAAAAATACTCGAGCTACAGACAAGAACTATATGATTTTGTTAAGCAAGATCTAGAAGGACCATTTAGTGAGGATGAGGTAATTGATGAAAGTCCAATACAGAAGTATTCTACTGGGATAGTATTTGCCCAAGCTCAAACAGAAGATGGTGAAGATAGTTCGGGCTTAGATATGAGGACTAGGGACGACGAAGAGATAAATGCTATCGATATGTCCTCGACCTTCTTCCCTTCGGCAATGGGTTTAAGTTTCTCAGTCGCTGGTCCAGCTTCAGACGTTTCGGTGTCAATAAATTACGGAGCATACAAAAAACTATCGGCTAAAGATTTCGACAAAGTTAAAATAAAAGCCCCTAGTCTTAAGGAGAGAATTGAGTCCAACACTAGCTTCAAGAATCAATTTGAGTTACTAGATAACGATTTCGTAAAGCTCTCAAGAGCTCTCGATGAACATGACCGTGATGTACTACTATCATTTATAGAGAACGACAATCCGTCGAGACAAGCTGTATGGCAAGCTTTTAAAACATATCAAAATGGTTGGTATAGGGAGAGAAAATCCTATGAGACTAAGATTGAACTCAAAGTTGGTTACTCAGAACTATTAGTAAAGGATCATGGTTTCAAATTAGGTGTGACTGCGAAAAAGGTAAAAAAGACCAACAACTGGGTAGTTACACTTTCGGTTGTTAATTCAAAAACGGTTGCAAAGCCGCAATCTGAAGCAGAAAGTGCACTATTCCAAGTAAACCTCAGTGTTGCTGCTTCCAGCGTATTTGCTGATTTAAACCATTCAGATATAGATCCTGACTGGTTCGAGGACGAGGAAGAGAAATCCCTAAATCTTCTATACCACAAAAAACATGTTTATGGAGTAGGACATGGCATATCTGCGGATTGGAACGTAGAAGATGGTAAGGTTAAGAAGGTTTATACCACAACTCTCCCACAGTTTGCAGTTCCTCAAATGGAATTTAATCTACCGAGTGACGGAGGCGAACTCCCTGATCTTTCAATTTCAACATACGCGTTTAACGATCTTGCTGTCATAGCCAAAAACCTTGACTTGCTAGCGAGGCTTTATGGCAATTGGATAGATGATATCAAGACACAATTAAGCAAACTCCCAGCGAGCTACCATTCGGTAGGCAATAAGCATATTGCCGATTGCGAATCTGCGAAAGACAGAATTCTTAAAGGCATAGAACTACTAAAAAAAGATAAGAACGTTTTCCAGTCTTTTCAGCATGCTAATGAAGCAATGCTCATGCAGCGTGCGCACACAAGACTACAAGCCGATAAAAGCATGTCAGATGAAGCACCCAGCATGCCAACTAACTACAGTAAAGAAAATGATACTTGGCGTCCTTTCCAAATAGCATTCTTGGTAATGAATCTGATATCAATGGCTGATCCCAAATCTAGCGATAGAGACGTGGTAGATCTGATTTGGTTTCCAACTGGTGGCGGGAAAACAGAGGCTTATCTTGCTCTGACCGCATACACAATATTCTTACGTCGACTATCTAGTCCAGAAGCTAGCGGCGGAACCACTGTTATTATGCGCTATACACTAAGACTGCTTACCTCTCAGCAGTTCCAACGGGCTTGTACATTGATTTGTGCTTGTGAGACCTTACGGAAAAATACAGGTTTATACGGAGAAGAAGAAATAAGCGTCGGGTTGTGGTTGGGTTCTGCATCAACCCCAAACAATCTTAATGATGCAAAACACAAGATTGGCGAACTACAAAGGAATAGTTTTAATGCCAAGAATCCTTTTCAGGTTCTTAACTGCCCTTGGTGTGGTACCCATACGACTAAAATCAACGGCAAAGGAATGTACTGCTACGCGTTAAAAAGCAAGCCAAAACGATTCTATATGTGGTGCCCCAATTCAAACTGTGCATTCTCAGATCATAATGGAGGCCTACCAATAAAGATAATCGATGAGGATATTTACAATAGCCCTCCTACTTTATTGTTTGGTACGGTTGATAAGTTTGCAATGCTCCCATGGAAAAAAGAAGCTTCAACTATTTTTGGGATAAATACAAAAAACGATAACATGTCGCCCAGTCTAATAATCCAAGATGAGCTTCACCTAATTTCAGGATCGCTTGGTACAATGGTTGGAATTTATGAGACAGCCATTGATATGTTGTGTTCATCAAAGGGCACAAAGCCAAAAATAATTGCTTCAACCGCCACCATCCGTAAAGCAAAGGAGCAGTGTTTATCTCTTTATTCGCGTAAGGTTGCACAATTCCCATCTCCAGGCATAGACGCTGCGGACTCGTTCTTTGCGCGTGAAGCTGAAATAAACGAAAAGACACCCGGTCGACTTTACGTTGGCGTAATGCCTTCTGGCAAAACATCTACTACCATGCAAGTGAGGCTTATGGCAGACACTATTCAAGGCGTTGAGTTTATTGATGATACAGAACAAATCAAGGATGGATACTGGACTCAGGTTGTATATTGTAACAGCATACGTGAACTGGGCTCTTCAAAAAGTGTGATTTATGATGACGTTAAAGAGTATTCTCAAAATCTAGCAAGGTATCATTCAAAGAAACAGCGTTATTATTCTGACCATAATGTACAAGAGTTAACGTCTAGGATTAGCGCAGAAAAAATACCAGAAATTTTAAGACAACTCGAAAACCACTACCCCGAAAAGGACGCTATTGACGTTCTTTTGGCAACCAACATGATCTCTGTTGGTGTCGATATAGATCGACTGGGTCTTATGATAGTTTTGGGTCAGCCTAAAACAACATCTGAATACATACAAGCATCCAGCCGAGTCGGGCGAAGTCATCCAGGCATTGTATTTACCCTATACAGCCCCGTGAAGAGCCGTGACCGTTCACACTTCGAGCAGTTTGTTAAGTATCACCAGTCTCTGTACAGACATGTAGAGCCTACTAGTGTTACGCCATTCTCGGCCCCTGTAAGAGATAAAGCTCTACACGCGCTTTTATTCACTCTGATTAGGCACATGTTAGGTCTGAGAGAGGATGCTGACCTAAAAGACTTTGATAAATCTAGCGCAGAGTATCAAGCAATATTAGACAAGTTGCTTCAGAGGGTTAAGACTATAGATCCATTAGAGTTGCTCGGTACAGAAAAAGAAGTTACTGAGCTATCCTCCCGCCTTGAAGAGATAATAAATTATGCGGACTTAACTTATGCTAAAACTAAAGACAAGGACAAGGCAGTTCTTATGAAGCCCGCACAGGATATTAAAGACAAGGGTGAATATAGAACGCCTCAATCAATGAGAAGCACAGATGCAGAGTGCTATGTAACATTGGACTATTCATGAGTAAAAATTTCAGCAATGACAAACCGACACTGAGACGAAGTCAGACAATTACAACATTTGGAGTTGGATCAATTGTCGATTTACCTGAAGCATCTGTAATGATCTGCGGAATAGATAAGTGGGACACAAAAGGCTGTGTTCCGCTACACGATTCTCGACTGGAGGAAAAACTACGCGTTAGCTACTTCTATATGCCACCTGGAACAGAAGAGTCGTCCGAAGGTGTTTTGGCCGTTAGGTTCCCGAGACAAATGAGGTGCAGAAAATGTAAAAGGCTTGACGATCTACAGGTCTGGAAGGACAGAGCTCGAAAAGTAAACTTTTACAAAGATTTTGATAAAACCCCATGGTGCGATATTGATAAACTTCAACTCATTCCCTCACGTTTTGTAGTAGCTTGCAGGTCTGGACACATAGATGACTTTCCATTTAAAGAATGGGTTCACAAAGGCGCAGAATGTGAAGATCCATCACTTCAATATACAGAAACTGCTGGGTCAGTGGGACTTGCAGGTATTCGAATAAAATGCACTTCATGTAATTTAGCGCGTACTTTAGCGGGGTCTTTTAACAAGGAAGTTTTGGAGCAGGTTTCTAGGTGTAGTGGCGCTAAACCATGGGAAATGAAATGGTCAAGCGAGTGCGGCAAACAACTGGTAACTCTACAGAGAGGTGGCACGAACGTTCATTTTCCGATTTTAAAGAGCTCAATTCTTATACCCCCTTACAAAGCTGATGGATTAAAAACAAAAATTCTAAACTCGCAACTCTGGTCTTACTATGAATCGCAAGAAGACGGCTTTGATGTGCTTACGTTGGCGCCAATGCTCTCACAAGAGCTTAAGGAGAGTACAGAAGACATAAAGAGAGAACTAGAAGAGTTAACCACTGTTCCCGATGAGGACGATGAGCCTACAAGTACCGAGGAGGAGTACAGGTTCCAAGAGTACCAGGCTTTTACTAAAGATATCGAGATAGATGAAGATTTCAAAAAGGACTTCTTAATCGAGCGGCTAAACGGGGGCGATTACGATATCCCATTACTTAAGCACTTGATTCTCGCAAAACGTCTACGAGAAATACGTGTGCAGACAGGTTTTTCTAGAATTAAACCACCAAGTACACATGATGAAACAGGACAAGAGATCCCTGAAGATGATCGCATCCAAGCCGTATCAGTAAGCGACAATAAAAGAACACACTGGTATCCGGGCTACGAGGTTAGAGGTGAAGGTATTTTTTTGGAGTTTGATTATAAAGAGCTGCATAACTGGGCAAAAACTAAAGGCGTTGAGCAAAGAATCTCAAGGCTACTAAAGCGCAGTGATAAAAATCCCGACTACTTCGGCACATTCGACTCATTGTCTACGGAGTTCATAACGCTTCACTCTCTTGCTCATGCATTAATAAAACAATTAAGTTTCGAATGCGGATACTCAAGCTCAGCGTTAAGAGAGCGAATATATTGCTCAAGTGATACATCACTAAATAAAATGGCAGGCATATTGATATACACTGCTGAAGGTGACTCTGATGGTACGATGGGAGGACTGGTGCGGCAAGGACGGCCTGATTTATTCAAGACAACTTTCAAAGCCGCCATTAAACAATCAGAGTGGTGTTCATCGGATCCTTTATGCATAGAGTCAGAAGGTCAAGGATTTCTAGGCCTCAACTTAGCTGCATGCCATGCATGTTCAATGCTGCCAGAAACATCCTGTGAATCGCTCAATAGATATCTTGACAGAGCTCTTCTGATTGGCAGTCTAGATCAACCAGATATTGGGCTATTTTCTACTAGCACCTGAGATAGAACCAAATCATTTTCAGTAGACTCGAACGCTTGTTGATCATGTTCTGCCAAATGTTTGCTTATGCCCTCGGCAATGTTTTCTATTACTGGTACACACACTGAATTACCAAGTTGTCTATAGGCTGGTGTTTTATAAGTTGGAAGAACAAAATCATCATCAAACCCCATTAGCCTCGCGCATTCCCTTGGAGTTAGCAAGCGTGGGTTGTTTTTATCTTGTGGTATAAGGTTCTCTCTACCGTCTTTACCGTACCTTGAAGTAAGAGTATTTGCTATGCCACTCAAGTCAACCAAGTTGTGCCTAAAACCGTTGCCTTTTTCTTGATTTCTTTTTGTTCTAGCCTGGTGAGAGGACCATAATTTGTCACTGATTGTATAAGGCAAAACCTCTTCTTTTTTCTGTAATATGTCACTAAGCTTATGTTTCTTTTGTTTGATATTTGGGAAACTAAACTCACTATCTAAAGTAGCTACCATATAAGTTCTCCGTCTCCTCTGAGGAACCAATAAAGAAGCATCTATAACTTCATAGTTGAACGTATATCCAAGCTTTTTAAGTTCTCTCCTCACTGTTCTTAGACTATTGCCCTTGTCATGATTAACAAAGTTGGCAACATTTTCTAAAAAGACTATTTTTGGTTTGTGAAATTTTACTATCCTAACGATCTCAAAAAAGAGGTTACCTTGGTCTGTATCTTCGAAACCATGTTTTCTTCCAAGTCCACTTCTCGCAGAAACACCCGCTAGTGAAAAGGGTTGACAAGGAAATCCAGCGCAGAGTATATCAAACGAAGGTATGCTATCAGCTGAAACGAGCCTAATATCCCTGTCATCTACTTTGTCGCTGAAATTCTTTTCGTAAGTTTCGATTGCTGATTTATTAATATCGTTTGAATACACGCACTTAAATCCAGCACGTTCAAAGCCAAGCCGTATCCCTCCAATGCCTGCAAATAGATCTATAAAAGTATACTCATTATTCATAAAACATAAACGATTACAGTTTATATTATACCAATATCCTAATTATCCTGAACCCTCAAATGAACAGTTCGTATTAGAAGATACCAACTCTTGCAGAATTACCAATCTCCGCTAGTTGCTTCGTTCCAGTCATCTAACCTCCTACTCCAATAGTCACGTGATCTTTTGCTTGGTTTAGAGCGATCGAACGGATTATAGCCAAACAAATCATTTGCTTTCACGAATTTTGCTGTACCGCCCTTGTTATCGTCACGGACGAACTCCACCATCGGCCCAGACATATTTTCCCATCTGGCGGGCAGCCTCTGCACATTCTATTATGGCACTGAACTGAGGCCTACCGACACCAGTCATCATTCTAGTTGTACACATTGCGCCAGGTCCTATTCCAACTTTAACAATATCTGCTCCAGCATTTATAAGATCTTTTGTGGCTTCTTTTGTAGCTACATTACCGGCAACAATTAATGTATTAGGCAACTGTGCCCTCGCCTGCTCAATAGCTTTGAGAGATTTAGATTGATGTCCATGCGCAGTATCTATAACTAATATATCCACTCCGGCCTCTACTAGTGCATTAGCTTTTTCTGATACATTACCGTTAATTCCTAGCGCTGCAGCAACTTTCAATTTTCCATTTTTGTCGAGGTTTGGTTTGTATATTGTCGAGCGGATTAAGCCTTTTCGGGTCACTACCCCAACTAGCTTGTTATTATCATCTACTACCGGCGCAAGGTTAAGCCTATTTTTAGCCAAAAAATCAAAGTACTTTTTAGTGCTCAGATTATTTTTTACCGATAAAACCTCTGGGCTCATAACTCTCTCGAGTTTAGTAAACCTGTCATATCCAACTGAGTCTTTTTCTGTGAATACTCCCACTGGAATATTTTGTTCATCTACAATAATGACACTGCCATGAGCTCTTTTATAAATTAGGTCCATTGCTCTAGCTATATTATCCTTGGGTGATAAAGATACGGGAGTTTCTAGGAAAGGGTCACATTTTTTTACATAATCTACAATTTTAATGATATTTTCTAAAGCTATATCCTGGGGTAAAACCGTAATTCCGCCTCGTCGGGCTGTGGTTTCTGCCATGCGTTTTCCGGCAACCGCGTTCATATTAGACACGACAACCGGTATTGTTAAGCCTGAGTTGTCATAGGTAGACAGATCTACCATGAATCTTGATTTAACAGTGTTTTTTAGCGGAACTAAGAAAACGTCACTGTAGGTTAATTCAAAACTAGGGGAAATATTGTTCAGAAACTTCATACTTATAGTCTAGCAACCTGCTGCCTCAGGCCATAATGGTAGTGATATTTTACATATTAAATTAGTTGTAATATTCACATTTAAACTGTTGATTGCTATGGAAAGAGTTTTTTTAGAATATAAAGTATATATAATACTTTTTATGCTTATTGTTACTCATATAGTTGTATCGCTACTTAGCTTTGGGCTTGCTACCAGCACATTAGTTCGTCCCAATGCCATTAAGCTAGGTATGTCATACACTTTTATTATTTTATCTATTCTCAGCGGCGCAGCTTTAGCTTTTGGTCAAGAAATAAATATTGTTCATATTTGTTCTGTAGGTATTGCATATACAGTAATTGTTACTTATATGACTGTTATGGGTGGACGAAAACTCGCCTCTCTAGAAATAGAAGACTAATTTTTATTATTCTTATGCTTAATTTGCTACAATATACTTAGCTATGCAAGAGAAAATAAAAATAAAAATACCTCTGTTTAAAACTCTTGCCTCCTACCCAACAAAATGGTTAAGACGAGATGTTATTGCAGGTATTACGGTGGCTTCTATAGCAATACCGCAAGCAATGGCATACGCCCAGCTTGCTGGGGTAGAAATTGCAATGGGCCTTTATGCAGCACTAATTGGTATGGTGGTTTTTGCTTTCTTTAGTGCGTCGCGCTTTGTTAATGTAGGCCCGGACGCCGCTATGGCGGCTCTTACGGGTGCAGCAATTTTGCCCTTGGCGGGTGGTGACATATACAGATCTGGAGCTCTGGTAGTTATTCTGTCAATTTTTATAGGAATTATCTGTATTGTTGGGGTGTTTGCTAGGCTTTCATTTATAGCTGAATTTATCTCAAGACCCATTCTGCTAGGATACATGTCTGGTTTAGCACTAGCTGTTATTGCTTCTCAGGCACCCAAGTTATTTGGTTTAGAAAGCCCACAACAGACGAATTTTTTTGGATCTATAAACTATATAATTAGCAATTTTAGCAATTTTAACTGGGAAGTTGTTGCTTTTAGCGCCACTATAATGGCACTGGGTATATTATTACCAATGAGGTTTAGGCGAATGCCGGTTGCCATAATTATACTGCTTGGGTCTACTTTAATTTCATTAAGTATTGGGTTTGCGAGCTTAGGTATACCTGTATTGGGTGCAATACCAACAGGGCTTCCCTTTCCGCATCTTCCTTTAATTAAGCCATTAGATATTCAAAATTTAGTTATTCCAGCAATGGCAATCACGGTTATTGGTTACGCTAATACAATTGCCGTTTCTAGATCATTTGCGGCAAAAAAGAACGAAGAAGTTAATCCTAATCAAGAATTTTTTGGACTTGGAGCTGCCAATATTGCCTCAGGAGTATTCGGTGGCATGCCAGTCAACGCAAGCGCAACCAGATCTGCTGTAACTTTTGAGAGTAGGGCCAAAACCCAGGTGGCTCAAATATTTGGTGCGGCGTTTATTGCTTTTTCACTACTTTTTCTGGCTCCACTTCTTAAGTATTTGCCAGTAAGTGCTCTAGCGGTAATTATTATTCTTGCCGTAGCCAAACTGTTCGACTATAAAGAGCTTAAAACAATATGGAAAGCTTGGCACAGCGAAGCCTTGCTGGCGATCATTACTGTATTAGGTGTGACTTTCCTAGGAATATTCCAGGGGTTGTTGCTTGCAGTTTTGCTTGCAATATTCAATTTAGTAAGAAGGACTGCCTTTCCACAAGACGCTGTTCTTGGTATGGCAAGCAATGGTTCTTTTAGAGATGCCTCTAGGCCTCCGAAAACAAAATCTATAAAAGGAATGGTTATTTACCGTTTTGATGCGCCACTATTCTTTGGTAATGCTACTTATTTCAGGGAAAGAGTATTAAGCCTTATTGATGATAATCCTGGAGCTGTTAAGTGGTTTTTATGGGATGCCGAGACTATAACATCTATTGATTCTACTGCTGCAAAAATGCTTGAAGGTCTAATTGCAGACCTAAAAGCTAGGAACGTAACAATGGCCGTTGCTCGAATGAAGGGTACGGTTCGAACAACAATAAGCCATACAAGTAGGTTAGCTGGATACTTATATAGATTGCCACACTTCACATCCTTAGGGGAGGCCATTGAGGCATACGAAGAGAAATACGGGCCCATAGAATTAAGGGAGCATAAGTAGTGTTTAGGACAAGAGCTGCTTTAAAAAAATATAAGAAGACATCGAAAAAAAGTAAAGGTTGTCCTTTTTGTGAACCAAACTTAGGAGATAGAATTATTTTACATAAGGGCAAACACGCCATGGTAACAAAAAACGACTTTGGCTATTCCATATGGGAGGGCCGAAATGTACTAGAGCACTTAATGGTCGTGCCTATTAGGCATGTTGCAACAATGGATTTATTGAGCAAAGATGAAAAATCCGAAATTATTGACCTTATAGCCCAATATGAGTCCAAGGGATACGATGTATATTCAAGGGGTTCAGGAAGTGTTCAAAAAACAGTTCCCTCCCACCAGCACAGTCATCTTATTAAAACGAGCGGTCAGCCGGCTAAGTTTATTTTATTTCTTAAAAAACCTTATCAACTCATTAAGTTTTAAAAAAGCTTATGCTATATTTATACTAAACAATTAAATAATTAGGAGAACCAAATGCTTTCGAAAATTATTGATGAAGCTTCAAGTGCAGTAGTAAGTGCCATTAACGGAGTAGATGACATTCTTTCTGCCGTAACTACTACAGCTAAAAACCAAGTCATTAATGTGCTGCAGGGTACTGGCGAAGTTGGTTCAAGCGCAGTTGAGACCGTTTCATCTGTTGCGGATGGTGTAATTAAAGGCGCCGGTACAGTTGGCGGATCTTTAATAGAAACTACGTCTAACACAGTTACCGGTGTCGTAACCGGTGCGGTCGAAGTTGGCACAACCTTAACTGATTCAGTAACGGGTGGAGTAAGAGGCGTAATTAAGGGCGTGGCTGATACCGGAGGAGATGTTGGGCAGGCTGCAGTTGGCGCTGTTTCTGGTGCCATAAAAGCTGCTGGTGACCTGGGAGCAGATACAACAGAAGCAACAAAAACTGCCGTAGGTAGCGCAATTGATGCAGCCGGTGAAGTTGGCGGCAATGCATCAGAAAAGGTTCGAGAGGCCCTGTTAAATACTGCTGCTCTCCCTAAAGATGTCGTAGAATCTGCCATTAAAGGCCACGACAATAAGTAGGATAATAATTTTCAAAAATGTCTTATGAACAGCTTAACATTGTAGTAAAAACTTCCGAAAAATTCAGGAAATACTACATATTTAAAGGCAATGAGTTAAGAGCCTCTTCGCTATATAGCCAGCTAGAAAATGGCTTAGATGTAACATATAAATCTAAAGACATTATTGGTAATGAATATATTAATAGTAATTTAGAATCATCTTTTGAACATTTTATAGATAAGCTAAAAAGCGAAAAATGGCTTAAGGATGACAATTTAATAGATTCAATAGGCATAAGGCTGCAAGCCCCTTCTAGCCAATTTTTAGACGATTGCTTACTTGATGAATCTAAGATTTCGGTTCTAGAAAACTTAAGGCAGTATAGCCCCACCCTACTTGATCATCAGCTTAGTACTATTCATACAATAAGACGACGGCTAAAAAATGTAAAAATTTTGGGCATAAGCGATAGTAAATATCACAAGAATAAACCACCAAAAGCTTGGAATAGTGGAATAGATTTGTATCTAGCAGACAATTTAGATATAAAAAGATTTGGATACTTGGGATTGTCGACCGAATATATTGTTCAATTACTTAAGAACGATCTGCCAGACAGGTTAATTATTTGCTATATCGGCGAATCTGGAATTAGCTTAACGGCCGTTAAAAAAGGAATAAGCATAGAAAATTCTATGGGCTATACACCTAATGATGGACTATTTAGTTTTGTCGGATCTGGTAAAGTTGATTATTCGGCTATTAGAAAAATGAAAGATTATATGAATTTAAGTGACTACGATATGACACTCCATTTAAATTCTTATTCTGGCCTAAAGGGGCTCAGTCGACAATCATCTAACTTAGAAGAAGTTTATAGCTCTGCAAAAAATAATATACCTGAATCAAAACTTGCCATAAATACTTTTGTTTATGAACTACAAAAACAAATTGGCTCAATGGTTGCTGCTTTAGGCGGAATTGATTGCCTGGTGTTTACGGGTTCAATTGGAACAGCTAGTGCTTGGCTTAGGAAAGCGGTTGTAAAAGATTTACAATGTTTCGGCTTGCTAATAGATGACGCAAAAAATGCAAAACAATTAACTAAGAAAAAAATCATAGAGATTCACAAACGAACTCGAGTTAATGAGATTCTAGTAATTGAATCAAAAGATGAATATCTAATTGCTCAGAAAACAAAATCGTATAGGAGCTAATAGTCTTAGTATGACCATTCCGATTCAAATGGTTCGTTATTGTTCGATATTTTTGTAATAAAATCTCTAACTCCCTTCATTATGTTTGGATCATTAGATGGCAATAAGATTGCTTGGCCGTTTCGACTTTCATAATTAATATTTGAATCAGCAATATTAATTTCATAAACTAGGGCATTCATGTGACTTATGAGTGATTTATTTTTTGTAATTTTAATAATGGCACTACTTTTGAATTTAACTTCTTTCTTGTCGCCGAGTTTGTCATTGCAAACAGATTCTAGTGCTTGTTCAAGCGATTTGCCAAATGGAACTCTGTCATATAGTGGAGTTATTTTTCCTAGATATGGTTGTCGACTCCATTTGAAAAATAAAAATGACCTTTCTTTTTTACCATATAGCATTACAACCGTTTTAATTTCATCTACTTTAGAATTAGTGGCAGTACTAATTTTTCCAACAAAATTATTTCCTTTTTCTGTAAGTTCGTAGTTTCCTCTACTTGTTTTAACGATTATGCCGGACTTAACTAACTTATTTAGGTGATACGCAAAAGCATTATCTGGCATATCTTTTGGCTTAAGCCTACTAACTTTGGCACTCGGAACTCTTATTAACTGCAGTAAAATATGTTTTTGTATCCAGTCAAATTCCATTTGATGCCTAGTTTATCATTTTTTCAAAATATTTTGATATTAAAATATAGATTATTTACTTATTATTAGAACATTAAAAATAATTATGAAAACACTAAATGCAAATCACCAACAATGCAAAGCAATTAGATCGGAAGAATTCAATTTCTACGATGAACTAAAAAATACACAGTTAGGCTCTAGCACCGGTTGCACCGACGATTTCGGTGATACTCTACAGCTATCAATTAGAAATAATCAATACAATGAGATTCACCCGGTAGCTATCAGGTACTTGGGTAACATGGCAATAGATGGTGATATAGATATATATTATCGAGACTATAGAGTAGCAACTAAATTGATTGATAAAAATGCTACATTAGACAACGATAGGTTAAGCTCATATATTTTTAGAAACGAAATCTCTCCAGATCAATCCCCTGCATATTTAGAAAATGAATACACAGTCAATGTAGAGCAAGCAGGAGAATCTGAGCTCATTATAATCAGACAAGCAACCCTAGTTGTTTTTATGGCTGTTTTGTGGGAACTTGATAAATCAATTTACAATCGGGCTTCGACAAAAGTATAGGCGTAGCCAATTTTTCCTGCGCGCCCTGTTCGCCCAATTCTATGAACATAATCGTCATATGTTTGCGGAGTAGAATAATTAATTACTACTGTTACATCTTTAACGTCAATACCTCTAGCGGCAACATCTGTCGCAACTAATATATTAATATCATTTTCAATGAACTTTCTTAAAGTTCTTTGTCTGGCGCCTTGGGTTTTGGCCCCGTGGATAGAATCGGCTTTAAAGCCCCTTGATTTAAGTTCAACACTTAATCTTTCTACGCTTCTTTGAGTTTCGTCGAAAATTATAGCTTTCGTCGTTGGTTCTTTAATTAGTAAATCATGTAAAATGTCAGCTTTATTATCTAATTTACTGAACGGAATAATATCCTGCTCGACGGCATCGCTAGTTTCACTAGTTTTAACCTTAACTTCTACAACTTCCTTTGAAAATTTACTAATTATTTCCCGTACCCTTTTGTCCATAGTGGCAGAAAAATATAACATTTGTTTATTCTGAGCAGTTTGACTAAGAATAGTAGTTATATCGTCGACAAAACCCATATCTAGCATTCTGTCTACCTCATCTAGTGCAACAATATTAAAGTTAGACAATGTCAGGCTACCACGTTCAATATGATCTTTTATTCTACCTGGTGTACCTATGACGATTTCAGGATTGGTTTTTAAGTCGCTAAGTTGTCTATGCATAGAAGTTCCGCCAATTAACAGTGCGCCGAGCAGGCCACTTCCTTTGCCAACTTTTTTGAGCTCATTTTCAATTTGGGCTGCAAGTTCTCTTGTAGGGGCAACAATTAAGGCTTTGTGACCTCTTTGGCTAATAAGCTTATTTAGAATTGGTATTCCAAAAGCAATTGTTTTACCAGTTCCGGTGCTGGCAATACCTAATATGTCACTGCCCTCTAATGCGGGAATTATTGCTTGGTCTTGAATTGGTGTAGGAACCGAAATGCCTAGAATTTCAAGGTTGTCATGTAAAAGCGGGCTAACATTAAAGTCGTTGAATGTATTCTGTGGAATATACTTTTCTTCTTTAATGGCTACTGCACTTTTGACAAACTTTGATGGATGAATATTCTGCTTAAATGATTTCTTTCTAGTTGATCTGTTTCTGCTGCTACTAGAACTAGAATTTCTTCTTCTAAAATTGTTTGGTTTGTAATTGTTTCTCATAAAAAAATGAACCTCTTTCGGGGTAGTTTAAATTAATTTCGGCTAACAACGAACTGTTAAAGCGAAACTAACAACATACGCCTGGATGGTCCATTACTAACTTGAATATATTAGCATATCGCGGTTAAAAATGCAACACTCCAAAAGCTCGACTCTATGATATTGCCCCTAGCCTCAAGTATAGACAAATACAACAAAAAGTAGTATAATATGATTTTATGGAAACTGAAAGAAAATATTTTCGATTAAATTTGCAACCCGAAGATGTAACTTCTTTAAACGCTTTAATTAAAATGGTTTGCAAAGCCAAAAAACATCCTTATCAACTCAGGCAGATACAAGTTGGTATTCCTAGAGATTTTGGCATGGTCGATACTAGTCAAATTACTATGTATGGTAGCGGATACAGCAGCCAAGTAATAACTTTATTAGATGCTGGCCCAGACGATTACTCTTCAGATACTGGCCTTATGAGCCTAATGCTTGAATCTAATAGGCAAAGTGGCCATGACTCTATTGTTGATTACGATTGGAAAAATGAAGAAGCTAAACTAATTCCTCAGTCCGAACCTTGGCATTATGGTGTAGGAGAGTGTCTCGTTGAGAGAACTTTTGATAGGCGCTATGATGATGCAGTTAAATATATGAACGATGCTAGTGCAAACAATATTGAAGATTTAGCTGTAGGTACAGATGAAGAATTATCTCCTTTCGATGTAATTACAAGACTTATTCAACATGACAATGCGGCCGTAACTATAGAACAGTTATTTAGCGCAGATTACTGTGGTGAGCGTTTGAGTAAGCACGAACCCAAGAGTCACAACAGTGCTCAGCTTCGCTTAATTGAAAAATTAAAAGGTACCAAACCATTAAGTACTGACTTTAAATTAGGCGTATTTAGTTTGTTGGCAGTGGCTGGCAATGAAGAAGCTATTGACCTAGCCTATGTTTTATCTGCTAATTATGATCATCAGCATGATGAAGTTCAAGATTTAAATTTCGAGGCTAGTATAAAAGAGCCTTTGACATCGACTAGAATACCGAGCATTTCCCCGATTTGGGAATTATTTGGTGACGCAATTGCAAAAATTGGCTATTAAGCACGTTAAATAAGCACGGCTTTTATTCGTCGGACACCGGCAGAGCTGGCTTCCTCTTTGGTAATTTTAAACTTTTTACCACCTTCAGCTAAAGCTCCGGTATGCTCTACATGCGGGCCTCCGCATATTTCGCGTGAGTAGTTTGTGCCATCTGGATCACCAACTGTGTAAACTTTTACCATTTCGCCATATTTATCACCAAAAGCTCCCATTACTCCCTCGGCTAGCGCTTGTTTGGTATTTTCTTCACGGTAGCTCATAGGCCAATCTTTTGATATTTGTTCGTTAACAATGTCTTCTATTTGCTTAATTTGTTCTGGTGTTACTTTTTCAGGGTGGCTAAAGTCAAACCGCAGTCTTTCAGCAGTGATATTGCTGCCACGCTGAATAACATTATCACCTAATACAATTCTAAGTGCTTTGTACATTAGGTGTGTGGCTGTGTGATATTTAGTTGTAATTTCGCTATGGTCGGCAAGGCCACCTTTAAATTCGCCTTTTGTGGCGGTGCGGCTACGGTTTCTTTGTTCTTCCATTAATAGCCCAAATTTTTGCAGAATATTATCTTCTACATCAATTTTTTGGCTATATGCTTCTTCTAGGCTCAGTTCGGTTGGGAAGCCATAAGTGTCATAAAGCTTGAATAAATGTTCAGCGGTAAGCTTATTGTTCTCATTTGTCATTTTTGCGAACTCTTTAAGACCGTTCCTAAGAGTTTGTCTAAATACTTTTTCTTCGCGTTCAAGTGCTTGTTGAACGGCATCTTTATTTTCAAGTACTTCTGGGTAGTCTTTTTCATAAAGTTCAATAATCACAGGTGAAACTTTATTAAGTAGGTTTTGCTCAACGCCAAGTTCAAAAGCATATCTAATTGCCCTTCTTAGTAGCCTACGCATAACATAGCCTTGAGCTTTATTGCTTGGACTGACTCCATCGACGGCTAAAAATGTTGCTGCTCTTAAATGGTCTGCAATAACTCGCATACTCTCAGTGTGGCTCTCGTAATTTTTGCCACTAAGTTCTTCTAGTTTTTCAATTATTGGCCAAAGCAGGCTAATTTTAAATACATCTGGACTGTTAATGTTTGCTGCTGCTATTCTTTCGAGGCCTCCTCCAAAGTCGACATTCTGCTTGGGTAGTTTTTCAAACCCTGTTTCAGTTTTCATATATTCCATAAAGACCGAATTGCCAATTTCTAAATATCTACCGCAGTCACAGGCTGGGTGGCAGTTTTCGCCCCATTTTTTGTCGTGTTCTATAAAGTCGAATTCATAAAATACTTCGCTATCAGGGCCACCCGGTTCGCCGACGGGCATTTCATTAATATCACCTGCCCTACACCACCAGTTGTTACTAGAATCGTAAAAGAATATTCTGCCGCCCTGCATACCTTTTTTGTAACCTTCGGCGTCGCTACCGAACTCTACGGTTTTAGCCTCTACTCCTTTATCTGCGAAAAGCTTTTGCCAAATTTGGGCACTTTCTTCATCTTTTGGAATATTATTATTTTCGTCTCCTATAAAACAGCTAACGAATAGTTTGTTGGGGTCCAATCCCACAATATCTATCAAGAATTCAAAAAACCAAGGCAGTTGTTCTTTTTTAAAGTAATCACCCAGGCTCCAGTTGCCAAGCATTTCAAAAAAAGTAGTATGCCTGTTGTCGCCAACTTCTTCAATATCTTGCGCTCTTAGGCAAGTTTGGCTATCTGTTAGTCTTGTTCCGGCTGGGTGTTTTTCACCAAGTAAATATGGTACCAGTGGTTGCATTCCGCTACCAGTAAACAATGTACTTGGGTCATTGTCGGGAATTAATTTTGCTCTTGGTATTATTTTGTGGCCATTTTTTTTGCAAAAATCAAAATAGGCCTGGCGAATTTCTTGTGCTGTCATAATGATTTATATTCTACCGATTTTTCAGCAAAACTACCATCATTTATGTATATAAACTAATTTTCAATGATAACTCATATGTGATATAATTATAATAATGAGAGAACAAATAAAACAAATATTAGATGAATACTGCGAAACTGTACAATTTAATACAGACATTTCGCCAGAAGAAGCAAGAGAATTAGCTACAGACGCATTGATTCGTATGATCAGACAAAACAGTGCTTAATTATCTTGTGGGGTCTAGGGCTCTACAAATATTCTAGGTTTGATATCTATTGGGTAACTGGTGGAAATGGTATTAAATTTTTTCTATCTGATAAAATACTAACGATATGAATGTAGCTATACAGGGCATCGCTGGATCTTTTCATCATGAAGCAGCTAATAAATTATTAGGTAATGAAAAAAATTCCCTTGTTGATTGTGCCGATTTTACAACTGTTTTTGATGAATTAATAGCTAACAACGCCAATATGGGCGTGGTAGCCATAGAAAACACTAACTTTGGCTCAATTAATGAAGTGTACGATTTACTTGAAAAGCACAATAAAAAGTTGAAAATTATTCAGGAGTTGCCACTAAAAATTCACCAACAATTAATAACTTATAAAAATACAAAACTCCCTGATATAAAAGTTGTATATTCTCATCCTGTTGCTCTAGAGCAATGTTCAGAATTTTTAAAGAATAATTTACCAAGCGCCAAATTGGTTGTTTCTGAGGATACTGCATTGTCTGTTAAGGATTTAAGCATAATGCCTCAGGTTTGCGCGGCCATAGGTAGTGCAACTTCCGCCAAACTCTACAATCGACACATAGTGGCCAAAAATATCGAGAACAACCGTAATAACTACACAAGATTTTTACTTGTTGCTCCTAATAGCAGTCCTAACGCAAAAAGTTCTAATAAATATTCAGTGGTCGTAGATTTGTCGCACGAAAAAGGTTCCTTGGCAAAACTGTTATCAGATATGAGTGAACGAGGCTTTAATTTGACTAAAATACAGTCTAGGCCTTATATAAACA
The DNA here is from genome assembly GCA_031973215.1 of Candidatus Saccharimonadota bacterium. Taxonomy (GTDB): domain Bacteria; phylum Patescibacteriota; class Saccharimonadia; order Saccharimonadales; family CAIOMD01; genus DALYDK01. Next base: position 162,253 of record DALYDK010000001.1, read on the forward strand.
GGCCCTGGGAATATAAATTCTACATTGACTTTATAGATGCAAAAAAACGAGATAATCTTGACGAAATATTTAAAAACAACCATGCAAAATACAAAATTTTAGGATATTACCCAGCAATTATCGGCAACATTTAGTCTTTTTATATATACTTAAATACAAATGGATATTTCATACGGATCTTTTACCGGCTTGTTAGCTATAAATTTTGCACTTATTGATATTGGTTTAAAAATAATTGCTCTAATAATAATTCCAAATAACAGAAAGCCTTCTTCTGCAACGGCTTGGTTACTGGCGATATTCTTTATTCCGCTTATAGGACTACCTTTGTTCTTTTTGCTAGGTAATAGTGTTTTGTCTAAGCCCAGGACCAAGAAACAAGCCGAAATCACTAAAGAATATGGTAGAGCTTTTGAGCTTGACTCTAAGCCCGATAACGTTCAAATAGATGAGTCTTTTCAATCTAGTTCTAACTTAAATTTTAACTTAACTAATTTGCCTGTTGTGTCCGCTACCAGTTACGAGCTAATAGAACAGTACAACCAATTATTTAAGAAACTAATAACAGAAGTTAAAAAGGCAAGAAAAAGTATATGGCTAGAGTTTTATATTATTACTTACGATAAGGCAACGGCGGAACTACTGGGCGAACTTGCCCTAGCCCGAGACCGAGGCGTAGATGTTAGGGTTATATATGACCACCTTGGTAGTTGGATGTACCCGGGCTATAAAGAAATGAAAGATTTTTTCAAAAAAAGAAAAATAAACGCCCAAGCCTCCTTGCCTGTTAAGTTATTTAGTAGTAGATATTTCCAGCGCCCAGACCTAAGGAACCACCGCAAAATTGCGGTAATAGATGGCCGAATAGGCTTTATGGGCTCGCAGAATATTATTGATAAAACTTACGATAAATCTAAAAATATAAGAAAAGGCCTAAGCTGGAAAGAATTAATGGTGCGGCTTGAGGGGCCAATAGTTCGGCAGCTAGAGCTAGTTTTTGCAAACGATTGGTATGCCGAAACAAATGAGCATTTATTTAAGGAAGAAAAGCCCTTAAAGGTTTCAAACAATAATAAAAAACTGCTCTGCCAATTAATTCCGAGTGGCCCGGGATACGCAACGGAAAACAATTTAAAGGCTTTTAATAATTTGCTATATAACGCTCGAAAAAAAGCTGTCATTACAAGCCCGTATTTTGTGCCAGATGAATCTATGCTTGGTGCAATAACCACAGCGGCAGAAAGAGGCGTTGAAGTTACATTGTTTGTATCTGAAATTGGTGATCAGTTTTTTGTATATCATGCTCAAAGATCTTACTACGAAAAATTAATGCAAAGCGGAATTAACATATATATGTATAAATCCCCGACAGTACTACATTCAAAACATATGACAATAGATGACGATATTGCTGTTGTTGGATCTAGTAATATGGATATTCGCTCCCTAGAGCTTAATCAAGAAGTTTCATTGCTGGTTAAAAGCAAGAGTTTTGTTAAGCAAATGAGACAAGTAGAGGCATCTTATTTAAGAAAGAGTAAAAAACTAAATTATAATAAGTGGATGAAAAGGCATTATAGTCAAAAAATTGTCGATAATTTAGCAAGATTAACCTCTGGTTTACAATAATGGCATTTAATATTTCTGATAACGAATTTGAGACAATTGTTAAACAATCAATAGATAATATTCCAAGTTTATATAAAGACAACTTAGAAAGTGTTGGTTTTTTTGTAGAAGAAGAGCCTACAAAAGAACAGTCTAAAAAATTAAAACTAAGGCCGTGCGATAGTTTATTTGGACTTTTTGAAGGTGTTCCCAAAACCGAGAACGATGGTGGATATGCACTTACCTTGCCGAGTAAAATAACTATTTTTAAAAAAGCACACGAAATGAATTCAAATAATTTAGAAGATCTTAGGGCTCAGGTAAATGATAGTGTTTGGCACGAGGTGGCTCATTATTACGGCTTAAGCCACGCCGACATGGCCAAAATTAAACGAAATTAACTTTGTGATTATGCTACATTTTTGTTAATATAATATTTAAGAAATGTTGCAAAATAAATCTAAAGAGAGCGTTTTATTTAACGGACTCCTTAAAGGAGTGTGTTAATGTTTTGGAGCCAATTTGCGTCTGAACAAACAGTTCCGCTTAGCGCAGAAACCGTGCTGACAATTGGCAACTTTCCCATAACCAATAGCATGTTAATGGGTGTTGTTGTTGGAATAATAATAATGTTAAGCTTTGGCGCCTTGGCAATGTACGTTAAGGCTCGTCCAGATTCAAAATTTGCATTTACCTTAGAAATGCTAACTTTGTTTGTGTTAGATGCGGTCAGAAATAACTTTGGCGGCGACGATAAAAAGGCTCGGAAGTTTCTTCCTCTTTTTGTGGCATTCTTTACTTTTATTCTTATAAATAACTTAGCTGGACTATTACCGGGTATGGGCGGTTCTATATATGTTGAAAGCGAAGGCATTAGGGCCGCGCTGTTGAGGCCTTTTACAACAGACCTTAATGGAACTCTTGCTTTAGCTTTTATTGCAATAGGCACCGTTCAGGTATATGCCATTAAAGAAAGAGGTTTCTTTGGGCATATAAAGCATTATTTTAGTTTGATGACTCCTTGGTGGAATCCAATGAATTTTTTCATTGGAGCCATAGAAGTAATGAGCGAACTTGTAAGGTTATTAACACTAGCCTTAAGGCTTTTTGGTGTTATTTATGCAGGAGAGGTTCTATTACATGTTATTACGGGCCTAGCTGGCAATTTTGCTCCGGTTGCAATTATTCCATTTATTTTATTAGAGATATTTTTCTCATTAATTCAGGCATATTTGTTCATAATGTTATCATCGGTTTATTTGGCCATGGGAACGACTCACGACGAAGATCACGAGTCGGATCATGATAAAAAAGTTAATAAAGAACCCAAAAGAGTTGTAACGGCTCAGGCGGGTTGATAAATAAGGAGTAATAATGGAAATAACACCAGAACTAGTAAAAGGAATAACAATTGCAATTGGTGCGATTGGCCCAGCGATTGGCCTAGGCTTAATAGGCTCAGCAGCCGTAAATTCGGTTGGTCGTAACCCAGAAGCCCAAAGCAAAGTTTTGACTATGGCTCTTGTAATGGCTGGTTTAGTTGATGCAATCATGGTTTTTGTACTATTAATTGTTTTCACAACAAGCTAAAGGATTTTGAATAGTAAATGGTATATATATTTGCATCAGAATCTGCTGAACAAGCTAGCGAAGGCGGTATTTCTGCCCTTGGCCTAGACTTAAAAGCTTTTATTTTTCAGCTAATTTCGTTTGCAATTATAGTTTTCTTTTTAAATAAGTTTGTTTTTTCTAAGGTATTCAAAGTCATTGATGAAAGAAAGCAAGAAATTGAAGCCGGCTTAGAGAGATCTAACCTTGCGACAAAAGAGCTGGAAAAAGCAGGCGATAAAGCCGAACAACTACTAAAAGAAGCTAGGGCCGAAGCCGATAACTTACTACACAGTGCTCATGAAGACGCTTCTGCGCTTTTGAAATCTACAGAAGAAAAAGCAGCTCTTAAGGCAGAAAAAATAGTTTCAGAGGCAAAAGAGCAACTAAAAGTTGAGGTAGACAAAGCCAAGGTAGAGCTAAAAAAAGAGAACGCAAAATTAGTTGCAAAGGTCACAGAAGAGATTATTGGCGAAAAACTAACAGATCAAAAAGATCAAGATTTAATTAAAAAGGCCTTGAAATAACATGGTATCTCGTACGAAAGCAGCCGAATACTTGGCTAATCAGCTTATCTCTGGAAACAGAGAAGAAGCTATTGCTTCGGTGGCCTACTGGCTTAAAGACAACGGCAAAATTAATGAGCTTCCCTATTTAATTAAGGATGCAACAAATTATTTAGCAATAAATAATGGCTATTATTTTGTCGTAGTCACAACTGCTAAGCCTTTAGGCGGTGACCAGCAGGTGCAAATCTCAGACTCTATAAAACAAAAGTATGAGATTAATGAGATTGAAACATTGTTTTTAGTTGATGAATCGTTAATTGGTGGTATAAAAATAGAGTTCCCAAATGGGGTTCTTGACGCTAGCGTACGAGGTAAATTGAATAAGTTAATAGAAAATATAGTTTAAGGGGAAATTCAAGTGAGCAGTATTAATGTTAAAGATTTAAGCAAAGAACTGGAAAATGCCATTTCTGGCTTGGGACAAAAAGGAGATTTTGAGTCTACCGGAATTGTTACCAGAGTAAGTGATGGTATTGTTTGGGTGTACGGCCTAAAAGAATGTGGATATAGTGACATTATAGAAATTGAAGTAAAAGGAGCCTCCCCTGCTCGTGCTTTTGCTTTGAATTTGAACGAGGATGAAATTGGTGCAGTCCTACTTGACAGTGAGGTTGGAGTTAGGGCTGGCGCTAAGGCAGTTTTAACTGGCAAGCCCCTAGAAGTACCTGTCGGTGATGAGCTTCTTGGTAGGGTTGTTGATCCTCTTGGCAGACCCCTTGATGGTCTTGGCCCAATAAAAGCAACCAAAACTGGTCTTATAGAAAAATTAGCGCCCGGAGTCATGGACCGTAAAGGTGTCCATGAGCCACTTGCCACTGGAATTATGGCCGTTGATACTATGGTTCCTATTGGCCGAGGGCAGAGAGAGTTAATTATTGGCGATAGGCAGACCGGTAAGACAGCAATTGCTATTGACACTATGATTAACCAGGCTAGGCAAAAAACTGGTGTATATAATATTTTTGTAGCAGTTGGTCAGAAAAAGGCCAAGGTTGCGGCTTTGGTTGATAGACTCAAGACAGAGGGCGTTATGGATCAGACCATAGTTGTCGCTACTAGCCCATCGGATCCTGCTAGCTTACTTTACCTAGCACCATATTCCGGAACTGCAATGGGCGAATATTTCCGCGATAATGGCAAGCACGCTTTAATTATTTATGATGATTTGTCTAAGCATGCTGTAGCCTACAGACAAATGTCACTTCTTCTAAAACGCCCACCAGGTCGCGAAGCTTACCCAGGCGATGTATTTTATTTGCATTCAAGATTACTAGAAAGAGCCGCTAAACTATCTGATGAACTAGGCGCCGGAAGCTTAACAGCATTACCTATCATTGAAACTCAAGCTGGTGATGTAAGCGCATATATCCCAACAAATGTGATTTCCATCACAGATGGTCAGATATATCTAGAGACTAACCTATTTCATCAGGGTATTAGGCCAGCCATTTCTGTTGGGCTAAGCGTTAGTCGTGTTGGTGGAGCTGCTCAAACCAAAGCTACTAAAAGCGTTGCCGGAACTTTAAGGCTAGAACTAGCTCAGTTCCGAGAATTAGCAAGCTTTGCACAATTTGCCAGTGATTTAGATGAAGACACCAAGAAAAGAATTGCCAGAGGAAGATTATTAACCGAAGTGCTAAAACAGAAACAGTACCAGCCTTTAAGCGTTGGCGAGCAAGTTGTGATTCTTCTTGGGGCTACTAGTGGTCATTTCGATAATTTACTCGATAGTGTTATTCAAAGTGCCGCTCATCAGCTTGTAACTGATTTTAAGAAATCACATAACAAAGAGTTTTTGAGCATAAATGATGGTAATAAGCCTGAAGAAAAAACAATTACGGCAATCAACAAACTTGCTCAGAAAATTGCAGCATCTTTCGGAGAGGAAAAGGCTTAGTTAATTATGGCATCGCGGCAAGCAATAAAAAGTAGAATAAAATCTGTTTCTAATACCAAGCAGATAACTAAAGCTATGCAGTTAGTTGCCGCTAGTAAACTGAAAAAAGCCCAAGATTCTGCTACGGCCCCTAGAGATTATTTGAACGAAGCAAAAAATCTTATTGAGGAACTGGCAGCTACCACTGCAGTAAAAGGCTCGAAACTATTCGAAAAAAATAACTCTGAAGTAACCTTAACCATAGTCGTTAGTAGCGACCGTGGGCTAGCCGGAGCCTATAACAGCAATGTCGTGAGGGCTATGGTTAAGCACTTAAAAGAGGGCTCTACTAAACACAAAATAATTAGCATTGGTCGTTACGCTTCTCTGTTTGTTGCCAAAATAAATGGCCCAGATGACCAATACAATATAGAAGAAGTAGAAGAAATTGCAGCTTATCCAATTGGGAGTGCTTCTGTTGACCAGGAATTATCTATTCCAATTTTACAAGAAGCAGTTGAATTATTTACTGCCAATAAGGTTGGTGAGGTATTTGTTATTTATACTGAATTTAACTCTACGGTTAAGCAAACGGTAAAGGCAGAAAAACTCTTACCCCTAGAGCCAGGTTCAGATAATGGACTTAAACTGCAAAAAACAACCGAGCCAAGTGGTCCCGAAATTGTTGATTTTGTCGCCAATAGATACCTGGAGGCAGCTTTAACCCAATATATTTTAGAGTCACTGGCTTCTGAACATGCATCACGAATGCTGGCTATGAAAAATGCAACTGACAATGCATCAGATTTAATAGATGACCTAACTTTAGCTTCAAATAATGCTAGACAAGCTGCAATTACTCAGGAACTCGCCGAAATCAGCGCAGGAGCAGCAGCGGTAAATTAAGGAATTATTATGTCATATAAAGAAATACCAAACCACAGACTTCTACCAAGGACAGTTATTGGGCAGTACTGCAATGGCTTGGGCTATCAGGTAGATAAAGACAGTTATCCGTTAGAATTGATTGCAGATTATGAATATTACACCGAAAAGCCTCATATGTTGTCGCAGTATGTTGTAAAAAAATGGTACGAACAAGGTTTGTTAAATAGCTACGCGGAACACGCAAATTTAGAATTAGTTAATAGGAGATAAAATGGCACAATTAGCAGTAGATCAAAAAGGAAAAATAACCCAGGTAGTCGGGGTTGTTGTTGATGCAGAGTTTGCGGGTGGTGACTTGCCTGCCATAAACGATGCATTAATCATTGAAAAAGGTTCAGAAAAAATATATCTAGAAGTAGCCCAGCATTTGAATGAAAAAACTGTTCGTTCTGTTGCGCTAAGTAGCACGGATGGCTTAAAAAGAGGCGAAGAAGTAATTGCGACAGGCGCGCCCATTACCATTCCCGTTGGAGACGAAACAATAGCAAGAATGTTTAATGTTGTTGGTGAGGCAATAGACGGAAAAGGAGCTGTAAAGGCCAAAAACACAGCTAGTATTCACCGCGAGGCCCCTACCCTAGATGAGCAAAGCGGAAAAATTGAAATTTTAGAGACTGGAATTAAAGTTATTGACCTGATTTGTCCAATTACAAAAGGTGGAAAAGTTGGCTTATTTGGTGGTGCTGGCGTCGGTAAGACAGTTCTAATTACCGAGCTAATCAACAATATTGCCAAATATCACAGTGGTAACTCTGTATTTGCTGGCGTGGGTGAAAGAACCCGCGAAGGTAACGACCTATACAACGAAATGGAAGAAAGCGGCGTACTAGATAAAACCAGTTTAGTCTTTGGACAAATGAACGAGCCGCCTGGAGCTCGTCTGCGTGTTGGGCTTACTGGTTTGACGTTAGCCGAGGGCTTTAGGGATCAAGGTAAAGATGTTCTACTGTTTATTGATAATATATTTAGGTTTACTCAGGCTGGAGCTGAGGTTTCTGCCCTTCTTGGTCGACTGCCTAGTGCCGTTGGCTACCAACCTAATTTGCAACAAGAAATGGGCGAATTGCAGGAAAGAATCACTAGTACAAAGACTGGTTCAATTACATCTGTGCAAGCTGTCTATGTACCGGCAGATGATTTAACCGATCCTGCGCCGGCAACTACCTTTTCTCATTTAGATTCAACCATTGTGCTTTCTAGGGCATTAACTGAACTTGGGCTTTACCCCGCTGTTGATCCTCTTGACAGTAGTTCAACAATCTTGGATCCAGAAATTGTTGGCGAGGAACACTACAACACAGCAAGAGAAGTTCAAAGAATTTTACAGAGATACAAAGATCTTCAGGATATAATTGCAATCTTAGGAATGGAAGAGCTTTCAGACGAAGATAAACAGACGGTAGCTCGGGCCAGAAGAATCCAAAGATTCTTAACTCAGCCATTCCATGTTGCCGAGGTGTTTACAAATTCACCAGGTAAGTATGTGAAGCTTTCAGAAACTATTGAAGGCTTTAAACAGATTCTTGCCGGCGACCATGATGACAAGCCTGAATCTGCATTTTATCTTAAAGGCTCAATTAAGGATGTAAAATAATGCAAGCAAAGCTGTTAACAATGTCTGGATCTTTGTACGATAACCAGGCTAAAGAAATTCAGCTTAGAACTCCAGAGGGCGATATGGCAATTTTAGCCGGCCATGAACCCTTTTTGGCCATTGTTGAACCTGGGCCACTAACAATTATTAATGAAGATAATAGCGATGAGCTCTTTTCTGTATTTGGAGGCCTAGTTTCTGTTAACGAGAACAACGAAGTAAAAATTCTAGTCGATGAAGCCGATCATCATGATAATTTGATTATTGAAGAAATAGAACAGGCTATAGAACTTGCCAAAGAGCTTAAAGAAGCCGCCAAAGACAGGCAGTCGTTGTATCAGGCACAAAAACTAATTGACAGACACACTGTCCGGTTGAATGTTGCCAAAATTCGCCGCCGAAACAAGAGATAATTTTTTCTTTATTATTTTTTCTAAAAGAGTATAATATTAGAGTTTTGTAAAAATAATAAGGTAAATTTTATATGGAGAAAAATATGGCAATCTCTATTTTTGCTGGTGAAACCGAGCAAAAAGTTCAAGCGGCTCAGTATATAGGTAATTTAAGTAAAATCGGCCTAGGCCAAGAAGATGGTGGCATTAGTAGCAACCTAAGCGAGCAAGAGTTTAGTCAATATGCTGAAGCTATCAGCTCTGCTGTTGTTGAGATAGTCGATAATAGTCATATTGCTTGTATTGACGGAAGATGTACAGTTTGCCAAATTAATGGAGAAAAAGAAGTTGTAAGATCTCGAATCGCCGGCGGAATTTTATCATATAATATAGGCGCCCTGCTTTCAGATGGTTCCCTTTCTAAGTCACTCAGTAATAAAGACTCTATATTGCAGCAAATGAATGATATTGAAAAATTTGCTGAAGATACTATGGGCATCAAATGTTCATCCCATGAAGGCGGATGTGGCGCGGCCAATGGTCTTGTCAGTCATTTAAAGGTTATGAGTAGCCCAAATATTGCAACCGCAACAGAAGCTTTCATTGACCTAGCTGGCGATAGTTTTAAATCTTGCTATGACACTAGTATATATAATGAAATTTCAAATAAAGCCGTTCAATTAGCCGAAGAACTTGAGTCACAAAATTGGCAAGGCGATGATTTTGTTAATCATGCTAGCTCTGAAGAACCTGGAGGCGTTGAGAAGCTTGAAAGTGATGCTAGCCATAATTTTAATGGTCACAAAGAACAATCAATTATATTAGTAACTGGTAATAAGACTATTAGTAAAAGAAAATTGATTGAACTTGGACTTGGACAGGCATTCGTTGTGAATTTAGATCTAATAAACGATATGGCAGTAAGCCTTTCTGGATTAGAAGGACAAAAAGGCTATTCAAAAGCCCTGCATGCACTTGTTGCGTATCAGTTAGCCGTAGCAAGTAATTTGTGCAATAAAAACATGCCAATGTTTATTGTGTAAACTAGCTTAAGCTTCTTGTTGTCAAATGATTAATCTTTGTCTATACTTACTGTATAAAACTTTAAACTAATAAAGGGGTATATTAGGTGGACGATTTTAAACCAAATAGAAGTGTTGATGGAATGGTTGGTGGCCAAGGTGTACCGCCAAAACAGCCTGAATCTGGTGAAGAAAATAATGCATACGTAGATCAGAATAATATGAATGATGATTTAACTGATCTTGGGCAAGTTGAAGGCCATAGCGAGGCAACGGCAAATGCCAGCACTCAGTCTCAGTCATACGGTGCAAATGACCTTCATATTACTGGCAATGGTAAAGATCCATCTAAAAAATGGAAGGTCATGACTATACTATTTGCAATATTATTTATTGCATCAGCAGCGTTTGCTTACTACGAATACACACAGGTACAAGATCTACAGAAAAAGGTAGACTCCGCAAATAGCGAGGTTACTAAGCTTAAGGCAGAGCTAGAGAGTGTGAAGTATGACAGTACAGACAGTACCAATAAGCAAGATTTGCTTACTAAGCAAAATCAAGCTCTTACTGCCCTTTCTAAGCAATTGAAGACCGCTTGTGGTAATGCTTGTCGAGATATATCATTAGAAATTAAAGTTAGTAATTAGACAATACTAGACTTTTAACTAGCGCTTCATATAAACTAAATAACAAGTTATATGAAGCAAACAGAAGTAAAAATCCCCAAAGGGCTAGTTCACCCATTATCTATAAATGGCTTAAATGGTCGTTTCCTCCGAATACCTAATAAAGATAAAAAGCGAAACATTTTAGTTGTGTACGGACATCATTCTTCAATAGAAAGAATGTTTGGTATTGTCGAGAATATTGCAGACTACGGTACTGTTACTATGCCAGATTTACCTGGTTTTGGGGGAATGGATAGTTTCTATAGCTTAGGTCAAAAACCAACATTAGATGATTATGCTGATTACTTGGCTACATTCATTAAGCTAAAGTTTCGCAGTGGTGATATATCAATAATGGGAATGAGCTTTGGTTTTGTTGTGGTGCTTAGGATGCTGCAAAAGTATCCTGATATAGCACGGAGGGTTAACTTTTTAGTAAGTATGGTTGGCTTTAGCGATAAGAGCGATTTTAAACTATCTGCCAAGAACCAGTTTTTGCTTCGTGCAATGGCAAGAACATTTAGATTAGGGTTGCCTGCATTTCTTTTTAGATATATTGGATTAAATAAATTTATTATCAACTTTGCCTACAGAATAAATGCCAAGAATCACCCAAAAATGAAAGATGCAGATAGAAATGAGCTTAAACGCAGAATCAAATTTGAGATATATTTGTGGCAAATTAACGACGTTCGGTCTTATATGACTACATTGCTGATGATGTTTACGCTCATTCAAAATCCTACAAAATTACCACTTATATTGCACACAGTATCCGTTAAAAACGATCAATATTTTAATGAAAAGCAAGTTATTGAAAATTTTAATAATATATTCTCTAAGGTTATAAATACTAAAATAAACCTAAAAAATCATGCCCCAACTGTAATAGATAACAAAGAAGATTCTAAAGTTTTTATTCCGGCCAGTATAAGAAAAGCTCTAGATAAGAGTTAAATGGTATAATTTAATTATGAAAATAGGCATAGTATGCCCCTATAACATGTTTCAGTTTGCGGGGGGTGTCCAGGATGTGGTTGTCCAGCTGCATAATCATCTCAAATTAAAAGGCCACCAAGTAAAAGTAATAACACCAAGACCAAGAAACCATAACTCCTCTGCCCCAGAAGACTACATACTTTTGGGACGTAGTGCAAAGGTCAATACAATGGCCACAATGGTAGATCTTGGGTTTGAAGCAGCAACTGACGAAATTGATAATATATTGGCGACTGAAAAATTTGATGTTATACATTTCCATGAGCCATGGGTTCCTCTCTTATCGCGACAGATTCTGGCTAGGTCTTCGGCTGTTAATGTTGCCACTTTTCACGCTAAAAGCCCCGACACCCTTATAAGCAAGTCCTTAATAAGCTCGGTAGTGCCTTATACAAAATCTGTCCTTAAGTATTTAGATGCTCTAACGGCAGTTTCACCTGCTGCCAGCGAATATGTCAAAAATCTGACTGATAGACATATTGAAATTGTCCCAAACGGCATAGATCTTCAGAGATTTAAGAATAATGAGCAGAATTCAAATAAAAAGAATATTTTGTTTCTTGGCAGGCTAGAAAAAAGAAAAGGTTTAGAGTATTTGCTAGATGCCTATCAGATATTAAAGAACAAGCATCCAGAAGTAATACTTTCCATAGCCGGAAGCGGCGCAAAAAGAAAAAGCCTAGAAAAATATATAGAACAACGCAGCATAAAAGATGTTTCATTCCTTGGTTTCATTCCTGAGTCTGACAAGGTAAATTTAATGTCTAGTGCCACAGTCTACTGTTCCCCCGCTCCATACGGAGAAAGCTTTGGCATTGTTCTATTAGAGGCAATGGCCGTTGGGACGCCAGTGGTTGCCGGAAATAATGCTGGCTATGCTGGGGTAATGACAGGGAGTGGAATGCTTAGCTTAGTTAATCCTAGATCTACCTTAGATTTTGCGCAGCGTTTAGAAATTATGATTTACGATGAAGATGTTAGAAAACTATGGAAAAACTGGGCTAAAAACGAAATAAATAAATATCGATTCGAGAATATTGCCGACTCGTACGAAAAGGTTTATAAAAAGGCGCTTCAAGATAATGGCCTATAAAAAGTTAAAAATTGGTTTAATTCTAGATGACACTCTCGATACTACTGACGGAGTTCAGCAGTATGTTTTGTCATTAGGCGATTGGTTAAGTAACAAAGGACATGAGGTACATTATTTAGTAGGACAGACCACTCGCAAGGATATTGATAATGTTCATTCAATGGCCAAGAATATAAAAGTTAAATTCAACCAAAATAGACTAAGCATTCCTTTGCCAACTAGTAAAAGTTCCGTAAAGAAAAAATTAGAAGAACTTGATTTAGATATATTACATATTCAAATGCCCTATAGCCCTTTGTTTGCTGGTCGGGTTATTGATGCTTGTGGTGAAAAAACTAAAATTGTTGGTACTTTTCATATTGTCCCTGCCTCTAAACTCCATTACATTAGCTCCAAGGGCTTAAGCTATTTAAATTATCGAACAAGTAAAAAATTCAGTAAAATAATTTGTGTTTCTACTGCCGCAGAGCAATTTGCCAAGGCTGCTTTTGGGTATGATTCAGTAGTAGTGCCCAATGTTGTTAATTTAGAAAAATTTTCCCACAAACCAATTAAAAGGAGTGTCCCTACAATAGTATTTTTAGGAAGATTAGTTGAACGCAAGGGTTGCAAGCAGCTTTTAGACGCTCTAATGGTCCTGCAGGAAATATATCATGATAAATACACAGTAATTATTGCCGGTAAGGGGCCTCTTAAAACTGAACTTGAGATGTACTCAATTAAAAATAATATTAAAAATATTCGTTTTGTTGGCTTTGTTTCAGAAGCCCAAAAGCCGAAATTACTCGCCGGTGCCGATATTGCCGTTTTTCCAAGTACCGGTGGTGAAAGTTTTGGTATAGTTTTGATAGAAGCTATGGCTGCCGGTTCTAGGGTCATTTTAGGCGGTAATAATGAAGGCTATAGAACTGTTCTTGATGATTACCCTGATTTATTAATAGATCCAAATAACCCTCTTACTTTTGCTGAACGCATAAAATATTATCTAGAGCATAAAGACGCTCGTGAAAGGGCTTATAATTGGGCACAGCAAGCTATTGAGCAGTATTCTGTAGAAAATGTTGGTAAAAAGATATTATCGATTTACAGAAAGGCAATCGATGGATAAAAAAGTACTGTATTTGACTATTGGAGCCGGTGGATTCATTGGCGGCTACTTGCCTGTTCTGTTATTCAATGCCAGTGGATTCGATTTATTTAGTATAATAGGTGGCGTAATTGGTTCTATAGCTGGACTTCTTGCTGGAATTAAATTAATAAATAATTAGTGAGATAGGTTTTTTGGGGTAGATTTATTAATAATATATTAAGCTGAGTTAATTAAATAGACTTCAGGATACTTTTTATACTATGGATACAAAATATTATAACTATATCTTGCCACAAGCAAATATTGCGACACATCCTCCTAAAAATAGAGGAAGTTCTCGTCTGCTGGTCGTAGATAAGCAAAATCAAAAATTTTTAGATAAGAAATACAATGATATTGTTAATTTCCTTAGTAAGGGTGATGTTTTAATACTAAATGATACAAAGGTCATTAAAGCAAGGCTGTTTGTCACCAAAAAGAGCGGCGTACAGCGAGAGCTTATTATATTAGAAAAGCATGGCAAAGATGATGATTGGTATGAGCACAAAGTATTGTACAGAAGAAAAATTACCATAAATGACGAGCTCGTTACTAAAGCTGGCCATAAAATTAAGGTAATAGGCATTTTGGGTAACGGCGTTGCTTTAGTAAAGTCGAGAATAAATTTATTAGATATTGCAGAAAATGAAGGAACGGTTCCCTTGCCGCCATATCTCAATCGGCAAGCTGACTCTCATGATATTGAGAGATATCAGACTGTGTGGGCAAATTCCGTTGGTTCAGTTGCGGCTCCCACTGCTAGCTTAAATATGACAGATCAATTATTAGAAGCTATCGCAGAAAAGGGGGTAATCATCTGTAAAATTACGCTTCATGTTGGCTTGGGTACTTTCCTTCCTATTCGAACCAATAAACTAGAAGAACATATTATGCATAAGGAATATTTTGAGATACCTAAAGAAACTGTGAAGGAAATTAATTACGCAAAAAAATCAAATAATAAGATATTTGGTCTTGGTACTACTGTTGCTCGATGTATTGAATATTCAGAAAGACGAGTACTGAGAGGCCCTAATACCGATATATCTGGCGAGGCAGACATATTTATATACCCAGGTTACGAATTCAAGTTATTGGATGGTCTGATAACAAATTTTCATGCACCCGATAGCACTGTATTGATGATGGTGGCTGCATTTCTAACATGGCCATTATTATTAAAAGCATATGAACACGCAATAATAAATAATTATAAATTTTTAAGTTACGGAGACAGTATGTTAATTTATTAAGAGCTAACGGGTATTATTTCCTTATGAAAAAAGCAATAAGTTTCAAAATAAATAGCATATTAGACGGCACTTTGGCCAGAACTGGGACGATTACTACGCCCAATGGAACCATTAAAACTCCCGCGTTTATTGTGGGGGCTACAAAAGCTACCGTGAAGGCGCTTTCACCTGAGCAAGTAATGGGGATAGGGGCGCAATCAGTATTGGCAAACACATATCATTTAATGTTGCGTCCAGGAAGTGACATTCTTCATGAGGCCGGAGGTTTGGGTAAATTCATGAATTGGTCAGGTCCAACATTCACCGATAGTGGTGGTTTTCAGGTATTTAGTCTAGGTGTTGCTTATAAGAAAGGCATTGATCTTGTGTCACATAGTACGAAGGGAGAAGCTTCTCAGGCGAAGCATTCAAGTGACCAGCTAGCTCAGGTAACGGAAGATGGCGTACATTTTCGTAGCCATATTGATGGCAAAAGATTATTCATGAATCCTGAGATTTCAATGGAACTGCAGCACAGCATAGGAGCAGATATACATATGGCCTTTGACGAATGCCCCGCCCCTCTTTCGGGGAGATCGTATCTTATCGAAAGCCTTGAAAGAACTCATCGTTGGGCCGAAAGATGTCTTGAAACTCACCATAAATTGAATCAAGCACATATTGAAAAAAATGAAGCGCTCCAAGGACTCTTTGGTGTTGTTCAAGGCGCTAGGTTCAGAGACCTTAGGGAAAAAAGTGCTAAATTTATGGCAAGCATGGACTTTGACGGCTTCGGTATCGGTGGTGTATTTGAGACAGAAGAAATACCAACGGTTGTGAAATGGGTTAACCGAATTCTTCCGGAGGATAAGCCGAGGCACCTACTGGGAATGGGTGCTAACCCAAAAGATTTATTTTTAGGTATAGAGAATGGTGTGGATACATTTGACTGCGTGTCTCCAACCAGGATTGCAAGAAATGGTGCAATTTATACAAGTAAAGGCAGAATTAATATAAAAAATACAAAGTTCATACGCGACTTTAGTCGATTAGATCAAAATTGTTCTTGTTATACTTGCGATAATTATACTAGGGCATATTTAAACCATCTATTTAAATCAGATGAAATACTTGGTGCAATATTAGCGAGCTTGCACAATGAGTACTTTATTGTCAATACAGTCGATAATATAAGGGAAACAATAGCTGACAATTCATACATTAAATATAAAAAAAGTTTTATAAAATCTTATTATGATGTTTAAAAAATCTCGTTGTTAAATATTATTTCGAGCTAGGCTTCTTTGATAAGTTTTACAGCTTTTAGTGTGATTGGAGATAGAATAATTTCCGTACAAACTTTTATAAAGAATACAGTAGCGATAATATTTAGCAAAGCCGAATTTGATATGGTTCCAGCAAACGCTAATACGCTAAATATAATGGTATCTATTAAACTACCTGCAGCAGACGAACTAATCAGCCTTCCCCACAAAAATTTTCCTTTTGTACGAATCTTTAGCTGAGTTAGTAAGTATCCATTGATTAACTCTCCTGATATTATAGCTACAATACTAGCGAAAAATATTCGCCAGGTCATACCAAGTATTGCGGAGAATGATTCTTGCAGCTTCCATTCCAAAGGATGTGGCATGAGTTGCACAGCATATAATACAAGACCGCTAAATATTAGTATTGCTATACCAATATATAGAATTTTTCTCATTATTGGAAAGCCATATATCTCCGTAATTATTCCTCCAATTATGTAAGCCAGTGGGAATAATATGGTACCAGCATCAAATATTAAATGGTTAAATTGAACAATCTTTATACTTGCAATGTTACTTATAATGAGGGTTGTTATGAACAATGATATTAAAATTTCGTAATATGGAATTTTGCTATTATCTATTATTTGTTTCAAAGTTACCTACTCCTTAGTTAGATGATTTGGGAATGTTTTTGTAATTTATACTAGCAGACTACGTTTCTTTGTGCCAGATTTGGCCGTATTTAGAGTCGTTTATTCTAATACCTTGGCTGGCTAAAGTGTCCCGAATTGAGTCACTTAACTGCCAATTACTTTCAGATCTGGCTATTTTTCTTTTTTCTAGCAACGATTTATTTTCAGAAGATATATCTTTAGTATCAATATCTAAACCTAAAAGCTTATTAATTGCATCTATAAATTCACTAAAATAATTTTCTTCGTTATCGTTAACACCGTATTTTTCGGCTAAATCTAAAGAATTTTCTATTACTGCTAGTGCGCCGGGCGTATCAAGGTCGTTATTTAAACATTCTTTTATTTTGTCTATAGATTCGAAAATTTTAATTCCGTTCTCATCGCCTTCTCTATTATTGAATAGTTTGGTCTGGTACAAGAGCGAGCTTATTCCTTTCCACCGCAATAGTCTGTTATGCGCTGATTCTAAGTTATCCCAACTAAAATTACTTTCTGTTCTATAATGACTTTGAAGCACAAACATTCTAAAATCCTCAGGGCTATAACCCTTTTCTTCTAAATCTTCTAAGGTAATAATATTGCCTAAGCTTTTACTTATTTTTGTTCCATTGACTAATAAGAAATTGTTATGTAGCCAGTAGTTGGAAAATGTTTGTCCGGTGGCTGCCTCGCTTTGGGCAATTTCGTTTGTATGATGCACGGGTATATGATCGATTCCGCCGGTGTGAATGTCTATGGTTTCTCCTAGTTTATCCATGGCCATAGCGCTACATTCAAGGTGCCAGCCAGGAAAACCAACTCCCCAGGGACTTTCCCATTCCATATCTCTTTTATGATCTTTGGGTGAGAATTTCCATAGGGCGAAATCACTTGGGTTTCTTTTTTCTGTGTTATATTCAACCCTAGCACCTTTTTTAATTTCTTCTAGATTTAGGTGGGCAAATTCAGCATATTTAGGAAATTTGGAAGTATCAAAGTAAATACCATCACTAATTTGGTAAGTATAGCCTTTAGCTTCAAGAGATTTAATAAGGTCAATTTGCTCTTGAATAAATTCAGTAGCTTTAGTGATATATTTTGGTTTTAGTAAATTCAGTTTATCCATGCCTTTCATAAAATAATCGGTATAAAAACTTGCAACTTCCCATGCCGTTTTGCCCTCTCTTCTAGCGCCTTTTTCGAGCTTATCTTCGCCTTCGTCAGAGTCGCTAACTAAATGGCCAACATCCGTTATGTTCATCACCCTATCTACTGTATATCCGTCAGATAACAGAACTCTAACTAGAACGTCCCATCTAATATAAGCTACCCAATTACCAATATGTAAATAATCATAAACTGTCGGACCGCAAGTATATAAATTCACTTCACCATTATTTAATGGTTGGAATTTTTCAATTTTTCTAGATTTTGTATTATAGATTTGCATGAGCTTATTTTAGCCTATCAATTATTTTATTAACCAGTTCGTATTTAAATTTCGTAAAATCTTCGTTAAAATTATCTATGCGAAAGCCAGCTGCATAAGGGTGGCCACCGCCGCCATAAGAACTGGCTATTTCACCTGCAATCTCTGTGCCCTGAGAGCATCTTAGGGCTACGGTAACTCTATTTTTATATCTTTTTATAGCTAGGGCAATTTGGACGCCCTCTATATTTAGCATCTCGCTCATAATTAAAGGGCCAGGATTATACTGAGTTCCAATATCGTATAGTTCGGATTCGGGAATCACCGTTAAAGCAATTTTAGTGTCAAAATAGAACTCTGTTCTTTCCATTAGCTCGGCTTTATATCTAAAGACAGCTTCGCTCATTTTTGACAATTGCCTTCTTTTCTCTTCTAGCTCAGCCCGGCTTATTCCTAAGCTAAGAATTTCAGCAACATTTTTGTAGGTTTCGGGTCCTGCAATATCGCTAGTTAGGCCTAAACTATCAGACAATATACTTTGTAGAATTAGCTCACCAGATAATTTGTTAATCGAGAAATCAAGTTCTTTGGCAATACCATATATAACTTCTCCTGTTGAGGAATAGTCGGGATTATTAGAAACCACAGAAGCAAAGTCAATGTCACATTCAACATCTTTATGATGATCTAGAACCAACGAGGGTTTTGCTTTGACCCATGAAACCTCAGGAGATAGGTATAAATTCTCTAAAAGTGTCGAAGAGCTTGTATCTACAATAATTGATGCATCAAAATTCGAAGGAATATAATTATTAATTTTCTCCCATCCTGTAATAAATTTTAAGTAAGATGGCACCTCTACTGCGCAATAAAGTACCGATTCTTTTCCTAAAGTCGATAAGATTTCATTAAGGGCTAAGGCAGAGGCTATAGAATCGCCATCTGGGTTATCTGCTTGTATAATTACAAACTTACTATGCTGATTAAAAAATTCTTGGATTTCTTTAATGTTATTTATGGGTCGTTTCATAATAATGTTCTGCCTTCGAATGCCCTGGTTAGAGTGATTTGATCGGCATATTCAAGATCTAAACCTATTGGTAAACCTCGGGCTAGCCTAGATATTTTAGGCACTATATTTTCAAGTTCTTTTTGTAGGTAAATAGCGGTTGTTTCTCCTTCTACGCTAGCATTGGTCGCCAAGATAACTTCATTTACTGAATCGCTAACTAAGCGCTTTTTAAGTTGTTCAATTTTTAAATTTTCAGGGTTAACGCCATCTATTGGGGAAATTAAACCGCCAAGAACATGATATGTACCTGTATATGAAGCAGTTTTTTCAATTGCTACTATATCGAAAGGTTCGGCAACGACTGCAACAATTTGCTTATCTCTTTTTGGGTCTGAGTAAAGCTCCGACACTTCTTCATTAGCATCTATAAGAGCGTTGGTAATTGGGCAATACTTAACTTGCTCCTTAAGCTCTGCTATAGATTTACTAATTTTCTGTGCCTTAATTTGATCACTTTTAAGCAAATAAAATGCATACCTTTCTGCAGTTCTTGATCCGACTCCAGGAAGATTTTTAAGAGCATCAATTGCTTCTGTTAGTGCTTGCGGTAGCACTTTAGACATAAATATACCGTCTTATAGCCCTAAGTTACCCAAGCCACCTAGCATTGGTTGCATTTTCTCGGCAGCTATTTTTTGGCTTTTAGCAATAGCTTCTTTTACGGCTTCTTCAACCCATTTTTCAAGTTGGCCAATATCATCTAAATCAACAAATTCAGGGTCGATGTGAATTTTCTTGATTTTTTGTTCGCCTGTTATTTCAACTACCACCGCACCTTCTCCTGCCTCGGCTTCAATAATCATTTTTTGCAGTTCTTTTTGTAGTTTTCTTACTTTCATCAGCATTTTTGCTTGATCTAACTTACTCATTTTTACTCCTTACTATTGATTATATTTTATCATGTAAACAGATTTAGTTGTTGGCGAGTTGCTCCAAGCAACAAAATATCTTTCTAGTTGAAAAAACACACTGAAAGCAACTGCAATTACAACTAATGAAACACCTATTGTACGCATTAGAGGATTCCTAGGAAAAATAGTTAACCATCGTTTCATTAACTCAATTAGACCTGCTATGAAAAATATATATAGAATAGGCAGGAATAACATTTGATAATTCAAATAATTTGCCGATAAACCGATAGTTAAGAAAAGTGTTATAAACGAAGAAAATATTAAAATTGATCTTCTGTGCCTGAATCTTCGAATAAAGTAAAATATTCCTAACAAGCTTAAAGCTGCTGTAAATATATCTAATAATGGCAAGTTACCAACCCAGGTGACAGAATTTAGCTGTGCATATAAATATATGCCCGTCAGCTGATATATCAAATGCAATATATATGCCCTAGGGCCGATAAAGCCTCCGTATATGCCAAGTAGCTCTTTTAGCTGTCCTGGAGCACCTGAAAGGCTTATAAGCAGAGGAAGTAGCAATAGAATGTATAAAGTCCCGGCTATAATTAACTGCTTTTTTGATATTTTCTTTAGCTTCTTTTTGCCGTATATAAATAGTCCGACTGTAGCTATTGCAATTATCCAGATTCCATAAGGTAAATATGCAGCTATAGCAATGGATGCTACAAAAGCTAAAAATGCCCAGAATTTATTATCTTTTGATCTTAGAAATAAATTTAAGCAATAAAATACAGCCACTATAATGAATAAAGAGGCCGCCCAAAGAGTGGCCTGTCTGGCTGTATTCAAGACTAGACTGTTTGAAGCCAGTAAAGCAGCGGCAATTAGGGCCATTCTCTGATTAAACCAAGCTTTAATAAGTTTGTAGAATAGAATTATTGTCCCAAAGACAAATAGCCCGCTTATTATTCTTGCCGCAAGAGGCGCATTTTCAATTAAACTATTAAGAACAATCGCCGGTACAATAAATGGTGCGCCTACTGCCCTATACCATGGGTTATCATAGTCGTTAATTTTAGAAATTACGGGGAGTTCATTGATATTTAAACTATTTTGAATTACATTCGGCTGCGGAAACAACAAAGCAACTAGCCCAAGACCCAACAATGATGCTATTAAAATAGATTTCCAGTTTAGGTTAGAAAACAAACCTTTAAAACTATTCAAATTATAAGAAACTTTCATATACTCGTGGTAAAGTATAGCATATTTATATCTGTTTTAGTTCTCGAATGGCACCTTAAGGGCAGTTGATTGTCTTTTATCTAAGCTCTTGAACCTTTGTCGTTCTTTGTCAAAGTACAGTTCAATATTACCCGTAGGACCGTTACGGTGTTTTTTAATTAATATGTCCGTTATGTTTTTGCGATCAGTTTCTGGGTTGTAATAATCTTCTCTGTATATAAATGCTACTACGTCGGCATCTTGCTCTATAGAACCTGATTCACGCAAGTCAGCAAGCTGAGGTATTTGTGGGCTTCTTGACTCAACAGACCGACTAAGCTGCGAGAGAGCCACAACGGGTACGTTTAGCTCCCTAGCTATTGCTTTTAGGCCACGACTTATTTCTGATATTTCTTGTACCCTGTTGCCGTCGCCGCCGAATTTTGAACCACCACTCATAAGCTGTAGGTAGTCAACAAGAATAAGACCAAGTTGTCTCTTGTGTTGCTCTCGCCTTGCTTTCGTTCTTAGGTCACTGACCGTTATTCCTGGTGTATCATCAATAAATATAGAAGCTTCACTTAATGTGCCCATGGCATGACCAATTTTTTCAAAATCACTATCGGTTAAATTACCTGTTCTGATGTTCCAGGCGTCTACCCCAGATTCCATCGACAGCAGTCTGTCAACCAGCTGTTCTTTGCTCATTTCAAGGCTAAAAACAAGAACTGGTTGTTCGGCTTTAGTGGCAATATTATGGGCTAGATTCAGGCTCAGGGCAGTTTTTCCCATACTCGGCCTGGCGGCAACGATTATGAGGTCACTTCTCTGCAAACCGGCCAAGATATTATCTAAGTCTTTGAAGCCGGTTGGAACTCCTCGGATTTTCCCTTTGTCTTTATGAAGTTCATCGAGCCTTTCGAAACTCTCTGCCAAAATATCCTCAATGGATGCTATATCTTGCTTAACATGTTGCTGGCTGACCTGAAATAATCTTGACTCAGCTTCTTCTATTAGTGACTGAACAGGCAAAGTCTCGTCATAGCCCAGTCCAACCATATCCTGACTGGCATTAATTAATTTTCTTCTGAGAGCTTTTTGAGCAACTATCTCGGCATAGTTTTCTACATGAGCAGCCGTAGGTACAAAATTTGTTAGCTCCGTAAGATAGCTTGGCCCTCCCACAAAATCAAGAAAATCATCGTCTTTCAACTGGTTGGACAACGTTAGAATATCTATTGGGTTATGCTTGTTGTAAAGCTTAAGTACAGATTCATAGATTCTCTGATGACGAGGGTCGTAAAAATCATCGAGCTGAACTACATCTGCAACTCTAACTAGTGCATCACTGTCAATTAAAATAGCCCCCAGTAAAGACGACTCAGCATCAATATTTTGGGGAGGAATCTTAGCTCCATTTTCCTTCTTTGCCATATTTATTCTATTCTAGCACTTCGACGCTTCCAAAAATATCTTTTATGTTTGAAAAACTACTATTGTCGTTACTGTTTGAATCGTTAGTAGCCGTACTTAATGAGAAAGATTTAGTGCTAACTTCTTCTTTCCTATCTTGGCCGCCTACCATACAAACTA
Source organism: Candidatus Saccharimonadota bacterium (assembly GCA_031973215.1). Taxonomy (GTDB): domain Bacteria; phylum Patescibacteriota; class Saccharimonadia; order Saccharimonadales; family CAIOMD01; genus DALYDK01. The sequence goes on from DALYDK010000001.1 coordinate 185,117, forward strand.
TCTCATAACCCGTGCATCCTCTGTTTGCTAGTTTTTCTAAAATGACCTGTTGGTTTTTAGAATCTGACATTCTTTTTTGATGAAACGGAAATGTGAATTCTAGATTAATAATTTTGTCATTAATGTTATCCGTATTAAGCTGGGACATTCTAAGTACGCTATATAAAGTATTGTGGGTGCTTCTTAAATCTTCTAGCACTTCTTTCCATAGTTCTTCCGTTAGCAAGCTATTGCCACTATAAGCATTTACTGAAGCAGCATCTTGTTTGATTTCTGTAATTTCGGGTTTCTTTCTACTGGGAGCTGGTTTGGTAATGGTTAAACTAGGCTGGTTGTCTAAGGTACTAAGCTTAGTATGCTTGGCCGAATGATGAGTTTCTTCTGAGCCATGTTGCGAATCAATCAAATAGTTCATTATGGCAATTTCAAGCGCAAGCTCAGGCCTTGGTGACTGTTCAACAAGTATTAAACTACTTAGCATTTTTGTGGCGAATTTTTCTTTTCCAGTCTCCAAATTGCTAGCAATTAATTTTTGTCTGTATATATCTGATAGTATATTGGCAATTTGAGAGGGTGATATATTCTTTGATTCTAAGATTTCTAGTTTTTCTATGCATACTGGTAGGTTTGATTCTTCAATATTAACAACTAATTCTTGAATCTCGGCCTCGGAAGCTAGGCCAAGTACCTCGAGGGCCTCTGTTTCGCTGATGCTTTCCGACGACGAATGCCTAATTTGATCTAGCAGGCTAAGCGCATCCCTTAAGCTACCTCCAGATTGGTTGGCGATGACTTTAAGAGCTGAATCGTCAATTGATATACCCTCTTCAGAAGAAATATTTTTTAGTAAATTTATTACTTCTGGTTGATTGGCAAGCTTGAAATTATATCTTTGAGTTCTTGAAAGTATTGTATCTGGAATTTTATGAGCATCGGTAGTGGCTAAAATGAAAATTACATGTTCGGGTGGTTCTTCGAGTGTTTTTAATAGTGCATTGAAAGCCTCGTTAGTGAGCATGTGTACTTCATCAATTATGTATACCTTGTATTTGCTTTGAACCGGAGCTATTTTAACTTTTTCTCTTAAATCTCTAATTTCGTCTATTCTTCTGTTAGATGCCGCATCTATTTCTATGATATCTATTGGCATATTATCGCTTTTGTAGTCTAAGTTATTAACTTTGTGCGCCAATATACGAGCAACGGTTGTTTTCCCTACGCCTCTTGGACCAGTAAATAGGTAAGCATGAGAAATCTTATTAGTTTCTAGTGCTCTATTTAGGGCTTCAATTATGTTTTGTTGACCGACGACATCTTCAAGAGACCTTGAACGATACTTTCTGTAAAGCGCCTGTGCCATTAACCTACCCTTTTTGATTTTTAACTATTAATTACTCTAACTATTATAAACAGAAAATGTATTAAAGTCTGTTGTAGTTACTACAAAAAAACCTCACCGCTTGAAAATGGTGAGGTTTGTTAGTTTTCTGATAAAAAAACTATAGAGCTGCTTCTATTGCCGCCCACTCTGCATCGGCATCATCTTCTGGTACATTAATACTAATTTGATCACCAGGCTTTGCCTTGAAGTAAGTAACGCTTGCAAGCAATACTCGGTAGTCTCTGTCTCCAATTTCAACAAAATAGTGGCCTTCTTTTTGAACCAACACACCTACTAGCTGCTTCCTTGGGATAGGGCCAATTTGCTTATAGAGGAACGCGCCATCGTCACCAATAGTAAGCTTAAGAATATCTCCCTGTACTAGTTTGGATTTACTTGCATAATTAGCAGGTACAGGATAAGTTTTTCCATCACTGCCAACCATGTTTTGGCCATCGAAAACACCCTCAAGAATTTTGCCCGAAACATTTTCTCTGGCAGTCGCAGTTATTGTAGGATCTTCTCCAACTAGGCTTATTAATAGCTCTTTAGCGGCAGCTAAATTTGTCTCAGCCTCGCTAATAAGACTTCGTAACCTCTTAATTTGTTTCTCTGGTATATCGGACATCGCAGCTTATCCTTCTTTGTTTTTTACTCCACTTTAATAATTACTTACAAAATATCATTAAATGATTGTCTTGTCCAATTATCTTATTCAAAAACTGTGGATAAGTCAATTGACTTTTTATATCAAAAGCACCCTCAATGAATATGAGGGTGCTCCATTTTACAACAATCGATAGATTATAATCTGTTAGGCTAGCTCTACAGTAGCGCCAGCTTCTTCTAGGGCTTTTTTAGCTTTTTCTGCATCTTCTTTAGCAGCTTTTTCTAGAACAGGCTTTGGTGCTTCGTCTACGATAGCTTTTGCTTCGCCTAGACCAAGACCAGTGATGTCTTTAACTGCTTTAATAACTGCGACTTTTTGAGCGCCAGCGTCTTTTAGGACTACATCGTATTCGCTCTTTTCGTCTGCTGCTGCTGCGCCTTCGCCACCAGCAGCGGGTGCTGCTACAGCTACAGCTGCTGCAGCTGGTTCAATACCGTATTCATCTTTTAAAATAGTGCCAAGTTCGTTGACTTCTAGAACTGTTAAGTTAACTAGTTCTTCGGCTAATTTTTTTAAATCTGCCATTGTTTACTCCTTATTAATTAAGCTTGTCGCTTTTCAATTGCTTGTAAGTACCCGTGTAAGTTGCCGCTTAGTGCGCTGATGCTCCCCTTAAGTGGCGATTGTAGGGTGTTGATAATTCCAGCAATTAGCTGGTTCTTGCTTGGCAAGTTAGCCAAGGCTTTTACTTCATCTGCCGCTATAAATACACCTTCTGCAGTAATTGCTCCCACAAATTCAAGCGCTGGTTCGGTTTTGGCATAATCGTTTAAAGATTTTGCCGGCGAAACCTCGTCTTGATCGTTAAAAGCATATAATAGTTGTTCTTTCAGAGAGTCTGTCTCAACATCTTTAAGTGTTTCCACGTTAGAAAGTGCTTGCTTGACTAATCTGTTTTTAACAACTTTAACTACTGTTCCGTTTTCTTTTGCTGCTTTTCTAAGAGCCTGAATCGATTTAACGCTCATGCCCTTATAATTTGCAACAACAGTCATTTTGGAGTCTTTTAGAAGGTCAGAAATTTCATTTATAACAGCATTCTTCTGTTCTTTGGTTAATGCCATTAAATGCTCCTTGTTAATAATTATTCTATCGATTGTTAATGATCTATTACCAAAAAGTGTCCTGGAAAACCAAGACACTCTCTAAATTACAAATTATGTAACCTCGGTGACAAATTAAGCTATTATGCAGTCACTGTCTTTGGTAAATCCATTCAATTATATCTGTTTATAACGGCCAATGCAAATGATTTTTGTATATTTCTAATAAAGTTGTATAATATTAGTGCAAGCAATGAGTCAAATATCGTATATGGTCGCTTGATATTTGAGGAGCTAGTAGCGAAACCGAAGCACTAACTACCCTGTTTGCATTTTATATTTATTGCGACAGGGATTTTTTTATGTATGAAGGTTTAGAAAGAATATCTGCCGAGACAAAGCCAGCTAATTTAGAGGAGGCTCTTCTGGTAATAGATGCTTTGCGGCAAGAAAATATTAGATTAAAACATAATGCCAAGTATGATTCCAAGACTGGCCTTTATTCTTATGGTTATTTCGAGGAGCACTGCCAGCCATATTTAGAAGAAGTGATTAATAAATATCGTTCACTTGATGAAAATTTAAAACAGTTACATTATCTGCATCTTGTAGTTATTGCAGATTTAAATAATCTTAAACAAATAAATGAAACTATAGGCTATAAAGCAGGAGATGATGCCATAAAGAAAGTGGCTGAGTCCTTAAAAGATTCTCTAAGGTCTAATGATTTAATTATTAGAGTTAATAAAGCTGGTGACGAATTTATGGCTATTATTTCAACTAAAGCAAATGCAAATAATATAGATTTAACTGCTTCATTAATTGCCAGCAGAATAAGAACTAATTTAATAAGCGACAGTAAAGGTTTACTTTCGGTGGCTGTAGGATATTCTGTTCTTGAAGACTCAACTGATTTTGCTAACTCAAGAATAAATGCCGAAAAATCCATGCAAGAAGATAAGATCTTGCAAAAAAGGGCTCAAGAAGAAAATGAAACTTCATTTATAAACTTTTTCTAAAATATTTGACAATTGTATGGCTTATGATAATAATGTTTATATGGCTATAAACAGCAACTATACAAACAAATTTAGCAGTTCACTGCTACTGATTGTGATTGGATAGTTTTGCTGGAATAGTCGAAATTTATAGAAAATTAACCGGATTCCAGCAAAAAGGAATCCGGTTTTTCAATTTTCGACTCTGTTTTTGCACAAAACAAAAGCAGTAAGAACATTGAAAAGGCCAAACCGACAAATATCAAGGGAGTGATATCATTGTCAAAAGCCGTAATTAAGAAGTTAGAGCATCTTAGGCTTACCCGCCCAAGCGCATTTACTTCTACCAGCATAGCATCACTGAAGAGAAAACTTGTAGTTAACCTGGGCATTGATTACAATCAATTGCCCGCGTTGCTACAAGAAGCCAAACTAAAAATCGTGGAAGATCCCACGACCAGCGAGGCTAAACTGATGCAGGCTTCCTGACGGCCCCGAATGGGGCCCTGCCAAGTAGAGGGTTATTTGTTCCCACACCCCGGGTGCAAATAATTGAAAATAGTAGCAAAGACCTTGATACTATAACTCTGCTGAGGCAGGGCCCCACGGGGCTTTTAACTTTTTATAGTTTCGTAAAGTACTGGGAATTTGTTTGAAAAATCATTTATAAGTTCCGAAATAAATTTACTCAAATATTCACTGCCTTTTAATTTATTACCTTTTTTTAGTAATTTAATAGTGTTATTAAGATCTAAATTTAAGTAAAAATAATTTATATGTCCTAATAAAAGAGATCCGATGGGATTATTGATTTTACTGGTACTAATTATAAATGTCGACTGATCGAATATTTCTTCTAAAGAATTTGATTCGGCTTCATCGCCAACATCAACAAAACCATACTTGGCACTTGGTATTTCCCATTCAGCATTTAGCGTAATAATATTTGTAAGTAGCAAAAAATCATAATAACTAATTTTGCCTTCAAAATTATAGAATGGCGTTGTACCTATATTATTTCCGTCAATATTATTAACTACCGTTTCAAGCAACCTTCTTCTTTTATTTAATCCAATTAAGTCAAGCTGGGCATTATATATTTTTCCTACAAAAGCAGTAAATTCTATTTCGTTTAAAAACGTGGGTTTAATTATTTGATCATTTTTTGGATAAAATGATTCTTTAGCAATGGCTTCAACTACTTTTTCTGTGCTGTAATTATGGGTCTTGGGCAGGTTATTATTAATTTTACTTATATTTGTTATGGTGCTCAGGGGTAGGCTAATGAATGCTCCATACGAATTTATTCCCAGTTTAGCAATATATTTTTCTCGCAACTTGTCTAGATCTTTATTAGCCATTTTAGCTTTCGAAGCATCTTGAATGACAATGGGTAGTTCTGCATGATTGGCTCTAATCTGCAAACATTCGTATAAGTTAAGTTTTGAATGATGTGTTTTTTTCTTGGGCTTAATAATAGTTTCGACTATTTTGCTGGTATTTTTACTTAATAGAATTTTATTATTGAGCTCTGGCAGTTTAGATAGCGTTTTTGTAATTTCTTTAACGGTATTGTTTTCGCTAGTAATTACACATAAGTCAACTTGTGGCAGACTATAGCTAACAAATTCAGAATTCATTAGCCACTGTGTGTATTTAGGTATTTCGTCTGTATTTTTTAGATTTTTTGCTTCTCTTAATATTGTATCAATAATCTGCCCCTGCACTAAAAGTACATTATTAGCACCTACATACTTGTTTAATTGATTTAAATATTTATATCTTGAATGCGTATCGTAGCTTGCGTTAATATAGGGATTTTTTGAATTTTTAGGAGCTGTGCCTAGCTTTATGACTAATGCATCTACTTTATATTTTCTCTTTATTAGCTGTTTTTTTATATCTTCAATAAGTTTGTCGGTTTGCTTTTTACTGTCGGCGTATATAGAAACTATCATAGCTAATATTTGATTCGTATGTTCTTTTTGATCACATCCCAAATTTTGCCGTGCACTTCTTCAACAGATAAGCCATCTATTTCCAGGGCCATGGCTCCAACTCTTTGGGCAATTAATCTATAGCTTTCGTCAACTGTTAACTTATTAATACTGTCATTTTTTTCAAAATAGTCATTCTCTTCATCGTTATTTCTATTAGCCATTCTTTTTACTATTTCATCATGGCTACTATGAGTTAAAACGAAGGACAAATTGGGAGTAGCATATTCATTTGAAACGTATTCTTTAGTAAATGATTCGATAAAATCGAGGTCAAGACCTTCCCCATATCCTTGATATGCTAACATAGAGTACCAATTCCTAGCAGAAACAACCCATTTACCACTGTCTATAGACGGTTTAATTACTTCGTTCCATAGTTCAATTCGCCCCGCAGTTACCAGCATTACATTTGTCATTGGCAATCTTGGCAAATCACCATTCTTAACTATTCTACGAATTTCATTACCAATTATTGTTGAGCCGGGCTCTTCTATAAGTAAGGTTTCTAGCCCAAATTCATTTAATTTATTGGCCAGGATTTCTGCCTGGGTAGATTTACCGGTTGCGTCCCCGCCTTCTATAACTATATATTTACCCTTTTCCATATTAGTCGCAATCTAAGGGTTTATATGGCATAATTTTGTCTTTGTATGCCTTTGGAAGCATATCGCTTGGTTTCCATTTTGCTATAATTTCTTCAATATTATCTGCTGATTGATTTTGATATTTACCTGTATCTAGGCTGTACTCGCTTTCAACTCCCTCTGAATGGTAAAAAACAATTTGAGCTATTCTCATACCAACTGGTAAAAAGACAAGATGATTATTATTGTTATAAATCTCCATCGTCCATCTGTTAACATAGCCACAGTCGCCCCAGCCGGCATCTTGACAAACATTTATTCCACTTCTGCCCACTGTACTTCTAGCTTGCATACTACTAGTTCCGTCTCTGGCAATGCCAATAAATTCATAAGTATGTCCCAGTATTCTCTCTCCCGCTTCTAGTCTAATTACTGGGTGCTCTTTTGGAATTCCACCGACTGCAGATAGGGAAATTTGGCCGAGAGATTGATAAAGAGGCCTTGCCCTATGTTGTTCAAAGTGTTTGTTTACATCAGCTTCACTAAATGGATTAAATACTGTCGATTCATCTCTGCTGTTGTTAATTCTAAAAAAATGTTCTCCCAGCCTTACGTCTACGCTTGTAGTATTAATCTTTGTTACCACGCCCTTATTATTTTTAGTTTTGATATTGTTATTTTCGTCAATACTATCGTTACTTTTTTCACCTTCTTCTTCTTCTTCATAGTATGGATAAATAATTATCTGCTTATCTTCTATAGCCTGTTTAATTTCGGAATTACTAAATACACCCTTAGCCATAATTTTACCTATGGTGATACCCTTCCATGCTTTACGAATGCTGAATGAGTCAATGGCATTAATTCAGAAAATTCTTTCTCTATCTTTTCAGCCACCATTTCAATTTCACGCTGAGGAAATGATGGAAAATGTGAATCATCTGATTTCGTTCTAAGTGATAAAAAGTTCATTAATGAACGAGCATTCATGGTTACATACATACTAGAAAATGTTGATACCGGCAAAACACCTCTTGCTACCTCTCTGGCGATACCAGCGTCAAGCATAGCTAAGTAAGCGGCATATGCCCTGGTACATGCAGCTTTTGTTTCAGCTTCAACTATACTGTGTTGTTCGGCAGTGCCTGGTTCGAACGTATAACTACCTGTTTTACCGGATTGTATGAGATTACGGTCTTGCCCAGGTACATAAAAAACTGGTTCAAGTTTTTTGTATCTACCACTTTCTTCATTATAGGAAGCTATTCTGTGTCTATGAAATTCTCGGAAAACAAATATGGGTGCACTTACAAAAAAAGTCATTGAATTATGTTCAAAGGGAGTTCCGTGCCTGTCTCTCATAAGGAAATTTATTAAACCAGCAGATTTTTCTGCGTCTGATTCCAGTGTTGACAAATCACCAACGGTTGAAACTTTTGCAGACCTTACGACCGATAGATCTGAGGCCATTGAATCGATTAGCTCTACCGTTACATCATCCCTGAATTGAATTTCAGATTCCGCTTTGGGCGAATTTAATTCCATACATACTCCTTTAAATCCACCCTTGATGCATTTATTTTAATCTATTTTTTGAAAGGTTGCTATAGAATAGTAATTATTACAATTTATGAAAACGTCAGAAAAAGAAAATAGAGAAATAAGTAGATCGAGGTTGAGGGCCATAAACAAATTAGGTTACTTAATGACTGCATCGGCCCTGTTTTTTGCTAATACAGATAAATCTATAGGGGATTTAGTATGGCATGGCAACGACAATCAGCTTATTTATGAAGATAAACTCACGCCCGGACTTGAATCATGGGTAGTTGTACCAGGGCTTGGAGTTCAAAGTGGATCTGGTATTGCCTCTACTCTAAACAATACTTTGGGACATCGATCAAATCTCACATACTTTAATTACAGTGATAATGGAGCGCAGATTGACGAAATGAGTTCTGATATATTAGAACTTTACAACCAAACAAAAGCACCAGTAAGTTTTTATGCCCACAGTATGGGAGCCTCCATTACACTCAAAGTGCTTCAAAAACTAAATAATCAAGTTCCTATATCGAATATTGTATTTGACTGCTCTCCTTTTGATGTAGGAGATGCCTACAATAAGTTAGCGCCCTTGTCATCTGATGTTGGGCCGTATGTTCTTGGTAAACTCACTATAAAAACAGGGGCAGAAATAATTAATAATACCTTACTTCACGAAAATAAAAACTTATCTTTATATGGGCAGTTAAAAGATTCGCTAAGAATCGCCATAACTGGTAGCTCGCCAAGGTTATTTACTGATCAACTTGGAATTTTGGGTGATACAGACAGCTCAAGTTACGGTAATTATATTTCTGACACTACCAGAGTAATATATGTAAAACCAAATAATTCTTCTGACGACGATACGGTCAATGTCGATTCATCAATTGAGAAATATAAGCAAATCGTAGGAGACAAATTAATTGTGGTTAATGTAAAGTATGGAAAACATGCCAGCCCAACACAAAGACCTAGTGAGTACAATTCTGCTCTTTGGCCATATATAGTTGGACTACAAGAAGAGCCTCATAAACAATGAGGCTCTAATTTTGCGCTTATAAACAATTTAGATTTGTTTAAAGTTCTGAGTTTTGGACTTTTATAGAAGGGCCCATAGTAGTTGTAAGGTATATAGATAATACAAAGTTACCCTTTAATGAATTTGGTTTATTGCTTCTAATACTACTTAGAACGGCTTTAACATTTTTACTTAAACGTTCTTCGCCGAAGCTTACTTTACCGACACTTAGGTGAACTATGCCAGTACTGTCGACTCTATATTCAACTTTTCCGGCCTTAGCTTCTTTAACTGCTTTTTCTACAGCCGTAGTAACAGTTCCGCTTTTTGGAGAGGGCATTAAACCTTTTGGCCCTAATACCTTGGCATATTTACCAAGTTTAGGCATCATAGAAGGTGTTGCTACTAATACATCAAAATTTAGAAGACCTTTTTCTAGTTGATTTAGAAATTCCTGGTTACCTGCAATATCTGCACCAGCTCTTTTAGCAATTGCAACATCGTCTTCGTCTGCAAAAACTGCAACTTTTACTTCTTTTCCGTTGCCTTCTGGTAAGACAATTGTCGAGCGTATATTTTGGTCGGCTTGTCTTGGGTCTACTCCAAGCCTTACATGGAGCTCTACGCTTGAGTCGAACTTAGTAGTAGCGGTTTTGGTTGCCAAACTAACAGCTTCTTTCAGGGAATAAACTTTAGTTTTATCTATCTGCTCGGCTGCTTTTCTGAATTTCTTTCCTTGCCTTTCAAGCTTTGGTCTAGTTTTTGGAATAAGCTTTGGTTTATGTTCCATAGCTTCGTGATCTTCTGCTTTTCTAGCTTCTTTAGCGGCTTTTTCTTCAGCTTCTTTTATAGCTTTTGCGCTTCTTTTGCCAGCCTTTGCTGTAGCTTTATCTTCGTCGTCTAGTTCTTTTTCTACTTTAACTATTTCTTCAGCAATGCTTTCGGTTTCAACTAGTTCGGCTACTTTTTTTGATGTAGCTTCAGAAGCTTTGGCTTCTGCAATTGCGTCTTCTATTTGTGCAATAGTATTTTTAGCAGTAACACTAAGCTTTAATTTCTTAGCTTCTTTTAGCAGTTCTTCTTTTTTGGATGGTTTTTTGGCTTCTGACATTATTTCTCCTTATGTGGTTCAATCGTTTAATTTATTAAACTCCCACTTTATTTAGTTGTTGCCATAAATGTATTAATTTGATCTTTTTGAGCAATTATCTCTTGCTCAAGCTCAACAAGTTGCTCATGGTTCTCTAATGAACCACTCCGCTCGTTAAGGTACATTCTTCTTATTGATTCTTGCTTTAGTGCTAAAAAGCTCATTAGTACTTCGCAGTGCTTTTGCCTATCAATCACAGACATGTCCGAAGATTCAAATTTTCTACAATATTCATAAAGCTGTTCGCCTATTGAAATAGCTTCAGCTGCTAATTGTTGTTCTTTAATCTTCTGTTCTTTGGTAACTTCTGTTAAATCAATAATTCCTGTTGATGAATTGTCGTAGAATAAAAAGTTATTAATTTTCTTGAGTTCTGCGACGCTTTCTTGGTGGTTAGGAACTCTTGGGTATTCATCAAGGTTATCTAGAACATATTTCATCCTACGAAAATGATCTAATCGTTCTGTTTTTTCGTCTGTACTACATTCAATAATACTATCTTCAAAACTTCTCATAGAATCTAACCTTCTATTTCTACACCCATGCTTCTGGCTGTACCGGCTACCATTTTCTTAATAGCTTCTACATCTTCTGCGTTCATATCGGCAGCTTTTGCCTCAGCAATTTCGGTTAACTGAGTATCTGATAATTTCTTACTAATTTTCTCTGAATTAGGTCGACCTGAGCCTTTGTCAATGCCAAGTTTCTGTCTAATTAAATCATCTGTAGGAGTTCCTACAATCTTCCAGTCCATTGTTCTGTCTTCGTAAACAGTAATGTGAACTGTTAGATTTTGGCCCATTCGATCTTTGGTCTGATCGTTAAATGGATTAATAAAATCCATCATATTAACGCCGTGCTGACCAAGGCTAGATCCCACAGGAGGTGCTGCGGATGCCTGACCACCTTTAATTCTCATTTTTAAGTTTGCTTTTACAGCTTTTGCCATAAGACTCCTTTCTATAACGAGTTTTGTATTGATTGAAGCTTTACAAAACTCTCCTTCCATTAATAACAGAAGTGCGTAACCATACTAAATTAACAGATTTAAGCGTTTTTGTCCAGTCTACCTTGCCTGTTTTCGAAGTATTCGGATATTAAATAAAGAGCTAGTTCAGTTTCTGTCGGGTCAACCGCAAATTCTAAGTTTAAATTTTCCAACCAGCGATCATTATGGCTGTTTATTCCACCGCCATCTCGTTCCAATTGTTTTAAACTTTCTTCACCTGAAGGCTATCTAGCTCAACAGGAGTTTCTCGGCCGAACATATTTACTAGAACTTTTATCTTGCCCTTTTGGGTATCAATTTCATTAATCGATCCGTCGAAGCCCTTAAATGGACCATCAACAATGCCAACAACTTCACCGACCTTGAAATCGATACGGTGTTTAGGTTGTTCGACGCCCATTCTTTTATTGATTTTGTCCATTTCATCGTTACTTACAGGTGTGGGTGAAATACCACTGCCAACAAAACCGGTAACTCCCGGAGTGTTTCTAACAATAAACCAAGCATCTTCACTAAGCTTCATTTGAACAAGAACATAACCTTGGAAAATTCTTTTTTCGACAACTTTCCTTTTGCCGTTCTTAATTTCTATTTGTTTTTCCTTAGGCACCATGACATCGAATATTTTATCGGCCATATCTAAAGATTCGGCTCTTTGTCTTATGCTTTCTGCTACTTTCTCTTCGTAACCGCTGTAGGTATGAATTGCATACCATTGCTTAGTAGAATCATATCGTTTTTTGTTCATCGTAGAATTATCTCCTTAACTACTTTGCTAAATAAAAAGTCTAAAATTTGGACAAAAACAGCAAAAAATACTGAAAATATTATTACTGCAAATGAGAGTTTAATGGCATCTTTTCTGCTTGGCCAGGTTACTTGTTTTAATTCTGCCCAGGAGTTTTTTATGAATTGAGGTATATATTTTACTCTTTTATTAAGAACTCTTACCCCTTTTTTATCTGGTACTTTTATGGGGTGATATTCTTTCGAAGCTACTTTGCCTAGTGTAGAGAGCGGTTTATGTACCTTTCTTTTTATGCTTCCAGCTTTAGTTGGCTTTTGCCTTTTAACAGATTCTTTTTCAGCCTTTTGGCGAATTGTCTCTGTTTGCTTTCTTTTTCTTGGAAGCTTCTTTGCAGCTTCGTCCTCTTTTTTTGCCATATTTACTCCAAATTAAAAAAGCCTAAAACTATAGTTTTAGGGCCTATAAGTCAATATTACAGGTTTTACGGCTAGGTGTCAATTGACTTTGATACTATATATGTATGGTGGGATTAACCAGCTTTGCTTTAATATTATTTGTTTTATATATTTTAGGTGGACTTTTTTTGTACGGTACAAAGTTTGCCTGGAAACATAGAACTGTATTTTCGGCTTTATTAATTATTATTCTTATAAATGCATCATTTTTTGTACTATTCTTCGATAGCTTAGCCGCACTGGCTTTATTATTAGTTAATTTTTATGCAATTTTTAACTTATTAATAGTAATTAAAAATAATCATAACACTGAACGACTTTATAGTGTTACTAGCAAATCTTTCGGTAGAATTGTTTTCCTACAATTAATAATTATGGGATTTATGCTAATTGGATATTGGTATGAGTCTGTCTTTGAGGATGTAGAGCTGCAACAGTTGGCATTTTTGTGCCTAGCTTTATTCGGTTTATTTGTAGCTATATATACCACGGTGAAGTTGTTCCAAACTATTGCTTTCAAAAAAGCTAAGATTTCTTTTGATAGTTTACCAACAGTAACAGTTGCTATAGCCGCTAGAAACGAAGATGACCAACTTCATAGCTGCTTGGAATCGGTAGTAAATGATTCCTATGAAAAACTTGAAATTATTGTATATGACGATGAATCTCAGGACAACACTGCAGAATTAATTCGTCAATACGCCAGAGATGGAGTACGTTTTATTAAAGGATCACAGGTTCCGGAGGATTGGCTGGCTAAAAATTTGGCATACCAAAAACTACTAGACCAAGCCAGTGGTGACATTATCTTTTTTATAGGAACAGATATAAGGCTACATAAAAATAGCATCAACAGAGCTGTTGAGTTTATGCAGAACGAGCAACTTGATATGCTTTGTTTAATGCCTATACGGACAAGAATGGGTATTTTGGCAGCATTTGTTCAGCCAATGAGATATTGGTGGGAACTGGCGGTTCCAAGACTATTCCCAAAAAGGCCGCCAAGCTTAAGTAGCGCTTGGCTAGTTAATAGAAGAGCACTACTCAAAAAAGGTGGTTTTATGTCATTTAAAAGATCAATTACACCCGAAGAACACCTTGCTAAAATATTCGCTGAATCTAAAAAATATGGTTTCGCGCGATCCAACAAACAGTTATTTGTTTCTACACATAAAAAGTTTGATGAGCAATGGGAAACTGCAGTAAGAACAAGATACCCCCAGCTTCATCGTCGGCCCGAGCTTATGGCGCTAAGAATGGTATATCTGGGTTTACTATTAATGCCATTTATTTTCTTACCTATAGCACTATTTAGCGATGCTTTATCTGATGTACAAATATATGTATATATAGCCGCAGGAGCACTAGTTTATAGCCACATTGCAGTATCTTGGTTTACTAACCACTATTCTGTAATTCTAGCTCCAATTAACTTCCCAATAATTATAATTTTAGATATTTTTGCGACTAACCTTTCGGCCTATAGATACGAGTTCAGTGAAGTTATCTGGAAAGGCCGGGTTGTAAATCCTAGGCTTAAAGTATATAAAAAGCTGCCCAAGCTAGATTAGCTTAAATTTGGCATATAAACACTGAATGTTGAGCCTTTATTAATTTCTGATTCTAAAGAGATGTCAGCGTGTATTAGTCTAGCTAATTTAACCGTTACATAAAGTCCAAGCCCCGTTCCACTACTTTGCCTGGTTCTATAGTCTTCACTTCTAAAGAATTTATCGAAGACCTTTTCTTTATCTGCTTTGCTTATTCCAATGCCGGTGTCTGAAACCTCAAATAGTACACCTTCAAGATGTGGTTTTGCGCTAATTGATACAGACCCCTCTTCTGTGTACTTAATAGCATTAGTAATAAAGTTCTGTAAAATTTCTTTAACGTATAATTTTGCCGAATTAAGAATTTCTAAATTTGGAGCCGGGTAACTATTTATCGCTAAATTCTTAGCTTCTGCTTGTGGGGTATAGTTTAGCTCAAGTTCTTTAAGTAGCTCGTAAACATTAATTGGCTCAACCTCTACCTCTAGCTTGCCCCTTTCGGCTCTTGAAAGTGTGGCTAGATCATTAATCATTCCAGAAAGAAATACTATTTGGTCATGCGCGGCATTTAAAGTCTTAACAACAGAAGGATCCAAATTCGGCTGACGCCCTACTACGAACGATGCATTTGATATGTTGCCTTCTGCTATGGCTATGGGAGTTCTTAGCTCATGGCTGACTACGCTTATAAATTCGTCTCTTTCTTCTTCGAGGCTTTTTTCTCTGGTTATGTCTCTGAGCAGAATTACAAAGCCCCTTGAGCCCTCTATGCCGTATCCTAGGTGCACTGGAGCAATCGATATATATAAATTAATCTTTTCTCCAGAATCATACTGCAACAAAATATCCCTACTAGTGTATTGGTTTTTAAGCTGATCAATTAATTCATTAACTTCAATTGGCTGGTTATTTTTATTTATTAAATGTAAAACTTCACTGATTTTTTTACCAATTAAGCTTGAGTTCATATCTAAAATATTTAAGGCCGCCCCGTTGTATACGGCTATATTTTTGTTCTCATCAATAGCAATAACAGCATCAGCCATGCTATTTATTAGCGCTACTAACCTCTCTCTTTCTAAAGAAGCTATCTGTAGGCCATTATCTGTATTTGGTTTGTCATTTTGGGGCATTTAACAACATTATATAACGAAACGCTTATGCCTTTAAAATTGAATTTGATGAACTTTAGCCTGAAGTGTATGCATTTCTTTTTTTCGTATCTTATAATCTGGCATATATGTGGCGACCAAAGACCAAAAAGCAGATGAATGATTTAGGTGTTTGGTATGGCATAATTCGTGTAGAATTACATAATCAATAATATGCCAAGGAAGTTCCATTAAATAACAATTCAAGCTGATTATTTTGTCGTTATTGCAACTTCCCCACCTACTTTTCATAGACTTAATCTTAATTTCTTTATACTCAAAATCATACTCATTAGCCATATAATTTACTCTATTAGGTAACATTTGTTTTGCTTCTTTAATTAAAGCCTGTTTAACGGCTTGTTTGGCAATTTGTTGAATTTCATGAGAATAATATTTAAATTCGTTAGAATTATATTTAATTATAATTTGATTGTCTTTTACTTGTTTTCTATTTATATTGCTCTCTTCAAAATACAAAATATGCTGTTTGCCAATTTGCAAACCGTTTTCTAAAATAAACTCTTTTTTAGAATCTATATTTTTTAAAATCCATTCACGGTGCTGGGCAACAAATTTTTCTCCCGCAGAAAAGGGCATCCATTTGGGCTGAGTAACCCTAATGTACTTAGGAGCCATTCTAATACTGAGCCTGTCAGTACCGCTCCTTTTATATATTCGTATTTCCCCTAAGTCACTATTATTGATGATCTTAAAGGGCATTTTATTACCTTATGATAATGTTTCTTCTAGAGTAATTAACTCGACCACCAACAACTTGGGCTTTTGAAACTAAATTTACAAGTTCAGGTTTTGCAATCTTTTTACCTAAATCTTCTGATTCTATTAGCCCCATTTTTAGCAACTTTTTTTGGATAGCTATGTTCTGCGTACTGTAAATATGTTTTCCGCTTACAACTATCCCAGCTTCGTCTAATGGATTTTGCATTTGTCTTAATTGAATATTAAAGGCATCGAGACTAAGATTTTTATTATATTTATCGTCTGGCTTACGATGGTCTCTATTTGTGCTTCTTGAATAGGCAGTTTCTTGATCTATTTGTAACCAAATTAGTAAATCTTTTATTTTTAATTTTCGCGTTAGCTCTCTTAGGCTACGACGCTGCATAACCCTGCTGGCAGATATATCATAAACAACACCAATGCCATTTTTTAAGAACTGCTCTGCTTGATCGAGCATAATTTTTTCAATAATTTGATTCTCTGATTTATCGTACAAAGGGTTTTCAAAAAGTAAGCTACGGATTTTATTACTAGAAACAACCGCTAGGCCATAATTTTCTGATAAATTCCTCGCTAAATACGACTTACCAGAACCAGGCATTCCATACAAATAAATTAGTAGTGGTTTTCGCAGCTGAATTTTTCGCATTATAGGGGAAATTATAACATCATTCTTATAGTATATCCAAACATGACAACTGTTATTAGTAGATGTAATTCTATATACTAGAACTAAATGACTCAAACAGAAGCGTTGGCAATAATGCTAGCTGGTAATTCAGTATTGCTAACTGGTGCCGCAGGAACAGGAAAAACGTATACTCTTAACAAGTACATAAGACTTGCCAGAGCTGCTGGTAAATCCGTATCTGTTACTGCAACAACAGGCCTAGCGGCTACTCACATTAATGGTTGTACAATTCATTCATGGGCTGGTATTGGCATTAGAAATAGCCTTAATAAATCTTTCTTTGACAATATGCCAAAAAATCGTATACAAATAATAAATAATACAGATGTACTAATTATTGACGAAGTCAGTATGTTGCATGACTATAGGTTGGATTTAGTAGATAATGTCTGTCGTGTAGCCCGACAGACAGACGAGCCATTCGGTGGAATTCAGGTTATTTTCTGCGGCGATTTTTTTCAGTTACCTCCAATCCAAGAAGATGAATACAGCGGCAATGCGTTTATTACTAATTCTTCAGTTTGGCAAGAACTAGAACCTGACATTTGTTATTTGAAGAAGCAGTTCAGACAACAAAATGATAATGACTATGCCGAAATCTTAAACGGAATTCGAGATGGCTATTTAAGACCTTCGCAAATTAATCAGATCACTAGCAGATTAAGCTACCAGCCATCTGCCGAAGAACTTTCTGAAATTACAAGAATTTACACCATGAACAGAAATGTCGATCCGGTAAATAGTAAAAGGCTTTCGGAAATTGATTCAGACGCCAAAACATACTACGCCACATATAGCGGAAGAAAAGATAAAATTGAACTATTAAAAAAATCTAGCCTAGCCAGCGAAGAACTAAGCCTAAAAATTGGTGCATTTGTTATGTTCATTAAAAATAGTTTAGAAAAAAAATATATAAATGGTTCTCTTGGCATTGTTGAATCTTTCGACAAAGAAACTGGCTACCCACAAGTTAGGTTAAAAAACGGCAATAAGGTACTAGCTAAACCAGATACATGGGAACTAACAGACGGCGACAAAGCAGTAGCTAGTATGTCGCAAATACCACTTAAACTTGCCTGGGCAATAACTGTCCATAAAAGTCAGGGGATGTCTCTCGATTCAGCAGTTATAAATTTATCGGAAACTTTTGTTGAAGGCATGGGATACGTAGCTCTTTCAAGAGTAAAAAGCATAGATAATTTATATTTAGAGGGAATGAACAATAAAGCCCTACTAGTCAGTGCTGAAGCTAAAGTTCTTAACAAGAAATTCCTAGAATTTAGCGAACATAGCAAAATAAAACATAAAGATACAATTAATAAATACAAAGAAGAAGCCAAAAATCCTGTAAATACTGTTAAATTGTATAAATGGTCAGATAAATTAAAATCTATGCGTGAAAAATATCCAAATGCCTATAAGCCATGGACAGAAAAGCAAGATAAAAAACTAATAGAATTATTTTCGGAAGGTAAAACTATTAGCGAACTCAGTAAAAAATTCGGTAGACACAAAGGTTCAATTAAATCCAGAATTAGCAAACATCTTGGAGAAGATATATGGGCTTAAGTAGTAATCAAGATTATTCACACGATTTTGACCCCGAACTTGACACGAGAAACCTTGTAGATAAATTCAAAGGAAAGTCTAATGATTATGTTAAGCAACAACTAGCTCTGAATGCCTTTGACTATTTTGTAGCTATAGAAAATTACCAGCATGATTTTAACATTGGAACAATAGTCAGAAACGCCAATGCTTTTAACTGCAAAGGAGTGCATATTATTGGTAAAAAACAATGGAACCGAAGAGGTGCTATGGTAACAGATAAATATCTGCAAATATATAACCATACAACGGTAGAAGAGTTCAGACAATGGGCTGAAGATAATTCTGTAAATATAGTAGGAGTAGATAATTTAGACAAAGCTCAGCCAATAAATAATTATAAATACAAAAAGAATACAGTCTTAGTTTTTGGACAAGAAGGGCCCGGGTTATCATCAGAAATTCAAGACATTTGTAAAGACATTGTTTTTATTGAGCAGTTTGGCTCTACAAGATCAGTCAATGTAGGAGTTGCATCCGGAATAGTTATGAACGATATTGTTACCAAACTTTTCAATGTTTAACGGCAGTGTTCTTCATGTTCATGTAGTATTTCTTTTCTTCAATTGAAAGTTTTTCAAGTGAATACCTAAGAGCTGTTCTTGGCATATATGCGGCATTTTCGTCTAACATTTTCAATAGAATATCTTTATCTTTTTTACCTATCTCCCTCATGGTCCATCCAACTGCTTTGTGCAGTAAATCGTGCTCCTCGTACATTAGTTTTTGGCATAGTAAGGTAGCATATTCTAAATCGTTTTCTCTTATAAAAGCAAAGGTAGAGATTATTGATACCCGTTTTTGCCACAAGTCTCCATCGGCAAGCTGTTTTAGTATATCCCTTTCGGGCTTATCTACAAGATATTCGCCAACTACATGTGGTGCTGATATATCTACTAAATCCCAGTTGTTAATTGAGCTCGATATGTTCTCTAAATACATATTGTATATTTGTAGTTTTCTCTTTTCGGTAGTTTGTTTATATGTCATTATTTTGTTCATCATCACTAGCGCACATAGTCTAACTTCATGCCATTCTGAAGAAAGCAACTGTTTGATAATCTTATTACTAACAGTTTTATAGTATTTTTTTGCGATTTTCCTAGTTTCTGGGTTACGAATACCCAGAAATTTATCACCTTCACCGTATTCACCTTTTCCTGTTTTAAAAAATCTTTGCAAAAATATTGCATCTTCAGGTTTGGCTAGATCTTTTAGCTCAGCAATAATTGTGTTAGCTAGTTTTGTTTCCATTAGTTAATTATCGCAAATAATAAATTATATATACACTTCTGGTATCTATGTTGTTATTATGTACAAACACATACAATAAATAAACAAGGTAATTTTATGATTCCAGCTATTCTTATCTGTTCCCCATACATTACAGTTCTACTAATATTGACCAAGTTTTTCGGAATTAAATATACAGATATTATCAAAAACAACAAATCTATTAAACGTGGGATAATCTACCCAGTCGGCATTGGTACAATTTTACTAGTTGTTACAACTATTTATCTTGGGCTCATGCCTTCTATATTTTCTTTTGAACCGAAAAACTCAGAACTTCTGCTTTGGGCAATTCCATTTTTTATGGTTGTTGGTATAGTTTTCCGGTTAAAATTTATCAATAGGGCTGATTTTGAAAAAAATGGGCTACTACTTCTTGTGTTAGCTACATTTTTAGTAGGATTTTCTGAAGAGCTTCTAGTAAGAGGTCTTGCCGTACATTATCTGTTAGAAGATGGTTTTAGTCTATTATTAACAGGAATTATATCTTCTGTAATATTCGGCTTACTTCATTTTATGAATTATTTTAATGGTCAAGATTTTAAGAAGACTTCGCTACAAGTTGTAACTACAATTTTAATGGGATTCAATTTCTTCGTAATATTAATAATTACAGGGTCTTTATGGATACCAATTATTCTCCATTTTATATACGATTTTAGTATTTTATGCATGGGCAAAAAACAACAACTCAGCGAAAAGTCTCTTTCGGCACTTGTTGTAACTATTTCGTTTTTGGCCATGTTCATTTTGCCATTTGTTGCAATGTTTTTTATATAAAAATAGAGCGTCAATCTGTATGACGCTCTAATTAATTATTAGTATTATTTACTGATCAAAATACTCTTGAGATTTATCGTTGAATAGTAGCTGCAGTACAACCAGTGCAATTAATGCAGAAACTAAGCCAGCCCATCTACCAGGACCATTGTGTGCCAGTACGTACACAAAACCAACAACCATATTAAGAGTCATAACCAAACCGTACCAAATTTGTGACCATTTCTGACCTGACATAATTGAA
Source organism: Candidatus Saccharimonadota bacterium (assembly GCA_031973215.1). Lineage (GTDB taxonomy): Bacteria > Patescibacteriota > Saccharimonadia > Saccharimonadales > CAIOMD01 > DALYDK01. The sequence goes on from DALYDK010000001.1 coordinate 205,782, forward strand.
TTTGCCAAAAATAGTGTAAATGCACCTAGCAGTAAAGTTGCTATACCAGACCACAATATCGTTGTATTGGTTAGTCCCTGATCCGCAAATAGCTCTGCTCTTTTTGGATCAATAATAAGAAAGAAGCCAGATAATACTTTAACTGTTCCAGAAATATATCCTAGAATTCCCAGCAAAGATACAATGCCTGGTCTTTTTGATGTTTTTGCCATAATACACGCTCTCCTTTAATTGTTAATAAATTATATCACCTAGTTTAATTATTAATTTTTAATTTTCTATTTCGAAGAATAACAGGAATTACACAAATTATTGCTAATGGGTAAAGGAGTACATTTAACGGGAATCCATCGCTTCCAGTAGCTTGCGGAAGGAAGACTGAGCTGTCCCATAGTCCATGTAGAACAATGGTTAATATTAAAGTACCACTCACTCTTCTCATTGCATAAAATGCCGAACCCATAATGAATGTCAGAACTAATTGGCCGGGCATTTGGCTCAAGGGTAAGCCAAAAATAACATTTGGAATATGAAGTGCCGAAAATAGCAGGGTACTTATTAGCCAGACCTTGCCTTCAGTCAACTTTGATCTTAACCCTACAATTAAGCTACCCCTTGTTATCATTTCTTCGCTGAACCCAACGCCTAAACCACCTAAAATACACCATATTAATAGCTGGGATGACAAATTATCAACCTGAGTGGTTGCATAGCTACCAATAATAACTAGCAACATAGCAACGGGCATAATCCAGAACCATTTAGGCCCTGATTTTACTTTATCGAAAAGAGATACCCTCCACCAGCCTAGGGCAGTTACTGCTATTGCTACAAAAGCGCTACCAAGCAAAGTTGGCATTGCATACCAAAGTTTTGTAGTATTGGCGCTTTCACCAATTCGTTCATAATCAACTCCAGTGACTGCCCATGTGCCGTAAAAAATGGCTAAATATATTAAATATATTGCAACGCCAATTAAAATTGTTGGCTTAACCCTAAGCTTGCTAGTCCTTGATTCTTCAGCGCTATTTATTACTTCTTCCTTTTGCGACATTTGTCTCTCCTTTTAATACTAATTTATGCTGACGACTTTCTCTTCTGAAATGCGTTTTTTTGAAAAATTACCCCTTATAAAGAACAATGACAAAAATCCAACTAGTGGCACCAGAATACCAGAAAAGCTAGCAACAATTGCAAATGGACCAACTGCACTTATTTCTGAACTAGTTATAGATCCTGTTTGAATAAACAAAGATGCATCGTATAGCCAATGTAGCAATATAGTCACCCACAAAAAACCTGTCACTCTTAGGCTTATGTACATGACAATACCGAACATAAATGTAATAACTAATTGAACTGCAGTATTTGATAACGATTGGCCAGTTAGAATATTAGTAGAATGCATTAAACCAAAAACAAGTGATGATATAACAGCAACCCAGAACTCCGATTTGCCGGATTCCCTTACCATTTTTACCATAAATCCACGAGTTAAAAGTTCTTCGGTAAAACCTACAAAAGCAGTCGCAATTAAAATAGCTATAATTACTGAAAAAGAAACTTTTGAATAGTCTGCACTTAAAAAGTGCCCAATAATATATAAACTAACAGCAATTGGGCCAATCCACATCCACTTACTGCCCTTTACTGCTTGTCTTGAAAATAGAGGCTTAAGCCAACCTATAGCCGCTGCAAATCCTGCAAGTAAGACGCTGGTGATTGCAATAGGTAACATAAAACCTTTATAGATATATTCTGGAACTGTTAATAGTTCACCCTCCGGTATATCTAGTTTTAGACCCCTGGCAACCAACTGACTAACGCCCAAGTAAACAATCATATAGCCTACGGCAACAACTAACGCTTTCCACACTTTTGGTTTTTGGAAAAACTTAGGTGTCCTGCCCGAAGCACCATTTATTTCTTCCATTTTTACTCCTTTATATAGTAAATAAACAATATTTGAATTTCTGTTATAAATCAATATTGATTAAAGTTCGCATAAATTAAATAAATACAACAAATCAAAGGTTATTTTTGTTATGATAAATAAATAATAAGAGGTATATATGAAGAAATTATTAGTAAAAAGTAAATTTGGAATTGGTCGTGATTTTTCTGTTTACGATGATGAAAATGCTGAGCATAAAGTATATTTCATAGATGCAAAAATGGGCTTTGGTACAAAGGCAGATATAAAAGATGCAAATGATAATATTTTGTATACAGCCAAAGGAAAAATTATTAATATTCCAAGGAAAATGGATTTCTTTACTCCAGACGGTAAGTCGGCAGCCCAGGTTGTTGCTAAGTTTTCTCCAATAAAATCTCGGCTAACAATGACACTTGCAAATGGAGAAGTTTGGGAGCTGGCCGGTAACTTTGTTGGAAAAAGCTATAAGGTTATGAATGGCGACAAATTAGTATTAGAGATCGATCAAAAATGGATTACTATCAGAGATAAGTATTTTGTAAATATCTCTGAGGATGTTGATATTCCACTAGCTCTAGGTCTTGTTTGGGCAGTAGATATCTGGCGTGAAGGCAAAAACAACTAGTAAGCATCCAAGCAGTAGCCAACAATCAAGTTAGCCTAATAACCGAATATAAAAAATAGACGCCGTTGCGTCTCTAATATGTCATTTTTGGCAGGGGAGACAGGACTTGAACCTGCGACACCCGGTTTTGGAGACCGGTGCTCTACCAACTGAGCTACTCCCCTATGTTTGGGTATTATAATAAATTATTAGTTAATAACCAACATAAACTTACACCGGTCTGCCTGGAGACCGGGTCACCCGTCATTTTATTTTAAAATGCGTTCGACCCCTCCTCGGCTCGGTGGCGTTCGCCATCCGGGCTTCCGGCCTTGCAGACTGCTTTCAAGCAGTCTTCACTCTACCAACTGAGCTACTCCCCTATCAACAAGTATTATATTAATAATTTCATTTTTGGCAAAAAGATTTGCATAAGCTTAACCAACATATATAAACTAAAATAATATGGATTTTAGTGTTGGCGTACAAATTTTTGCTGAATCACCCAAGCTAGTTGGACAGTTTGAATTTCCTCTTATTTATAATCTTCTGGCTACTTTCTTATTCGCACTAACCGGAGTAATTCTAGCCACAAAAAGAGGTTATGACCTTATTGGAGTTGGTATTTTAGCATTAATTACTGGTGCCGGTGGCGGTTTGATTCGTGATGGAATCTTCTTGCAGCAAGGGCCGGTATTATTTATACAATCACCTCAATTTATATTGGCTGTATTTTATGCTGTTCTGATTGGATCATTTGCTTACCATGTAGTTAAAAAATTTAATGTACTTTTTTATACTGCAGATGCTTTAGGTTTGGGAATTTATGGAATTATTGGAGCCCAAATGACCCTCAACGCCGGCCTAGGAAATATGGCAGCTATAATTGTTGGTTTCTCTAGTGCAATTGGCGGTGGAATGATTCGCGATGTACTTATTAGACGTGAGCCGGTAATATTCTTTCCCGGGCAATATTATGCCTTAGCTGCATTAATTGGTATTGTAATCTTTTTAATCCTAGCAACCGAAATGGAAATTAATGCTCAAATTGCTGCCGTGATTGCCATAGGTATAACATTTATTTTACGACTTGCGGCTATTCGTTTTGACCTAAGAAGTAAGCCGCTTGCAGATTTTGCCGATGTCAACAGAGACCAGTTTTTTCATTTTGTAGAAAGCTTAAAGCCAGTAGTTAAAAAGGTTCGTAAAAAAGCCAAGAAAAAAAATTAAGCTAAGTTATTCTGGTTCCAATTAAGAATGATATTGTTAAGTATTTCTATGGTTTCTTTTGTGCTTGGTAGTTTGTTGTCGTTATAAAAATGATTAATTTCTAGAGTGGTTTCTACCGGGCTTAAGCAAATTAGCTCATCTGCCAAAATATGCATTCTGTCTATAGCCTTTACAGAAGCTATTGGTGTAACCATAATTAGTTTTTTGATAGCTATTTTTTTTAGATACTCATATGCCATGTCAAAAGCAGTGCCGTTCAGGGCGCCATCACTAACCACAATAACAGCTCTGTTTCTAAAATAATTTTCGTTAATTTCACCGCCCTGCGCCAGAGCTACATTTAATTCATGAAAAGCCTGTCTTTTAGACTCTTCTATAAAGCCTCTGTATTCAGAGTCAAATTCTTCTAGTTCTCCTGCGGAGAAATTATTGTTATAAACAAAACCCCCATTGGCATTTATGCTACCTATAATTGTTTTGCCGTCTGGTAAGTAAATATCTTTGACCATTAATATGGCAATAAGCGAATGCAGTGCTTTGGCTATTTCTGCCCCAACTAAAATTGAACCTTGCGATAGGGCTAATACAATAGTGTCTTCGAACCTATACTTTTCGAACAAATTTCTAGCAAGCAATAGTCCCGCTTGTTTACGATTAACAAAATAATGGTTTTGGTTTTGCATTGGTTATATTATATAGCGAATAATCGTAAGTTATTTATCTTTTTTTGCTGCTCTTTTTCGCTTATTGTGATCTAGCTCTTTTTTTCTAATACGAAGTGACTCTGGCGTAACTTCAAGTAGTTCATCTTCTTCAATAAAGTCTAATGACTGCTCTAGGCTTAATTCTAGCGCTGGTGTAAGCTGAACGGTTCCATCGCTACTTTTTGAACGCATATTAGTTAGGTGCTTTTCTTTAACGATATTTATTTCAAGATCATCACTTCTATTGTATAGGCCTACAACTTGGCCTGCGTAAACTTTTTCGCCGGGTTTAATAAATAGTACTCCTCTGTCTTCTGCTGACTGAAGCGAATATGCGGTAGCTACTCCAGATTCCCAGGCAACTAATGCGCCGTTTCTTGTTTTATTTAGCTTAACCACAGAAGGCTTATACGAATCGAATAGTGAATATACCTGAGCCGTTCCCTTAGTTCCGGTTAATATTTCGTTAGAAATACCAATAAGAGCTCTGGTTGCTATTTTATATTCAATTTGAGTTTGCCCATTACCTAGAGGTTCTTGATGTATTTGTTCGGCTCTTCTGAGCCCAAAAATTGACTGTACCGTACCTACAAAAGCATCATCTACAACCACAGTTACCTGTTCATATGGTTCGTGTTCTTGCCCATCAATTATTTTGGTAACTACAGTTGGTCGGCCCACTTCAAATTCAAAACCCTCTCGTCTCATTGTTTCTATTAGGACGCTTAAATGTAATTCTCCTCGACCACTTATTAAAAATCCTATTCCGTGCTCTTCAACTTTAAGACCAATGTTGGTTTCTAGCTCTTGCTTTAATCTATCGGCTATTTGCCTACTTGTACTGAATTTTGCTTCAGTACCTTTAAATGGAGAAGAATTAGGTTGAAGTGATATTTTTATAGTTGGTTCTTCAATTTCAATGTATTCAATTTGCCCCGAAAAATCTTCTGAGGCAATAGTATCTCCAATTTTCGCATCAGCCAAACCTGTGACTGCAACAATATCACCAGCTACAGCTAGGTCGATTTGTCCCTTTTGCAGTCCCTGGCTTTTAAAAATCTTGTCTATTTTACTATTAGTGACAGTTCCATCTTGGTTAATTATTTTAACGATTTGGTTACTTTTAATCTGACCGTCACTAATTCTTCCAATAGCATATTTTCCTAGGAAATTATCCCACTCCAGTGCCGTAACCAACATATGGAAAGGTTTGCTGGCGTCACCGCTTGGGTGAGGAACGGAACTTAAGATTGTATCTAATATCGGCTCCATATTGGCGTCAGATTCTATATTGTCTGGTATATTCAGCCACGCTCTGCCTTCTTTGCCTACTGCATAAATTGTCTTATAGTGTAACTGCTCTTCATTTTTTGCCAGTTCAAGAAACAAATTCGCAGTTTCGTCTTCAACTCTGGCTATGTCAGCATCTGATTTATCTATTTTATTTATCACAACTATTGGAATAAGGTTGTTCTCTAAGGCCTTTTTTAATACAAATTTAGTCTGAGGCATTGGGCCCTCTTTGGCATCTACAATAAGCAAACAGCCGTCTGCCATATTTATAGTTCGCTCTACTTCGCCACTAAAATCAGCATGACCCGGCGTGTCTACAATATTAATTCTATAATCACCATAGTTAATTGCCGTTTGCTTAGCCTTTATAGTAATGCCCCTTTCTCTTTCTTGATCATTACTATCAAGAATTAGTGTCTGGGACATTTCGGCTTGGTTATCTCTAAATACTTTTGTTTGCTTAAGAAGAGCATCAACAATGGTCGTTTTCCCATGGTCGACATGCGCAATAATAGCAATGTTTCTGATGTTCTTAGTTTCTTGCATAATTTGTGATTTTGGTCACATTTTTAACCAAATATAATCTAATCTGATATATTTTAACATATAATTTAAAATTTCTCATCTACAAAAAGGTTGTGCTTGATGTTAAATTACAGATATACTTAAACAGTAAAAAAGAGAGAAAAAAATAAATATATGAAAGTATTAATGTTAGGGTGGGAACTTCCTCCTCATAACAGCGGAGGGTTAGGAGTAGCTTGTTTTCATATGTGCAAAGCACTTTCGAAACAATCTGTTGATATTGAATTCATAGTGCCATACACAGATAAGCACTTTGATATTGATTTTATGAAAGTTAATCCTGCTATTCCCCAATCAGCCAAAGAAGTCAAAAAGAGCGGTATGGCTTACGACAGTTTTATGTATGAATATACAGATGGAACAACAGAGTCCGTAAGTCTTTTTGAACAAGTTAAAAATTATGCCGATAGAGTAGAAAAATTAGCAGTTCTAGGAGATTATGACATTATTCACGCACATGATTGGTTAACTTTTAGAGCCGCTCTAAGAGCCAAGGAAGTTACCGGAAAACCACTTGTAGTGCATGTGCACGCTACAGAATTTGATAGAGCCGGCGGAAAGACCGGCAACCCAATGGTTCACGAAATAGAATATTTAGGTCTACTACTCGCAGATAGAATATTTGCAGTTAGTCAGCTTACAAAAGATATTATTGTCAAAGAATACGGTATTCCATCAGACAAAATAGAAGTAGTTCATAATAGCATTGATATTAATTTATATGAAAATATCGACGAAGATAATGCTTATAAATTCTTAACTAAAATGAAAAATAACGGCTATAGGGTAGTTTCTAACATAGGCAGGTTAACAGTTCAAAAAGGTCTTTATAATCTACTCCAAGCAGCAAAAAAAGTATTAGACAAAAATCCGAAAACAATCTTTTTAATTGTAGGATCCGGTGAGCAGTATTTGGAACTATTAGAGCTAGCTGCTGAACTAGGAATTTCGAAAAATGTTATTTTTACAGATTTTCAAAGAGGCAAAAACTTAAGAGATGCTTTTAAAATTGCAGATTTGTTTGTCATGCCTAGCGTTTCAGAGCCTTTTGGCTTGACTACTTTAGAGGCAATAGGCTACGGAACCCCTGCCCTTGTTAGCAAACAATCTGGCGTAGCGGAAGTAATGACTAATTTACTGAAAGTAGATTTTTGGGATATTGACGAAATGGCAAACCAAATATCAGCAGTTGTAAGTTACGATACATTAAGAGACGAACTGTACAGTCAAAGTTATAAAGAATTTGCTAGACTTACCTGGGATCACGCTGCCAGCAAGATAGTAAGTCATTATCAACGACATGCTAATTTAGTGGGGGCCAGATAATGAAGCAGGCTATTTGTTTATATCTTCATGTCCACCAACCATATCGCATTAAACACTACACTGTTTTTTCTGCAGGTAATGATCACAGTTATTTCAATGACTTTACTCCTAATGCACTTACTAACAATGAATTTATTATTGATAAAGTTTCAGCTAAATCATACATTCCCACCAATGCAGTTTTATTAGAGATGCTTAATAAGTATCCAGATTTTAAAGTTAGTATTTCTATAACTGGCACAATAATCGAACAATTCGAACAGTGGGCTCCAGAAGTGCTAGATAGCTTCAAGCAAATTGTTAGTACCGGTAGAGTTGAGATTGTTGCCGAAACCTATCATCACTCTTTAGCATTTTTCTACTCCAAATCCGAGTTTGAAGCTCAGGTTAAAATGCATAAAGAAAAGGTAGAACAAGTTTTTGGAGTCACCCCAACCGTTTTCCGAAACACTGAACTTAGTTATAACAACGACCTTGCCTACTGGGCCGATCAAGCTGGATACAAAGGTATAATTACTGAAGGCTGGGATCCAATCCTAGGCTGGAGAAGTCCTAATTTTGTCTATAGGCCTTCTTACACAGACAATATCAGGTTGCTAATGAAGAATTACAAATTAAGCGACGATATGGCCTTTAGATTCGGCAATAAAGAATGGGAAGAGCACCCGCTAACCACAGAAAAATTTGTGAATTGGATGGGCGCCTCAATGGATAATGCGCAGGTATTTAACCTTTTTATGGATTACGAAACTTTCGGCGAACACCAATGGGCAGACACTGGTATATTTGATTTCTTAAGAGCTTTACCCGATGCTTGGCACAATTCAAGAGAAGATAGAACCTTTATGACATTAACAGAAGCTATTGATTATTATGAACCAGTTGACTTTGTAGATGTACCAAATACCATTACATGGGCGGATAACGAAAGAGATCTTACTGCCTGGCTAGGCAACCCAATGCAGCATAATGCTATTTTAGCTCTTTACAGTCTAGAAGATTCAATAATTAATTCAGGCGACTGGCAATTAATTGAAGATTGGCGAAAACTGCAAACAAGTGACCATTTTTATTACATGTGCACTAAGTGGTTTAACGACGGCGATGTCCATGCATATTTCAGCCCATATGACTCACCTTATGAAGCTTTCACCAATTTTATGAACTCTTACCAAGATATTAGGTATAGGTTAGCTGAGAAAGGTTTGGATTCATAAAATGGCAAGACTAGCTATGCTTAGCAACGGACAGCTAATGGTCGGACTTAATGAACATGGCTTAATACATGACTTTTACTATCCTTTTGTAGGTTTAGATAATTTAACAACTTCAAGAAGTGTTCATCATAAAATTGGGGTTTGGGTAGATGGAACTTTTTCTTGGGTTGATGATGGCACCTGGAATATTTCAGTTAACCTGGAAAATGATGCCTTAATGTCAAATACAACAATGGAAAGTCAGAATCTAGGCATAACACTTAACACTTTAGATTTCGTTGATCCTCACCACAATGGATTTATCAGAAGAATTAATGTTTCAAATAAATGGGATATCAAAAGAGATGTACGCATATTCTTGCACCAAGTATTCGAAATTTCCAGAGGCGGACGAGGCGATACTGCCCTTTTCGTCCCAGATGAAAATTACATATTAGATTACAAAGGCAGGTGCTCCATTCTAGCTTATGGCGCTGCGAAAAGCAGCGGTCAGATGTTCGATCAATACTGTATTGGAAACTATGGCATAGAAGGTAAAGAAGGAACCTACAAAGATGCCGAAGATGGTGAACTTGCTGGTAACGCAGTAGAGCACGGAGGCGTTGACTCTGTTGTTAGATTTGCTTTTATGCTTGAACCTCATGATAGCGAATTAATTGACTATTGGCTCATTGCCGCGGCTTCACAGTATCAGTGCGAGGCCGTGCACCATGACTACAAACAAAGAGGCATAGACGCAGTCGAGCAATCTGCCAGAAAATGGTGGCATAATTGGCTAGCAACTGGCGCCAACAAACTACATACACTTTCTCCGGACTTAGTAAATGAGGTTAAAAAATCATTAATGGTCATTAAGGCCCACTGCGATAAAAGAGGCGGTATTTTGGCAAGTGGCGATTCTTCAATTTTCAATTACGGAAGAGATTACTACTGCTACTGTTGGCCAAGAGATGGAGCCTATGCTATTTGGCCACTAATAAGACTTGGCTATAGCGATGAACCCAAAAAGTTCTTTGAATTCTGCCGAGACACTCTATCTAGGGATGGTTATTTGATGCACAAATACCAGCCCGACCGCGCAATTGGAAGCACCTGGCACCCGTTGGTGCATAACAATCGAAAAGAACTTGCTATTCAAGAAGATGAAACAGCTTCTGTGATTAATATGTTGGGGGAATATTTAAAATATACTGGTGATGAAGAGTTCGTGCAGTCAATTTATAACACCCTAACTCAGCCTGCTGCTAATTTTATGGCTAGCTTTATAGACGACGAGACAAATTTACCTCATGCTAGCTATGATCTTTGGGAAGAAAAGTTTTTATCGCATACATATACAGCCGCTACAGTCATAGGAGCTCTTCATACGGCTGCTGATTTTGCCAGAAAGTTTAACTATCCAGACGATGAAATAAAGTGGCGCAATGCTGCCGAAAGAATCAAACAAGGATTCGAACTATACTTTGACTACGATAAAGGAACGTATAGAAAAGGTATATTATTACAAGAAGATGAAAATATTCAGTTTGATAACACTATAGATATTTCTAGCCTGTATGGCGTGGTTATGTTCACTAACGAAAAGCTAGACTCAGAGAAAATACAAAGGTCATTAAGATCTATTGAGGAAAACATTTCTGGTTTAACCCAACTAGGTGGAGTGGTAAGGTACGAAAACGATTGGTACATGAGAACAACTGAACATCTACCCCCTAATCCATGGTTTGTTACTAGTTTATGGCTGGCTCAAATATATGTAGCTCTCGACCAAAAAGATAAAGCTAGGGGCTTACTCGAGTGGTCGCTAAGATACATGCTAAGTAGCGGTGTAATGAGCGAACAGGTACATCCAGAAACCGGGGCACCAGTTGGAGTTGCACCTTTGGTTTGGAGCCATGCGGAACTCATAAATACTGCCATAGATTTTATTCAATAAAAAAGACCCCCATTTTTTGGGGGTCTAATATAGCTGTTTATACTATCTTTTCTTTGCTTTAACTACGTTCCTACCAAGGTTTTTGCTAGTCTCGGTATGAGTAGCTATTGACCTGGTTGTTGGGCAATACTTTTTAAGAGATATTTTCTCTGGGGTATTCTGGGTATTTTTCGTAGAGTAATAATGCCTCTGACTACAGTTGTCACAAGATAAGCCGATAGTTTTTCTCTTTAATGTCTTTTTAGCCATAAATTCCCTTAATTCAGTGTACTATTTTATCTATTTTTAGTGCAAAAGTCAATAACTTACAAATGGAGCCGTTGACGAGACTTGAACTCGTGACCCCTTCCTTACCATGGAAGTGCTCTACCACTGAGCTACAACGGCAATATAATCCAAAATATTGTATCAATTTTAGGCGCTATAAACAATTATCTCGTCTGTAGAAATTCAGCTAGCTTTCCAATTCGATCTATGTCATCTAAGTCATGGCCTAGTTCGCTCTGAACAATCATCGATACAATTGCGGCTCTAATTTGCTCGTCGCTAGGCGTACTGTTTTTGTATATACTATCGATTCTTTGATGTGGTAATTCGTGTATCATATTTTAACTCAAACGATTGTTATTCTGCGCTCAAACGTACAAAATGTCAAGATATTGCCAAACAATTTGAAAATACCATTATGCTTCTGATAGAATATGGTGTGGCCTTAATACATGCCGACATAGCTCAGTGGCCAGAGCGGCTGTTTTGTAAACAGCGGGTCGTGGGTTCGAATCCCTCTGTCGGCTCCATTACAATTAGTTGCAATGCGAGAGCAACTAAACTTTTAACCTACAGTGAGGTGTAGTTAAAAGAAGTGTTCTGCTCTGAACTTATCAGAGCGATTGCAGGGTTAGTGAAGCGGTCAAACACGACAGACTGTAAATCTGTTGGCATTCGCCTTCGTAGGTTCGAATCCTACACCCTGCACCAATAGATGAACCCAGCTTGTCTGGGTTTTTCTATTGGTTTTACGTGCTACGAGCCTACGGCTGAAACTGGCTTCATTAGTCTTAGAATCCTACACCCTGCACCAACTAAAAAACTCATAATTTGGGTGTTTTTTATTAATTAAACAAAATAGTTTATATAACAACTTTTTTAGGACGGGTAATTTTTTTGGGAGTTGTTTTAGATTTTGTACTTCTGTTTAGCTTTCTGTTAATAGCCTTTGATTCATCTTCCATTCCATGTAGATCATAGGCTCTTTTTAATAAAGAGAATGTCTCTTTTGTTGGCTCAAGCTCCGAGGCTTTTTCCAGTTCATGTATCATCTTTTTATTATTACCTAGTTTTTCTTGGACCTTTGCATAGGCTATATGACGGGCGGCCATTGAATCTTCTAAGGTTAATGCCTCTTCAAAAGCAATTGAAGCCTTAGTGTAGTCTCCAGTTTCGTAATATATTAATCCTAAATTATGGTAAGAAGATGGGCTTTTTTCTATAGATGATGCAATTTCAAAACAATCTATAGCGTTCTTGAATTCTTTTTGCTTAGCATAAAGTATTCCTAAGCGGTTATAAGCCGCCGCATTTTTGTCATCTATTTTTAGAATTGTTAGTAAGGCTTTTTCTGCACGAAGAAGCTTATTGTCTTTCATTCCTTGATGAGCAATTTCCCATAACTTTCCTAGTCTACCGGCAATTCTATCTGGAATTTCATCTGTATCATCATCCAATTTGTAAGATGCGCGAATAACTACGGCAGTTAATACTAATAGTGCGATAAGTCCAAACATTATATCTATTATAGCACCATAAACAGTCTCGTCAGAACGAGTTTAGGCTGTACGGACTTGTCTAGCAGGTCTAAAGACTCAAGGCATAATGCCAATCTATTTTTCCATGGCATCATTTTCTGTAAATCATTATTTTTTATTGCAATTTCGGCTGCCGCCTTACTTATAAGAAGTATTGATTCAATGATATCTACCGATTGCTGTAAATCTTTAGACAAACCATTAACCCGCTGAAGTCTTTCGAACTTATCTTCGCTTAGTATTTCTTTGGCAGTATCAATATTCAGGGGAGTTTTACCTTCTACTAAATATTCCTCAAGATATCTTGATCTTTGAGATGTAAGTTTTACGGCTTGCTCAATTTTGTTAATATCTAGGTTTTTATATTCATTTATAACTTCTTCGATAGTTGGGTTCATAACGCGCCATAAGTAAGCTCTGGAACGAATTGTTATTAATAATTTACCCAAACTAGTTGTACCCATAAATATATGCAAATTTGCAGGAGTATCTTCTAATAGTTTTAGCATACTATTTTGGGCTTCGTTTGTGATTTTTTCGGCATTTGGAACCATAATTACCTGAGGTTCTTTTTTTGTTAGAAACGAAATCTTTTTAATATCTCTTGTTTGTTCTATGCCGATGGTTTTTTTACCATCAAGTGGTTCAATTACAGTTATGTTAGCTGGACTAGTAATAGAACTACTGAGATCTTTCATAATCTGTAATTTGCCACTACCTGGTTTTCCAACAAATACTATTAACTGTGGAGTATCCTTAGAAAGTTGTGATAATTTTATCTTTGTGTTCGTGGAATATATCATTATTTCATTTTATCTTTAAATATTTTTGGCAATGATGAAGTGAAAGTCTGAAGCTCTCCGCTTCCTGGTAACATAATTTCAATACTAGCTGCATGCAGGAATAATCTTTCGGCAATTTCTCCACCATATAAAATATCACCTAGAATGGGTTTGTTAATGTAGTTTAGGTGGACTCTTAACTGATGAGTACGACCTGTTTTTGGAGATAGCTCTAGCATAGTATAGCTATCAGAATGAGCAATACTATGATATTCAGTCTGTGCCGATTTACCGTTTTCGGTAACTATCATTGTTTGTGGTTTGCTTGGATTACGGCCTATCGGTAGATCAATTATTGCATCCGAAGGCTCCACCTTTCCGCTAACGAGCGCAATGTATTTTTTAGAAACCTTTCGATTTCCGAATTGTTTTTGCAAGTATTTTAGTGAATCTGTGTTTTTAGCGCATATCATAACGCCACTTGTAGCCCTATCTAAACGATGAACGATTCCTGCCCTTTCATTTACATCATTAAATTTGACCTTACTTCTTATAAAACTAGCAACACTTGGTTCGTCCCAATATCTACCTCTAGCGTGGCTAATTATTCCAGCTGGTTTATCAATAACTATAACCGAGTCGTCTTCATAAATTATAGGTAGCTCTATTTCATCTGCGGGTTTTTTTAAATCATTTATGTCTGCTTCAAAAATATCACCAGGAGCAATTTTATCACCAGGTTTTAGTATTTTATCTGCACTCTTAATACAATTCATATCAAATAGCTTAGCCAGAGCAGATCGTGAATATTCAGGGTATGAGTTAGCTAATAATATATCAGCTCTCAAAATTTTGTCACTTTTATTCTTAACTATTGCTTTGGCCTTTGAGTCAGAAATAGTAATGTCCTCTTATTATTCGGTTATAGAGTATGCTTGTATGTTCATACAATTATAGCATAGAGACCTATAATAGATTTACCTCAAGCCAACAGCTTGCTGAACTTGCAATAATTTATCATTAGCCTGATTACGTAAAAAATCCTCGCTCTGAATTAATGTATTTTCTAATTCTTCATTTGCGACATTGTTTATTTCATTTTGAAGTCTTATTAGTTCCGATTCTACTGCACTTGCTACTGCCTTTTTAAGCTCTCCGTAGCTACTTCTTCCAACCCATTCGGTGTTAATTTGTGACTGATCTTTATCAGTTAATAAAGATAAAATTGTTAATAAATTAGTAATTCCAGGCTGTCGCTCCCAGTCGTAGTTTATCTGCGACAATGAATCTGTCGTTGCAGACATAACTTTTTTTACAGCAGATGATGGATCGTCTGTAAGCAGAATTGTTCCCGTAGGATCATTAACACTTTTGCTCATTTTTTTGCTAGGATTTTTTAAACTTCTAATTCTTGGCGCTTTGTCTCTATTTAGGAAGTGCTGTTGCTTGTCAATTGTTTCAGGTACCGTAAATATATCTCCGAACTTATTATTAAATCTTATAGCAAGCTCTCTTGTAAGCTCTAGATGCTGCCTTTGATCTTCTCCAATAGGAACCCATTTGGCATCATATAGCAATATATCTGCTGACATAAGTATTGGATAAGTAAATAGACCAACCGAAACTCTTTCACCACCTATTTGGGCTGATTTATCTTTAAATTCAACCATACGACTCGCTTCACCAAAACCTGTAAAGCAAGACAATATCCAGGCTAGTTCACTGTGGGCACTTATATAGCTTTGACGGTATAAATTAACATTTTGCTTCTGAATGGGCAAACCTGCGGCAACAAAAAGTTTAGTATTGTATTCTATATTATCTTGCAGAGAATCATGATCTATGGGAGTTGTTATAGAATGCAGGTCAGGAACAAAGCAATTAATTCTTGAATCTTCTGTTAGGCTATTGGCAATTTGAACAATTGGCAGTATTGCGCCTAAATAATTGCCCAAAGTAGGAATATCGTTTGCCCTAATTCCAGTAAGTATTGTTTCTTTTATCATTATAATTTAGTATAAACTACCTTTATATTTAATTTACAATCTTTGTGACTATTTATCATAACTAAATTCGTCTTCTTCAATTTTGAGTATTTTTGCAACAAAAAAGGCTTCATTGTATTTTGACGGAATTATTCTTGTGCACTTGTTAAGTATATCATTTTCAACAGATATGTTTAGTGAAGATTGATTCACTTTTATAGTAGGCAAATCTCCTGCAATTGTACTTTGCAATATGCAGTTATGACTTTTTAAAAATTTTGATACAACGATTTCATTTTCTTCAGCATTAATTGTGCAGGTACTATATACTATTGTTCCGCCATTTTTGACTAATTTATATGCCGTCTTAAGTAAGCTTAACTGCAGGTTTTGAAGACGCTTAATATTTTTTAAACTCCATGCGCTGAAATCTTTATCAACATTAATATTGATGTTAGCTTCTCCGCTGCATGGTGCATCAACTAGAATTTTATCAAAATAACCTACGTACATAGGATTATTTGCAAGCGTTCTGCCATCATTATTTATTGAATTTATATTGCAGCCGTAAGTATTAAAAAATAATTCCATCTTACGGTATCTAGCTCTAGAAAGATCATTGGCAATTATTTCTGCTTCATTATTGCATATATCGCTTATATGTGAAGTTTTGAGGCCCGGTGCTGCACATAAATCTAAAATCTTATCACCTTTTTTTGGGTCTAAATTTAGCACAGGACAAAAACTTGAAGAATTTTGAATAACTATATCTTGGCTTTTGAATAATTTAAGACCAGAAGGTTTATTTAAGCTTTCAGAGTAATAAGTATGTGGTGCCCAATCTATTTTAAAAACATCTGGAACTGTTGTTGAAAGTTCTGAAATAGTGTTATTGAGATCTCGGTTAAGGTTCAGCCGAATTGCCTTAATTGGTCGAATACTAAGCAATTGTCGGGTAGTATCTAGGTCATAACCCCACAGTTTGGCTGTTCTGTTAATAAATTGATTTCTTCTTTCGTCCATATAAAAAATTGACCCTATCTGGAAATACCTAGGGTCAATTTTAGCATACGCCCAAATCTTAATAAGCTAAATAATCTACCTCTTTGTAAATTGTCTTTGCTTACGAGCACCCTTAAGACCGAACTTCTTACGTTCTTTTTCTCTTGGGTCTCTTGAAAGCAGATCAGCTTTCTTAAGAGTTCCTTTATAGTCCTCTGAAAGTTCCACTAAACTTTTTGCGATAGCTAAAGATATAGCGCCGGCTTGCCCTGTATGGCCACCACCTTCAACAACAACAGATACATCAAATTGATTCTCTTTATCTAGAACAACAAAAGGCTTGTTTATAACCTTAAGTAGTGCTTGGCTGTTGTCAAAGTATTCTTCTACAGATTTATTATTAACTGTAATTTGGCCTTTGCCTTTTGCATATAGCCTGACTCTTGCTGTAGAACTTTTCCGGCGGCCTAATGCATAAAAATATTCAGTTTTAGACATTCTTAAATACTCACTTTCACTGGTTTTTGGGCTTCGTGCTTGTGTTCGCTACCAGGATAAACCTTGAGCCTCGCTAGCCGTTCGTCCATTAATTTATTCTTTGGAAGCATGCCCTTAACCGCTAATACAATTACATCGGTTGAATCTTTAGACATTTTTTCTGCTAAAGTTGCTTCTTTTAGACTACCAGGGTATTGACTGTGACGATAGTACATCTTGTCTTTCATCTTATTGCCAGTAACAACTAAATTATCACTGTTAATAACTACTACAAAATCACCACAATCTATATGTTTAGTAAAGCTTGGTTTTCCCTTACCAGTTAATAGGGTTGCAATTTTAGTAGAAAGCCTTCCAAGGGGAGCCTCTGATGCGTCAATAATATACCAGTTCCTGGTAATATCGGATGGTTTTGCGCTATAAGTTTTCATTATTTAGTCTCCTTCTTAACAGTTTTAGCTTTTGCTGTGTCTGCTTTTTTAGGAGCTTCCTTGGTTTTAACTTCTTTAGGGGTTGTTTTAACTTCAGCTTTTTTGCTTACTTTTTTAAGATCGTCTACAAAACTAACCTCTGCCATTTCGGCGTTATCGCCTCTTCTGTTCTCAATTTTGCTAATTCTAAGGTGTCCAGAATCACGTGAACTTAATTTAGGAGCAATTTCATCAACTAATTTATGAGCACTTTCTACGGTTGCCAGCTTTGAAATTACTAATCTTCTATTATGCAAATCACCTTTTTTTGCTTTAGTGATAAGTTTTTCATAATAGGGTACTAGTTCCTTTGCTTTAGGCAATGTAGTTGTAATCTTTTCGTTAATTGTCAAACTACTAGCTAAACCTTTAATAAGAGCTCTTCGCTGATCTTTTTCCCTCCCTAGCTTTCTTCCTTTATATCCGTGCCGATGCATTTACTATAACTCCAGTTCTGCTAGCTTGTCTTTCACTTCATCTAAAGCTTTTTGACCAAATCCTTTGAGATCTCTTAGCTCAGCATCGCTTAAACTAAACAAATCTTTCAAAGAATGAATATCATTGTTTATTAAAGCATTGGTTGTTCTAGCGCTTAAATTTAAATCTTCTATTGCAACTTTAAGTTCAGCTGGCTCTTCTTCTTCAGCGTTAAAGCTAGGTGCTACATTTTTATTAGCTGGCGCTGCCTCAACTCTTGTTTGGCCTGCAAGAGCACTATACTGATTTACTAAAATTGCTGCTGCTTCTTCAAAAGCATCTTTAGGGCTGATTGATCCATCTGTGTCTATAGTAATAACAAGCTTATCAAGATCAGTAATCTGTCCAACCCTAGTGTCTTCAACTTTGTATCTTACGCGAAGAACCGGGCTAAAAATAGCGTCTAACGCGATCATGTCGCTAGGCTTCTTTTTAGTTCCTTCTTCTACAGTTCGATATCCGCGACCATTTTCTACAATTAAGTCCATTACTAAGTGTGTCTTGCTGTCGTCTGAGCTCGCAATCACAAGGTCTGTATTAACAACTTCGACATCAGCATTAACCTGAATATCTTTAGCTGTAATGTCTCCTGAGCCCTTAAATTCTAGTCTTAGTAACTGAGGCTCTTCGGCATATACACGAAAACGAATTTTCTTTAGTTGAAGCATAATGTCGACAATATCTTCTTTAATGCCAGGAACGGTTGTAAATTCGTGGCTAACGCCTTCGATTTTAAATGCCGTAACAGCTGCTCCCGCAATACTCGAAAGAAGTACTCGTCGAAGCGAATTTCCCAAGGTCATGCCATATCCGGTATGCAATGGTTCGATAACAAAACTTGCACTGACTTCACTGTGCTCGTCAATTTGTGCTAATGATGGTGTATGAATCTTTGACATCTTCTAGTCGTACCTCTCTATTATCGTGAGTAATACTCAACAATTAGTTGTTCATTAATATCTGGCTCAGCTTCTTCTCTAGAAGGTGTGCCGGTTATGGTTATTTCAAATTTTTTCCTGTTAGCTTTCAGCCAACCAACTGTAACTTCTGCGTTTCCGGTTATATCATCCATATTCTTGAAGTACTCAGTTTTTTGACTCTTTTCTCTAACACTCAAGACATCTCCAGCCTTAAGCCTAATTGAAGGTATATCTACCCGCCGACCGTTTAACATAAAATGACCGTGAGTTACAAGTTGCCTTGCAGCTCTTCTGCTAGGCGCAAAACCTGCACGGTAAACTGCATTATCTGCACGTTGCTCTAATAGTCTTAGCAGAATTTCACCACTTTGACCTTCTTTGCGGTTAGCCTCTTTCATTAAGTTAGAAAATTGTCTTTCTAGCAAACCGTAAAGTCTCTTGACTTTCTGCTTTTCTCTTAATTGAAGAGCGTATTGGCTTGCAACAGACCTACGACCAGTACGACCGTGCTGACCAGGGACTGTGCTTCTTTTTACCATGTGCTTATGAGCTTTAGGATGAAGTGCATAGCCTTCGCGTCTACTCATTTTTGTAATTGAATGTGTATCTCGTGCCATGCTAAACTCTCCTACTCTTTCGTGGGCGACAGCCACCGTGTGGAACACCAGTTACATCTTTAATGCACTCAACCGATACTTCGCATGATGCCACGGCACGAATAGCTGCTTCTCGGCCTAAACCGATTCCCTTAACAAAAACGTCTGCTTTTGATAATCCATGTAATTGCTTTGCGGCATTGATAGCCTTTTCTGAGGCAACCTGGGCAGCATATGCTGTGCCTTTTTTACTGCCTCTGAATCCACAACCACCAGCACTTGCAGCAGTTAATAAACCACCGTTTTTATCAGTAACTGAAATAATTGTGTTGTTGAACGATGCTAATATATGAACCTCGCCGTAAGGTACGCTTCGCTTTGCCTTTTTTTTCTTGGCGGCGCTTGAAATTTCTGCCATATTCTATATACCTATACCTTATGTCTTAGCCGGCGCCTTTTTTGCTGTTCCGCCGACTGTTAATTTCTTTCCTCTTCGAGTTCGGGCATTAGTTTTGGTTCGTTGACCTCTACTTGGTAGATTTGCCTGATGCCTTAGTCCTCTATAAGCGCGAATTTCCTTAAGACGCTTAATATTTGCAACAACTTGACGCTGTAAATCACCCTCAACCTGGACATTATTATTAATAATGTCTTGGATTCGACCAATTTCATCGTCAGTTAAATTTTTGACTCTGGTAGTAGGCTCAACTTTAGCCTTGGCGAGTATGTCATATGAAGTTTTACGTCCTATTCCGTAAACATAAGTAAGAGAAATCCATACTTGTTTTTCATTTGGAATAGTAACTCCGCTTATTCTTGCCATACCTTAACCCTGCCTCTGCTTATGCTTTGGCTTATTCTTGTTAATAACAAAAAGTCGTCCCTTGCGACGAACCATGATGTCGTCTGGACTAATTTTTTTTACACTCGCACGCACTTTCATGCGGATCATCACTCCTTAATGCTGTGGTGGTGACACACTGCGTTAAATTAATATTAATTCGGGACCAAAGAACCCTATGATTTGCGGTACGTTATCCGACCCTTCGTAAGATCGTAAGGTGTCAATTCTACCGTAACGCTGTCTCCGGGAACTATACGAATATAATGTTTTCGCATCTTTCCGGCTACATGAGCTATAATTTGATGACCATTCTCGAGTTCGACCTTAAATTGAGTACCTGGTAGGGTCTCAATAATAATTCCGTTTAATTCGATTACTTCTTTGGTACTGGCCATAAGCTACAACAATATCAAATTTTACTACAATTTACAGATTAGTGCAATGATTTTTTTAAAATAATCTTAAACTGTCGATTTTTTCTTTCTAAACAGCTTAAATTTTCGTTCTTTTTTATGGTCTGAATCTATATTAATTGTGTAGTCATCATATGTAATCATTAGAGCTCTTGATTCAATCTGTCTCAGAGTTTCAAGTGTGACTGATACAAGAATCAAGATACTAGTACCTCCAATTACAATTTGATCAGTCTTGAGAATCGCCTGTCCAAAAATTGGCATCACTGCCAGCAAAGCTAATGCTATGGCACCAAACAGAGTCAACCTATTAACTACTTTTAGTAGATACTTTTCGGTTTGTAACCCTGGACGTACACCGTCTATAAAGCCACCTTGTTTTTGTAGATTTTCGGATATTTCTTTAGCGTTAAAAACAATACTTGTATAGAAGAATGTGAACATAAACACAAGCAAGAAATAAGCTATTGGATATATCCAGGCCGTCCAATCGCCACTAGTTAGTGTTTGACTTGTGGGCGTCGCAAACCAGGTTGCTAAATTAGCACCAAATTCTTGCCACTTGCCTGTCGCGTCTTGACTAAGTAATCTTCCGACGAACTCAGGTAAAGATAAAAAGGCCAGAGCAAAAATAATAGGAATTACGCCAGCCGTGATAAGCCTAATTGGTAAAGTTGTATTTACTCCACCGTAAACCCTGTTACCCTGAACTCTTTTAGCGTAACTTATAGTAATTCTTCTTTGGCCTTCGTTTAAATAAACAACCAAAATAGTAACAATAAATGTCACGGCTGCAATCCCAAGAGTCACCCAAAGAGCCTGGGCATTTATTGGAAGTGTGAACTTACCAAAAACACTGAACTGAGAACCTTCTACAACAACAGATGTTATTAGGTTCCAAATTATAGCCGGAAGACCAGCCAAAATACCAACAGTAATTATCAACGATATACCATTACCAACACCTTGCTCTGTTACTATTTCGCCCATCCACATAAGTAGCATCGAAGCACCGGTTAGAGCGGCCACCATTAGAATCCACTGCCCTAAGCTTGCGCTGCTAATAAGACTATCTAGCCCACTAGTACCGGCGGCAGTTTGCCTAACTAGGAAGATAGTTCCAATAGATTGAATAATTGCCAAAGGTAGAGTTAAAATCCTGGTCCATTGTTGGATTTTTTTACGACCATATTCACCTTCTTTGTTCAAATTTTCTAATTTTGGAATAGCTTTAGTTAAAAGCTGCATGATAATGCTGGCATTTATATATGGACCAAGTCCAATAATCATTATTGATAAGTTAGCCAAAGCTCCACCACTAAGAATATTCAAAAATCCAAGTAGATTAGAGCCATTTGTCTGGCTAAAAACATTTTCTAAAACTTGCTTTAACGTTTCTGGTTCAGCAAGAGGAATTGGTATATGAGCCAAGAATCTAAATATTACAATCATGCCAATAACAGCAAGAAGACGCTTTCGCATATCCGCACTGCTTAGTGACCTACCAATAATTTTCCAGTTCATATTTGTTTATTCATCCCTCAAATAATTGTTTCCATAAAATTGTAGCACATATTATATAAGATTTTTGCCGTATTTTATAAAACAATATTTTACTCAATTTAAAAATATTAATTAGTGCGCTATGATAATTTTATGAAAAAGTGGACTGTTGTTTCTTTACTCGCAATTTCTCAATTTGTAATGGTTTTAGACAGTACCGTTATGAATGTATCAATTTCTACAGTAGTTAAAGACCTGAACACCACAGTAAGCGCCATGCAAGCGGCCATAACTTTTTATACCCTCACTATGGCAGCATTCATGTTAATTGGTGCAAAAATTGCCTCTAAGCTAGGACTTGTTAGAGCTTTTGTTATAGGCTCAATTATTTATGGAATCGGGTCATTCATTACTGGAATTAGTCAAAATATTTACATGCTTGGATTTGGCTGGTCATTTATTGAAGGCTTAGGTGCTGTTTTGGTGATTCCTTCTATTGCTGCGCTTGTTGCATCTAATTACAGCGGAAAGGACCGAGTAACTGCCTACGCAATCATCGGTGGTATCTCTGGTGCCGCAGCCGCAGCAGGACCACTAATTGGAGGTTTTATGACTACGTATCTTTCGTGGCGCTGGGTATTTTTAATAGAAACTGCAATTATGCTTAGCTTGTTATTATTTGTGAAAAAATTTAAAGAAATAGGCACAAAAGATAAAAATAAAATTGATTTTCTTAGCGCACTATATTCAGCAACCGGAATGGCTTTAGTTGTATTTGGAATGTTACAAAGCAAAACCTGGGGCTGGGTAACGCCAATAACTGAACCTACAATTAACGGACAAGCAATTGCACCTTTTGGAATATCTATTGTTGCCTACATAATTGGCGCTGGCGCCTTTTTACTTTGGCTATTTTACGAAAGACAAAAAATGCTTGAAACGAAAAAACTTAACCCATTGGTAAATGTCTCCATGTTCAAAGCCCCTCAACTCAGGTCAGGATTAATGGTGCTATTTTCGCAGTATGTAATAATTGCGGCCATCTTTTTTGTTATTCCAATATATTTACAAATGGTGCTAGGCAAAGATTCGTTATCAACCGGCATAAAAATTCTGCCACTATCTATAGCTTTAATAATCTTTTCAATGATAGGATCAAAATTAGTTTCACGTTATTCTCCAAAAAAAATAATCAGGTACGGCCAAGTTCTTTTAGTAATTGCTTGTTTGGCATTAATGGCTAGTATTAACAGAGATCTAACCGGCGTTCCTTTTGCGGTGGCAATGTTCTTAACAGGAGCTGGACTAGGACTAATGGCTTCTCAGATTGGCAATGTAAACATGTCTGCAGTATCGCCCGATAAGACGAGCCAAGTGGGTGGTCTGCAAGGATCATTCCAAAATCTTGGATCTTCATTCGGTACTGCATTAATTGGATCTATTCTAATTGCAACTATGACTACAGGATTCGTAACAAATGTTCAAAACAGTACACTGCCAAGCAATATCAAAGATTACGTTTCGAGCAACACAAAAACTTTAGAAATTGTGCCATCTTCCCAGGTTGAACAATATGCAATTGATATTGGCCTGACTCAAACAGAAGCTGAAGGTATAGCAACAAGCTATAAAGACGCACAGCTTGAAGGCTTAAAAGAATCACTCTTTTACTTGACTGTTATTGCAGTGTTTTCACTATTTTTGTCAAGACACATTCCTAATAAAACTATTTAAATATTGTAGTCTTAAATTGAAGGCTAAAATTCAATTTGCGACTGTATTTTTTTCATCAAACTGTTAGATATTTCAAAATCCTTGCGACCATCCCATCTTGTTTTATAGTGCCGCCCAAACTCTTGGTCAGAAAACTTTACGCCGTCTATATCTATGGTTTTTGAATATCTAGGCCTAACATGCCAATGTACATGCGAAGATTCATAAGGATGATGTTGATATGCATCGTTCATTAAGCAAGACCAGTTAAACAAATCTGGACCATAAGCCTTTTTAAGCTTTGATTCGAATTTATTTATTACTTGTGCTAACGACAACCAATCATTCTGGGATAATTCCGACAATGCACTTTTATGGCTATTTAGCGTAACATAAGATCTTCCAAGCCAGTATTGATCTTTAGCCAATGATACAGTCCATTTAGTTCCAGAATGTATTACATATTCGTTTGTAGCTAAGGCCTTACAAACAGAGCAATTATTTATCACTCAATTTATATCCAATACACAAGTTAATTAGCATACCCATTCCGTATATATACGCAACCAATAAAACAAATACATTAACTAATGGTACAAAATACAGTATTAATAAAATCACACCACCAATAAGGGCTTTCAATAAGGAATGTTTATTAGGCACTAACATATGTCCTAAAGCGTATCCAGAAAAAGGTCCGCTTAAAATGGCAGCCGCTAAACCTAATACGGCGACTAATCCTGCTAAGGGTAAACCAATTAAAGAGATTCCCAATAAGAATATAACCCACGGAATTGCAAAAGCTGCTATTAGGCCATAGGCATTCGTCTTCCAAAAAGCGTCCCTGCTTTTTATCGAAGCATACTCAAGTTGTTTTGGAATTACTAAGGCCAAAACCAAAATAACCGCTAATAAACTAAAAAAGATATATATTCCGAAAACAATAAAAATGCTCTTAATTATATCTTTTTGAATATTTAACTCATTAGGCTCACCATTTGCTTCATAGTATATCGTCCAGTTTTCTGAATCATTTTCAAATCTTATTGAGTCTATTGTCACTTCATTAGAATATGTATCGTCAAAATCTGAATTTATCCCATCTAGCTGGTATATATCTTGCGCGAAGGCGGCGCCACTAATTGAAACTAAGAAGAAAGCACCCAAAAAAAGTACCGATAAATATTTAGTAACCCATTTATATATATTTCTACTCATATATAATTTATGTTACTGAATTTACTTATTTAAGCAAGTTAATAAATATATGGAATTAGTTTCTTTGAATGCTTTGCATATTCTTTATATGAAGAAAATTTTTCTTTAAGCATTTGTTCTTCTAATTGCATTTTGATTGTTAATACTACAATAAGTCCAAACCACAATATTAAACCCATATAGCTATATAGGAACGATAAAGTGAACGTAATAACCGCTAAGTAAGCCGGATGTCTTATATATTTATATATTCCGTTTGTGACTAAATCTTGGCCATCTTTAGGCTTAGGATGAATGCTCATCGAAAAATTCATGCTATATATTGCTAGTATTCCTATCAATAGGCCTAAAACAACAATTGGAATACGCAGACCAGTTAGTACATCATTCATAATTCCCAAAGTGCAAATTATAGCTATTAGCCCAAATTGCAAAAAGACTAAAATATATCCAACCATAATTATTTATTATATATTTTCGTATATAATTTGGTAATGATTATTAAAATTTTCATAATAGGCCTTTCCATTTTAGTCACAGCCATATTGCTAAATATTATTGCCAAATTATTTAATGTTTCTACCTGGTACGACTTTCTTCAGAATAAGACAATTAATAATCCGCTAGAACTTGTTTGGCTATTTATTATGTATCCATTTATCCTTGGATTAGTTGCATATTTAATTAACAAATATTTATTTTAATGACCGAATGCGTATTTTATAGATATTGCTAGCACTCCAATAACTGTAGATACCAGAGCAAACAAAAAAGCATTCCGTTTACTAGCTTTACTAAGAACCCCCGCATAATAATTGAATGCAAATAACGCCAACAAATAGTAGCTATATCCAAGTGCATAGGCTGCGTTCACCGAAATTATATCTATTGCCGCCATCAAAAAGAACACTACAGGTAGCATAGTAACGCTTATAATTGCCATAGCGTCTTCAGTAATTTGCTTTTTTTCGCTTCTGTGTAATTTTCTTTTTTTCGATATACGTTCTCCTACTGTTTCGGCATATATTTCTGCTACCGTAATAGAAACCGCACCAAGTAATAACTTTATAGCAATACTAGCAGCGTCTTGCATGCCTAAATGATCTAATCCATACAAAAGAACAAAAGTTAAAATTATTCCGTAAATTGCTTTTGCGGCTCTTGTATTACCAAAATATTTGTTGGTCATTTTATATAGATTATCATGAACAATTGCTTAACTGCCGTGTTTTCTTCTGTCAAAGAATAACAGGATTGTATCTATAACTATTAAGAATAGGCTAATCAACAGAAGCCCTACGCCAAAAATTATTAAATAGAATGGTTCATGAATAGCACCATTATATAGCTCATCTCCGCCCAAAAAGCTAAAACCTACCAAACAAGCTATGCCCACCAGCAAGCTTAAGATACTCATTAGTCTTAACAGCCTCATTTAATATAATTATAGGTTTATGCGCATTAACTTAATAGGTACTTTTTTCCAGCCAAAGTTTTTCAAAACTGTAAATAGTTTTCTTAATATGCTTTGCATACGGGTCTGCTATGGGTCTTTTCTGCTTAATTAAGTTCATAGCATCTTCTGCGCTGTAACCTAAAGCTATTAATATACTTGCAGCCATTGCTACACTTCTGTGCCTACCCATACGACAAAAACATAATACTTTTTTACCTGACTTAATTTCATCAGCCATTATTGTTGCTGTATTTATAAGTTTTTTAGATTTTATTGGTAGAAAAAATATATCAACTGTAGGCACCCAGTGAATTTTGATACCTAAGCTATTTCTTTTATCAAACCAAAAATAATCGGCTCGCATATTCACAATATCAAATATGCTATTTTCGGCTAAATAATCATAGTCTGAGATTTTTGGGGTTTTCCCAACATACAAATTATCTGTAATTTCTGATATAACCATTGTAAATGCCTTGTACCAATTAAGACACAAAACAATCGCTTAGTTAACCCCTTTTATATATTATTGTTATTTTTATGTAAAAGGTTTATAATCCTACCGTCCGACAATTTTAAGGGAGGGAAATGTCAGAGACGGTTGTTTACGAAACTGCCCGTCAAGCAGCGGCATATTGGACAAAATCCCTGCATTCCAGGGCTCGGTTCATTGAACTAGGACAAGGTAGTGTTGCGAATCTTAGGCGCACTATCGTCACATCAGAAAGCCGAAAAAAGGCACTCTCCAAAGAGTCGATCGATGCATATGAATCGTCTTTGGCAGAACTGATATCAGAGATGCTCGAAGAATCTGGAACGGTTACTATTGCTACCGGATTTCGTGCAGACGGTATCCTAATTCAGGCAGCTGAAAAAATTGGATACGCAGTATCGATGCTTTCATTGCCATACGATACCACAATGATAGTTTCAAAGACTGACATCAAAATAGATTCAGTTCACAGAACCCAAATCTAAACAACAAAGTCCTAGGAAATTCCTAGGCCCCCACAGACAATCATCTGTGGGGTTTTTCATATTAAGCACTAGCAAAATAATATTCTTAATACTATAATCATATTTGATAAGAGAAATTAATAAAAAGGTGGAAAAATGAGCGAATCAGCGCTAAATGCAGCCCGGGTATTCATGGGAGATAGCCTTGGGTTTCACATTATATTTGTAGCATTTGGTCTTACTCTTCCAATATTAGTAAGCTGGCTAGAGTGGACCGGGATTATTAAAAATAGACCAGAACTTATTAACACAGCAAAATTTTGGTCAAAAATTATGGCCTTACTGGTTGTTGCTGGTGTTATATCTGGCACAATAATTGCCCTTCAAATGACATTAGTTTGGCCGGGAATATTAAAATTTGGCGGTGAAGTTATTGGTCTGCCATTTATGTTTGAAACTTATGCCTTTCTAATTGAAGCGGTATTTTTAGCTCTTTATATGGCTACTTGGAATAACAAAAAAGTTAAGCCAAAACTACATGCAGTATTTGGTCTATTCGTAATACTAGGTAGCACCCTTAGCGCTTATGCAATTACGAGCATTAACGGATGGATGAATTTACCTACAGGCTTTGAAGTAGTAGATGGTAAATTAGTCAATATAAGTGTTGTTGAAGCAATGTTTTCAAGAACGGCAATAGTTGAGTTTATTCATTCTATGCCTGCCTACTACTTCTCTGTTACCTTGACCATAGCAGGTTTGTACGCTTTTAAAATATTAAGAACTCGCAAGAAAGATCGTCTAAAAAAAGACCACGCTTTAGATTGGTATCTTGTAAAAAGGTTAATGTATTTAGCCCTTGGTTTATTAGTCGTACTTGTAATTACAGCGGATATTTCTGCTAAATATATTGCTAAGTACGAACCTGTAAAACTGGCAGCAATTGAAGTAGTAAAAGAAACTACAACTAACGCACCATACCTAATAGGAGGCTTTGTTACGGCCGATGGGCGAATTTTAGCTCCTTACGCAGAAGTACCCGGTCTATTAAGTCTTCTAGCAGGCAATTCATTCGATACAAAAGTAATTGGCCTAAATGAATTCCCACTAAACGAACGTCCTCCTCTTTATGTACATAATATTTTTGTAGTTAAACTCTTCTTGGTAGGAGTTGTTACGGCAATAGTATTATCTTTCGTTATAATAGCCAGATTCTTCAAGAAAAAACAATCGTCTTCCCTACTACTATTTAGTGTGGGCATATCAGGTTTAATTGCATTCACTTTAGTTGAACTGGGTTGGATGATTACAGAAATTGGCAGACAACCATGGGCTGTAAGAGGATATCTAAAAACATCCGAAGCCGTTACTCAAACAAACGATATTACTACCTTTGGGTATCTGTTTCCGCTAGCATATGTTGTTCTATTTATTGTGACAATACTTGCAGTAATTAAAATAGTTCAACACGAAAACAAGAAGAAAGGATCAAAATAATGCTCGGTGCAATGCTATTATTTTTAATCCCAACACTACTGTTCGTAATTGGATTTCTTTACGAAACTTATCTTAGTTTCGTTAGGCTAAAAAACCCAAAAAACGGAAAAAGTGGATATGTCAGTGTAACCTGGGAAGTTACGCATACTTTGTTAATTTTCGCGGTAGTAATGTTAATGATGCTATTTACTAAAAGTATTGACGGTTTATCATCGGCTATATTTTTAAGCACATTTATTGCAGCTTTTGCTTTAATTGTTAGATTAATATGCTATGTATACATATTTTATGTACGTAAAAAAAATAAAATTGGCGCAGTAGATTGGCTATTTGCCTTAAGCCACGTAGTTGCGGCACTGTTCTTGGTTATAACTGTGGCAAAAGCACTTTGGTATATATACAAAAACAACCCAGAAGTAAATTCTCAGTTTATTCCATACTTCATCCCTGGTTTGTTAATTGTAATAGCCCTGTGCGTGTTACCAATGTTAACTATTTACTCCACAAAAAAATAACAATATTGTACCCCGAAGTAATTGTAACAATCTATTATTATAATCCATCTTAAATGGTTAAGATATTATATAAGTCAAGAGATTGTATTAATCTAATTCGTGCTTTTGCTTTATGCATTCAGCGCATATATTTATTTGTTGCGTCCATTTTGAAAATTGTTTTTGCCTGTTATGAATTTCGGGTGAAATATTTTCTGTGTAAAAATTTAGGCTGAGTTTATCGTAAAAGCAATCTCTACTAAATTGCTCACATTTTTTTGGTTCCATTCTTAGTATTATCTCACTAAATACATTTATTCATAGTAAGAATCATAGTTATAGTCATCGGAATTAGAATCATCAGTGCCACTAAGCCTAAGTTTTATATTTAGATAATTTTTTACATCGACTTTTCTTTTATTTTCAATAATTTTCAGAACCTTTTCATGTACAGCGCTTAAACAATCCGGATTCAAAATGATATTATGGCTCTCAAGTATTTTTAATATTTTTTCATCGGTAGTTCCGTCACTTTCTTCAATGCCATAAATAAAATAAAGTATCGATATTTTATTAAGTAAAAGTGGCGTTATATCATCAAGCTCTCTGATTACTTCTACCCTGTCGTCTTTGTCATCAATTGATGATATTTCTCGGCTATATTCTAACCATTCCTGGATTTTTTCATTACTAGCAGTCTGAGATAATATTTTAAGAAATAACTTTTTTCTGAATTGTTTATTCTCTAAAGCCTTTTCCCTGTCTGTGCCTACTACTCCTCCCCAAATGCCCAAAGCCTCAGATACCGTTCCATCTACTGCACATCTAGGCCGTACCAAACAATTCTCGCAGAATTTGAATGATTCGTTGGTTGGTCTGCCATTGGGTGGGAAAAATACCTCGCCATCTGCGCCATAACAAGCTCCATATTTTTTCCAATCTTCATCTGTCAGGTAATTAACTTTAGATATTGGAAACTCATACATACCTAAATTTTTACTCCGGTTAATTTTAATATTTTATTGGCCGCTTTAATATAATCTTTAAACTCATAAGACCTTATCAGTCCGTTCCTCTCAGAGCTGTATAAATCCTGGCTTGCATTACGTAAACTAAAATAATCTATATATTCACTTTTTGGTTCATGTGCCCATGGGCTGATTCTTCCGGGAGCTATGCATATATCTTTGGTATAGTAAGAATCAAAATCACAATAACGGGAATTCCCATAAAAGTACGAACTCCCTGACTTATTTTCGTTCATGGAACTATCTAGCTTTACCATAGTACCTTTTGGCACTGTTATTCCATCTATGTTGCCATCAACCAATAACATAGCGCTAGACTCAGTACTACTTTTTCTAATTAGCAAAGGGCCGTTGTTGTTATAATAAACGCTTATTTTAGGTTGACCATTGTATTTTAAATTTTTAATCTGAGCTAAGGTTTCTACAAATGCAATTTCTGCCTCTTCACAGTAATGAAAACCATTTTGGGTGTTATTTAGATTGTAGGTTTTTTCTGGAGCCTCAATTCCAATAGACGGCAATAAATACGCATTAACTAACTTTCTAACTGCAGAACCAGGGAATGTATAGTCTTTAGCTCCAAATTCGTGGTAAATTGCGCCAAGAAGCCTATGGCTCATAAGCGGGAATAATTCTTGGTCTTTAGAGTTCTGGCTGAAAGGATTCGAGTGGATGCCTATTATTCTATTAGCTTTTTCATTTCTCTCAGCTAATTTCTTAAATAATGAGCGCTCAGAAATTAATAAATCAGACTGCTGTTTTGCAGCTTTTCTATAACTCTTAACAATCTCGGCTTTTTTCTTCAATGTATTTTCCTAAAGAGTTATTTTATAATATTATGTTATTTTAGTCTAGTGTTGTTTAAATAAAACTACTTTCATAACAATAATAATTCCTGTATAAGTTCACATATGAATATATTAGGAAAAAATAATTTAGAAATAGATCCTACTTTAATGACGGTCAGTCAATTAGAAGCTGATCTACACGACAATATTAATAAGGCGGCTTATTCCTTACCTGAAGAAGAACTAGAAAAACTACATCAAAGAATTCATGAACTTGCTAATTTCATACTTAATAAATAATCTATAATAGTAAAATGAATAAAAATATATTAAGTCTTATACTCATATTTTTAATACTAGTAGCTCTTTTAGGTACTAGCATTGCATTAATATCAGAAAACAGTTCTAAAGAAAATAGCAATGCTCCAGAACAGCTAAATTTACGACAAAGCTTTGAAAATGAAGGCTATACAAACGCGGGGAAAGTTCAAAACAATAATTGCAATAGCCAAACACCAGATTGTGGCTATTGCCCCGGAATAATTATTGAAGGTTATTGTTACATTAAATAATTAAATGGGGTGGCAATCTGTTGTTTTAAGATTGCCACCCCACACCGCTATTCCTGGAGGGCCCTTGAGCCCATCCAAAAGAAAAGAAGCGATAAGACCACAAGCACAGTGCCTGTAGCCAGCTGACCTGCTATGAGTGCCGATGCACCTGCTGATAGTCCTATGGTCATTATTACTGACAAAATCAAGCCAAGCCACTTTTGCGACATAGCTAACCACCTTTCAGTCAATAAATATTATATACTAATATACAGGTTTGTCTAGTTTAAAGTAGTTTTTTAATCTCTGTGAAAATAACAAATAGGCTAAAACTGCCGTAAAATACAAAAGCAATGAACATTGCGGTTGACCTGAACTTGTTAGGACCAATTTGCTTGGGAAGGTCTTTTTTGTTTAAGTACAAAGTCATTCCAGTGTGAACAAACATAGCAAATGCATTAAGTACTGCGGCAATTATTAATAGCTGCAGGGGCTGATCGTAACCTAGTGATAAAATAACTATTCCTGCTAAAATTTGAGACCATAAAATTAAATAATAAATTACTGGGATATTTTTAGCTTTTAATGATTTGGCCTTAATAATTGCAAAATTTTCAGTAATTATTCTACTTGTGGCATCAAATACAGTAAGCTGAGTTCCGAATAGCGTTAATCCTGTAACTATTAAAAAGAATGTTCCAACAGCAGGGAAAAGCAAATTTCCAATTGCTTCAGCTTCTTTAAGCACAAAACTGATATTTGCCGTAGAACCACCACTGCTATAAACTGTCACATACGCTAGCAAGCAAAGAAGAACAATAGTCACACTTCCGGTTAGCCAAAATACAAAAAAATGTTCTGTATTTATTACCTTCCACCATTTCTTAAAATCGGATTCGGACTTTTTGGTAATTTTAAATTGATAACCCTCTAAGTTTATTTTCTCTTTTTTTGAAGAAAATAAACTAGTTATTCTTCCTGAGTATTTACCCATACCAAATCCTTTTTCTTTTATATAAAAAGATTGAGCTAGGTTCAAATTTCCACCCGCTCCTGCATAAGCTAAGGCAGCCAAAAATGCAGCTAATGAAATTCCGGCCGGCAAAAACCAAT
>DALYDK010000002.1:0-3062 GCA_031973215.1 Candidatus Saccharimonadota bacterium
GATATCTTTCATCGTCTGTCATAAATCCGGCTTCATATTGATCACCAATTTCTTTGGCTCTTTTTTCGCCTTCGGCAATTAGCTTATCTATGCCAGCAACTGACGGGAAATCATCCATTCCCATAGAAATACCCGATACTGTCGAATACTCGAATGCTAGATCCTTCAAATCATCTGCAATTTCTGCAGTTTTGTCTTGGCCATATTTTTCATAAACCTGAGCCATAACCTTTTTAATTTTCTTTTTGGTCATTGGTTCGTTCTGGAAAGGAAAGTCTGATGGTAATAACTCATTAAATAGCACTCGACCTAGAGTGGTATTTAGCTTTTCTTCTCTGAAACCAATGACTATCGGAGTCTGGAGCATAATTGCTCCTTCGTCTAATGCCATTAATGCCTCATTGACGTCTGAATAATGTGCTGGCTTTTTAACTTCGTACTTATCATAAGTAATAAAGTAAGCACCAAGAACAATATCTTGTTCTATATGAAGAACAGGAGTACCATCGGCTGGCTTTAGAATGTTTTTAGCGGACACCATTATATCTCTAGCTTCAGCTTGGGCTTTATCGGAAAGTGGAAGGTGAACCGCCATTTGGTCACCATCAAAGTCGGCGTTAAATCCGTAACAAACCAATGGGTGAAGCTGGATAGCCTTACCTTCGATTAGCTTAGGTTGAAATGCCTGTATACCAAGACGGTGAAGAGTTGGGGCACGGTTTAGAAGTACATATTTACCCTTAATAACTTCGTCTAACGCATCCCAAACAACAGACTCGCCTGACTCTATTAACCTTGTTGCAGAACGAATATTATGAGCATGATCGTTCGTTATAAGATAGCCGATAACAAATGGCTTAAATAGCTCAAGTGCCATCATTTTAGGTAAACCACATTGATTTAGCTTAAGTTCTGGACCGGCAACAATTACTGAACGGCCAGAATAATCAACCCTTTTACCAAGAAGATTCTGACGGAAACGACCTTGCTTACCCTTTAGCATATCGCTCAAACTCTTTAATCTTCTTCTTTGACCTGTACTTGATACTGCTCGACCGCTTCTTGCGGCATTGTTATCGATTAATGCATCAACAGCTTCTTGAAGCATTCTCATTTCGTTACGACGAATTACTTCTGGGGCATTTAGGTCAATTAATTTCTTAAGACGATTGTTCCTGTTAATTACCCTTCTATAAAGGTCATTTAAGTCACTTGTTGCGAAACGACCACCGGTCAACTGCACCATTGGCCTTAAATCTGGAGGAATAACAGGCAGTACGCTTATACACATGCTGGCCGGTTCAATGCCCGCTCGTTGCATGCTCTCCAGGATACGAAGACGTTTCATTATCTTCTTTTTTCGCATTCCTTTGGCAGTTTCAACTTCTTCAGTAAGAGATTCAATCAATTGATTAAGATCAACAGACTGGAGCATTTTTTCGATTGCATCGCCACCCATAGAAACAGAAATAATATCCTGAAGTTCATCTGGTAGGTTTCGATAATCGTTTTCACTAATTAAAGCATGTCGCTGCAATGATTCTAGCTGCGCTTTGACAGTTTCATAAGAAGAAATAACTTCATCTATCTCTTTGCTTCTTGCTTCAGCCAAATCTTTAATAGCAGCACCTTCTTCAGCGGCCATTTGTTCATATCTTGCTTCAATGGCTGTTTTTGCGGCTGCTGCTTCGGCTTCTTTGTCCGCAAGTAGTTGATCTCTTTTTTCGGTATCTACTTCCAGAATTACATAACTTGCAAAGTAGGCAATTCGCTCCAAGTTTTTGACTGTCATATTTAGAACTAAGCCCATTGCACTTGGGGTTCCTCTTAAGAACCAGATGTGGGTTACAGGGGTAGCTAGGCTAATGTGGCCCATTCTTTCTCTACGAACTATGCTCTTTGTGACAATTTCACCATTTTTATCAACAGCGGCTTCTCTTGACCTTAGGCCTTTGTACTTAGCGTCATGTGGATTAATATCCTTAACTGGGCCAAAAATCTTTTCACAGAAAAGTCCATCTTTTTCTGGTTTCTGTGTTCGATAATTAATAGTCTCTGGTTTGGTTATTTCGCCATTACTCCACTCTAAAATATCACTTGGGTTAGCTATGGCTAGTCTGACAGCATCAAAGTCGGCAATATTGGTTCCGTGTGAATACCTTCGCATCTTAAGCTACCTCCTTCCCTTCTTCGAATTCTTCGGTTATTTGAGGCTCAATTTCTTCGCCCTCTTCGTCTAGGACCATAAATTCATCTGCAACAGCATCTTCTGTTACATCTAGGTCGCTGATTGACTCAGTTGGAGCAGACACCGATGCCAGATGCTCGGCCTCATCTTTTACATTAACTTCTAGTAGCTCTTCTGCATCTATAGCCTCGCCAGCATGCGTATCGACAAGATCCACCTTAAGACCTAAGCCTTGAAGCTCTTTCACCAAAACATTAAAGCTTTCAGGAACTTTTGGACCTTCAATTTCCGTATCCTTAATAATTGACTCATAAGCCTTTGATCTACCGTAAACATCATCGGACTTAATAGTCAACATTTCTTGTAGTGTATTTGCGGCGCCATAAGCCTCGAGAGCCCACACTTCCATCTCACCAAATCTCTGGCCACCATTTTGAGCTTTTCCGCCCAATGGCTGTTGAGTAACCATAGTGTATGGTCCAGTTGATCGAGCGTGAATTTTATCGGCAATCATGTGATTTAGTTTGATCATATACATTTGGCCAACGGTTGTTCGTTCTTTAAATGGATCACCTGTGCGACCATCATATAGTTGTTGCTTACCATCTTCTGGTAGGCCAGCTTCCTTTAGAAGCTCGCGAATCTTTTCTAGAGGAACTCCATTAAATGGCGGAGTTGCAACTTTTATTCCTAAAGCTGCAGCTGCCATTCCAAGGTGAGTTTCGAAAAGCTGTCCAAGGTTCATACGGGTAGGCACACCAAGTGGGTTCAAAACTACATCAATAGGAGTACCATCTTCTGTAAATGGCATATCTTCTACTGGCAATACTCTAGCAATAACACCCTTGTTACCGTGACGACCAGCAAGCTTATC
>DALYDK010000002.1:3162-9996 GCA_031973215.1 Candidatus Saccharimonadota bacterium
GACTCTTCTGAAACATTTGGGATGTCTCTGGTAACAACTTCAGGCCCAAGTTTCGTTTCACGAATTTCGGTCATGTAATCAACAATATGGACAGATGTAAAAACATCATCTTTTACTAAGCGATCACTAATAACGATTGCATCCTCAAAGTTGTAACCACCCCAAGGCATAAAGGCAATTAGCACATCTTTACCTAAGGCTAGTTCACCGCCCTGGATACTCATTCCTTCTATAAGCACACTACCTTCTTTTACAGTGTCTCCGGTCTTAACAACTACCTTCTGATTAATACTTGAGCCTTCATTGCTTCGTACAAAATGCTGAGGATAGTATGACTTCTTAACTTTGCCGTAATCTACAACGACTTCATCAGCGGTGGCCTTAACAACTTTACCGTCGGCCTCTGCAAGTATAATTTGTCCGGTATTCCTTGCTGCTGTTTCCTCGATTCCAGTTCCAACAATTGGAGCAGAAGGATTAATAAGCGGAACAGCCTGTCTCTGTTGGTTTGATCCAATCAAGCTTCTAAGCACATAGTTCTTTTCTATATAAGGAACAAGTGCAGCCGATGAACCAATAATCTGCTTTGAAGCAGCATCCATGTGAGTGACTTCGTTGGCGTCAACTTCACCAGCTACCAAACGAGCCCTAGCGGAAACTCTATCATTAATAAAGTAGCCGTTATCATCGACTTCGCTACCCGCACCGGCTATAACTGCCTTTTCTTCTTCACTGGCATCTATATAAACTACTTCACTTGTAACCTTAGCCTTAATTGGCCAGGTTGCCTTCGATTTAACAGCAGCTAACTTCTTAGCATCTTCAGCAGAAATTTTGGCACCTTTTTTAACAATTACTTTGCCCTTTTCATCTTCTAAATCAACGGCAGCAATTTCGCCTGCAGCTTCTTTGGCGGTAGCTGAGTTTTTGACCTTAATATATGGTGTTTCAAGAAAACCATAATCGTTAATTCGAGCATAAGTAGCCATGTTTAGCACTAGACCAATGTTGGCGCCTTCTGGAGTCTCGACTGCACAGATTCGACCGTAATGAGTAGCGTGAGCATCACGAACCTCAAAACCAGCCCTTTCCCTACTAAGGCCACCAGGACCCATGGAACTAAGCCTTCTTTTGTGAGCCAATTCTGAAAGAGGGTTAATTTGATCCATAAATTGTGAGAGCTGTGAACTTGCGAAAAACTCTCTAACTGCTGCAACAACTGGACGAGCATTGATTAACTGGCTAGGAGTAACGGTTTCGATATCGCACATACTCATGCGATCTTTTGCGTTTCGGTCCATTCTAAGTAGGCCAATTCTGAACTGCCTCTGAACTAGCTCGCCAACTAACTTAATTCGTCGGTTTGCTAGGCTGTCAATGTCATCTGCTGGTTCTTGTGTATTTGTTAGGCGGATAAGCTCTTCAATTATTGCCTCTAAATCTTCTAAGCGCATAACGCGGTTCTCAGAAGTGTTGGGAATATCTATATCTAGTCTTTTATTTAGTTTATAACGACCGACGCGCGAAAAGTCGAATCTTTTGGGATTGTAGAACATGTTTTCAATTAATGATCTAGCATTTTCAACAGTAGCCAAATCACCTGGTCGAAGTCTTCTATAAACCTCAATTAAGGCTTCGTTAGAGCCTTTGCTTGGGTCTTTTTCAAGAGTAGCTTCAATGTAGCTTTTTGCACCAGAATCTACATGCTTGAATCTATCTTTAATGGAAGCTTCGTTCATTCCTAAAGCTTTTAGTAATGTAGTGATTGCAATTTTTCGTCTTCTGTCTATCTTTACATACATTGCACCATTAACGGCTGTTTCAAACTCTAGCCAAGCTCCACGACTTGGAATGACCTTTGCGCCATACAAGTTCTTGCCTCCATGCTGATTGGCAGTGAAAAATACACCAGGGCTTCTAATAAGCTGAGAAACAACAACGCGCTCTGCGCCGTTAATAACAAAAGTACCTCTGTTGGTCATCCATGGATAATCACCAAGATAAATTTCTTGTTCTTTAACCTCTCCGGTGACCTTATTAATAAGCTCAACTGTAGCTTTTAATGAAGCTTCATAGCTTATATTATTTTCTCTTGCTTCAAGTTCGGTCATTTTTGGTTCTTCAAAATGATAATCCTTGAAGTTAAGTGAAAGTTTTGTGCCAGTGTAATCGTCCATAGGACTTATTTCGGCAAACAACTCACCAAGACCCTCTTCAACAAACCACTGAAAACTCTTGTTCTGGTGGTCTACCAAATTTGGTAATGGGATGTCGTTGCTTTTTGTGTAAAATTTTCTTTTGTTCGCATCAGTAGTGGCTACTGTTTTTGCCATAAAAAGCACGCTCCTTAATTAATTAAGCTTGTTATTGTACCTAATCTGCACATAACACTAGCACAGTAAGACAAGCAAACTGCTCTTTGTAATATGTTGAGATAGATGATTAGTTTTTCGCGCGAAGTTCACTGGACTTAGTGTTTTTGGTGCAGATATTTTGCAATATGCGAGCACTGCCAAGCCTAAACTACTTCTTGATTAATATTCTGGAGTAAAATAGTCGAAAAGTCAATAAAAAAATGCCACACCAAACAAGGTGCGGCACTAAATGTTAATCAAGCAGTTTTCTTTTTAGCCTATAAAAAGCGATACTAATGGTCGTCTTTTGTGGCCGTGGCTATCTTGGTGCTTAGACCTATAAGACTCAATAATACTATTCCTAAGAGTTTGTGACTTAGGTAAGGCCCATTGAGACTTCATTATTACTAGTGCTTCTTTTTCTTTTTGAGCGTCTTCTCGCTCTGTTTTTATTTGCGCGTAAAATGATTGCAAGCTATTCATTGCTATACAACCCCCTTCTTGGTCGCGCGGATTATTTTTTAGACAAAAAAACCAGCAGTACTCTGCTGGCCATCAATTTTTATCTAAAAAACATTTAGTTTAGTTAAAAATATGGTGGTTTCGCTACTAGCTCCATATAACACAAGCGACCAACTTACGTGTTATATTTCATAGCCCATTATTTTTTAGAAAGTTCTAGCGTTTTATCGCCTAATTCCGTTATACCAAATAAGGAGGAAAAAAGCAATACACTAAATTAGACTGAGCGTGTTATTTAATGACTTTGTCTGCAAGGCCGTATTTAACAGCTTCTTCTGCCGACATCCAATAATCTCTGTCGACATCTTGCTCAATTTTAGAAAGTTTTTGACCCGTATTTTTTGCTAAGATCTTATTTAACTGTTCTTTTACCTTAAGCGACTCTTTAAGATCTATTTCCATATCGGTGACCTTGCCTCTTGTGCCACTTGAAGGCTGGTGAATCATAACTTTGCTGTGGGGTAGTAAAATTCTTTTGCCTTTGGCTCCACTACTAAGTAAAAAAGCACCCATACTTGCTTGTAAACCAATTCCAACTGTCTGGACATCGTTTTTTACGTACTGCATTGTGTCATAAATGGCCATGCCGTCATATACACTTCCACCTGGACTGTTTATATAAAATATTATGTCTTTTTTTGGATCTTCTGCTGCCAAAAATAGCATCTGGGCAACCACTAAATTAGCTGTATGAGGATTAACATCTTCACCCAAAAATACAATTCTATCTTTCAGGAGCCTACTGTAAATATCGTAAGCGCGTTCTATTCTTCCATCGTTTTCAATAACTGTAGGTATTAACATAACAGATATTTTACACCAGCAATTAGCACTCGTCAATATAGAGTGCTAATACAAAAGAATTAATACTGGTTACTTCTGCAAACTTACGAGTTTAGCAATTGTTTTTTCTGTTAACAGGCGACTTGCGATGTCTTTTCTGGCAGATGGCTGATTAAGCTCTTCTTGCATTTTTGGATCGCTATATTGGCCCTTTAGTACCTGTAGTCTAATTTCAAGTTCTTCTGGCGTTACAGTAATGCCTTCTTTGTCAGCAACCTCGCTAAGCGCTAGGCCTGCTTTTAGCCTTTCTGTGGCAACGGGAACAAGTTCGGCGTTTTTATATTCTTCTTCGGTTTGGCTACTGTTGGCCAAATAATCATTAATATTTTCGCCTCTGTATGATAAATTCTGCTTAAATTCTCTATCTACAATTTCTATCTGTTCATCAATAAGTGATTGCGGTAATTCAACTTTTGTTTTCTTGGCAAGAGTTTTTACTATATTATCTTCATACTCTCTGGTAGCAATGTTGCTATTTTCTGCCTCTAGTTGTTTTGTAATATCATCTTTTAGCTCTTTTAGTGTTTTAAAGGGACCTGCTTTGGCC
Organism: Candidatus Saccharimonadota bacterium; assembly: GCA_031973215.1. Lineage (GTDB taxonomy): Bacteria > Patescibacteriota > Saccharimonadia > Saccharimonadales > CAIOMD01 > DALYDK01. The sequence continues at coordinate 7,429 of DALYDK010000002.1, forward strand.
GCAAGCTTATCATCTACTGTGGGTTTAAGAGTCTCTTCTAGCTTAACTAATTTAACTTTGAAGGTTACTTTTTTACCCTGAAGAGCTTTTACACCATAGTCTTTAGGAAATGGAATGGTGAATTCTTTTTCTTCTTTTATTTTCATTCCAATAATTGCGTCTTCAAAACCAGGAATAAAAGAATTGCTACCAAGTGCCAAAGGATATTCTTTGCCACTTGCTCCCTTTACTTCTTCGCCCTTGCTGTCTTTACCCTCAAAATCTATCCAGGCTCTGTCACCCGATTTTGCTGGCCGGTCCACTTCTTTAAATTCGGCCATCTGGAGCGTAAGTCTGTTTATGACTTCATCAACATCTTTAGAAGTTACTTTTTTGTTTTCTTTTTTTACGCCCAGATTACTATAATCTGGAAGCTTTACTGCACCTATTACTTCTATTTCGGCATTGAATTCTACATTGTCGTAAGGAACAAATTTCGTAAGCTCTATTTTGGGCTGAGAAACTGGTCGTAATTTCTTTTCAAAAACAGCCTCATTGAACAGGTTATTTACAACTTCATCTAAAACTTGAGACTGTAGATAATTTGGGTCAATATTTTTTTCTACAAGATCTTTAGGGACTTTGCCAGCTCGGAATCCGGAAACTTTTACCTGAGGAGCAAGCCTAGCTAAAGAAGCCTCTTTGGCCTTTGAAAGATCATCTTTGTTGCCAATAATATTTAATGATATTTTTGTATCGCTGAGTGATTTAAGTTTAATTTGCATGAGGCCCATAATAACAGATTATTGACAAATTAGCTAGTCTTCCTCATCTGTAATATTATGCCATCTATCGGACTGTATTATGCTGCTAACTCCCAGTATTTCGTCATTAATTTCTTCGCCAGTCTCAAGGTCTTTAACTTTAAAAACTTTCGAAACAAGCTCGTCCTGCCCTATGAAAACAACATGTTTTACGCCCATTTTAGACGCATTCTTTATTTTTTTATCAATTTTTTTATCACTTGGATCTACCGCCACTCTGGCGCCATCATCTCTAAGCGTCTTCAGAATGCCTTGTATGTTCACCACGGTCAGTCCAATTGGAATTACGACAGCATCTATTTCACATACTAGTTCAGGCAATAATTTATGTGTTTCAAGAAAATCACGGATAGTAACATCTCCCATACCAAAGCCTACGGTTGGAACTGGCTCAACGCCAAATAATCCAACCAATCCATCGTACCTACCGCCGCCGAAAAGTGATCTATTATTACTTGGGTCAGTATCATAAACCTCAAATACTATATCTGTATAGTAGTCAAAACCTCGCATGAGCGTAATATCAAACTTGGCATTAACTAATCCAGAATCTTTAAGCATAGAAGCTAGTTCGCCAATTTGCTTAAAAGAATCATTGTTTTTAACAATCTCCGGAAGATCTTCTAAATTGTTTACTCTTAAAATACCAAATAAATTACCTAAGATTTGGTTATCGCGCTCAGCAGCCAATACTAATGATTCGGATATTAGTTTTTCGAAAGTATCGCTTGGCATTTTATCTTTTTTATCGATTAGTCTAATTACATCTGCGCTTTCTTCGTCGCTCAAATGTAGGTAATCGGTTAAGATAAAGTTTATTAGCTTTCTAGAGGAAATTTTTATTAGATATTCCTCTCTGGATGCCCCAAAATTTTGCATAATAGTGTCAGCAAGCATGATTATTTCGTAATCACCAGATAAATCTTCAAGGCCAAATAAGTCTGCGTTTAATTGCCAATGCTCCCTTAGGCGCCCCTTTTGAGGCCTCTCATATCGCCAAACATTCGGAATGCTAAAAAGCCTAAGCGGATACGCAAGCTCTTGTCTTTTTGCTGCCACCATTCTACTAACGCTTGGTGTCATTTCTGGGCGAATGACTACGTCTCTGTCACCTCTGTCTTTAAATATATAGGTTTGCTCATTTACTATTTCATTACTACTTTTTGCGGCGTATAAATCGGCAGGCTCTATCATGGGAGCGTCGTACTGTTCGTACCCAAAGCTTAAACAACTTTTTTGCCAAATGCTAAAAATGTAATTGAGCACTCTTTTGTCTTTGGGATAGAAATCTCTTGATCCTTTATATGGTTGAGTTGATAGTGACATAATTAATCCAATTATAGCCTATTATTTCACAAGAATATTAAGGTAGCCATAAAAACTATTGACGCGCCCCAGTTGATGGTGGTTATATTAAGGCAACTATTAAAACAATGGAGGACTATATGGCTACTACTAAGAAGGTAGAAACCAAAGAAAAACCAAAAACCAAAGCCGCCGCAAAAAAAACTGCCAAAACAGTGAAAACCGACAATAAAAATAAGGTTAGTTCAAATGCTAATGCCAATAAGTCTTCTAATGAAGAACTAGACTTTGGCGGAAAATTATCCTGGATTTTTAATAACTTAAAGACCGTTTGGGATAACATAGTTTTAAATATTGGGACTCTTGTTTTAATATGGTTAATTCCTTTTGCAATAATGATGGTAGCAATGGTTATTATGCTTGCCGGAGGAGCTGGCTGGCTAGAATTTCTTAATAATTC
>DALYDK010000002.1:10096-135209 GCA_031973215.1 Candidatus Saccharimonadota bacterium
CAATGGTTATTATGCTTGCCGGAGGAGCTGGCTGGCTAGAATTTCTTAATAATTCGAACTCAGTAAGTGGGGGTAGCGTTGCCTTTGGCGGGGTTACTATTCTTGGATTATTTTTGCTTTTTGTTGGAATAGTTGTAGCAGTAATTTTAGCTCCTGCATCAACCGTAGTTCAGCTAGAAAGTACCAGGGGAAATAAAATAGACTTTAAAACAACTTGGGAAAAATCATTAAAATTTATTGGTAGATATATACTTATTTATCTAATAATTGGCCTAGCAATTATTATGCCAATATTACTTTCAATTCTACTTATGACAGTCTTAATTGGCTTCTTACTTCTTCCTTTGGCATTAATATTTGCATTCGTAGTTGGTTTCTTTACAATGCTAGCCCCTTACCTACTTATTGATAAAGACCTAAAAGCCAGTGAGGCAATTGAGCAAGGCTACAATTTAGCTAAAATTCATTGGCAATGGCTCTTGGCAGTAATAATTGTAGGCATGGTCGCCGGATTTGCTTCTTACATTATTAGCTGGGTGCCAATCTTAGGATTCTTTGTTCAGCTACTAATTAGCGTAGGCGTTCTGTTTGTTACTGCACTTGTTTACGTAAAGAAAATAGCAAAATAGAAAATATTGTATTCAGTAGATTAACTAGCTCTACGTTCATCAGGAACATCACACATTATGAGGAGTATAAACCGAGATATTCTCCTCATTTTTCATCGCTAGTCGTGCTAGCTGAATAGTTGTGTGACTTTTCATTGATATGCTTGATTCAAAAATTTCGGTAATATAGATCCCGCTGACAGCGGTCACACGACTGTTTAATTTATCAAAAATGTTGCCTGATATAAATAATTGATCGTCTGAAAGTTCTACAGTTTTCATATTAAGGTCAGCAATTCGTTTTTTTAGTTCCAATGTATCCCAATATACCTTTTTATTTGGCATGCTATTTGTATCTATCCATTCGGTAGCAGCCCATGATTGAACTGATTCATAGAAAGCTTTTTCTGCGGCAGAACCTGAGTCTTTTGAGCACCCTCCGCCAAGAACTACATATGGATATTTGTTATCATTAAGCAATATGCTGCATGCAACGTAATAACCCGAACAGGCAGATTCTACAAAACCGATGTTTACAGAATAATTTTCAGGTATAGTTAAATTGTTCCTCATGAGCATAAGTTTTATCAGTTCGTTAGAAAGCTTTGCGACAAAAGACCTTTCACATGACCACCAAGCGGCTAAGGAGATTCTTTCAATTGCCTCGCACTTAGCATTTTCAATAGATAATTTTTTGCTTTCATGTGCCGCAGAAGCAAACACTGCTTTATCAATAACAAAATCCATCTCGGCTCTTTCCATAGCAACCCTTGTAACCAAATCGCTAATTTTTGTACCAGTGGAGCACGGCCTGAATCCGCTATTGATATCCATTCTAACTGTTTTGACTGCCTCAAATGGCGTATCGATTATTTCATACATATTTCTAGCCAAAGCATTTTTGCTTGGGTCGGGCGAAGACAACTTCACCCGACCCAAGCTTTATGACCACTAAGCGGTCATGAGGTTCGCGGGCGCGAACATCTGTGCGAATTTAGCTTGCCACACAGTAGTCTTGATAAGACTATCTAGCGCTGCAACGAAGTTGCTCGTAAGGGCTGGATCTCGCCAAAGCGACTGCTGCAGCGAGTCGCCGACAACAAGTGCCTGTAAATCCATACGAGCCACCGAAACCTTATCAGCAGCTTCAGCGATCAGTTTCTGCTGTTCGCTAAAGTCTACTATAGGTTCAGAGATGTACGACCAAAGCGTCGCAACGGTGCCTATTCTGTTCTTGGCCTCAGAGAGAGCTTTCTCACTAGCGCCAAGGAACTGAATCGCTTCCGATAGAGCACCGTCACTAATTATCGAATCTTCAATGGCAATATTTGCATCGAAGAACTTGGCCGATCCATCAAACAATGCCCTGCAATAACTCGCAAGCTGTTTGGTGTATTCTTCGAGAAACTGGGCAGAGGCATTAGCCCCGCCGTTTCCGCCAGCACAATTGATTCCTCCCATGGTAATCACCTCCTCGGGAGAATGTAGTTACGATAAGGGAAAGTCTCCCAAATCTAAATGAAGAATAAAACAAAGAATATATATTGTCAATTATATAATTCAGTCAGATATATCAATTGAATTAGTGACACCAATATTATTGACAAAATCTCTATCATGAGACACTAGTAAAATACCTCCTGGATAATTTAATAAAGCATTTTCAAGAGCTTCTATAGCCGGTATATCTAGATTGTTTGTTGGCTCATCGAGTATCAATAAACCACTATTTTGAGCTGATATACTAGCTAGCAGAATCTTGGCGCGCTCACCGCCACTCAAAGCTCTGGATGGGATTGTACTAAGAATATCCTTTTTTAGGCCGAACTTAATTAATAGGTTTATTGCATCATGAAGTTCCAGTGATGGCGAAAGCTCCCGAAGATTAGCGAGAGCAGAACCATCAATAAGCGGTAAAGTCTGATTTTGATCAATATATACTGTGTTAGCTTGCCTGCTAAGATAAACATCACCCATGCTCATTTCGTTAACGCCCAAAATTCCCCTTATAATTGATGTTTTGCCAGAACCATTTTTGCCCTTAAGTAGCACCCTTTCTCCGGAGCGAATAGAAAACGAGATGGGGCCGATTTTATGACAATCACCATAGTCGACCTCTAAATTAGAAACTGAAAGTAGATTAATTCTTTTTTCGATTTCATTGTTGAATCCAAATTTTAGTGAAACATCCTCTTCTGGACGTTCAGGTTCCTCAAGGTGATCAAGGCGGCTGCTGATACTAACTGCGGCACTCGCAAGGCCGTTAGCTGCTTTTTCTTTACGGAAATGTGACGTAAGCTTGTCATTATCACTATATGAACTATTAGAACCTGCCGAATTAGCCTTTACTCTTGCTGCTCTAGATGCTTTTTGTAACCTTTTTTTTTCTTTTTCGAATTGTTCGTAACGCTTAAAAGTAGCTTGCTTGGCATTCTCTCTGGCTTCAATATATTCGTCATATCCAAGACCAAATTGCTTAACTCCTTGGTCGCCACCCATTAACTCAATTATCCTACTCGTTGCATTTCTTAAAAACCTTCGATCATGAGATACCATTAAAAAAGCTGCCTTGGAACCTTCTATGAATTTTTCGAGTACTACAACTCCGCTATCATCAAGATTGTTGGTAGGCTCATCAAGAAGAACAACATCATAGCGGGAGGCAAATACAGCAGCTAGCGCAATACGCGTACGCTGACCGCCAGAAAATTTACCAATTTCCTTATCTGTATCTATCATAGCAATATCAGCTCTTTTAAGGGCTTTTTCAAGATTGGATTCGAATGATGCTACTTCAAATTTATCATATCGCTCAAGTGCATCAGCGTATAAGAGAAGCGTCCGTTCACTCTCAAAATTTTCGAGACTGGCACATTGTCTATCGAACTGTTCTCTGACCTCTTTTACGCCTGTAACTTCTTCTATAAATCCATAAACAGTATGATCAAACCAAGCACGCATATCCTGAGGTAGCATTCCTATTTCTTCATTGGTACGTATAATATCTCCGGAAGTTGGCGTTATGTCGCCATTGATTAATTTTAATAGTGTGGTTTTTCCGGCACCATTCGGTCCAACAAGTCCAATTTTTTCTCCACTATTAATCGAAAAGGAGACATTGTTAATGATCTCCTTCCCGTTTTTCTCATAATTTACATTATTGAGACTTATCATATTCACATATTCTATCTTCTTTGATCTGATCAAGCAACAGATAATGTTCAGATATAATTAGCGCTAAACTTTTAGCTAATAACACCGTTGAATCCATCTGTATGTAGTTATGCAAATAAAACGCAACAAGTTAACAGATCGATACAATAAATATAACAAAAAGACCCTAAAAAATTAGGGTCTTTTTGTTTGGTACGCGAGAGAGGACTTGAACCTCCACGCCTTGCGGCACTAGCTCCTAAGGCTAGCGTGTCTACCAATTCCACCACTCGCGCTTAAAATTGGTACGAAGAACATTGTACAGTCCGAGGCATTAAATTTCAATAACTGCAGCCAAGCACGCTTGACCAATCTTTTTTCTCTTGTCTGCAAGCATTGCAGCCATTTCGAGCGTATTACTTCCCTCTTCAACTACACGTCTTATGTCTTCATAAACATTTTTATCACCCATTAGATCCGGCTTTACGGGTCCACTAAGCATAACCACCATATCACCCTCTTTTGCTTCAATTGGCGGATGTGGTGCAATATCCACACCTTCTTCTCCCATAACTGGCATTAGAACATCTCCATCGTTATCGACATGTTCAACAAAAAGTGGTTCTATTTTTTCTTCAGCATAATCTTTAGGAACTTTAAAAGCCATGCCTTTACCGAGATTTGCTGAGACTATAAAATTTCTATGTTTTTCGCCGTCCTCAACTCGTCGAATTATTCTTACTAAAGCTGCCGAAGCAAGTGATTGAGTAATTTCTGCCGTTTGATTTTTCTGATAAATTACACTATGCGCTTGATCAATTTTTAATGATAAATTATCTACAGCGTGAGGCAGCTCGCCTACTTCGTCTACATTGAGATATAAACCATGAGAAGATACGCTTTTAGCATGAGAAGCTGCCCAGGTGTTTTCCTCGTCCGTGTGATGAGCATGAAAAAGTCCATAGACCTCATCCCCGCCGGGTAAAGGTTTATGCAAAAATGAAATCTCATTATCTAGCGGGTTAGGACCATAAACGACAACGGCATGCTTATCTTTTTTCTCGAAAATGCCTTCAATAGGCTGCTCTTCAGTCCAGCCGTTTTTTCTTACTTCGTGGGGCGTTAGGCCTTCTGCTAATTTAAGTCCGCTAATTTCCTTCAATTAAAACTCCATTTTGTTTATTTACCAACGAGTTATTTTAATATAGTTTACGGTTTTTGTCTAGCTTGCTTAAGATAAATGGTAATACTGCCATCGGCATAAGACTTTTGTAATTTTTTTTCAAAATTTTCACTAATTTCAGCTAAATAATTTTTAGGCAAAGACAACACAAATATGCCACCATCTTTAATATTACGAGCCAACTTCATTAGATGATTCAAATTAATTGCATCATAAGGCGGGTCGGCAATTACAATGTCAAACTGAGTTTCAAAATTGTGGTCGCTCCAACTAGCAATATTAGCCCGGGTAATTTTTGAATTTTTTATTTCAAGATTATTTATATTGTTCGATATTGCATTAAACGCATTTTTATCTTGATCTATAAACATTACAAAAGATGCGCCTCTTGAAAGTGCTTCAATCCCAACTGCTCCGCTCCCAGCGTATGCGTCTAGAACGGTTAAGCAGCTAATGTCACCAAGACTATTAAACAAAGCTCCCCTCATTCTTTCGCTCATAGGGTGAGTGCGATGTCCTTTAGGGCTACTAATTATGCGCCCTTTATATTGTCCGGATATGATTCTCATTAGTATAGGGTAGACCTTTTATCTAGTGCGTTCAAGCTAGATTTCGGCGGTAGTAATTTTTGCTTCTTTGGCAGCCATAAACCAGGCAAGTGTAACAGACTTCGCCATTTTAGGTGCTAAGTCTAGCCGAACTGTTTTTGCTAATTTTGGCGTCCAGCCTCTTTTATAAAAATCATCGTACATATTTAGCAGGGCAACTTCGCGAGCGGTCCGCTTAAAGAATTCAATTAACCCTATTTGCTGAACTTTTTTTATTTCATATTTATTTGGCTCGGCTATTCTGTAAGTCATTGGAGCCATAATCATAGCTGCGCCCATCTCAAAAAGTGCATGAGTGGTAAACAGCCCTTTAACACCCCACATTTCCCAGTTTTTAGCAAATACATCTAGCGCCGAGGTTCCGGGAATAACAACTTTTTTAAAAATTGTGTCTCTTGTTTCTTTTCCCTCTCCGCGGAGCTTTTCTAGCTCTTCTTCATACGGAAAATGATGTGCAGGCGTTAATCCGTCAACAATGGCATGCGCCAACCAGCTAGCTTCAAAAGCTGACCTTTCATGATTTTGCTCTTTTAGTGCATTAACTAATTTTTCGTAGTGAGCCATAATTTGATCTATAAGCTGACCGTCTTCTGGATCGAAGGGATCATAAAAATGCCACGGCGCATGTTCGCCGTCTAACTTGGCCTTAGCGCTATCCGGGCCATTTTTGCCTTCAAAATGCAAAATTAATTTTTTACCAGGGAAGTCTTTGTTGTTCACTAATAAATTTGAAAGAACCTTCCTGGAAGATTTATCAATTTTTTGGTGCGCACCAACAATATTGCCCGAGACATTCGTCAGGGTCGATCCTGAATACATGTATTTTAAAATCCTAAGTAATTATTAATTTAAATAAGTGAGTCTTGTAGCGTTGTTAATTGACTCTGCTAATTGTTTATATTTTAACATATTATCTAATAAATTCGGGTGTTTGTTGTCATAATCACGGACTTTAGAAATTAAAACAGTGTCAGTTAATTTAGCAAATTCAAAATCTAATTTGCCATGCTGGAGTGTGCCGTAAATAGCGCCAGGACCTCTCAGCTCAAGGTCAAGTTCAGCAAGTTCAAATCCATTATTAGTCTGAAGCATTGCTCTTAATCTTTTTGGCGGAGAGCTAGAATCGCTCATTATTAAATAGCATGTTCCATTTTCAGTGCCCCTGCCTACGCGTCCCCTAAGCTGATGTAGCTGAGCCAATCCAAACCAGTTGGCATCATATATAAGCATTTCCGTTGCATTTGGCACATCTACGCCAACTTCTATTACAGTGGTAGAAACAAGAACCTGAATTTTACCTAAACGAAATTCATTCATTATTTTATCTTTTTCGTCTGATTTTAATTTGCCATGAATTAAACCAACTGAAAAATTCTTAAAAACCGATTTTGATAGTTTTTCATATATTGTCTCTGCGTTATTCCTGTTTGTTAACGAACTTGATTCAGTAATTAACGGGCAAACAACAAATGCTTGGCGACCCTTCTGTAGCTGGCTGGCAACACGCTCGAATACCTGATTTAAAGAATTAGGCGATACAATCTCGGTTGTAATAGTTGCTTTTCTTTCGGGAAGTTCGTTAATTACGCTTATAGATAATTCTCCATATACTGTTAAGGCCAGTGTTCTTGGTATGGGCGTTGCAGTTAAGCATAGTACATGAGGCATATTTCCCGAGCTTCTAATAATTTTTTGTCTTTGCTCGACACCAAATCTATGTTGTTCGTCTATAACTAGTAAACTTAGGTTCCTCCATGCAATATCTTTTTCTAGTAAGGCATGAGTACCAACAACTAATTTTAAGCTCCCGTGCGCAATTGAATCTTTAATTTGTTTTTTTTGTTTGGCCGGCAATGAACCAACTAAAAGACCAATATTATTAGAATAGGTGCTGTGCTCTAGAGCTTTTTGCAGAGTCGTAAAATGCTGTCTAGCCAGTATTTCTGTTGGCGCCAAAAAAGCGACCTGCTGGTCTGATTCCATGGCCATTATGGCTGCCATTGCCGCTACTACAGTTTTACCCGAGCCAACATCACCCTCTACTAACCTATTCATAGGTGAATTAGTGTTAATATCTTTATATATTTGCCAGGCGACTTTGCGTTGGCTGTTAGTTAATTTAAAAGGAAGCTTTTTGACAAAATCTTGGGCAACTTTTTCTTTAAATGTAATAACTTGGGCGGTTTCTTTTAGGGCTTCTAGCTTAAGTGCCTTTGAGGCCATGTATGAGATCAGTATTTCTTCAAAGGCCATTCTTTCTTTGGCGAATTCTAATTTTTTGTCACTGATAGGAAAATGAAGATTAGTGTATGTGTCCTGCAGAGACATCAGCTGGTTGTCATTTACAACATCTTCTGGAAGCCTTTCCTTAATAAGATCAAAATACGGCCTGGCCTGCCCGACTATTTTTCTTATATATTCGCTTTTTAGTCCGGCAGATTCTCTATATCTTGCAATAATTAGCTCCTCGGAACTATTAGATGCAGTATTATTGTCAATTTCTATCTGTGGGTTCATAAGCTGAAGCCTACCAGCCTGAAGCTTATACTCTCCTCTAATTAAATAAGTATCATTTTTTAAACTATCTTTACGATAAGGCTGATTAAACCAAACAACCTTAATTATTCCTGTTTCGTCTTCTGCAATAGCTTCGGTAATGTGAAGTGCCCGACGCATTCTTTTGCTAGACACTGAATGAATTTTTGCCCTTAAAGAAACGAGCCCTGGTCGAATAGCCGAAATACTCGTAATCACAGAAAAATCATTGTAGTTGGTAGGAAAGTTATTTAGCAGATCTTCTACTGTAAATATTCCAGCTTTTTCAAACTGAGCAATCCGCACAGAGCCAACACCCTTAAGAACACCTATTGAATCAGATAACCGCATTTATTGACCATTATACTAAAATTGTTTCATATTTTGGCCTACCTCAGTCAATTCTCAGATAACAGTTTTAGCCTATTCTTAATAATTATAAGAATAGCAACCAACAAATAACCAAAAGCGATATTTTTGCATCGAATTGGCATATTTTTGCTATAATATATCGGTATACGAAGAGGTAAAACGGATATTAATGAAGAATTCAAAAAAGTTATCTAAGGGCGAACGACGCCCTGTAAAAGGTCCTCGAACCAATCAGAGTCTAGGAGAAAAGCTCAAATCTAGCAAAGACGCCAAAATGCGTCGCAAAGCAGAACGACTTGCTAAATTACCAAAAAACCCAATAAAAAGATTTTTCTATTATTTTAATCCTAAGCATTTTGCTGAATATTGGTTTAATAGAGACGGTTTCTTTAGGTTTCTAAAAGTTGCCGGTATCGGACTCGCAATAATACTAGTTTTAACAATGGGTGTTTTTGCATATTTCCGAAAAGACCTACCACGAAACATAACTGACCTTAAGACATGTAGCGACGGTGCATCGACCTTATATTATGACCGTACAGGTCAAACTTTATTGTGGTCTAGTTCGGGTGATGTTGAATGTTACCCTATACCACAAGATCAAATGCCAAAAAATGTTCAAAATGCTGTTATTGCAATAGAAGACAAAGACTTCTACAAGCACGGCGGTTTTAGTTTTTCTGGCATTATGCGTTCTGCCGTTAACAATGCTAGGGGTGGCGCAACTCAGGGTGGCTCAACCATTACCCAACAGTTCGTGAAAAACTCTTTATTAACCCAAGATAGGAACGTTATCAGAAAACTTAAAGAGTTAATTCTGGCAACAGAACTTGAAAGAAGCTATTCAAAAGATGAAATTTTAACTGCTTACCTTAACGAAATATCATTCGGGGCTAGATATGCAGGTATAGAGGCAGCAGCTAAGGGATATTTTAACAAGCCCGCCAAAGACCTTAGCTTGGACCAAGCGGCAATGCTCGCAGCAATGATTCAAGCACCAACCTACTATTCTCCGTACGGTGAAAATACTCAAGAACTAACTGTTAGAAGAAATTATGTTCTTAAGCTAATGAATGAGCAAGGATTCATTACAGAGCAACAAAAAGCTGAAGCCGAAAAAGCCGATACTATTGCTAGTGTGGTTCAAACAAAACCAGGTAAATACAAAGATATAATTGCACCGTATTTTGTAACAGAAGTACAAAAACAATTAGAGCAAGAATACGGCGCGACAAACGCTAGAAAAGCAGGCTTTAAAGTCACAACTACCCTAGATCTTAATTTACAAAAGAAAGCAGAAGAAGAAATTCAAAAAGGCGTAGTCAAGCTCGAAAGAATAGGCGGAGATAATATGGCTGCTGTAGCAGAAGATGTCCAAACCGGCCAAGTTCTGGCACTTGTTGGTGGTAGGGGCTGGGATTACCCAGGCTTTGGTGAAGTAAACTATGCAACAACCCCAAGAAGCCCAGGATCTTCTTTCAAGCCTTACGATTATGCTACTTTAATGACTCTTAACAAAAACTGGGGAGCTGGTTCTACTTTATACGATGTTCAGACCAATTTCGGCGGAGGCTGGACGCCTCAAAACTGGGATAAAAAATACTACGGAGCAGTTAGTATGCGTACTGCTCTTGGTCAATCTAGAAACATCCCAGCAATTAAAGCAATGTATATGGCGGGTATAAAAAACACCCAAGATATGGCTAAGAAAATGGGCCTCAAAAGCGGCGTAACAGGCTGCTACACAACAGGAACAGAAGACTGTCAGGAGATTTTATCTACTGGAATAGGTGATGGTGGCCAAGTAAAACTATCTGAGCATGTTCATGGCTTTAGTACCTTTGCAAGAATGGGTGTATACAAACCTCAGACTTACATTATGAAAGTTCAAGATATTCGCGGAAAAACTATATCTGAATATAAAGAAACTCCCGGTGAACAAGTTCTAGACCCACAAATTGCTTACACTATGAACGATATTCTAGCCGATACTAAAGCATCTATTTTAGGTACTCAGTACAGGGTTGCCGGAGCAAAATCTGCTTTTAAGACTGGTACAACCAACAATAATGAAAATGGTTGGTTGGTTGGATATACTTCTGACATTGTATTTGGAATATGGTCAGGTCACCACGAAAACAAGCAAATGACCCAATTCACCAATAGTGTTCTTGGGCCTGCTTGGAACGGATTTTTAACAGAAGCTATTAAAGGTCGCCCAAATAAAGGATGGACCAAGCCCGCATCTATGAAAACCGTTTGTATAAATCTTAACACTGGCTATGCTACCAATAGCGGTGGTAAATGTGACGTATTCCCTAGCTGGTACACCGCTCGTTATCCAAACAATGACAAAAGAGCAACCATAGACACTGTATCGGGCAAATTAGCCACAGAATGTACCCCAGAACGCGCCAAACAAAGTATTGTTGGCGGTGGTATAGCCTCAGAGCTTCCGTCATCTGACCCAATGTATCGAAACTGGATTGCACCAGTTACGGCAAGATACGGCCAAACAGGTGGCGCAATACCTACAGATAAAGATGATATTCATTCATGTGACCCTGCCGAAAAACCAACAATTGTAATAGAAGATGCCGTTAGTAATGGCGACGGAACATACACAATAAGTGCCCAAGTTAACAAAGGTAAGTACGATCTTAAAACAGTAAGCTTTACTATAGACGGAGTTGTGCCACCAGGAGCAAGCTTCGATGTTACAAACTCACAAAAAGTTAGCTTTAAATACACTCCAGCTGCTGCCGGCAGTACTACAGTATCGGCCACCGTGGTAGATAGTGTACTCTACGATTCGACCGCCTCTAAGGCACTGTCATTCACGGTTAGCCCAGCCCCAGTACCAGTCCCATCCACATAGATCCGATAATAGTATTTAATTATTGGATTTGTTGACGGTATTAAATAGCTTTTTTTCAGCCGGCGTCAACTTTTCATTAGGCTCATTTTTATTAGACTGTCTTTTTTGATTTCTGTTATTGGAATGACGATTTACCTGCTGATTTTTATTGTTTTTGGGTTTTTGAGACTTAATTACATTGCCAAAAAGCATTCTTCCGGCAACAGTTTGATGCGAACGGCTAATTTGAATATCAATAGTTTTACCTATAGCATTTTTGGCGCCGTCTACAACGACCATGGTGCCATCTTCTAAATAACCTACGCCCTGGTCTTTACTTGAACCTGTTTGAATAATTTTGAGCGGTACAATCTCGCCGGGCAATACTACGGGCCTTAGAGCATGGGCAAGCTCGTTCACATTGAGCACCCTAACTCCTTTTATGCTAGCAACTTGGTTTAAGTTGTAGTCTGTCGTATAAAGGTCGGCATTAATTTTTTGAGCTAAGTGCACTAGTTTATCGTCTGTTAATTTATCAGACTCAACTGGGTCTTTAGAAATATGGACAGATACTCCGCTAAGTTGTTGTAGTCTTTGAATAATTTCAAGGCCATACCTTGCCCTTTCGCGCTTTTGCGAATCGTTGCCGTCAGCTAGTAGCTGAAGTTCAGAAATAATAAATTGTGGTACTTCTAAATTACTGGGTACAAAACCAGCCTGAGCTAGTTCTACGATGCGACCATCAATTAAAGCACAACTGTCTAGCAGTGCTTTTCTGTCTTTACTTGGCTTAATAGAAATTGAACTATTCTTCTTTAGCAGAATTGTTAATATAACTGCTAATAAAATAGTTTGAATTATTAATAAAATTATCACTTTGTTATCCTTTTGTTAAAAAATGGTTTAAGGCATCTCTAATATTTGTTGCCTCTTTATACCAACTTGGTTTTTTCATTCCTTTTTGCAGTTTTGGCCCTATTGCAGATTTAAAACCTAATTTTTCTATTTCTTTTAGTCTTTTTTCTTGCCAAGATACTCTTCTTATTTCACCACTAAGGCCAAGTTCGCCAAAAACAGCTGCATCTTCTTTAAGTTGCATACCCTTTGCGGCTGAAGCAACAGCCATTACAATAGCAAGGTCTGCGGCAGGATCGCTAATTTTTAGGCCTCCTACAATATTAATATAAACATCTTTGTCTTGCAGTTTCAATTTAGTGCGTCTTTCTAGCATTGCTATAAGCAGGTTCAATCTGTTTAAGTCATATCCGCTAGTAGCTCTTTTTGGATAGCCATAACTTGTTGTGTTAACCAAAGCCTGAACCTCTACCAGTACTGGCCTGCTGCCTTCAAGAGTAGCTAATACCACTGAACCGTCCACCACTTGCCTTTCTTCTAGTAGCGCAGCAGAAGGATTATCTACTATTTCAAGCCCAGTATCTTTCATTTCAAAAATTGCGGCTTCGTTAGTGGAACCATAGCGATTTTTTAGAGACCTTAGGACCCGGAGCCCCCCGTACCTATTGCCCTCAAGATGAAGAACAACATCGACCACATGCTCAAGCACCTTAGGCCCCGCAATAGAACCCTCTTTGGTTACATGGCCAACCAATATTAAAGAGGTGTTGCTAGCCTTGGCCTGAATACTTAGCAGACTAGTGCTGTTAGTAATTTGGCTAATTGTGCCAAGACCACTACTTAGTTCCTTTAATGCAATAGTTTGAATTGAGTCTACAATAACTGCCATAAATTTGTCAGCCGAAATTGTGCTTGCAATATCATTCGCACTACTAGAGCTCGCAAAAAATAAATTATCACTTGCTATTCCAAGCCTTGATGCTCTTGCAGAGACTTGTTCGGCTGACTCTTCTCCGCTTACATACAGCACCTTACCCTTACGCGCAACTTGACCGGCCAGTTGCATTAATAGTGTGCTCTTACCTATCCCCGGCTCACCAGCAAGTAAAACTACGCCCCCAGGCACTAATCCGCCTCCTAGCACCGTATTTATATCTTGGGTATCAAGTGAAATTCTGGGCTCTTGTTCATGGCTAGACATGTTAGCAATATTCAGCTTTTTTCCTGTTTTTGCGCTACTATTTGGTAACGCAGAAAAATCTTCAGCCACAGTTTCGACTATTGTGTTCCATTCGCCACAAGTATGACATTTTCCTGACCAACCTGGCTGGCTTGCTCCACAACTATTACAAATATAAGAATTACTTTTTTTTGCCATATAACTTTAGCTAGTATATATCTTTTTTGACGAATTGTCCTTTTCGTCCTCTATCTCGTGACCAAGAATTTCTTCTATAAGATCTTCAATGGTAACAATGCCAACTATTTTATGTCTTTTCTCGACCACAATAAGATGGCCTTTGGCTTTAATAAAATATCTAAACATTGTGTCTAACGCAGTATTGGCTCCAACTATAGTTGTTTTATATAGATTCATACTTGAAGCAGTTAATTTTGAAGTTGTTATGTCTATGTCTACCAGCTCCTTCATTAAAATAACCCCATATACTTTGTTTTTCTTAATATCTAAAACAGGAATCCTACTATAACCTCGGTTTTTAATTTTATTTAAGGTTTTTTGATTAATCTGCTCATTTGGCTTAAGAAAAAAGGTGTTACTTATTGGCGTCATTATTGACGAAACTCTTTTTTCGCTAAGCTGCAAGGCGCCCTTAATTATTTCAACCTCATCTTCATCTAACTCACTACTGTCATGGTTAACATGTTCGCCAATTATTAGGCTCAGTTCGTTCCTTGTGTGAAGCGGGGTTTTTTCATCACCAAACCACTTATCTAATACCAATTGAAGAGGTTTGGCAAGCGGATAAGTAAAGTACTTAATGAACTGCAAAAATGGAACGAGCGCGCTACATATGGCCAGTGCATTCCTAGTAAACAGAGCCTGCGGTAATAGTTCACCAAAAATAACTAAAAGAATTGTACTTATTGCTGCGGCCACAAAGCCGTTCATTTTGCCAGCTAAAACAATTGAGCTTGCCGAAGCAAAAGCAACGTTGGTTAATAGTATAGAGGCTAGGGTTAAATGGGCATTCTGCCTAAATGGTAGTACTTTTTTGGCCCTAGGATCACCTAGTTTTGCCTGTCTTTTTAGGTCTTGCAAACTCAGTGACATAACCGACACATTTAACCCAGAACAAACCCCCGAGCCAATAATTAACACTGTTACTTCTATAATAAATATGGCATCGGCGTTCATCATGCTAATTAACTGATGATTTGACCCTACTGTCTAAGCTTTGCATAAGATCGTTCTGTTCAATAACCAGCAAGTTAACTTGTTCAACAATATTGTTGTACTGAACCAGTAGGCTTTTAAATTCGTTATATTGGGCATTATATGAGTTAACCAGTCTATTATATTCCGGCACTAGCGAATTATAACTCGACACCTGGCCTGAGCTAGAGTAGCCGTCTAGTCTTTTTTTCAATGTATTTATGCTTGCCTCAAGACTCAATAGTGCTGCTTCTGAATTTTCTATTTCTGCTTTTCTTAGTGTTAAATCTGCTTTATATTTGTCCACTTGACTATTAATGTCAGATAATACTTTTTCATAGCTCTGACTTTTACTTACGACAATTTTTCTATCGATAAAATATTTTGAATAGTATTGCTCAAGCTCGGGTCCCAAATTTTCTACCTCTGTTCCAAGTATTGAATGAAGTTCGTTGGGCACCACGCTAGGATCAGCCTTACGATAATTTTCAATAAGACTATTGATGCGAGGGTTGTTCATCCTTTGGAATGCTTCGGCCGTAAGTCCATCTACCTTATTCTTTTCAGATACACTCAGCCTATCATATGCTGCATGAAGCATTTCATGGGCACTGGTTACCTCTTCTACTCCGGCTAGTCTGTCGTCTGTAACATCGAATACGAAAATATTCTTGCCAGTATAACAGCCAAGAACAATGGTCTGCTCCTTACTCTCACATTCATTAGCAAATTCTTGACGGTCAGACAGCCTTGGGTCGTTTACATAAAAAATCTTTTTACCCTTATCGCTCATTCCGGAATTTTGCGCCAAGGCCTCTATTTGCGGAGTAGGCGAATAGCCCCTTAGTGTAATAAAGTCATAGACTGTATATTTATTAGACCAAAACCAAACCGCACCAAAAACTAGCAAAAAAACCGTAGCAATACTTACTAGAAATTTTTTAGACATTGTGTAAATAGTATACCAGTTTATTACTCTGTGACTTTAGAGTAAGCAAGGTCTTTTTTGGTTGCTTTAACTTTAATAACCATTCCAGGTTTGTAGATTTCTTGCAATATTCCGTCCGCAATATGATCTTCAATAGTATCTTGTATCAACCTTCTTAGTGGACGTACGCCATTCTTTGGATCATAACCCTTTTCAAGCAACCACTCTTTAGCTGAACCAGTAATGGCTAGGCCAATTTTTTTTCTTTGCAGCCTCTCTTGCAGTTCACTTATCTGAACATCGATAATGTTTTTGACATTATCTTTTGTAAGCGCCCTAAAGACCACAACTTTATCTATTCTGTTAATTAGTTCAGGTCGCATGTGCCTTCTTAATTGATCAGAAACTAATGTCTTATTTTTTTCATGTAACTGATTTAAGTCTTGCTCTTCGGAGCGAGTTGCACTAAATCCGAAATCTGCCTCTTTTTGGAGTAGGTGTGCGCCAATATTGCTTGTCATAATAATTATTGTGTTTTTAAAACTTACTTTTCTACCTTTGGCATCAGTGAGTTCTCCATCTTCAAGAATCTGAAGCATCATATTAAACACCTCAGGGTGAGCCTTCTCTATTTCGTCAAACAAAACTAGGCTGTATGGGTGTCTTCTAACTCTGTCGGTTAATTGGCCGCCCTCTTCATATCCTATGTAGCCTGCTGGAGCTCCGACTAGCCTAGAAACAGTATGCCTCTCTCCGAATTCACTCATATCAATTTTAATAATTGCGTCTTCACGACCATAAAATTCTCTGGTTAATACCCTGGCGAGTTCGGTTTTTCCAACGCCGGTTGGCCCCATGAATATAAATGAACCAATAGGTCTTTTGTCGCTGCCTATGCCACTTCTGTTTCTTCTAATCGCCTTGGCAACTACTGAAACAGCTTCATCTTGACCTATAACAAACCTAGCTATATGCTTTTCAAGCTTAAGCAAATTTTTAGCTTCTTGCTTAACAATTTTTCGAACTGGCACACCAGTTGCCTGAGCTACAACGGCAGCAATATCGTCACTGGTAAGTGTTAATCTTTTGTGCTGAGCAGTTTTAGCCTGGAGCTCTTTTAGCTGAGCCTGAGCGGCGCTAATTTTTTGCTTAAATTTAGCTGCCTTTTCGTAATCTTCTTTTTCTACAGCATCGTCTCGCCTAACCGTAAGAAGTTTGATTTCTTTTAGTAGCGATCTGTATTCGCTTGGGGTTTTACCCTTATCTACTCTAAGAAGCGCAGCTGCTTCGTCTAGGAGGTCAATAGCTTTATCTGGCATAAATCTGTCCTGCATAAATCTGTCTGCAAAATAAACAGCGTCTTCAAGGACTTCATCGCCAATTACCACGCCATGGAATTGTTCATAATTATTTCTGAGGCCTTTAAGTATAGTCAATGTTTCGGCCTTAGTCGTTTCTGGAACTACAACGGGCTGGAAGCGCCTTTCCAGCGCAGCATCTTTTTCGATATGCTTATGATACTCATTGGTTGTAGTAGCACCGATAACCTGTATTTTACCTCTTGCTAGTGATGGCTTAAGAATGTTGCCAGCATCTATAGCGCCCTCGGCTGCGCCGGCGCCGACGAGTAAATGCATTTCGTCGATAAAAACAATAATATTTTTATCTTTCTCAAGTTCGGCCATTACTTTTTTTAGCCTGTCTTCAAATTCTCCGCGATATTTTGTACCTGCAACCATTGAGGCCAAATCAAGCATCACTATTCTCTTTTCCAGTAAACTATCTGGCACATCTTCGTTAACAATTTTTTGCGCCAAACCTTCTGCTACTGCCGTTTTTCCAACGCCCGGCTCGCCTATTAAGACGGCGTTATTTTTAGACCTTCTGTTAAGAATAGTAATAACTCTTTTAATAACATCCTCTCTACCAATAACCGGATCTAGCTTACCGTCGGATGCCAGACTAGTTAAGTCGGTTCCAAAATGCTCTAATGCAGTTTTTGCACCAGATCGCCTAGTTCTTGTAGCAGTTTTTTTAATGCTTTCATTATCTGAATCGTATTGTTGCTTCTGTAAGAAATTCTCCAGTTCATCTACTAGTCTATCGTTGTCTACATTCATATCCTTTAATAGCATTGCTGCGCGGCCATTTTTTTGCATTAGTAGACTATATAGTATGTGTTCGGTGCCACATACATCCTGGCTGTAATCTTGAGCAAAATCCCAGCTCATTTTTAAAGCTAGTTTTGCTGTTTCGCTAAGTCCCTTAGCTCCAATATTAATAGATAGGTTTTTAGGAGTTAAATTTAGAGCCAGCTGGGCTCTCTGGAAATTAACTCCAGCTTTATTTAAAATTTTATATGCGACTGAAGTTTCCTGAGTTAAAACACCTAAAAGAATATGCTCGGTGCCAACATATGCCGAGTTCTGAGCCCTTGCAATTTGATCAGCGGTTTTTAAGCTCATTAACGCATTGTCAGTTAAATGATTTAAATATTCTTGAAAGTCGGGTGAATCTGGCATAAATTATTCCTTTCTTGGCATTAACACGGGCGCAAATTCAAATGATGCCAAAATAGTTTATAGTAAGTACCATTATATAAAATTAGCACTCTTGTTGCAAGAGTGCTAATTGATTGTTTTAAAGAATTTTATTCTTGTCCGTGTTCTTCAATAGCCTCTAGTAGGCTACTTTCTAAGTCGGACTTTTTCTTAAGCTTTGGAGCATTGGCAGCGCCAACAATTTTGGGAGCTTCAACGACCGGCTTGGCCGCATTTTTAGCTTCTTGGTTGCTCTCGATGTCTATTTCAAAGCCAGTTAATTTACTAGCCAGGCGGACATTTTGACCACTTTTTCCAATAGCAACTGAAAGCTGCTCTTCGGGAACTATTACTTTTGCTTTTTTATTAGCATCGTCTATGACAACTCTAGTAACTTCAGTTGGGCTCAAAGCATTCGTAATATACTTAACATCGTCTTTATCCCAAATGACAATATCTATTTTTTCTTGATCGCCAATTTCGCTCATTACAGCTTGGACCCTTGTTCCATGACCACCGACAAATGTGCCAACCGGATCAACGCCTTGCACGGTGCTTGAAACGGCAATTTTAGCCCTAACTCCAGCTTCGCGAGCGATTGCCTTAATTTCTACGGCCCCTGAATCCATTTCTGGTACTTCCGCCCTAAAGAGCATTTCCAAAAATTCAGGACAGCCTCTACTAACAACAAGCTGGGCGCCTTTATAGCCCCTTTCAACATCTTTTAGATATACTTTTAGTCTTTGGCCTGGGTAATATCGCTCGCCCTGGATTTGTTCACTCGAAGGCATAATACCCTGAGCTTTATTTAGTTCGAGCCTTACTAGGCGACCCTCTACTCTTGTAACAGTTCCATTTACTACAGTGTTAATTTTATCTTCAAATTCAGCCATGACAATTTCTCTCTCAGCTTCACGAAGTCTCTGTAAAATAACCTGTTTGGCCGTTTGGGCTGCAACTCGACCGAACGAATGAACCTCTTCTGATTCTTCTACTGTTTCGTCAATCTTAACGTCTTTTTGAATTTTTTTGGCATCAGCTAAGCTAATTTCTAAAAATTCATTTTCTACTTTATCGACAACAGTTTTTGTTACAAAGACCGTAACAGAACCTGTGTTTATATTAATTTGAGATCTTACTTCTTGCTCTCTGTCTCCGTAATCGCGTCTCCAGGCAGCGGCAAGCGCTTGCTCAACAGCATCCTGAACTACAGACTCGGGCAAATTTTTTTCCTCGGCTATTGCCTTAACAGCCATTACTAGTTGTTTGGTTTCTAGTTCCATATTACTCCTTTATCAAAAAACCGACCTTTTGGTCGGAATTGGTACAACTTTATTGTATCATATTATTTGAGTAATAATAAATATCTCTAATATCCGAAAGGAACCAAATGAAAGTAAAAAGGCTTTATGATGCCTTTGCTCCAAGCAGCTATAATCTTAACTTAAAAATCAACAAGACTAAGTTAGTTTTTAGTGGCAAGGTGCGCATTAGTGGAATTGTTAAACAAAAAAATATATCTCTTCATGCGAAAGACTTAACTATAAAAAAAATAGAAGTTAACGGCACTGACATTTCTTACAAGAATAATATTGACGACGAACTTTGTATTAATAAAAGTTTTTCGGTTGGTGAACAGCTCGACTTAAATATTTCGTTCGAAGGCAAAATAACAAAACCTATGCACGGAATTTATCCCAGCTTTAACAAAGATGGCTCAACGATTATATCTACTCAATTTGAATCTCATCATGCCAGAGAAGCCTTTCCCTGCATAGATGAGCCAGAAGCAAAAGCTAGCTTTGACCTAACTATTGAATGCGAAAGCGGAAACGCTGTACTAGGCAACATGCCGGTGGCAGAACAAACTTCAAAAGGCAATATGTTGATTACAACTTTTGAAACATCACCAGTAATGAGCTCATACCTACTTGCATTTGTGATTGGCGATCTACAAAAAATAAGTGGCTCAACCAAAAATGGCACCATTGTTTCAATTTGGTCTTCTAAAGATCATCCCAAAAGCAACCTGAAGTTTGCCCTTGAAAGCGCTATAAAGTCTACTGAATTTTTCAATGACTATTTTCAAACAGATTATCCGCTTCCCAAGTGCGATCATGTTGCGCTGCCGGATTTTTCATCTGGAGCTATGGAAAACTGGGGATTAATAACCTACCGAGAAGTCTGCTTACTTGTCGACAGCAAAAAAACCTCTACGGCCACAAAAGAATATGTTGCGCTTGTTATTGCTCACGAAATTTCTCATCAATGGTTTGGGAACCTGGTCACAATGCGCTGGTGGGATGATTTATGGCTGAATGAAAGTTTTGCTACCTTAATGGAATATTTAGCAGTAGATCACTCTTATCCGGAATGGAATATATCTTTATCATTTGCTGCCCACGAAGCACTTGGTGCATTCAGAAGAGACAGCTTGAACGGAGTTCAGCCTGTTAAGTCTGAGGTTAATCATCCCGATGAAATAAGCACATTGTTTGACCCATCGATTGTCTATGCTAAAGGAGCTAGGTTATTGCTTATGGCCTACCACATAGTAGGCGAGAAAAGCTTTAGAAAAGGTCTTAAAAACTACTTTGCTAAATATGCTTATAAAAATGCCGAGGGCGATAATTTATGGGATGAGCTTTCGGAAGCTTCTGGCATTGACCTAAAAACCATTATGAATACCTGGATTAAAACTCCCGGATTCCCGGTATTAGAAGTTAAATTATCAAAAGATGATAAAGAAATAGTTTTAAGTCAAAATAAATATACTTTAGACAACTCAAAATCCAAAGATCTTTGGCCTATACCCCTTTTTGATAGTAAAAATTCTAAAATAATTTTTAACCAAAAAACCAACGAGTTTGCAGAATTTGATTCTTCGACCCTGTTTAATCAAAAGGGCGGACACTATCTCGTAAAGTACTCAAATTCTAAAACTAAAGATTTAATAAAAGAAAAAATAATGAATAATCAACTCAAAGAAACAGAAAAATTATTTTATCTTAATAATCTTAATTTAGAGGCGCGAAACGGCCTAGCAAGTATGGTGGATTTTATGGATGTCATAGATGCCTATAAAAACGAGACTGCAGAACCAGTTTGGAGCGTACTTTCAGTAGGCCTATCAGACGCAAAACGCATTATTGAAGGCAATGAAAAAGCCGAAAAAAAAGAAAAATTATTTGTTTATAGCATCGTCAAAGAACAACTATCGAGGCTTGGATGGACAAAAAAACAAGATGAACCTTCTAATGACACCAAGCTTAGAGATTTAATTATTGCACTAGCGGTCTACAGCGAACATCCCGATATTGTTGCTAAAATCAAAAAGTTATATCACGATAAAGGCATTAATCAGCCCGCTGAGCTTAGGGGCTCAATCCTATCGGGTGTTGTGAAACATTCTGGCAAGAAAGTATTTAAAGAGCTTCACGAATTGTATCCTAAGCAAACAAATAGTGATTTAAAAAACGATATATCATCGGCATTATGCAGCACAAAGAGTCCGGAGCTGGCGGAAATATTATTAAAATCTATAAAAGATAGTTCCTGGGTAAAACTTCAAGATGTCGATAAATTTATTGTGCATCTTTTAGCGAATAAATTCACCAGAGCAACCGCCTGGAAATGGCTAACCAATAACTGGGGTTGGATAGAGAAGAATTTTGCGAGCGACAAGTCCTATGACCACTACCCAAGATATGCAGCAAATTGCTTTAGCAACCAAGAGTGGTATGACCGTTACAAAAAATTCTTCGAGCCAAAGAAGGATATTGTGTCGCTCCGCAGAAACATTGAACTTGGCGAAAAAGAGATTGAAAATAAAATAAGATGGTCCGAGCGAGACAAAGAAAAAATGATTAACTGGCTAACAAGCTTAGTTGTTTAGTTTATTACAATAAAGTCTTCTACTTTTGGGAAATCACCACCCAAACTAATAACCGCTAAATACGCATCTTGGCTGTGTCCATGGTTAGATATCCAAATTTCCGCTGCAAAAGCCATCTGTTTTTGCTTTGCAAGGTTTACGGCAGCTAGCCCTCCGCCCTGATTATTGTTGCGTCGGTACTTAACTTCTACAAAGTAAATAATTCTATCTTTCTCTGCGATAATATCAACTTCACAGTATCTAGTCCGCCAATTTCGGTCAATGATTTTGTATTTATTTTTTTTCAAATACTTACAGGCCTGATCTTCGGCTATGTCTCCTATGTACTTAGTTGAGTTGATATTTTCAGTCATTTTCTATAGCATAGTTTAAACATGATAAAAGAAAATACAAAGTTCATAATTGCTACAAATTTTCCAGAAGGTTCAGAAAGAATTGAATATTTAGACAAGGAGATTATTGAGCCCATAAATCAGGTAACAAATAGCGAAACAGAAATTCTATTCATGCCAACAGCCGCCCTTATGGCCTACTCAACCTACAAGTCTGCGGGTGAAGGTAAAATTCCCATTGTTGTTCCGGTGGGTGGCGATGGAACAATTAACTGGCACTTGAATAATGCAGATATTTACCCGCATTCTACAATATATTTACCTCTTGCTAGCGGAACCGCAAATGACATAGCTACAACTATTCATAGCAACCCAACTAATGTAAGGAAGATTCTAGAAAAAGGCCGGCTAAGACAAGCCCGACCACTAAGAATCCAAAATGGCCCCGTGCAAAAAAAGGCACTAGGTTACATAGGTCTAGGCATTACCGGCCAGTGCGCTAAAGAAATCAATAGCAGAAAAAATGTTAAACCAAGCTTACTTAAAGATAGCGCAGTATCAATAAAGGGAATTTTGAAAAGTAGACGCTTGAAAGTTAACAATTCCTCGCAGCCAGTTTTAAGCAGCAACCATTTAGAAATTGCTGCAGTTAATTCTAGAATGGCCAGTTTTTTATGGCCAAAAAATCCTTCTGTGTTCGAAGACCACTTTTACTTACTTTCTCCAGAAGGATACATAGGAACAGCCGGCTTAGCTATTAAAGGTCTAAAAAAAAGATTAAAAGGCAAAAAGATTAATCTTGGCGAATCAGTAGAGTTCGAAGTTGAAAATATTGGCACAAAAAGACGACCCATTTACGGCCAATGCGACGGAGAAGAATTTTTGCTTGAAGATAGTAAAATTAATATAAGTAAAAACAGCAGTCCTATTAATATATTTTCATTAACCTAAGCCTGATAGCTTTTTGATTGGCTTATAAGAAAAACGGTGAACGCCATTTATGGGACCGTATATTTTTAGAGCCTCTAAATGAGCTTTTGTACCATAGCCAACATGCTCGTCAAATCCATACCTTTGATACTTTGCAGATAATTTTTTCATATAGTCATCCCTATAAACCTTTGCATATATACTTGCCGCACTAACCTCGGGGTAAACATTGTCAGCACCAGTCTCGCACCTTGTATTAACTGGGTCAATATCACCCAGGTAATTTATATTTCCATCTACAATAACAGGTTCTTTAACATTTTTAAGTTGTTGGTATGCTTCTATAAAAGCCCTTTTAACCGCAAGTGATAGCCCAATTTGATCAATTTCTACCGATGAAATTACAGACAAGGCTACGTCTGCATTTTCTTCAATTTCTTTGAATAATTTTAGCCTTTTGCCTCGGCTCATTTTTTTTGAATCTTTTAGTCCCTCTATGGGGCTATTTAGTCTAACTGCTGCAACCACCAACGGACCTGCCCAACAACCTCTACCAACCTCATCAATGCCGATCATATACTTAAAATTATAAAATAAAATAGAAACAATATTAAAAAAATGCAGGCGTATGCCTGCATTTTAATTATCAAACTTTGCTGAATTTTATTCTTCTTTGCGATCAGCAGTTGCTTGCTCAAATTTCTTTTGTTCTTCTGCTTCTTTAGCAGCTTTTTCGGCCTCAGCTTTTTGGTGCTCTAGCTCTTTTTTCTTAGCTAATTCTTCTTCGGCCTTCTCTGCCTCTAGGTCTCTTATTTCATTAACTGCTTTTTTATCGAACTCGAGACCAGTTAGACGAGTCGCCTTTCCAGTTCTTGTACGGATATAAGATAAATAATTACGCCTTACCTTACTTCTTTTGGTAACCTCAATTTTTAGAACATTTGGTCCATGAAGTAGAAAACTTTTTTCGACTCCAACGCCGCTAGCGATTCTTCGAACAGTAATTGTAGAAGTTAAACTATTTTTCTTGCTAGTTCTAATAACCATTCCTTCGAAAATCTGGACTCTTTCTTTATTACCTTCTTTAATTTTTTGGTGCACCTTAACTGTATCGCCAGTTTTTACTTCAACAACTTGGTGTTTCTTGTATTTATCTTCAATTTTCTGAATTACGCTTTGCATGAAACGATTAACCTCACGAGATTTACTTAAAATTTATATAATCAATCTGAATAAATATACCATATAAAACACAAAATAACAACCGTTTAACGGCATTTTATTATGCTAAAACTCTTATTACTTCCTCTAGGCTAGTATCTCCGCTAATTGCCCTTAGCACTCCATCCTGAAGTAGCGTAATCATGCCGTCATTTATTGCTATTTTTTCAAGCATAGCTGCCGATATCTGATTCTGCGGTTTTTTGAGTTCTTGTTCTAGGCTAGGTGTCATTATTAGAAGTTCTCTTACTGCAAATTGCCCACTAAATCCAAAAGGATTTTCTGGAGAGCTTCCAGGTTTGTATAGAGTGAGGTTGCTTACATCTGGACGCTCTACATCTGGGGGCAAAGAGTCAACTATGTTTTGAATCCAATCTTTAGTTGCAGAATCTGGACTATAAGAAATCTTAGATTTATCGTCTAGCCTTCTTAGTAGGCGCTGAGCGGCTACAAGTCTAATGGCAGATACAAACAAAGGATTATCACCAACCGTATCAAGCATTCTTGTTAAAGCGGCAGTTGAAGAGCTAGCATGATAAGTAGATAGAACTAGATGACCTGTTAATGAAGATTGTAGCGCAGTTTTTGCAGTATCTACATCTCTGATTTCTCCCACCATAACAACATCTGGATCGAGCCTAAGTACCGCTCTAAATTTAGTTGCGAAAGCATATGGATCTTCCTGCGAATTAACTGGAATTTGAGTTATACCACTAATATTGTACTCAACAGGGTCTTCTAGTGTAATGATTTTTCTCTCAGGATGGTTAAGTTCATTGATAATACTGTATAGGGTTGTTGTTTTTCCAGATCCTGTTGGCCCTACAAACAGAACCAAGCCACTTGGATGACTAATTATGTCATTAATAATTTCTTTCTCATCCGCCCTTAAATCCAACTTATCTAGACTCATAAGTTCGGGGTGCATATTGAATAGCCTCAGAACACAGTCCATACCATAAACTGCCGCTACAGTTTCAACTCTTAAGTTAACTTCAACAACTGCGCCATCAGCCATGGTGCTAGTTCTGTTGATGTGTCCAGTTTGAGCGTCAGTTGAATTTGTTGAAATATTAGCACTACTAGCTAAAGCAGATATTAAATGTCGATACTTTTCAGAGCTTAAATTGGCAACAGGATGCAAAACGCCGTCAACTCTAAATCTAATCCTTGCCCCGTTTTTGTCTGACTCTAAATGAATATCAGAAGCATTTAACCTGTAAGATTGCTGTACCAAATAGGCCAGCATATCATCTGCCCTAACCTGAGATAAAGTTTCGGAGACGCTACCAACCTGCTCTTCTATATTTTCAGAATTTAATGATATTTCATTATATACAACAGCCTTTGGAGGATCGTATCTCTGCATTAATTCTCTGAAGCCACTTTCAGAAATTAAAGAAAAAGTTACTCTTTGATCAGCAAATCTGTGCCTAAGCTCTTGCATAGTATTTTGAGAAGTTGTGTTAATTATCCCAAAGTGCAAATTATAAGAATCGCTACTCAGCGGCACTACTTTAAAATTATAAAGTTCTTGAGTACTCAATATATTTTTGTTTATTGGAAGCTGCTGCGCACTGGTATCGAAATAAGGTAGGTTTAATATTCTTGATCTTCTTAGTGTGCTTTGTTCATCGAGCTTTCTTGCATCGTCCATATCTTTTTAAGTATATCAAAATGCTATTGCTTTTTAGCATTAATAGCAATTTATCTGATTCAGGTCACTTGATATACTTAAGTCAGTGACGGAAATAGCTCTTATATTACCTAATATCAGAAGTACCTACAATGTCGGTAGTATTTTTAGATCTGCCGAAGTTTTTGGAGTTAAAGAGATTATTATTTGTGGCTACACCCCCTATCCTAAGCTAGACAACGATACCAGAATTCCTCATTTGGCAAATAAAATTGATAAGCAAATTTCAAAAACAGCCCTGGGAGCGGAAAAACTTGTTCCATTTACTTACTTTACTGAAACCGAAGATGCTATTATTTACTCTTTAAAAAACCACTATCGACCCGTAGCACTTGAGCAGCATAGCAATTCTATAGCACTAAATAATTACCAACCCAAAGGAAAACTTGCGTTCGTAATAGGAGAAGAAGTAGATGGATTGCCCGTGAATGTTTTACAAAAATGCGAAGAAGTTATCGAAATTCCCCAGCTTGGAACTAAAGAAAGCTTAAATGTTGCTAGTGCTGTGGCCATTTTGTTGTACGATATAAGCATAGGTAAAAAAAATGAAAATTACTAAAACAATTGGCCGAAGTTTCTTAGTTCTGGCTTCTATGTTATTAATTATTAGCCTTCTAGGTTTTGCCTCGTTAGCATATGCCCAGTCGCAGCCTCTTAATGCAAACCTAATTATTGAAAAAACAAATTTCGAACGAGAGCTAATTGGCGCCAAAAAGCTGAATATAAATGAAAACCTTATGAATGCCGCGCAAGCTAAAGCTGAGCACATGGCAAAGAATCAATATTTTTCGCATAATTTACCCGACGGTACAGCACCTTGGCAGTTCATTCAAAATAGTGGATACGAATATTTAGAGGCCGGGGAGAACCTTGCTATAACCAATCAATCAGACAGCCAGGTTGTGACAGGTTGGATGAATAGTTTGTCGCATAAAGAAAACTTACTAAATAAAAACTTCGCCGACATAGGAATCGGCATAGCCTACTTCGGTAATTATACAAACTATAAAAACACTTACGTTATTGTTGCGTTTTATGGAAAGCCTGGGGTAGAAAATAACGTTCCCTTACAGGTACAGCCCACAAGCCCAGCGGGAGGATTAGCCATAGTGGAACAAAAAGACTTTATTGGACCTTACGGTATATATGCAATAATTGGCGGTGCACTTCTATTAGCCGGAATAGTAATTGAGCTACTCCATATATCTGCTAATCATAAGCGGAAATTAAAAAATATATAATTAATATTAGTGGAGTTTAATATTGCTGCTATCAGTAATTTTTTTAAGTTTATCTAGTAGGTCAGTGCTTGCATCTACCTTTGTGGGCAATCTTAAGGCTTGCTTAGAAGGGCCTATTACTAGCACGGTCTCGGTATTGCCCGGGGCGGCGTCTAGCTCTTCTTTGATTTTTTGAAGCAGCTCACTGTCGTCAGTGGAATCTAGCCTAATAAACAATTTTTTTTCGGCCTTAATATTTTGCCCCTCTGGTGGAACGCCAGCTAAACCTTCGTTGGTTTTTTTTAATTTTTTATTTGCAGATTTTTTCTTTTTTATTTTCTGAGTTTTACCTAGCGGATCATAAGTTCTTGCTTCATCTATAGTAATTTCATAAGCAGAGTCTACCAATATTTTGGGCTCCGTTATAGGGTTTCCTACTTTATCTTTGCCATTTACCTTACCGGTTGCAACTATAATTTTATCTTTTTGCCATAAATTGGCGTTATCTTTGTAAGCCCCTGGAAAAACAACTAGCTCTATTTCGTCGCCCGCTATATCTTCAAGCTTAACGAAGGCCATCTGTTGTCCGTTTTTGGTGGTTATTTGTCTAAGGTCGGCTATGCTGCCTCCAACACTTGCATATGAACCGTCATATTCAGCAGTAACCTCAGCTATTGGTACTGTTTTTTCTCCTAATATAACTACAAATTCTTCAAGTGGGTGCCTAGATAGGTACAGACCAAGAAGTTCTCTTTCCCACTTTAAATATTCATGGTCATTATATAAGGCCGAGGAGCTTGGTATGCTAACTTCTAATTTTGGTATCTCAATAGTATCGTCCGCTCCGAACAAATCAGTTTGCCCGGCAGCAGACTCTTTATTTAGCTTGGCGCCAACAGCCAAGATATTGTCTAATGACTCCAGCAAAGCACCTCTATCTCCAAATCTGTCTAAAGCTCCACTTTTTATTAAACTTTCCCAAACTTTACGGTTAACCAATCTACCATTTATTCTTGATAGAAAATCCGCTAGGTTTTTATAGGTGCCTTCTTTGTCGCGAACACCAATTATCTCTTCTGCAGCACCATGACCAACATTTTTAATAGCATCTAAGCCAAACCTAATCTCCTGCTCTTCTTCTAAAGCTTTTGGCACAACCGCAAACTCATGAAAAGATTCATTTACATCTGGGGGCAAAACCTTAATGCCCATGTGCTTACATTCGCTTATTTCTATTGCAAGTCTATCTGTGTCATCGTAATCGCTGGTCATTAGTGCCGCCATAAAGGCCGCTGGGAAATGTGCTTTGAGATATGCCGTCCAGTAAGCCACTAAACCATAACAAGCGGCGTGACTTTTATTGAAACAGTAGGCAGCAAAATCTTCTAATTGCTTCCAGAAAACTTCCATAAGCTCATGGTTAATTCCACTGTGCTTCTCGCCGCCCTCAATCATTTTGTCTTTCATTTTTGCCAGCAAATCTGCATTCTTTTTACCAATTGCTTTTCTAAGTGTGTCGGCCTCGCCACCCGTAAAACCACACACCTCTTTAGAAATTTGCATAACCTGCTCTTGGTAAACCAAAATTCCATAAGTATTTTCTAGCGAATTTGCCATGCTAGGATGTGGATATTCAATTTCTTGCTGGCCATGTTTTCTAGATATAAAATCGTCTATAAACTGCATTGGCCCAGGCCTATAAAGAGCAACCATCGCCACTATATCTTCAAAACCTGAGGGCTTCAGATCTTTTAAATAGCGCTTCATGCCGGCAGATTCTAGCTGAAATACTCCTGTTGTATCGCCTCTTCCAAGTAGATCATATGTTTTCTTATCGTCTAAAGGAATTTTGCCAATATCTATATCTTTGTTATAAACTTTTTTAATTATTCTTAGCGCATTTTTAATTATTGTTAAGTTAGACAAGCCCAAAAAGTCCATTTTTAAAAGTCCCAGTTCCTCTATAGGACCCATTGGATACTGGGTAGAAACAACTCCTTTTTGGGCCATTTCTAAAGGTACGAATTTTACAATATCATCTGGAGCAATAACCACTCCGGCAGCATGAACGCCGTGACTTCTTATAGTTCCTTCAAGTCGTACGGCCATATCGAAAACCTGTTTAGCCTGCTCGTTATTTGTATATTCCGCTTTAAGATCGGGGCTTTCTACAAGTGATTTTTCTAAAGGAATATGACGTCCCTGAACTGGAGGGGGAATAAGTTTTGCTATTCTATCTGCTTCTGAATATGGAACCTGAAGCACCCTAGCTACATCCCTAACTGCAGCCCTTGCAGCCATTCTGCCAAAAGTAACTATATTTGCCACCCTGTCGGATCCATATTTTTCAACACAGTACTGAATAACTTCATCGCGCCTAGTATCTTGAATATCAATATCAATATCGGGCATGCTGATACGGTCCGGGTTCAAAAATCTTTCAAAAAGAAGATCATACTTTAAAGGATCAAGTTCGGTTATATTTAGCGCATAAGCAATTATAGACCCAGCAGCCGAACCCCTTCCAGGCCCAAAAACTATTCCTTGGTCTTTGCCCCATTTTATAAAATCCCAAATAATTAAAAAGTATCCATTAAAGCCCATTGAATTAATAATTTCGAGTTCAAATCGTGCCCTGTTAGCCACCGGCTCTGGCAGTTTGGCTTTAATTTTTTCTATATCAGTTTCACTGCTTTCTGGTAAATAATATTTTTGCAAGCCTTGATATACAAGCTCAATTAAATATGATTGTTCGGTTTTGCCTTCTGGCACTGGGAATTTTGGAATTAGTATTTTACCAAGCTCTATATCAACCTGGCACCTATCGGCTACTTTTTTAGTGTTTTCAATAGCATCAGGCCTATAATCACCCCAGCGCTCAATAATAACTGCCGGATCCTCTACATGAAGCGGATATTCTTTCAGGCTCATGCGCTTCTCGTCTGCTAAGAATGAGCCGGTACCTACACAGAGAAGTATTTCATGAGCATCTTGGTCTTCGTGCCTTAAATAATGAGCATCGTTAGTCACGACAAGCGGAATGTCGAGCTTATCGGCTAAAGATATTACTTTTTTATTGATTTCTTCTTGTTCAGCACTGTGTAAAGGGTTATCGGGGTGTCCATGATCTTGCACCTCTAGGTAATATCTATCTCCAAAGATTTTTTTGTACCATTCGGCTGTTTCTTGGGCCCTTTTTACGTCGTTGTCTTTAAGGGCGTTGCCTATTTCTCCACCCATGCAAGCGCTAAGCACAATTAGGCCTTCGTTATATTTTTCGAGCAAGTCATGATCTATTCTTGGAAAGTAATAAAAACCGTCTAAATTGGCAATAGTAGACAGTTTCATTAAGTTTTGATAGCCAATATTGTTCATGGCTAGAATAATTAAATGAAAACGGTTTTTGTCTTTTGCCGGATCTTTATCGGTGTGCTTTCTGGCTGCAACGTATGTTTCGATGCCAATAATGGGCTTAATTCCAGCAGCTTTTGCCTCTTTATAAAACTCAATAGTGCCAGACAAAGTGCCATGATCAGTCATAGCAACAGCTTCGGAGCCTTTTTCTTTAATATACTTTATAAGGTCAGGTATTTTTGTTAAACCATCAAGCAAACTATACTGCGTATGGTTATGCAGATGGACAAAAGAAGACGAATTTAACTTACTAGTTTTAGCTCCCACTAGCTTCCTTTTTTATTTATCTTATTTATATTATAGACTGCTAGCAACAAAAAACCGCCCATAAAGAGCGGTTTTGCTTAGTAAAATTAACAACCTTACTTATTTAGAAACTTAAATAGGTGATTTTTAGCCTTATTAGCTTCGTCGATAGCTTTGTCGAGGTTTTTGTCGTCAACGTCGCCGTGTCTCATGCCACGGTAGACATCTTTAACCTTAAATTCAGCCTGCTTGGCTTGATCTATTAAATACTCCAATTTTTCTTGTGCGCTGCCTCGGAAATTTCCAACTTGGCTCATTGCTTGGTCGATGGTATCAGATAAACTTCCTTGAACTTCACTATATCTTTTATCTAGCTCTTCTTTTAGTTTTCCGCTAGCTTTTTTTAGATCATCTCTGGTTTCTTTGCCACTCTTAGGAGCAGTTAATAAACCTGTTGCTACGCCAGCGCCAAAAGCAACTAGTGCTAAAATTGCAACTGCTTTAGTATTTTTTCCCATAACTTTGACTCCTTATCTTCTTACTATTTTCATAATTAGGTTGGCTATCGCTGCAGGACCCGCAAATTGCTTAACAGTTTTGCTTGCTTCAACAATATTGTCTGAAACAATCTCAGCATTTTCTGCAACTCTCTTAAGTTTCGTAAATACAATTATAGCTAAAATACTAGCTACTATTGCTAGTACCAAAAATACTGCTAATGTAATTGATAAAATAATGACTAGGGTTTGATAGTAATCCATAACAATATTATACCACAGAAATTTATTTTAGTCTAGTGTGTAAATAGTGTTTAAATTCAGGGCCTATCTGCGGATCGCATAAGGCGTGATCGACCACGGCTTTTAAGTATTTAACCTTATCGCCAGCGTCATGGTAGACGCCTTCAATGAACTTTCCATATACATCTTCTGTATTAGCAAGTTCATTTATAGCATCGGCCAGTACCAATTCGCCAGAATGGCCAGGTTTGAGCTTAGTTAGAATTGGCAAAATACTAGGATTAAGCAAATATCCACTAACTGCAGCGTAATTTGACGGTGTTTTATCGGGACCTGGCTTTTCAATTAATCTGTTAATTTTAAATGCCCCGGGCATTATACTTTTGGCAATATCTGCCATACCGTACTTATTAGCATCCTTTGCTTCGACTTCTATTAGTGAAATCACCGAAGCTTTAGTTTTTTCATAAACATCTAAAAGCTGTTTTGGATGAGGAACTTCACTTCTAAAGAAATCGTCGGCAAAAAACATATAAAATGGCTTATCTTTGTCTAGTAGGTGAGATGCATTAATAAGAGGTCGTGCATTGCCCTTTGGCGAACCTTTCTGTCTAAGATATATAAAGTTGGCCATTTCAGCAATTTCTCGTATCTGATTGGCTAGTTCTGGTTTGCCCTTTTGGATTAGTTCGTTTTCAAGTTCA
Source organism: Candidatus Saccharimonadota bacterium (assembly GCA_031973215.1). Taxonomy (GTDB): domain Bacteria; phylum Patescibacteriota; class Saccharimonadia; order Saccharimonadales; family CAIOMD01; genus DALYDK01. Next base: position 42,529 of record DALYDK010000002.1, read on the forward strand.
TCGCTTCTATCAAAATGATCTTCTATGGCCCGTTTTGTACTGCCCGTGACTATAATAATGTCAGTTACGCCACTAGCTACCAGTTGTTCAACAATAATCTGAATAACTGGCTTGTCAATAATTGGCAGCATCTCTTTTGGCATGGCTTTTGTTTGAGGCAAAAATCTTGTCCCAAGGCCGGCAGCAGCTATGACTGCCTTGGTAGGCAGGTCTCTTTTAGAAGTCATTTTTTCTACACTCCTAGTTGTTTTTTAATTAATTCTTGGACCTTGGCAGGATTAGCTCGGCCCTGACTAAGTTTCATTACTTGGCCAACCAAAAAACCAATGGCTTTCATTTCTCCGTTCCTAACGTCGTCGGCCGCTTTTTCGTTTTCTGAGATAACTTGTTCAACTATCATAACCAGCTCAGATTCATCAGATACCTGCAAAAGATTCTTTGACTTGGCAACATCCTCAGGATCTTGGCCCGTTTTAACAACTACAGCTAATACTTCTTTAGCAGCAGTAGAGCTGAGCATTGCGCCGTCTAGCATTGATGCCAATTTAACCATCTGGTTAGTAACCGCTGCAATTTGTTTAAGATTTATTTCACCATCTGTTATTAACCTCTGAAGCTCTCCAGTTAACCAATTTCCTACGATTTTAGCGGTTTTAGGATCTTTTTGGTCAAGTATTTGCCTTAAAATATCTGACATCTCTGGCTCTTCAATGATGGTATCAATTTGAGCTTCGGTCATACCTAACGATCCGAATAATGACCTTAGTGCACTAGGCATTGTTGGCATGGAATCAAGTTGCCTATCTATGTATTCCTGCTCAACTTCTATAGGTGGTAAATCTGGGTCTGGGAAATATCGGTAATCGTGCGCATCTTCTTTGCTACGCTGGGAAATTGTTTTTTGCTTGGCGTCATCCCATCCACGAGTTTCCTGGACCACTTTTTGGCCTTTTTCTAGAAGCTCTATCTGCCGGTTAATCTCGAATTCGACAGCTTTTTCTACAGATTTAAAGCTATTCAAGTTTTTAGTCTCACTTCTGGTGCCTAGCTTTTGAGGGTTGTCGCTCACCGAAACATTAACATCGAATCTCATGTTCCCGTGGTACAAATCGACATCTGAAACACCAGCGTACTTCATAAGAAGGTATAGCTCATGAGCATAAGCCTTTGCCTCGGCGGCATTATGAATATCTGGTTCAGAAACAATTTCCAGTAAGGGGGTTCCGGCTCTATTCAAGTCAACCAGGCTGTAGTCTGCTCCACTTGGGTGAGAGCTTTTACCAGCATCTTCTTCTAGATGTGCCCTTGTTATGCCTACGCTAACAAATTCTCCGCCACCAAGAGGCGCTTCAACAACTCCCTTGCCAACTATAGGTCTTTCAAACTGTGTAATTTGATAGCCTTTGGGTAGGTCGGGGTAAAAATAGTGCTTACGATCAAAATGGCTGACATTGGCAATTTCGGCTCTTAAAGCAAGACCTGCCTTAACTGCAAGATGAATTGATTCTTGGTTAAGCACAGGAAGCGTGCCTGGAAAACCTAAACAAATTGGAGAAATTAACGTATTTGGCTCAGCGTCTCGAGCGTCGTTACTTACCCCTGAAAACAGTTTTGTCTTTGTCTTAAGCTGAACATGGCACTCAACGCCAATTGTTGGTAAATATTTTCCCTTAACTAAGTACTTATCTGACATCTACCATACTCCCAGATCTTTAAAGGCATGATAATAACCTTTAAGTGCTTCTTTGGCTTGTTTTTCGTTAACCTTAAATTTTGGTTCATGAACAATTTTGTTCCGCAGTTTATGAGCTTTCCAGACTTCATCTTTCCTTTTTAGTTTTGATTTAGCTGCGACTAATCTTTCGGCCATTGTTGAACCCTGAAAGGCCAAGCATTTAAGAGCTTCATCTAATAACTTGTCAGCGTGAATAATACTTAATGAGCGGGTTTTTTCGTCTTTAAAAGCAACTGAAATATCGCTCCACTCGTGTAGGAAATATTTTTTATCAATGCCTTTTGGAACATTTTTAGTATTAAGATTAATGGCAACTAAAATTACCACTGCAATAACAATAATAATTATGAAAGCTGTTGTGGTCATGTGATCTCCTGATATGCTAAAGCAGTTTCTAGAAGCTGCTTATCTTTTCTTTGAGGTGCCATAAACTGAATACCAACGGGTAAGTTATTTGCTTTATCTTTTGCAGGTACACTAATTGCCGGAATGCCAACTAAATTTACTGCTACGGTCATGATGTCGGCAAGATACATTGTAAGCGGATCGTCAACAGCCGAACCTAAATCGAAAGCTGTAGAAGGGGCAGTTGGGCCAACTAAATAATCTACTTCTTTAAAAGCAGCTTCAAATTCATTGATTAATTTTGTTCTAACTGTTTGGGCTTTTTTGTAGTAAGCGTCATAGTATCCACTACTTAGTACGTATGTACCAATCATAATTCTTCTTTTATTTTCTGCTTCAAAACCCAGTTCCCTGGCTATACCATAAGAATCTTCCAGATTTTGGGCTTCTGGGACTGTTAATCCGTATCTTTGGCCGTCGTACCTGCTTAGGTTACTGCTCACTTCTGCAGGAACAATTATGTAATAGCAAGCCAAAGCTAGATCTATAGAAGGTAGGCTGATCTCTTTAATTACAGCACCGGCGCTTTCCAGCTCTTTAATAGCTTTTTTGACAGATTTTGATACTGAATCATCAAGTCCTTCGCTAAAGTATTCTTTAATTACACCGATTTTTTTGCCTTTTAATGTGGGCTTAATTTTTGAATAATCATCTTCGGATCTTTTTATAGTCGTAGAATCGAACCTATCTTGGCCACTCATAACTTCTAGTACCAAGGCCGCATCTTCTACCCTTTTAGTTAAGGGCCCGATAACATCTGTTGAACTTGCCATAGCAACAACACCGTATCTTGACACCAATCCATATGTTGGCTTGAGCCCAACAACACCACAGTAACTGGCTGGTAGCCGGATTGATCCGCCTGTATCAGTGCCCAACGCGAATGGGACCATAGATAAAGCAACTGCAACACCAGAACCACCGCTGCTGCCTCCGGGAACTTTCGATTTATCATGCGGGTTCAAGCTTGGACCAAAGGCACTATTTTCTGTAGAAGAGCCGTGAGCAAAAGCGTCCAAATTAGCCTTAGCAACTAAAATGGCACCTTCAGATTCTAGCTTTTCAATTGCCGTTGCCTGTATTGGAGAATGAAAGGGCTCGAGTATTTTACTCGCTGCAGTTGTAAAACCATTTTTGCTCAGAAAATTATCTTTTGCAATAAACGGAACTCCAGCAAGTCGCCCGACTTTTTCACCATTTAATATTTTTTTGTCTATTTCTTCCGCAGAGGCTAAAGCAGATTCTTTTAATACAGACAAAACTGCGTGGTATTCACCAAATTTTTCAATTCTACTTAGAGCTTGCTCTACCTGCTCTTTGGCTGTTGTCTTTTTAGACTGAACTGCAGCAGCTATGTCTGTAATTTTTGGCCATTCGTAAGAATCCATTAGCCTATCATCCTTTTGACTTTAATTTGTCCTTTTTCGACTGCTGGAGCATTGGAAAGTAATTCTTGCCTACTAAGCTTATAATCTATTATTTTATCTTCTCTGGTAACATTAGTTAAGCCAGTGACCTGACTTGTGGGCTCTATCCCTTCGGTGTCTACCGACTGAAGAACCTCGACAAATTCAACAATCTTTGAAATTTCTTGCTTATATTTTGGAATTTCGTCATCGGTAAGTTTTAGCCTGCACAGTACAGCTAGCTTACGGATGTCCGCATCTGTTATTTTAGTCATTAATAATAATTATAACTGAATATACTAACAATTTTAAGAAGTAGAACTTTGCTTTTTTTGTGTTTTTATTTTATAGTAAATATATGAATCGTTCACCAGAAAATACTTTCCGCCCCAAAAGAGTGGCAGGCGCGCTGGGGGCTATAGGCATAGTCACATTAGTGGCTTGGGTTGGATCAGATCACAAAGACGTTACAGTTATACCGAAAATTCAGACAGAATCGGCTGCTGTATTAATTGATACTAATAACGAAATTCCCGGACGATATTACGGGCCAGATAGCCTGCTTAGCGAACTTAATTCGGATGAAAAATCTAATGCAATCGTAAATATTAACTTAGCCTATGAACAATTAGAAATGTCGCAGCCGAAATGGCTTAAAGATATTCATGAAGTCAAGGCGCTAGTCGATTTATGGATGAATGAATCACGTTGGCAACAAGACTCAGATAACCCAGAAAGCGACGCTTACGGCATACCTCAGGCAATAATTTCAAGGCAAAATATTAAACAAGGATACTTTTTAGGGTATGCAGACTACAAAGAATCGGCTTACACACAAATTGCTTGGGGCCTATTTTATATCTCTGAAACCTACAAAAAGCCAACAAAAGCATGGGAGCATTGGCAAGATCATGGATGGTATTAAACGGTTATTTCATCTTAGATTTAATATCAGCTATTAAATCACGCAGATCAGCAGCTTTTTCAAATTCTAAGTTAGCACTGGCTATATCCATTTGGGCGGATAAATCGGCAATAATTCTTGGGTATTCATCTTTAGGAATTTTTTTGAGATTTAGTTTAGCAGTCTTTGCTTCTTTGCTTTCAGCGCCTAGTTCTGCCCTTAGGCTGTCAGCTATCTGTTTTTTGATTCCCCTAGGGGTAATATCATGTTTTTTGTTATAGTCTTCTTGAATTTTTCGACGTCTGTTAGTCTCATCTATTGCTCTTTGCATGCTACCAGTAATATGATCTGCATACATAATAACCTGGCCATTCTCATGCCTAGCAGCACGACCTATAGTCTGAATTAGAGCTGGCTCGCTCCGCAAGAAACCTTCTTTGTCGGCATCTAGTATTGCCACTAAGCTAACCTCTGGTAAATCGAGTCCCTCTCTTAGCAAATTAATTCCTACCAAAACATCATAAACGCCCAGTCTTAAATCTCTTAAAATGTCAGTTCTATCTAAGGTGTCAACTTCACTATGAAGATACTGCACTTTAACTCCTAAATCTTCAAGATACTCTGTTAAATCTTCGGCCATTCTTTTTGTTAAGGTCGTAACAAGAACCCGCTGTTTTTTGCTAACTTTGTCTTTAATTTCTCCGAGCAAATCATCTATTTGCCCCTCGATAGGTCTTACGTTAATTATTGGGTCAAGGAGTCCGGTTGGCCTAATGACTTGTTGAATTGGCTCAGAAGAACGATCAAGCTCATATGCCGCCGGGGTTGCAGAAACAAATATTGCCTGATTAATATGCTTTTCGAATTCGGTAAAATTTAGTGGTCTGTTATCTAACGCGCTAGGTAGCCTAAAGCCATGTTCTACCAGTATCTCTTTGCGCGCCCTATCGCCGTTATACATTCCTCTGACCTGAGGCAAAGTCATGTGGCTTTCGTCCACCATCAGCAAAAAATCATCTGGGTAGTAATCAAGCAAAGTTGCGGGTTGCTCACCCGGCTCTCTGTTGGTTAGGTACCTGCTGTAGTTTTCGATACCTTTCACAAACCCAGTTTCTTCTAGCATTTCTAAATCGAATTTAGTTCTTTGACCTAACCTTTGCGCCTCTAAATACATATTGTTGGCGTTATAAAATTGAAGTCTTTCAGCTAGTTCATCTTGAATTTTACCCAGTGCAACTTTGAGTTTATCTTGAGGAGTTACATAGTGACTGCTTGGGTAAACGGTATAACTGTCTAGTTTTTTTTCTATCTCGCCAGTTAAAGGATTAATTTGAGTTATTTTCTCTATTTCATCACCAAAGAACTCAGCTCTAATTGCAATTTCTTCTCCGGCGGGAAAAACATCTACCACATCTCCCCTTACTCTAAATGTACTTCTGGCAAAAGCCACATCGTTGCGTTGATATTGAATGTCGGTAAGCTGCCTTAAGAACTTGTCGCGGACTTTTCGTTCGCCGGTTTTAATTTTTACTGCCATAGAACCGTAATCATCAACGCTACCAATACCATATATACAGGAAACACTGGCCACTATCAGAACATCTCGTCGACTAAGTAGAGCACTTGTAGCTGCATGGCGCATTCTATCTATTTCTTCGTTTATTTGGCTGTCTTTTTCAATGTAGGTATCGCTACGAGCAATATAAGCTTCCGGTTGGTAATAGTCAAAATAACTTACAAAATAATGTACTGCGTTTTCTGGGAAGAATTCTTTAAATTCGTTATATAGCTGAGCCGCTAAAGTTTTATTATGAGCAAGAATAAGTGTTGGTTTTTGGTACTCGTTAATGACATTCGCCATAGTAAATGTTTTACCGCTACCAGTAACGCCAAGTAGCACCTGGCTTTTTTCTCCGCCACGTAGACCCTTAACAAGCTTCTCTATAGCTGCCGGCTGATCGCCCGTAGGCTGATATTTAGTAGTTAATTTAAAGTTATTACCCATAACCTTTGATTATAGGCCAATAACTCAATAAATTCACTTCTTATAATATGCAATTAATGAATAATAAAACAATCATTAATATTGACATTTTTAAACAATTATTATAAATTATTTTAGTCCACCTTCCCCGTTACTTTAAGGAGTTACAATGGACAACGACAGGACGCAGCAGATGCCCAAGGTCAAGGTCAGTTCGACGACGACCGAGGAAATGCCCAAGAGCTTCCTAAGAGAAGCTACTCTCGATCTCCTGATCTACGCTACGATGATTGCAGCTATCGGTGCGCTCATCATAGGTATCGGCTACGGCATCATCGAATACGCTTGGCCATCTTTAAGGCGAGCATTCACCCACCCGGTTGACACCGGGATCGTGATGGTTGCAGTCGGCACGATCAGCTTCTATGCGGGAGCATACTTGAAGCGGCGAAGGACGTGACTTGCCCGAGATTTGGGTACTGGCGACAGCACAGCTCTCGCCAGTACCCAATCCGGGCTTTTTAATTTTATTTATCCTTTGTGGGTAGATGATGCCGGGCCATGGCCACCATGACTAGATTTATCATCTAAATACCAAGTACTTGCTAATGACTTTGTGTCAATATCTCCGTAAAGCGCGTCTAGTTTCTGGACTATTTTTTCGACTAGTCTTTCAGGATTATCGTCTAAAATAACGAGTGACTTATGGTTGTTTTCAAGTTTTTGAAGTAATTCCGGAATAATATCTGCCGTACCGCCACTGCCAATAAGCACTCCGCACGGAATATTGCTTTCAAGAGCGGTTGTAAATTCATGCAAACTACCAAATCTGCCGCCAACGGTAATAACCGCATCAGATGATTGGACCAAGTAGGCATCACGACCAACGTAGTTCATGCCGGTATAATTTATAAAAGTAAATACACCTATCGGCAGTCTGTATTTATAAATATGCTCCCTTGGGCTTGTGGCGGGTGAAAATCCAATACTTATACCACCTGCTTCATGGGCAGCTTTAGCACCATAAAATGGCAAACCTACGGTCGCCCCTGTGGTTAATACATGACCAGCCCCGGCAACTGCGCGACCCACTCGCTCGGCAAGAGGCCTTGAATGTTCGACAGTTTCACCATTAGCAGCTCCAGACAAACAAATTGAATAATTCATTTAGAAACCCCTGCCTCCGTATATTTTGACCGTTTCGGGGTCTATCATGCTGTTATTTAGTTGCTTAAGCACTTGATTCTCTAGAGCTTTCTCGCCCATATAGCGCTCAAAGACTTCGTTCCAAAGGCTTTCCCTAAAATGATAAATTTCTCGGTTTTTGTAGGGGGTAGAGTTACTGTAACTGACCGCTATATCCATTAAGTTAAATGTGACAGGTCGACCTGAATGCATAACTCCAACAAAATCTAAATCTCTCCACCAGGCCATTTGGGGGTCAACTTCAAACAGTAAATGTTCAGCTTTTCTCCAGTGCAAATCTTCTGGCTGAACATGCGGTTCAAAAATTTCTGGGTGATATTCTTTGCCTTCAAATTTTCCAAAATATCTCTGAATAACTCTCCAGTGAATTTTTTGCCCAGCCATAACAGCTCCAGATGAAGGATCGGCAATTAAAGTTTCGATAAATATTTTTGCAAAATCTGGTTTAACTTGCTGAAGCTTAAAATAGGCGCTATATAGTTTAATTTCGTTTATATAATGGAATAAAAGTGATAGCACAGTAGTTGCTATTCCGGGAATTTCATGCTGCTTAACAGGCAACATCAGTATTATGCCCATTTCTTTAACGTGAGTTATATTATGCTTCTTTTTATGAACAAATTCTTCGGCAATATCTGACCATCTGTCTGCTGGCATAGGGACAATTTCTATATTTCGTTCTTCAAAATTGCTGGGCAGTAAATTATCGTACTGAGAGTCAAATTTATTAAGCCAATCAGGACTTTCAGCGAACCTAAGTGCACCATAAATTTCAAATATATTTTCGGTTTTTAACATGCTATCTATGCTTTTATAGCCCATAATTTTCATTATGTTAGGTGGAGGTGTTTTCTTTAAAAACTCCTTTGCTACGCTTTTTTTAAGGACCCAAACTTTTTTACTAATTTTAGCTTTTTCGGCGGCACCCTTTAGCAAGGGAAGCAGTTCTTGAACCGTTTCTTTGCCTGAAGCACCAATAGTTTTCATTAAATTCGCATTATCTTTCTCAAACCTAGCAAGCAGGGCAGAATACAACTCTTTTCCGGTTGTATCTTTAGGGTCTAATCCTAAATCTTTTGTCTTTTGGATAACTTGGCCGATAATTTCGGCAGTCAAACGAACGTCAACACCAGGTTTACCGCTGGCTTTTTCTAATTGCGCTACGGCAATACTAAACATAGGCTCAGTAGCCCCCAGTAGTTCAGAAATAAGCTTTGACATATATAATTTGTGTCTTAATAAATTAAATTGCTAATGCTAATATTTTATCACAATTCACTGACATCTAACGGCATTTCATGAACAGTATTTTCTTGACTTAATATACCTGCCTTGGCACCAATTTTTCCAACAACACTAGTAGAATTTGCGCTTGCAAAAGTAACCGCCCATTCCAAAGACTCACCTGCCGCAATCATAGCAGTAAAGCCACTACTGAAGGCATCGCCTGCCCCAGTTCTATCTATAACAGGGACATCTTCATACATTCCAGCTCTAACAATGTGCCAACGATCTGTGGCTACAGCACCCTTGGGGCCGTCTGTAACAATTACAAAATGAACATCCTTAGAAGCGGCACGAACCATATCTTCTATATTTTCACTTGGGTAAATTTCGGCCATTTCTTCTTTGTTCATAGATAAAATAGTAAGTTTTGGTATTAGTTCCTTTAGGTGTTCTTTATTGGCTAGCTCTTTCTTACCTGGGTTCATGGCGATTTTAATGTTGTTTTCTTCGGCGTATTTAAAGATAGTATCTATAACTTCAAAATTTCCCTCTAGCGAAGTAAGATAAATCCAGTCTGGGTGAGCTCCGTGGAAATCTTCAAAATTAACTTCGTAATGCGAACTGGCACCCCTGTAAGACATAATTGTTCGCTCGCCACTAGGAGCTAATAAAATACAAGAATAACCAGAGCCTACACTCTTAGAATAACCGACTAGGCTAGTATCTATTCCCTCTTTATGAAGATCATCTAAAATTGCTCTACCTGCAACATCATGGGCAATCTTGCCCATATATGCGCTATGCAAACCTTGCCGGGCAAAGGTGACAGCACCGTTTGTTGCTCCTCCACCGGTACTAAAAATTACCTCTTCTAAATCATTTTTACTGCCAAGCTGAAATTCTTCTACGCATTCTCCATCAGGTTCACAAACCGGCTCAAATAAGGCGCCTTTTAAATAAACATCTTGTACTGCAGCGCCAATACTTAAAATCTTTATATCATTTCTATTTTTTTGTTGATCCATAATTATAAAGTATACCACTTATGCTTTGAAAAATTTGCTCCAAGTACTACTATCGAAATATGTCATTTTTAACCAAAGATAAGCAGGTAAGCCTAAGGCCGCTTCAGGTAAGGAATATTAAATTCGAAAACCAAGACGCCGAATATTATACCGTTGGCTGGATGGCTTTTTGTAAGTTCCTAGGTAGAGTATCTATGCTTGACCAAAAAACACTTAACGACCGTCCGCTCAGATTATTAACTACTAGAATGTCTAACTCTAGTGTTGATAACTTTGAAGTATTTATTAAAGATATAGTTCTTCGCGATATCGATGATCCTGAAAAAAATTCCCTTAAGCATCTAATGGGGAAATTATCGATGCAATATTACGAATCAAATATGAATCATAGATTCAGAGGTACTCAACACGATTTAGGCGATTGGGCAAGAACGCCTAAATACCGCATTAATCAAAAAATGCTCGACGCTTTTTGGCTAAACTCATCGAATCAAGAAGAGGCAATTTTGGCTAGTAAAAACAATAACTTATATCGTCATAACGACAATATAAACGAGTTAGTAAATTATTATTTAAAGACAAGTAACTTTAGCCTAATTCAAGATAGCCTATACGCAGAATTAGACAGAGTCCACAAAGACCTAGAATATTATGTAGGGCACTACGATCCAGACCCTAGCTTGGGTAAATACGACCGTTACTAAGCAATAATAGCCCTGCCAACCGAATTGTAATTTTTCAACTTATTTTCTACAACTAATTGCACCGCTTCATAAACTGCCGGCATTAATTTTACTACCGCGTATTCGTCCGGGTTATCCCTTAAAACTCGCTCAAGGGTATCTCTAAAAGCTTTTCTCATGTCTGAATTAACATTTATTTTAGTTACCCCTATCCGAACTGCCTCTTCAAAATAATGACCCGGTGTACCGCTTCCGCCGTGCAAACTAATATTTACCGAACTTGGCAGGGCTTTTCTAATTCTCTCAAGAAGTGCTATATCCAAATTTTTTGGAACAGGATAACTGCCGTGTAAATTACCAACTGCTGCTGCGAATGTATCTATTCCGGTATCACGTACAAAATTGCTAGCACCTTTTGGTGTACTAAAAGTTTTTTTAATATCATTGTAGTCAAAGGCTTCTTTATGAACATTAGATGATCCACCGAAATAATGAGGCTCGCTCTCTACGGTTGCTCCAGTAAATTTGGCATACTCAACAACCTCTCGGGTTGCTTTGATTATTTCTTCGTCTGTTGCATTATGATTGGCCTGACTAACATCTATATGAATAAACTCAAAGCCAGCATCAATACCTGCTTTAGCAGCTTCAACAGATGGGCTGTGATCTAGGTTTATATACATTTCAATACCATATTCGGCCTTATAATTGTTTACCAAGTCTCTGACATTATTAAGACCCATAGCCTTAACCTCGCCATCACTAACCTCTACCATAACCGGTGCCTGCATTTTAGCAGCTGCCTTAGAAACAGCAATAAGCGTTTCTTGATTGTCTATATTAAAAGCACCTATAGCATAATGACCCTGCCGGGCTCGTTCCATAGCTTCTTTTGCTTGTAAGCACGTTTGTCTAATTTGCGATATTGTCATTGACATATATTAACCATAACCTTTTCTACGCTAGTAATTATAACTATTTATTCCAAAAATATCATCAATAAACCAAGCAATGCCAATAAAAGTGCCGTGAATCTACGGACAAGATTATTGTTTTCTTTGAAAAAGTAGACCGCCAGAACACTGGTTAGAACTATCTTTGAACTTGTTAAAATTATTGTTTTACTAAGCATGCCGCTACTAAGTGCGTAAATAAAGAAAAAGCCACTAAGGGCAGTCATAAAACCAGCAATAATTGAAAATTTAAGAAACTTGGCATTTATTGGTTTTTTATTTTTTTGACCAAACAGATAATAAAAAAGCGTTGCTCCAATTAATTGAGCTATCCATCCATAAAAAGCATAGTTCCATACTCCAGTTTTATCTATGGCAATTTTTTCAGCCGTCATACCAATCGCAAAAAAAATTGCCGCTAATACCACCAGAATAATTTTTGAATTATTGATACTTTTAATCATTTTCTGGCCATTATTATTTTTTAGATTAATACTAATTGATAGGTAGACTGCAATAAATATAAAAATGAAACCAAAAATAAAATATTTAGATAGATTTTCGCCCAATAAGACCAACCCGAAAAGCGCTGCCGTCCAATAGTTTAAGGTCTGAACCACCACTGCACTTGCCGCCCCCAAAATTGAAATTAATTTAAACTGAATTATCCAATAAGCTGGAATGAATATTCCTTCGATAATAATATAAAATAAGGCCTCTTTGCCTGGATGGGCAGGCAAGTTAAAACTGTTTGCAAAAAAAGAAATAAGTACCCCGCAAATTGCCACACAAATATATACAACAAATGAAATCTGCAGAGTTTGATTTTTTAGAACCTGACCTGTTTTTCTGTACCATAGAGTTAAAAAACTGCTAGATATTATTTGCAGTATAACTATTAGGTTCCAGGGCATTTAGTGGGATTTTCCGGCTTGCAAAAGAACTTGATGGACCGCCATAGCAATATGCTTAGGAGTTAGTCCATAATGATCGAATAACTGGTCTGGCTTACCACTTTGACCATATAAATCTTTCACCCCAACTCTTCTTACTGGCACCGGATAATTTTCACTGACAAGTTCAGCAACTGCTCCACCTAACCCACCGTTAATTTGGGCCTCCTCTACAGTAACGGCACATTTTGTTTTTTTGATACTTTCTAAAATTGTCACACCGTCAAGAGGCTTAATAGTTGGCACATGGATCACCTCCGCATCGATTCCGTCTTTAAATAGCATTTGGGCAGCCACCAGGCTTTGATATGTCATGGTGCCTGTAGAAATAATAGAAACTTCATGCCCGGGCTCAAAAACATAAGCTTTACCAATTTCGAATGGTGTTTTTTCTGAGGTAAAAACAGGTGTAGCTTCTCTTGAAAGGCGAAGATAATTAGGCTGCTTATTGGCTGCCATTGCCTTCGTCATTTTTTCTGCCTCTATAGCATCACCAGGTGCCAGAACCACCATATTTGGCATCACTCTCATTAAGGCAATGTCCTCAAGCATTTGATGAGTTGCCCCATCTGCACCGGTATATAAACCAGCATGCGACCCAATTACCTTAACGGGTAATTCATTTAATGCGGCAGTTGTTCTGATTTGCTCCCAGTTACGCCCAGGACTAAAAGCAGCATAACTGCTAATGAAAGGTATTTTTCCTGTTAAAGCCAAACCCGCACCAACTGTTGCTAGGTTTTGTTCTGCAATGCCTACCTCGAAAAATCTATCAGGATATGCTTCTTTAAAGAGATGCATTTGGGTACTTTCTGTAAGATCGGCACAAAGAGCCACAACATCTTGGTTGCTTTCGCCAACTGCCCTTAGCCCTTCACCAAAACCTTTTCTTGTAGCCTTAAGTTCTAAGTCGCTATTTAGGTAGTCGGCTAAATGATAATCACCCCTACTCATGTTCACTCCTAATTTTTCCTTTTAGGGTTCTTAGCTCTTTTAAAGCCAAAACTGCTTGCTCATGATTAGGAGGCAAGCCATGCCAATGAAAGTCGTATTCCATAAAATCGACACCCTTGCCCGGTATTGTATAGGCAATTATCATCACCGGTTTTTCAACAACTGCTTTTGCCATTTCAAGCGCGTCTATAACGGCTTCTATGTTATTGCCATCTATTTCCATAACATGCCAACCAAAAGCTTCCCATTTTGCTTTGAGATTTTCTAAAGGCACAACAGATTCAGTTGGTCCATCGATTTGAATGTTATTTCTGTCTATTATGCCAATTACATTATTTAAGCCGTATTTAGGAGCCAGCATTGCAGCCTCCCAAATATTTCCTTCATTTAATTCACCGTCACCCATTACTACAAAAACCCAGCGATGATTTTGTTTGTTCAGACGCATCCCTAGAGCAACGCCAACTGCCTGGCTTAAACCACAGCCCAAAGGACCGCTAGTTGTTTCTAGCCCGGGTAATTTTGTTCTTTCAGGGTGGCCCTGAAGCCTGCTGCCAAATTGTCTTAGAGTAGATAATTCTTTTTTATCGAAATATCCTGCCTCGGCCATTGTTGCATAACGAACTGGCGCAGTGTGGCCGTTGCTAAGAATAAGAACATCTCTTTCATCCCAATCTGGGTTTTTTGGATCATGCCGCATGACATCAAAGTACAATGCTGTGAATATATCGGCTAAGCCAAGCGGACCCGCCGAATGTCCACTTCCGGCTTTTTCCAGCATAGAAATAATGTCACTGCGAATATCATTTGCTTTTAGTTCAAGCTGTTCTATGGTCAATTTTTTTTGGGCCATTTTTTTATTTTCCTAAAATTTAGCTAGTTTTATTTTACCATAACTGTTATGTATTAAATATCTAATTATTCAAGAGAATATTCATTTGATCAAATACTTCTTTAGGCTTGTCTGTGCCCTGAATAGCACTTCCGACATTTATGACATCTACTCCACCTTTTTGTAAATCAACAATATTAAATAGGTTTGCTCCGCCGTCCCAGCCGTACTCTAAATATTTTGTTATTTTTTTTGCATCGGCAATTTTTTCCAACATCCCAAGGTCGGCCGTCCCTCCGTAATGACCTAAGTTGCCAGCAAAAATTAATAAGTGTTGTACGTGAGGAAAAATATAACTGACTTCTTGAATTGGGGTTTTTTGTAATATAGCCAAGCCGGTTTTAATATTATGTTCCCGCAAATCCGCTGCAAGCTTCGGAATATCGCAGTTGCTTTCAGCGTGCACTATAACCATATTTGGCTTTATTCTAATAAATTCATCAAAAAACATTTGTGGCTCTTGGTACATTACATGCAAATCAACCAGCATATCTCCTAATTTTGAAATCATCGAAAGAGGTATGCTTTTAGAGTCTGTAAATACACCATCCATAACATCTATTTGAATGCGACTCGCAAAACTAATTTTTTTTTGCTGGTTCACATAATCACTTTGGTCTGAAGCTAGCACGGTTGGGCATATTAAACTCATTACAAAAATTATAACCTAAACTCCTAAAAAAATAATTATGGTTATATTTTTAGATTATTCGTTGTAAAATTAATAAATAGACAGTAGACAAAAAGTGGATAATATACAAATGCCCGAGCCAGAGGTAATATCTGGCAACCAGAATGCAGAGCCTAGCACAGCTCAACAACACCAAGAAGTTGATTCAGCTAGGAATCTTATATTGCAGCCATCCGAAAAGCAAAAATGCACCGAAATGTTAGGTAGGCTAGCCATTAGAAATGATCAAGAGTCCGTAGTAGAGCAAGAACAGAATCAAAGATTATCACAAGTAAGCCCATATCCACACTACCAAAAGCCTAAGCTCGAATTGTCTCTTCCGAAAATTTCTTTTTCCAAGAGACTATTAGCGGCGGTTTTAGCCGGAACTTTTTTTATGGCGCTTCTAGGGGGCATGCTATTTTACAGTAACGGAAAAAAAGATGATCCTAATAAATTAGGCAGTAATTTATATATAGCCGGGCTCTCGGTTGATGGGAAAAACCCCGAACAGGCCAGCAAAGAATTAAATAGCTTAGCAGAATCTCAAAAAATCAGTCTTACAATCAACGACCAAAAAATAGAAACCTCTGCTCAAGAACTTGGCATCAACAGAGATGTAGCCCAGGCGATTAAAGAAGCTCAATCGAAGAAAAAAACAATAAAAGAAAAATTGGGAATAAAACCCAAAGAGAAGTTCGAAATTCCATTAAGATCTTCCGTAGACCAAAATAAACTAAAACTATTTGTTTCAAAAACACTCGGAGATCAAATGCTAGCTAAAGATGCCTCCGTTAGCCTTGACGGCGAAACTTTTGTTGTAAGCGAAGGCCAAAAGGGTTTGTCGATAGATTATGAAAAGCTTAGCGCAGACTTAAATTTAATACCCTTGAATAAAAAAGCAGAAATAACCGCTAGTGTAGTCATGGTAGATCCTTCCATAACTACTGATACCGCTAATAAGGCCAAGGCTGACGCAGAGCAACTCATAGCAGCTAAATATACGGTTGGTCACCCAACTATAGGCTCTAAGCTGCTTGGCAATAATTTAAAAACAAAATGGATTGTGTTTAGCCCGGATAGTAACAATAAAGTCATTAATGTATCAATAAACCAAGAAGCAGCCTGGAATGATTTTGTTTGGCTTACAAAACTATTCAATCAGGGGGCAAGTAATAGAATTAAGGTAAATATACCCGGTCAAGGTGCAACTGTAATAGATGAGGGCCGAGATGGTATCAATATGTCAGACGAAGAAATTGTCAAACAAAAAGCTATCTTCTTAGAAAAACTTTCAAAAAAAGAAGCCTACGATGCTAACATTAATCCTTCATTAGTTGCTAGGGCGGAAACTGTTTACGACGGCCAGCAACGAATGGTCCTAGTAGATGCTCCAAACTTTAGAGCTTACGCCTTCGAAAACGGCCAGACGCTAAAGTCTGTACCTATTACTACTGGTAAAACCGGCTTTGAAACACCTACTGGTACCTACTTGATTAAAAGAAAGATTGCGATTAGCACCATGAAAGCCTGTTCCAACGGTGAATGCTGGTCAGTGCCAAACATAAAGTGGCAGTCTTATTTTACTAACGAAGGCCATGCCATACATGCCTCTGCGGCACCCGGCGCAGTCGGCAGATACAATATCAGCCACGGTTGTGTTGGCATGTACGAAAACGATGCAAAATGGTTTTACGACTGGGCAGTTGTTGGTACCCCAGTTGTGATAGTTCGCTAAAAAAGATAGAATTATTAAATATATGAATACTTTAAGCCAAGAACTAAAGTGGCGAGGCTTCGTCAACCAAACTACTTTTAAAAACATAGAAGAACTAGATAATGAACCAATTACATTCTACTGGGGAGTAGACCCTAGCGCTAGCTCAATGCATATAGGCCAACTGGCAATGGCAATGATGATAAAGCAATTTATTAAATATGGGCATAAACCCATTTTATTAGTCGGCGGAGCGACTGGTATGATTGGCGACCCTGACGGAAAAGATAACGAACGAGATCTTAAAAGTGTTGAAGAAGTCGATAATAATAAAAGGCAAATTGCCAAACAGTACAAGCACCTATTCAATGGATATAAATTTGAAATTGTAGATAATTACGATTGGTTTAAGAATATAAACTACCTAGATTTTCTAAGAAACATAGGTAAGGTTGTTCCAATGAGCCAAATGCTTGGCAGAGATTTTGTCCAAACAAGACTTGGGGAACAAGGTAGCGGAATTAGTTATGCTGAGTTTAGCTATTCATTGATTCAAGGGTATGATTATTTGCACCTTTTCAGAAATAATAATGTTTCGCTGCAGGTTTGCGGTAGCGATCAATGGAGCAATAGTATTGCTGGGGTCGAACTTATCCGAAAATTAGAAAACAAAGAAGCTCACATATGGACAGCTCCCTTAATAATAAATAAAAGTACGGGCAAGAAGTTTGGTAAAAGTGAAGCGGGCGCCATTTGGCTAGATGAAGAGCTTACTAGCGTTTACCAGTTTTATCAATTTTGGCTAAATGTAGATGACCAAGGTGTTGAAGATTACCTAAAAATTTACACCATGCTCGGCCAAGAAGAAATTACTAAAATTATGTCTGCCTTTAATGAAAAACCCGAGGAAAGACTGGCCCAAAAAACACTTGCCCATGAAGTGACTTCAATTGTTCACGGCCAAGAACGAGCAACAAGCGTCCAAAGAATAAGCGAAGTTTTATTTGGAAATATAAGCTATGAGGCATTAACTAAAAATGACTTTCATGAACTTAGTAGTGAGATTCCAGTAATTTCCTATAATAAACAACCCTTAATAGACTTATTAGCAGAAGGCAAGCTGGCATCTAGCAAAGGAGAAGCAAGAAGATTCTTAGAGGCTGGAGCAGTCTACATTAATGGCGAAAAAGTCACTGGCGATAGCTATATATCAGATAGCCAGTTTATTAATGATTTTCTTATTATCCGCAGGGGTAAAAACAGTCAAGTTTTAATTAAAAAATAGTTTAGAATGTTGCTTAAATTTCATCAAGTTCTAGGTTGCGCCTAATATATCTAGGGGCTTTGGCAAATGGCGTATTAAGCCAAGCGTCGACTATCGGTTGCCAATCTTTCTTTGCACTCAAAACGTCCGATGGTAATGCTAAAACATTGCTGTCTTCGTCATTACGAATACCTTTAGCAGCTTGAACACTGTAACCCAGGCCAGCCCTTACTCCTTTAAAGCGGTTTGCTGCCATCAACATACCTTGGCCACTTCCGCAAATTAATATTGCCCTTGTCTCTTTGACGTCCGAAGACAACATTTTTATTACTGCAGCCGTTGCAAACACCGGAAAATCATCTTGGCTATCATACTGCTTGTCTCCAGCATCCTCGGCTGAATAATTTTGCGCCTTTAAATAATCAAGAATTTGCTGTTTTAAATGAAAGCCATTATGATCGGCTGCAACAATAATTTTCATCTTGTCCTTTAAATGTGAGCTTCTTCTACTTCACTAAATTTTAGATCTGTTTTTTGATTTTGTAACAAGCTACCCGTGTCGGCAACTAGCTCTACTAATCTGTTACTGTATCCCCATTCATTATCGTACCAAGCCACTACCTTTAGCATATTTCCAGCAACGACACTGGTTAGCGCTAGGTCGACAATACATGAATGGCTATTACCAATAAAATCACTACTAACTAGCTCTTCTTCTGTAACATCTAGGATGCCTTGGTAGTAAGGTTCTTTAACCGCTTTTTTAAACGCTTCGTTAACCTCTTCTTTGGTCACATTGCGCTTAGTAATAACTACAAAGTCAGAAAGGGATACAACAGGAGTAGGAACTCTAACGCTTAAACCTCCAAATATTCCAGAAATTGCAGGCAAAGCTTGCCCTGCAGCTATACTTGCTCCGGTTGTAGTTGGCACAATATTCTCGGCAGCATTTCTGGCTTCTCGCAGGTCTTTAGCAGGAGCATCTTGAAGTCTTTGACTAGCAGTATAGCTATGAACTGTAGTCATCATTGCTTTTTCAATGCCAAAATTCTGATTTATAACATCCATAACAGGCGTAATACAGTTGGTTGTACAGCTAGCATTGCTAATAATATCGCTGGCATTTTCTAGCTTATCTTCGTTAACGCCAATAACTATTGTTGTGGCGCCCTCGCCTTTAGCTGGAGCACTTATAACTACTTTTTTAGCACCTGCTTGATCAATATGAGCCCGTGCTTTAGCTGGGTCTACAAAAAATCCTGTGCTTTCAATAACTACAGCTACACCTAAATCTGCCCAGGGC
Organism: Candidatus Saccharimonadota bacterium; assembly: GCA_031973215.1. Classification (GTDB taxonomy): domain Bacteria; phylum Patescibacteriota; class Saccharimonadia; order Saccharimonadales; family CAIOMD01; genus DALYDK01. Next base: position 61,810 of record DALYDK010000002.1, read on the forward strand.
AAAAGTGCTGGATCTGTCTGTTTGTAAACAGGTATCTTTTTGTCATCAACAATAATATTTTGATCATCATAAGTTACAGCTCTATGATATGCGCCATAAGTACTGTCGTGCTTTAGTAGGTGAGCTAGTGTCTTAGTGTCTGTTAAATCGTTAATTGCAACTATTTCAAGATCACTTCTTTCAAATGCTACTTTAAAAGCATTTCTACCAATGCGGCCGAAACCGTTAATAGCTACTTTAGTTTTCAATTTACCCTCCCCTGTTAATAAGCTTATGCTAATTATAGCAAAGCCGCCTAAAATTTACTTATAATTTTACTTAAACCTTTGAACACACTCTTCAATTATATTAACTGCTTCTTCGGCGTCTCCCCAGCCTAATACTTTAGTACTACCAGGCTTTTTCAGGTCTTTATAGTGCGTAAAGTGATGCTCAATTTGCTGTTTCCAACGCTCACCTAAATCATCTAGATTGTTAATTTTATCACCGGTGTTTCTATCATCGGCTGGAACGCAAACAATTTTATAATCCATTTCGCCATCATCTTCAAAATTTAAAATTCCAACCACTTTGGCTTGAAGCCAAATTCCTGTTGGCAACGGCTCGTCCGTTACCACCAAAGTATCTAATTCATCGCCATCTTCGTCTAGGGTCTTTGGAATAAAGCCGTAGTTTACCGGCTTTGCAAATATCTGGGGCTCAACCCTATCAAGCATAAAGGCGGCTCGCTTTCTATCCCACTCAACCTTAAGACTTGAACCTTTTGGTATTTCAATTACTGTATTAATTTCTTTATTTTTATAATCACCTGGATCTAAGACAACATTAAAGTCAGCCACTTATTACCTCTAAATAGTTTAGTTAATATATATTACTAGTATACAATAGAGCCGAAATGAAAATAATATCTCATCGTGGTAAATATTCTAAAAAATCCCACGAAAATAGCATAAAGACTATACTGAGGACAGATAAATTATTGCCAAAATACATAGAAATTGATATCCAACAAAACTACCAAGGAGATCTTATACTCAGTCACGACCTAGTCGCAGACATGAACCATCAAGAACAAAAACAATTACCACGACTTATCGATTTATTAAATAATACCCTGAAATCAACTCTTCTTATAGAAATAAAACAACCGGGTATCTCTAAAAAAATATTAGCTTTAATTAATAAAAAAGGCGCTAATTCTTTTACGACTTTTAGTCTAGAGGATGCCGTCTACATTAAAGATAATGCAAATTATGAAGTATTCATTATGCAGCGCGTCCATCCTTTTGGACTTATGAAAAAATGCCTACACAATAAGCTTGACGGTGTAGGCGTTAATAAAAACTGGCTAGTACTTTTGCCCTTTATATACAGAAAATGCCAGTCAAATAATAAAAAAATGTTTCTATACACAGTAAATAGTAAGCCGCTTGCAAGGTTTTTGACTGTTATTATGCCAAATATCTATATATGTACCGATAATACTAAAGAATTTTCTGAATCACTGAGGTAGCAATACGCCATCTATCTCATAGACGGCGCCATTTTTAGCGGGTATACCTGCCTTAGTAACCTGCCATTTGTCACCCTTCATATCTACAATGTATAGATTTTTGTCTTCACTTTTAACTACAATCTCCGACCCGTTCATGGTCTTAATTTTTAGGCCCTCGACCATTGCATCTGGTTCAATTTTTCCGCTTGCAATGTGATAATTAACTACGTTTTTTGTTAATTCTGTGTCTGTTTGCTTAAATAAGTCTTTGACAGCTTGATCGCTATTTTTATAACCATCGTTCGTAAAAGCAAAAACAGTGTATGGAGTTGTGCCTTCAAGGTCGGTATATAAACCAACTGCTTTAAGCTGTTTCTCGAAATCGTTAAGATCTTTTGACGAAGAAATTATAGAGGCGATACTTTCGGTAGGCTCCTTATTTTGGTCAGCAATATTTGTAGACGAAGTGGTTTGCTCCGGATTCATTGTAACTAATTTGTATGCTCCAAAACCTATTGCAGAGATAATTAAAATAATAATAATTAGTAAAATAATTATTCTTTTTTTATGAGATTTTTCCACCATTCACTTAAGCCTTTAATTATATTCTTAATGATAACTAAAAAGGGTCTTTTAGTCTAATTTTGTAGACTCAAGATATTCTCTTATTCGCAGAGCTGCAGTTGCACCCTCGCCCACTGCGCTTGCTATTTGCATTGTTGCACCGCTCCTAACATCGCCGGCGGCAAAAACACCCTTAATGTTAGTTTCTAGCCGTTCATTAGTTTTAATTAGACCAATTTCGTCTAGTTCTAATTTGCCGTTTAAGAACTGAGTATTTGGTAGTAGTCCTATGAAAACAAAAACACCGTCCACTGCAAATTCTACTTCTTTACCGGTATTTTTGTCAGTTCCGACAACTTTATTTACAAAATTATCATCACCAAGAATTTTATCTGTTGTTGTGTTCATGTGAACAGTAATTTTATTGTTTTTTTCAAGCTCTTGGACTAGGACATCGGAAGCTCTAAATTTATCACCTCGTACCAATAAATGAATTTCACTAGCAAATTTAGTTAAGAATAATGCTTCTTGAACGGCAGAATTACCACCACCAACTACGACAATTTTTTTATCTCTATAAAATGCACCGTCGCAAGTTGCGCAGTAATGCACTCCCCTTGCGTAGTACTTGTCTTCGCCCTCAATACCAAGCCTTTTATAATCGCTACCCGTAGCCACTAATACTGCCTTGGCTAAAATATCACCGTCGGTAGTTGCTAGTTTAATACGTCCGTCGGGATGCTTTTCAATATTACTAACTTCCCCAAGCTCAATTTTGGCACCAAATCTTTCAGCTTGCTTTCTAAGTGCCTCAGAAAGATCAAGCCCACTTATGCCTTCTGGAAAACCAGGATAATTATCTACCCAGTCAGTTGTGGCAGCTAAACCGCCAATTATACCTTTTTCAAGTAGGACAGTTTCTATGTCTTCTCTGGTTGTGTAGATTGCTGCTGCTAGAGCAGTGGGACCCGCACCAATAGTAACTACGGAATATTCCTTCATAAAAATAGTATCCTTTCTGTAATTTATGCCACTGCAGGGGCTAGTTTAGCCAAATTGTAGCCTACAATAACTTCTTTTGAATCATCATTTTTTGTAACAACCGTAACTGGTACCGCTAATTGGCCTGATATTTCGAGAGCTTCCTTGGCTCTTTCGGGTGATTCATCTAAATTTACTTCGTCGTACGAAAAGTTTTTACTAGTTAACCATTTTTTTACCATAACGCAGTAGGCGCAAGTATTGGTTGTATAAATTGTTATATTTTTTGCCATAATTTTTCCTTGTATTGTGTATTATATCACGTTAAATACGCTATATATAGCGTTTTTTAATTAATTTTTAACAAAGTTACGTCAAATACCAAATCGGCATTAGGGCCAATATCGGTGCCTGCTCCGGCTTCGCCGTAAGCCAAGTTACTTGGAATAATTAGCCTTCTGGTTTCACCTACTTTCATACCCGGAATCCCCTGAGTCCAGCCGGCAATTACTCCGCTTAGCGGAAATGTTGCGGGTTGACCACTATCAAGTGAACTTTCAAAAATTTTTCCGCTACTTGCTAAAGCTCCAGTGTAATGTACAGTAACCGAATCGGATTCTTTAACAGTGGCTTCGCCTTCACCTGGTTGAATTGTAATTGTTTTTAGTTCGCTAACATCTGCAATTGGCTCAAAATTTTGTAATTGTGTACCTTTCAATTTACCCTCCTCGGATGGTGTATTAGTTGCATTGATTTGTTCTTGTGTGTTTTTATTGTCAATAAATGAATAGACTGTTACGCCTAGAATAAAGACAACAAAAATAATTGTTATTAGCAGAATACCTGCTCGTTGGGCCTTTTCCGACACCTATACCTCCAAATTTTTTTGTAACTTACTAGTAAATTATTATAACAAATTGATAATTAACTTAAAGCTGAAACCTTAGGCCTTTTTTATCTTGTGGCTTGATTTTTTAACTAGATATACCAAGCCAATAGCTATCGCAAGCAGTATTACGACTCCGCTTAGTGCAGGGGCAATACGACCAATTAGTATGCTAGCTACAACTGTAATTATTAACCAGCTAAGTCCGAGTTTTCTTGATACATTAATTTTCAAAAACTCGGCACCTAGGTAATAGTATGGAAACACTGTGATAACTAGTAGGGTGCTAGAAAGAAGTCCAAAAATAATCAGGACTGCTAAACCTTGCCAGAATGGGCTAAGAATAGCTAATGGAGTAATTGCCACAACAGCGGTTAAACTAGTGGCAATCAATGGCCTAAACCTTTCTTGCAAGCCCTCTACAATAGCATCTACCGGACCCATACCAGACTTACGAGCCTGATTGGCATAATCTGTTAATAATATTGTATTTTTAATACTCAGTCCTATAAGAGCAAAAAAGCCTAACATAGCAAAGAAGCTAAATGGGTTATCTGTCAAATATAGACTAAGAGTTATTCCAAAGAAGCTAAATGGTATTGCAAAGAAGATTAATATTGGCTGAAGCAATGATCTGAATTGTATGGCCAATAATATATATATAGATAACAAGATCAGCGGGAAAGCGATACCAAGTACCGCAAAACTTTCCTGATTTTCAGCCTCTTGCCCTAAGTCAAACTGAATAGCATCCTTGTCTAGGCCGTAAGATTCTACTTTTTCTGGTGTGAATTCGTTATTTATTGCCTCCTCTGCCAAGTTAAACAACCTAGTCGTGTCTGACGCATCAAACTCTGCGCTAACTGGAACCCTTAGGTTTCCATCAGACCTAACGAATGTATTTGGATTAGGTGGATTTACATTAGTGACTGTTGCGGTTGTTCCATCTGGCCTGGTAACAGTCAGAGTCTCAAAGAAAGCGGCAATATCGTTAGCTAATTTGAACGAAGCCTCTCTATTATCATCTACAACCACTACGGTGAACGGTTGAGCGGGTGGTCCTGCATCTAGCTGGACTACTTTGGACTGGACCTGCGGTAAGCCAGAATCTAGTTCTTTCTGTACTTTATCTACCAACTGCGGAGATCTAATATCCCTTTTCGAATAAGATATTAACTTAATGCTCAAAGTTGCATCTCTTGTACTGCCCGTATTGTATAGTGAGCTATATTCTAAATTCTCGCCTAAAGTCTTGTATACCAATTCTGTAGCTTGGTTAGTTAGCTGTTCAGCGGTTTGTAAATTAGTGCCTGGAGCAAATGACAGCGTAACCTGCATATTATTAGCGTCTTTAGAAGATGGAAATATGTTAAACGCTACCTTTGTACCAAAATATCCTCCAGCGCCAATGAAAAGCACACCAACAAATATTGCGGCCATTCCAACTGCCGTTAATTTTTTGTATGATCCTTTTGCCCACAGCATCGGTTTTGCTATAAATTTTGCTAGCTTTTGCTCAATGCCTGCAGCCACTTCTTTAACACCTTTTTCTCCCATGGATTTTTTGTTAAGTAGTAAGAATTTAGCAAAAAACGGAATAAAAATTAAAGATACTAGCAAGCTTATTAATAATGCAGAAATAACAGTTGCGGGTATGGCTCTAATGAATGTTCCCAAGATACCCCCTACGAACAGCAGTGGAACAAAACTCAGCACCGCCACAAATGTAGCACTAAGCATTGCTCTACTAATTTTCCTAGTTGCTTCAGAGACCGCTTTTCTGGCGTCTTTTTGTTTTTTGCGCTGAGCATCTATTGCTTCTACCATTATTATTGTGTCGTCGACTATTAAGGCTAAACTAAGAATCAGAGCGAAGAGCGTTATTACATTTAAGGTAAAGCCCAACAAGTACAAAAGGCCAATGACAGCAAAGATAATTATAATAAGTGCAAAAACAGTTATTAATGAAGCTCTTAGGGCAATAACCAAAGCTCCTACTAACAATACCGCCAAAAGTGCAATTAATAATTCTCTCTGCAATTCTGCTATATTGCTTTTTATTTCTGGGGCATAGCTGGCACTCACCACAAAACCCACGCTATTATCTTTTTGAGTAGAGGCAATTTCAGAAACGGCTTCATTTACCTGGCTGTCAAATTTCAGTAAATCGGCATCTGTTTTCTTAGAAACTCCAACCAGAACAGATGGATATAGCTCATTCATACCCGACTCTCTCTGACCATAGGCATCGAATGTTTTTTGAATTACCTGACTCTGGCCCGTGAAAGGATTAATAGCCGTATTAAAAGGATTAATTACAAAGGCTTTTTCTACAGTATCAAGGTTTTTTTCATTTAATGACTTAGTAAACGATTCTGCAGCAAGTAGTAAATCAGCTGTTGGCTGACCGCTTTTACCATATACTGAAATACCAATGTCAACAGGTTCTAATTGAATACCTGCGGGGCTAAAATATGGAGCGCTAACTGTAACCGTTGCTTGCTCAGGTAGTACATTATTCTTCTGCAGTTCACTCTCTAATTGTTTAGCAGCCTCTTGAGCGTTTACAGTCTCTTCGTATTGAATAAAAACATTAAAGAAATTATCGAATGACTGTGACTGTACAGAAGCAACCCCATTCTGCTTCATCGCAGTTTCTGCAATTGGTTTCGCAACCTTCGAGTCTACTGTTTCTGCATTGCCGATATATGTTCCGTTAATACTCGCCACAGGGAAGTTAATACTCGGGAATCCTTCTCTTTTTAGGAGCGTTGTGTAGCTAATTACTCCAAATGCCAAAATCAACAGCATTAACAAAGCTGTAAATTTCGGTCTGTCGAAAAAAAACAAACTAAATTTTGGCAACAATTTAGCGTCTTTCTTAGTGAACTTCACTTTTTCAGCACTACTTTGTTTCTTGGCTTTTTTCCCCGGCAAAACACCCTCCTAATTAATTAAGCTTTAAAATCAATTTTAGCACGACTTACTTTACAATTTATAGTGATATTTCAAAACTTTTTAGTTTTTTCTTAGCTGAATCAGTTTGAGCACTGCTGACCTTTAGTAAGCTTGAATAAATACCTCCGCTTACGGCAAGTTCCGCAGGTGTGCCTATTTCATCTACCTGACCGTTTTTAAGAGTAATTATTTTGTCTACATGCGCAATGGTACTAAGCCTGTGCGCAATAATAATTGTGGTACGATTTTTCATTAACCTATTTAGAGCTTCTTGAACCATAACTTCACTTTTGTTATCTAGGCTACTCGTAGCTTCGTCTAGAACTAATATAGGAGCGTCTTTTAGTAGAGCCCTGGCTATTGCTATTCTCTGTTTTTGGCCGCCGCTTAGCTTTAGGCCTCTTTCGCCAATTTGGGTGCTATAGCCTTTTTCTAGCTTTTCAATAAATTCTGATGCATTTGCATTTTTTGCTGCCTGTTTTATTTTCGCAAGTTGAATATTTTCATCGGCGTAGGCAATATTTTCTTTTATTGTTCCACTAAAAAGTGCTGGCTCTTGGAACACTACTCCAATATTTTGGCGCAAAGATTTTTTGCTAACACTATTAATGTTCTGCCCATCAATAGATATTTCACCGCCGTTCGCATCGTAAAGCCTTAATAGTAAATTTGTTAGAGTAGTCTTGCCTTCTCCGCTTTCACCAACCAGTGCAACTTTTTCGCCTGGTTCAATGTTAAAAGATATATCCCTTAGAACCTGTTTTTTATCGTAAGCAAAAGACACATTACTAAATTCTATAGACGGTTTTTTAAATTTTAATTCCTTGGTTGCATCATTATCTTCGTTTTCGTTTTCAGATACAAGCGACATTACTTCGAAATAATCCTTGCTATCGGCAATTGCTTTTTGAGTGTTATCTACCAAAAAACTAATTGTAAAAATTGGAATTCTAATTTGCATAGCATATAAAATTAATGCTACCGCCTGACCTGGGCTAAATACTCCTTTAGCCCCTTGCACAAAAATAAACAAATAAACCAAAAAGAAAATAACATTAAGTACCAGTCTCCGCTGGACATCTTTTTTATGCCAATAAGCCGATTGTGGCTTATTAATGACAACAGCTTTTGAAACATATTTATTAAATTTACCAAGTTCGTACTTTTCTTTAATAAAACTCTTTACAACCTTAATTTGGTTAATTACTTCTGCGAACCTACCACTGGCAATGTCTAAATTTTCATTTTTTTCTTTTTGATACTTTTGCCAAACGTTGCTAGTTCTAAGAGTCAAAAATATATAAATTGGATACAAACTGCCAAGTAAAACAGCAACCTGCCAGCTATAGTACGCTACAATTCCAAGCGCAATAATTGTAGAAAAAATAAACTGCAAAAAGTTATTGCTAAGCATTTGCATAAAATTAGTAATTTGGTTAATTGATCTATTTAACCTATTAATAATTTTCCCGGAAAGCTCTGTATCAAAGTAGCTTTGCGGTAAATCTAAAACTTTTTGGTAATACCGAAAACTTAGCAGCCTAAATAGCTTCATAGAAAGCTGATCACCCCAGTATCCACTAATGTTGTTGCCAACTGTAGACACTACCTCAATAGCAAATATACCAACAGCCAACCAAACCATATAACTAATGTCGGCATTGGTTCCTTTTTGCATTTCATCTATCGCCCAACCACTTAACAATGGCATAAGAAGACCAATTATGCTCAACAAAACGGTAAATATACTTATGGCCAAATAATAGCGCCATAGCTCTTTACTGTATTTAACTATTTTCCAAATTTGATTCATTGTCTTTTTATAAGTATAAAGCTTTTAAATAAAAAAATCGTTCCAGCAAAACACTAAATTGTTTAATGTTCTATTGGAACGAACAGGTGTTGTTTGTCCGAGTGTCTACGGACTGTCCGCAGAACTCCCAACCGAAATCGGCTAGTGTTCGTTGGCGGGCTGCGCCTGCACCCTACTTACCGCAGTGGGGGCACGGATAATGTCCTACTTGGTTTCCCTTGTAGTAAGTCATTTCGCACGCGCCACACTTTGTGGGGGTTGGCGTACGAAGCCCTTGTTGCTTTCTTCCTTGTAGCCCCATTTTTACTCCTAAAGGTAGATTGGGCCGAAAACGAAAGATTGGGGGTGTGCCCGGAGCATCAGTTACTGGCCGAAAGGTTACCAGTAAAAGCTCAACGGGCACACCCCACATTTCTGCACCTTCCCCGCGCAGAAATAGAGGAGCAGCAAGCTCCTAGCGAGGACTGGAGGAATTGCACCTCCTGAATTAAGGGAAGTTTAGTGATGCCTTGGCGGGGGGACCAAGGAATCATCACAACCCATAAAACCGGAGGCTAACCCTCCAGCCCTCTAGAGTGCTCGGCCGGGTCTCGGCCGACGGGGGAGACAACCTCCTCCGACCGAGCACCTCTCACCCAGGAAAACCCGGGGAGTGGTCGGACAGTGACTTCGGTTAGACCGAAGTATGCCCGCTTAGTGTGACCAAAAGCAAACTAATAGCAGGCATTTCTGCCGCAATAGTTTAGCCTTTTCGTCACTTAAAATGCTCTCTCTAAATAAAGAGCAATTTAAGTAACAAAAAAGTTTACCTAAAGGGCATTAACGCCTAAAAAAATAACAACACCTGTAAATGTGCTTACGCCACCCCTAAAATACATAGTGGGCATAGCCGTACTATGCTAACACTATTTAGTCTTTGTGTCAACAGTATCTGTGGCTTTATTTTCCGAATTATTTTTATTTATGTTCCCAGCAATAATTGGAATAAGTAAAATAAGCCCACTAGCAATTGCAAACACTCCGGCAAGCCTTCTAATAATTGTCGTATCAAAAAGCTCAAAGGCTTTTGCGAACGCATACATAGCCAGTAATAGCAAAACACTTGCAATAATTTTCCCCTGCTTTGGGCTAGAGCCGTTCCATACAAAGGCCCCACAGGCTAACGCAATGACACCAATCAACAATGATTCTGCCATAACGCTATCACTTGCGCTTAAAAGCAGAACTCCACCTATGAGCACCGATGCAATTGCACCAATTATTTTTACTATTTTATTGAGCGTACCATTGTCTTTCACTACAAAACCCCTTTTACATAAATATAAACTATGGGGATGCTTTTGAATAGTGCTGTAGATTTTCTTATTAAGCAAAGGTTTATACTTAAATATATGAACAACCAGCCATTGGCAGAAAAAATGAGACCAACCAATTTAGATGATGTCTTTGGGCAAAAGAATCTTGTTGGACCCGGCAAAATAATTACTAGACTCATTGAAACCAAACAACCAACAAGCTTAATTCTTTGGGGGCCACCAGGAACGGGCAAAACAACACTTGCCAGAATTATTGCCAGCCAAACAGAGTCAGATTTTATTGAACTTTCTGCCGTCACCGCCGGCAAGGCAGATGTTAGCCGGGTTAGCGAACACGCCAAACAAAATAAAAGGCTTGGCATGCGCACAATTTTATTTGTCGATGAAATTCACAGATTCAATAAAGCCCAGCAAGATGCATTTCTGCCACTGGTTGAATCGGGAATAATAGTTCTTATTGGGGCAACTACCGAAAACCCAAGTTTCGAGGTAATTAATCCTCTGTTAAGCAGAAGCAGGGTTTTAGTTTTAGAACCATTAACAACTGAAGCCATAGAAGAAATTATTAAAAGAGCAGCAAAACAAGAAAAAATCAGCCGTAAACAATTGCCATCAAGTAGCATAAGGCTATTAGCAGAACTATCTTCTGGTGATGCCCGAGTAGCACTCAATAATTTAGAGCTAGCCAGTAACTTGGCAAAGAATTCAACAATATCCAAAGAAGTTATTCTTACCGCAGCTCAGAAAAAAGTTCCTATTTTTGATAAGTCGGCAGACGCTCATTACGATATAATTAGCGCTTATATAAAGAGTCTTCGCGGAGGATCTGTAGAAGGTGCACTTTATTGGCTTGCCAGAGCACTGCAGGCGGGAGAAGATCCTAAGTTTATAGCTAGAAGAATGATTATTTTCGCATCTGAAGATATTGGTCTAGCCGGTAATGGAGCGCTCTCCCTGGCCGTTGCCACATTTCAGGCTGTAGAACGAATTGGCATGCCAGAGTGTAGATATAATTTATTTCACTGCGCGGTAGCTTTAGCTAAATCAAAAAAATCACGAGAAATTACTAATTTAATGACAAATGCGCAGGTTTTAGCAGAAAATTACCCTGACTCGCCCGTTCCGCTGCATTTAAGAAACGCGCCAACAAAACTAATGAAAAGCCTGGGCTACGGTAAAAACTATGAATGGCAAGCAGATTTTGTTCCCGAAGACGGCTTTTTACCGAAAGATATAAAACCCTAGCAAGACAAACATAGCCTATACTTTTTATAAATTATAAGAGTTTGGTATAATTTATCGGCGAATCATTAGGGTGTCGCTCGGGTGCGTAAGGCACTGAGGTTCACGGTCCCAGCATTCGGGGTGAGAATTGCCAGTGACAATTCGCAAGGCAATCTTCACTTTAAAGCTATACTTTCAAAGCTTAAGTTGCGGGGTCGCGGAACGTGACTCGAATCCCAAATTTATTAACATTACGAACCCCGCTTGGGTTATAATAGAGCAAAGTTATTGGGGATTGGCCAAGCGGTAAGGCACTGGGTTCTGGTCCCAGGATCGGGGGTTCGAATCCCTCATCCCCAGCCAAGTAGTGCACCAAAGGAGACCTGTGTGGATCGCCACAAATTATTTCTAGAAACAGTAAAAGAGCTTAAGTTAAGGTCATCTTCTCAAGAATATTACGACAACTTGATGTCAGCTGGTTTGCTGGCAAAACTACTACTTGACGGACATTCATTAGTGGACGAAGTTAATCGTACCGCGCGTCTAAAAATTCGCTATAGAATTGTAAAGCAAAATCCCCCGGCAATACCAAACCTAGTTTTTTGGGCGGCACAAGACGGAATTGATCCGAATGATCAGCCTCCTGGCAGTCCAAGCCCCGAAGAATTATCATTGGATGACATGTTAAAAGTTCCACTCATGATTTATGGTGGGCAAGAATATAACGTTGCAGAGAGTATAAATTTTCTACGTAACAAGGCCGGTGCTGTGCATATTGGTCCAAGCAATTCGGATAAAGATAAGGTGCTTGGTGATGCTACTCAGCCCGTTGCAAGAAGTATGAAAGCCGTAGCAAGGGTAGTATTAAATAGTCTAGAACCGCTAATTAAAGTTATTAGGTCGAACTAGACCTGTACGCACAGCCAAATGCGACAGTTGAAAATCATACCTATCTCCCTATTGTTATATATAGGTCAGAAGGTCTGATTTAGTATCAGGTTAGTGTACCAGACCCGTAAGTCTAGCCAGGAAGCAAGCGCTCGAATCCCTCCACCCTAGCCAAATAATTTAGACCTGAGTTAAGATTAGGTCTAAATGAATTGGCAAAAGTAATCGTCTGGCTAGGTCAGGATCTTATTGCACTAAAGATTTAATTGTTTTGATAATTAGATCTTTTGGAAGAGGTTCGCTTAGACTAAACCAAAGAGTTCCCTTGCCCTTTTGGTAGGGCTGTAATGCTAATTTCAGCCCTGCTTCTTTGGGCACTGGATATACTCCCAGGTGGTCTTTCCAGCCTGAAATAAATACTCTTGGTCGTTTTTCATCAATTTTATATCCTACTACACCATAACTAAGCACTTCTTGAGCATTTGGTAAAGTTTGCTTAACTAATTTTCTAAGTTCATTAAATCTAGGCAGTGCAGCGGCCGGAACCTGTCGGCAATATTCATCTACAGTGGTAGGTTTTTGTAAAATGTTAGCACCAACCTTGAATGACTTTTTGAGCATTTGTTTAAGAATATTAACGTCAATATCCGTTAGTTTCGTAATGTATAAGCACGAAACACTTACCTTGTATTTGCCTAAGCTGCTAAGCTCCCCCGAATAACGATCAAAGCCTTCTGCAAAATAGACCGAAATAGCCTGTTTTCTTGGGCTAAAACTAAGTATTGGCATATCGCCCTCTCTGCCACTATCGTATTTATAATGCTGGCTTCCAAAACCAATAATACTAGGGCCCCACATTACGGGATCCAGCTTGCTAATTTTTGACATTATTTCTATTAATTCTTTTGACTCATTCTGCCTATTTAAAGAAAGGTCTGAAATAAAATGCGTAACATTTGCGTTTGTGGGCATTGTTTTGTTGTCGGTCATATAAAAAGTATATATTTTTTTATTAAATGAAATAGTACTATTGTACTCACGGGAGTTTATAACACAAGCATATTGACTTTTTTTCATGCTTATGCTATAATACTCTATGAATGGGATTGTGGAATCCCAGGAGTAAGGAGTTTTAAGTTATGAATTTATCTAACATGAGAAATGCTACGGCTTTAGTTTTCCCTAGCATATTTACCAAAAAATTTAAGTTTATTGCTATAAGTATAATTATTGCACTAAGTAATTTAGCGCCACTAGGATTGCTAGCTAGCAATGCCTCTGCTGCGAATATTGATAACGATCCTGATTGTGATCAGTACTCTGTTATGTATTGTGGTGGTTTTACCATGAACGAAATTGAAAAGAAGTTCTTAAAAGGCGACGGACAACACAGTGCCAACAACATTCAGAACATTTATAAAGACCTAGGTATTACAGAAAAAGAAGTTAAAGCTAATGGTTTTGTAAATGGCGTTGTATACCGAAACGGAAATATAGAAGTTAAGAATAAGGTAGTTGCTAAAAATGCAAAAACCTATATTAGAACAATGGGCAAGGTAGATTCTAGCAAAATGGGATCTGCGCAAACTGCTTTTGTAAAACTTAACAAAGATGGCCAGTTCCAATATGCAATTATGAAGCCTTGTGGTAACCCTGTTTCTGCTAAAAATATTGTTCCTGAACCAACCCCAACTCCTGCCCCTACCCCTACCCCAACTCCTACGCCTACACCACAACCTCAGCCTCAGCCTCAACCTGAACCAAAACCTGAGCCAAAGCCAGAACCTCAACCAGTACAAACATTAACCTGTAACTCATTAGTTAAAGTATTCGGCGAAAATAGAGAAGTAAGTACTGAAATACAAGCCACAGCTACAAATGGCGCAACAATAACTAAGTATTCAACAGATTTCGGAGATGGCACAATTGTTAGCGGTAAAAACGCATCTCATATTTATGCCACTGACGGAACATTTAAAATAGTTGGTACAGTTACAGGAATGGTAAACGGTAAAGAAGTTTCTGTTACAGCAAACGAATGTCAAACTACTGTTTCGTTCGAAAAATCTACTCCTGTCTGTCCTATAAACCCCGCGCTTCCTGCCAACGACCCTAAGTGCGTAGAAGACAGCATACCTGCTAGCTTACCTAACACTGGCCCCGGACAAATGCTTGGATTATTTGCCGGAACAAGCATGCTAAGTGCAGTGGCTTACAGATTCTGGTTAAGTAGATTCATGTCTTAGATAGTCTATAAACCAATTAGATTTATACCCCTCTATTTTCGGAGGGGTATATTATTTTCAACTAAATTATAAAAATAATCTATAATGAACATAAAGAGTTATAACAAAATGAATCTTTTTAATTTCATTCCAGGCTACGACACAAATGTGTATCAGGCAGGGCGAGAGCCTGCGCTAGTCATGTTGCTATCTTTTATTTTGACCTACATGTTAGCTAGGGGCTACACAAGAATAGCCAGAAAAACTGGTTGGGGGAGTGCTTCTTTTGGAGGGGTACATGCACACCATATGGTTTTTGGTATGGTGATTGCCTTTGTTTCAGGTGCCTTAGTGTTTGCCTTTTCACCAGAGCAGGGGCCATTTTTGCTACTGCTAGCTGCTGCGTTTGGTGGCGGTGCCGCACTTGTTTTAGATGAATTTGCCCTGCTTTTTCATCTTGAAGATGTTTACTGGGAAAAAGAAGGCCGCAAGTCAATTGATGCAATTGTTATTAGTCTACTTTTAGGTTTCATCTTTTTAATGCAAACTCCACCACTAGGGACAGGGTCGGAAGATTTTGGAGTTCCATTTTTTGTTGCCGTAGCAATTAACCTGCCATTTATTATAATTTCTGGACTTAAAGGAAAAATTTATTTTGCACTTTTTGGTCTTTTTGTTCCGCTACTGGCATTAATTGGCTCGCTAAGAATAGCCAAGCCTGATTCTATTTGGAGCAAAAAATTTTATAACAAATCTAAGAAGCAAAAAAGTAAGCAAAGATATGCTTCTTACCATAGAAAATGGGCTACTAAAAAAGAGAAGCTCTGGGATATAATTGGCGGCCGAACCGGAAGACCCCCTCAAAAATCCAAGGCTAAATAAATTTTACTTTTGGTTAATTAAATCTATATAAAGTGCAGCAGTCCAAGAAAAATCTTTAGAGCCAGCGGAAGAGCCGTCTATTGCTGAATAATATTCTGAAAAGTCAGACCCTTCTTCAATTAAACTAATAGTTTGCTGTTTTAGTTTATTTGCTAAATCAAGAAAATTATATCTTTTTAGGCCTTCAATAATTAACCAATTAATATTCACCCAAACCGGACCTCTCCAATAATTTTTTTCTAAGAACCAGTCTGAATTTATAGGAACGGTAGCAATGCCGCTTTTTGGCCACCAAGTTCCACCTTCTTTAATTTTATTCATAATGCCTAGGGCTTGTTCTTTTGTTAGTGCTCCTGAATAAAGCAAAATAAACTCAGCAACCGTTTCAATTTGAATATGATTTTTTGTCCTTGTATCCCTGCTCCAAAATGATCCATTATTATAAAGTTGTTTTATCTCATTTTTGGTATTGCCAATTGCATCTATTAACTCTGGCTTAAGTGGAATTTCTGCCTCTGCAGACATCTGCAGCAATAAGGTATTTGCTCTAATTAACACTGAATTATATAAAAGGTCTTCAATAACTGGAATTCTTGTATTTTCTATAATTTTATCTAGGTTGTAGCTTTGCCTACTTGCCTGTTTGACAAAACTATAAAAAGAATAAAGGTCCGCTGAATTTGGGCGTTGACTAGCAGGCACCGTAGAAGTGTCTTTTCTTAATTTATTTAATAGTTTTTCTTGTCCTAGTGCTCTAAGGGTTCTGATTTTTAAAGGCACTGCACTACGAACCTCTCTAAGCCAGTACGGTGTATTGTCCATTCCGCACTCCCACGGGTGAATAAGGCTAATGAACGGTGAATTACCGTATCTTCTGTTTTCGTAAACCCAGGTATGACACTTAATAAGTCCCGGCAATGTCTGTTTATACCATTGCTGTTTTTGCTTTTGGTCCAACCTTGCAGCGACTTTATTTATAGCCTCGGCTAGCATAGGTGGTTGAGTTATACAGGTTGTTTCTACTAATCTTGGCCCGCCATGCCTAGAGCTTTTCCAGTACCCTGGACCAAAATGATAACTAGTCTCGCCAGAAAAAATAATATGTGGAATCATTCCGTTTTCCCATTGCCCGCTTAATAATGATAAAATTTCCTGTTTAGCCCGATCGATATCAACCCAACTTAGACCTATAGAGATAAAACAGCTATCCCAAAACCATTGATGTGGATACAATCCAAGCGCCGGCTTAGTAGATTTCTCTAATTTGTTTTTATTTAATACTTCAATAGCTTTTTCTATCATGACACTATAAATAATAATCTAGTTTAAGAATATATAGTTAAATTTGTAAGCCTTTGACTCAAGTTCTATAATAATGCCTAGATAATACGAAAGCAGTAAAAATGTCTGTTCTAAAAACAAAAAACTTAACTAAATACTATGGTAAAGAGCGGGGCATCGTCGATGTAAGCATTTCAATAGAAAAAGGTGAAATATTCGGCTTTATTGGGCCAAACGGCGCTGGAAAATCAACTACTATAAGAACAATTTTGGGCCTACTTAAAGCTTCTGGCGGAAGCATCGAACTATTTGAACAAGATGCAACCCTAAAGGGACCACAGTTGAGAGAAAAAATTGGCTACTTGCCGTCTGAAGTTTATTACTACGACAACCTAAAAGCCAAAGAGCTCTTAATGTATTCGGCAAGTTTTTATCCAATTAAAAAAACGGCGGCTTTGGCAAAAATGCAAAATTTAGCCGATAAACTCCAGTTAGACCTTAATAAAAAGATTGACTCTCTTTCTTTTGGCAACAAAAAGAAAGTTGGAGTAATTCAAAGCCTAATCCATAGCCCAGAACTAATAATATTAGATGAGCCAACTAGTGGGTTAGATCCTCTTATGCAGCAGCAGTTCTACGAAATACTTAAAGAAGAAAACGATAGAGGAGCAAGTATTATGCTATCGTCCCACAATCTACCAGAAATCCAAAAAATGTCTGATAGAGTTGGAATAATTCGAGAAGGAAAAATAATCAAAGTTGATACTGTGGATAAATTAATTGGCAATAATTACAAAAAAGTTAACCTTGAACTACAAAAACCAAACCAGAAGCTTCCTAGTAATTCACAAAAAGGTATCACAAATGTTGAAACCAAAGATAATTTAAACTGTTCCTTCATGTGGAACGGGCCAATTAATGATCTAAATAAGCTACTTGCAACTTTAGACTTAAAAAACCTAAGTATTGAAGAGCCAGATTTAGAAGAAGTTTTTTTGCATTATTATAAAGAAGATCGATAGATGAATCTGTTCATATTTGAATTAAAATCGAACCTAAAGTACACAATTATATGGGCTTTAGCCGTTTCAATTACTGCAGTGGGCTTTTTGCTAATGTTCCCTTCTTTTAGTAATGATATAGATACTGCAAAATCTGTAATAGAAAAACTACCCCTAGGCATTAGACGCGCTATGAATGTCAATTTGGATACTTTTTTTTCTTTGGCTGGATTTTATAGCTATATTTTAAATTTTATTCTTTTGGCTAGCTCAATAATGTCACTGAATTTAAGTCTCAAGCTATTTTCTGAAGAATCATCAATTAAAACGGCAGATTTTTTACTTACCAAACCCATAAGCAGACCAAAAATATTCTTGGCTAAATTTATGAGTGGAATTTCTTTGTTGGTTATATATAACCTTATTTACTGGTTAATGGTTTTGTTTACTACTTCAATTCTTAATAACAACGAAAACAATATATTGGTTTTTGTCCTAATTAACTTTTCACTATTATTGGTTCAGCTATTATTTTTTGCTTTAGGTTCGTTAATTGGGTCGGCTAAGAGCAGATTGAAAACAACCATTTCTACAGCCATGCCAGTAGTGTTTGCGTTCTTTGTATTTGCTGCTCTAGATAGTGCAATTAGCAGTATTAAACTATCAGAATTTTCTCCATTTAGTTTTTTTAACCGTAATTTTATTATTGAAAATTTATCTCTTGAAACTAAATACCTAGTTATATCTACAGTACTGTTTACTGTTCTAACTTTTTTGGGACTAACGCTTTTTAATAAAAAGGATATGAAATTCTAAATGAATCTAATAATATTTGAAATTAAAGGTCATCTAAAATCTTTCGTCCTATGGTCGGCGGGCATGATTTTTCTCATTTACTCAGGCATGGCCAAGCTTCAGGCATACGAACAGTCAGGACAGTCTATTAATGAGTTGTTCCAGTCAATGCCAGGTATATTTAAGGCACTTTTTGGTATTTCTGATTATGACTTAAGTACAGCCGAAGGTTTTTTTGTAATGCTGTTTTTATACATATTGTTATTGATTGCACTTTATGCAAGCACTCTAGGGTCTGAAATTATTGCTAAAGAATCCAGAGACAAAACTAATGAGTTTTTATTATCTAAGCCTATTTCTAGACAAAAAATATTATGGCAAAAAGCGTTAGCTGGCTTAATTATTCTTGGATTATTTATAATCATCACTACTGTATTTTCGGTGTTTATTGTAGATATCTTCAATAAGGGTCCATCCATAAGCTCAGAAATTTGGTATTTATCGTTTTCTATGATTGCGGTAGGTTTATTTTTTTACAGTCTTGGAGTATTTATTGCCAGTTCAATTAAGAACAAAAAAAACGCTAGCCAAATTGCAGTCGCTAGTGTACTAGCTAGTTATTTGGTTTTTGTAATTTACAAGTTGTTGCCCGACTTAAGCATTATTAAATATATTAGTATTTTTGATATTTTCGAAGCAGGAAGAATATTACAAAACGGCTACTCATTAGTCGCTGGAATAATTGTTGCCATAATTATTTGCCTCTTACTTCTTTTTGCTTCTATAAATTACAAAAAAATTGAACAGTCTTTTTAGTTAGTTTAATGTTTGACACCTAGGCGTATAATGAAATTAGAACTATAACCCTAAGGAGTTAACCATGCCAAAAAAAGAAACGCTTCGCAAGATGGGCGTTGTAAGGTCAGGTGCTGTTTCTGGTACGTATAAAAACGCAAAAGATAGACCCACAGAACTACAGATGGACGATGTTTATGATGCAGAAAAAGATTTGGTAGGCGGAGATAAGATTAAAAAGCAATCTGAACCTCCAGAAAATAATAATTCTTCAGGAAAGAATAATAAGACTAATCCTCTTGCAATTATTGGCTTTATATTAGCCTTTTTCTTACCTTTAATTGGTTTTATTTTGTCTTTAATTGGATTAATACAAATTAATAAAAAGAAAGAAAATGGCAAGGGTTTAGCAATTGCCGGTATTGTTGTTTCCTGTGTTATTGCCGTTCTGCATTTAATACTAACTATTGCAATAATCGCGGCTATTGTTTCTTCTGATAACTTAACGCTTCAAGAATATAAAGACGCTAGCGTCGGCTACACTGTAAAATACCCAGAAGGCTGGACGATTAGCCCGCAAGCTGAAGATGGAGCTAAGGGAGTTATTATTAGTGATAAATACAAAGACACTGGCAAGGTTTACGGCCAGGTTGAAGTTGCTCATATAGATGCACCACCAAACGGTTATTCTAAAGATGTTCTAGTGGCTATATCTGATGCTTTAAAAAAAGACAATCAAGGCACGGTCGTAAATTATGAGTCTCGGCAAAAGAAAAACGGCGTAGATTCAATTACCTTAATAGTCACCTATAACGGAGAGACTGGAAAAGTAAAAGCAAAACATACCATAATATTAAATAAAGATAATTCAGTTTACACAGTTTCTACCCAAAGCCCAGAAGAAAACTGGGAAAAATATCAAGATTCTTTCGACGAAATTCATAATACATTTAATTTCTAACAGGGCTTGATCCATTTGTTTTGATATTCAGCTACATTCAATTTTTTCTTCAAGCCTTCGTAGTTCATGTATCTAATTTTTCCGAATATTGGCCTGTCGAACCATGGTCTGTCGTGAATTCCCATTATTGACCAAGCGACTCCTGTGTAGCCATTTGGGTCTCCACCGTCTATAGAATATTTATCGTTTAAAAAATTTGCCGTTTTAATAGCTTGCTCGGGGCTTACTGACCATTCTAAAATTTTTTTAGCCCAGTACATTCTCATGTAACCGTGCATTTTGCCGGTTATTCGCATTTGATTCTGGGCAGCGTTCCATGCCGGGTCTGCCGTTAGGCAATTTTCTAATTCAGTTATACTGTAAATATGCTCTCTTGTATCTAGTTCTGCCTGAGTAAGAGTGCTTAACGCCCATGGCTTAGCTCCTAAAATATTGTTGTAGTTTGAATTATAAAAACAGTAGTTTTCTGCCAATTCTTTTCTTACTACAATTTCTTCAATTAATGCGTTAACACTATCTTCTAAGCTCGGCGGGTTGTTTTCGGAGCGTGCAAGCCTATGCTGCAAAGTTAAAAGCGGAGGTTCTTTCATAAGCTTAGATAATTCTAGTACAACCCTTAAAGACGAAATAAATCCATAATGTAAGTATGGGCTGAGGTTTGTCTGAGCGTTTTGAGTAGGATCGTTTCTATACAATGCATATAAATTAATGTTTTTTACTGCAATATTAAGCAGAATGTGTGCCGCATTCTCACCAGACTTAAAAGTAATATTTGTTCCGCTAGCCTGCAGATTATTAACTTCAGCCCTTGCGCTGGAAAAACTATTGGTATTAAGTTTTTGCGCTGAGCTGTATTTATGAATTTTTAACTTAGTAGGTTCAACAAAATAATTATTAATTAATTTAGTAACTTTATATCTTATGGTGTGAGCGGCAAATTCTTCTTTAGAAGACAATATCCATGCAGGAATTATGTTGTGAGCATCTACAGTGAAAACTGGAACGACGGTTTGTTTTGCAATATTTTTCTGAATTGCTCTTGGTCTGTTTAGTGGGCAAAAATCAAAATAAATAGCTATTGGATTTAGTTCGTTAATTAGATTTTGGTAGACTGCTTGGCGACTTCCAATTCTTAGAATAAATTTAATGTTTAGCTTTTCTAATTTATTAGAAAATTCTTCGAGCCCATCTAGCAAAAACTCAAAATGTTCCTTAGATCTGCTTTTTATTTGTGTATCTAGCGCAAAACAAACAATGAGTGGCATTTTATGTTCTGTAGCTTTTTGCTGAGCAGCTAATAGAGCAAAATTGTCATTGACCCTAATGTCTCGGCTTACAAAATATATAACACATTTTCCGTCTGATAGTTTTTCTTTATTAAGCTGTATTATTCTGGTCTCCACCTTGGATATTCTAACTAAAATTTTGACAATTTTCCCACTGTTTTTTCAAAAGTTGCTGTCCTATAATTTTTTATATAGGAGATAATATGGATTATTGTGATATTTGCAGGGTGCGTCCTGCCGTCTATAAAATAAGGTTAACCTCTAATGGTCAATCGACCATTATGAATGTTTGCGATGTAGATTACGCTCAAATTCAGCGTACTCAATTTGGTAATGGGGGTGCGTATTTCGATGACCCAACTGCGACACAAAATTTTAGATCCCAAAAAGAATCACTCGACATAGAAGAGCTACTCAGTGAAAATTCCAAAAAAATCCTCCAGGAAGCAGGTGCTTTTGCCGTGTCTAATAAAAGAAGTTCAATTGATACCGAAGATCTTTTATACGCCCTGTGCGATGACAAGGTAACTGAAAAAATAATGAAAACATTAAGTATTAAACCTGCGGATATTAAGGGCTATATTGAAGCAAACACATCCAAAGGTTCAGTCTCGAGTAATGGTGAAATTAATATTACACCAAGAGTCAAAAAGGTATTTGAGCTAGCACTAGAAGCATCTAGGGATATGAATCATAGCTATATTGGACCAGAACATTTATTGATTGGTCTTTCCGAAGAGCCCGACGGTATGGCCGGTGATATTTTAAAAAAATACGGCTTAAAGCCAACTAGTGTTCGCCAACAAACCTTGTCGGTCGTTGGCAAAGGAGCTAAAGAAGGTAACATAGCAGAAGAAAGCGAAACACCAAACTTAGACAAATACTCTCGGGATCTGACTCAGCTTGCCAGGAACGGGAAAATAGACCCAGTCATTGGAAGGCAAAAAGAAATTGACTCAACAATAGAAATTTTAGCCCGTAGAACAAAGAATAACCCAGCCTTAATTGGAGAACCGGGCGTAGGAAAAACTTCAATTGTCGAAGGATTGGCTCAAAAAATTGTTAATAATAAAGTTCCCGAAGTACTAAAGGATAAAAGAGTCATAGAGCTAAGTCTTGTGTCTTTAATGGCTGGTGCAAAATATAAAGGTGAATTCGAAGAAAGGCTAAAAAATGTTCTTGATGAAATTACCAAAAATAAAGACAACTTAATTGTTTTTATAGATGAACTTCATACTGTTGTTGCCACTGGCGGAGGAGAAGACAGTGGTGGTCTTAATGTTAGCAATGCCATGAAACCCGCCCTAGCTCGCGGCGAATTGAACCTAATTGGAGCAACCACACTTAATGAATATCAGAAATATATAGAAAAAGACTCTGCCCTAGAAAGACGGTTTCAGCCGGTTTTTGTACCTGAACCAACTGAGTCTCAAGCAATTGAAATACTTAGAGGTTTGCGCGATAAATATGAAGCACATCATGGAATTAATATAAGTGACGAGGCAATCGTATCTTCAGTTGAGCTATCGTCGAGATATCTCACAAATAGGTTCTTACCTGACAAAGCTATTGACCTTCTAGACCAAGCAGCTGCAAGAGTAAGAGTCAGAAGAGATTCGCAAAGCCTTGAGATGGCTGAAATTAATGACGACATAGCAAAGACCCAAAGAGAAAGAGACCAAGCTCAAAATCGTAAGGAATACGATGTAGCCAAAGAATTAACCAATAAAATAGATAAGTTAACTGAATCAAAAGAAAATCTAGAAGATAAAATGCGCAAAGAACGAAACACCGCCGAGCTAATAGTGGACTCTAAAGATATAGCATCAGTGGTTAGTACAATGACGGGCATACCCGTTAAGTCATTAACCGATGAGGAAAAAAAGCAGTTACTAGAAATGGAAAAGCAGCTACAAAGCAGAGTTATCGGCCAAGACGATGCCGTGGTGGCCGTATCTAATGCTGTTCGACTTTCAAGGGCTGGGTTAAATAAAAAGAAACGGCCAATTGCCTCATTTATGTTCTTGGGTCCAACAGGAGTAGGCAAAACGGAGCTGGCCAAAACTCTGGCCTGGGCAGTATTCGATGACGAAGATAATATCGTCAGAATTGATATGAGCGAGTATATGGAAAAGCATTCCGTAGCAAGATTAATTGGAGCTCCCCCAGGATATGTAGGATATGATGAGGGCGGACAGCTAACAGAAAAGGTCAAAAGGCGACCATACAGCGTAATATTGCTAGACGAAATAGAAAAGGCTCACGGCGATATTCAGAATATATTACTTCAAATTTTAGACGACGGCCGTCTTACGGACGGAAAAGGCCGCGTAGTTGACTTCTCTAATACAATAATTATTGCAACCAGTAACCTTGGGTCAAAGGAAATACAAAAAGCACTAGCCAATAATCCAAAAGCCAATGGTAATAGCCTAAAAGAGATAGTTGAACCGGCAATTAGATCACATTTTAAGCCAGAGTTTATTAATAGATGGGACGAGATAGTGGTTTTCCGCCCACTTAATGAATCTGAAATTGAAAAAATTGTTGAGCTTCAGCTGGCATCGTTAAGACAAATGGCACTTGGCCAAAACATTGAATTAATTTTCAGTAAAAATCTTATAAAAGAATTTGCCAAACGCGGATACAAGCCAGAATATGGAGCCCGTGAGCTAAGGAGAGAAATAAGATCAATACTAGAAAACGAACTAGCAAAACAAATTTTATCAGGTGATATTATTAGCGGAGATATTGTTGAGGTTAATTATAATAATGATTCCCTGAACTTTAATAAAAAGAAGGTTTCAAAAAAATAAAATCGGCGGTATTTAAGTACCGCCGAAATATTTTTGATTACTATTGATTAATCGGCTAGTTCGTCTCCGTGAACTACAAGTGCGTAAATAACTAGAACGTCCACGACTATTACAACGAGCGACCATACCGGGTACACAGGTAGCCAAGCAAAGTTCCAGACCGCGCTAAGACCAGCTAGTAAAACACCCATAACTCGAGCCCAAGTTTGGCCGGTTAGTATTCCATAACCAACTAGAATAAGAAGTAATCCACCTACGAGATGCACCCATCCCCAACTAGTTAAGTCAAGAAGCCATATGTTTTTTACTCCGAAAAACACAACTTCGTCTTTAAACAGAGCAACAATACCTGCGATTGCCTGAAATGTACCTACTAATACACTTAATATTCCGGCAAAAGCCGCCCATCCTGCCCAGCCACTTACCTCTTTTGTACTATCCTTTTTTGCCACAGTTTTACCTCCTAATTAATATCTCTGTAACTTAAATATATTTCTAAGAATCTTTTTTTACAATATTGTTTTTTACTTATATATATTTGATTTACTACTTACAAGCTCTATTGTTTGCTATAATTCAAAGATAGTCCTAAAAAATAAAAATGCAAACAGTAAAATACCCATCAAAAACGGTCAAAAAAATTGAAAAAGATATACTAAAGTCCGAAAAATTTGCCGTTAATCTGACCAAAAGTCTTCTAAACTACAAAAAATACAATAGATTCTTAAGAATTTTAGGTCCTGGGCTAGTAACCGGTGCGGCAGACGATGACCCGAGTGGAGTAGCAACATATTCTCAGGCTGGCGCGATTTTTGGTTTTGGCCTTTTGTGGGCTTTCCCGTTAAAATTTCCGCTGCTGGTTGCCGTACAGGAAACATGCGCCAAAATAGGAGCAGTAACTGGCCATGGATTAGCCGCAATTATCAAGGATCATTACAATAAGAGGCTTTTGGCTGCCGTAGTCAGTTTGGTAGTAATTGCAAACACCATAAATATTGGCGCCGACATTGGAGCCATGGCAGCAACCGCCCAATTATTAGTACCTTTGTCTTATTCTGCTTTGGCTATTGGTTTTGCAGTAGTAATTGTAATTTTACAAATTTTTGTAAAATACAGAACATATTCCCGAATCCTAAAGTGGCTTTCAATTGTTCTAATAGCCTATCCCTTGACCGCAATAATGGTAGGTGTGGATTGGATAGAGGCCATAAAAGCATCTTTCACTCCTGACTTTCATCTTTCTAATGCAGAGCTGTATATGCTGGTAGCTATGCTTGGTACAACTATTAGCCCTTACTTATTTTTTTGGGACACCTCCGAAAATGTTGAAGAAGAAATACTACACAAACGGCTGGCTCAAAACCAACAAAACTTACCAAAAATATCCAAAAAATTTATTAAAAAGATAAAGATTGATAATTATGCAGGCATGACCATTGCACTAGTAAGCGCTTGGTTTATTGTGGTTGCCTGTGCATCAGCCCTAAACGCCAACGGAATTACAGAAATTAATACTGCAGCAGATGCAGCCAAAGCTTTTGAGCCATTGCTTGCTGGAACTGGTAACGCTGGGCTATGGTCTAAAATTCTTTTTTCCGTAGGAATAATTGGTATTGGGCTGCTTGCAGTTCCAGTACTAGCCGGATCTAGCGCCTATGCCCTAAGTGAATCTCTTGGCTGGAAAGAGGGTTTATACAGAAAATACAAAAAGGCGAGTGGTTTTTATAGCATTATTGCCATTTCCACAATTATTGGATTGCTAATTAATTTTCTTGGTATAGATCCAATTAAGGCTTTAATTTTTTCCGCAGTCTTTAATGCCATGGCTGCAGTTCCCTTGCTTTTCATTCTTGCACGAATAGGTTCCAGGAGCGATATTATGGGTGATTATAAAAACAGCCGACTAATATCTGGCCTAGTCTGGCTGTCTTTCGTTGTAATGGCAATTTCTTGTATATTTTTAGCTTTAAGCTACCTATAGTAGCCCCATATTTTTCATTTGTGACAATCCGCCAAGATTAACTACATTGACGTATCCCTGTG
This sequence comes from Candidatus Saccharimonadota bacterium, assembly GCA_031973215.1. Taxonomy (GTDB): domain Bacteria; phylum Patescibacteriota; class Saccharimonadia; order Saccharimonadales; family CAIOMD01; genus DALYDK01. The sequence continues at coordinate 88,020 of DALYDK010000002.1, forward strand.
ACTCCAAAGTATTTTTGACCTGAGTTGCCCTGTTGCCAGAGCGACAGTATAAATATATTTTTGTGTCTTTTGGTATGTTGGGCATCTCGCCTTGGTCAATGCGAACCGAATCAAAATTTACTGCCTCGGCAGAATGACCTGAATTAAACTCTTGCGGCGTCCTGACATCTAAAAGTACCGCTTTACCACTAGACACTTCTGAATTTATTTCAGATGATTTAGATTGACTCGGATTTTGACTTTGAGAATTTTGATTTGGCGCCAATATTAAGAATAGTACAAACCCTCCAACTAATATCAAAATTGAAATAATTAATATTTTTTTCATTGTATTAAGATAATAATGCTCTCTGTAATGATGCTACATCAAAACCAAGTACACCAAATTCTTGTCCATCTTCTTTTGTAATAACAGAAAACGGGACTCCCATTTGACCACTTTTGGCGACCATTTCTTGGGCATCTTGTTGGTTGAGGTCTACCCTTTTTTCGGTGAAATTAATTTTATTGTCTTCTAAATATTTCTTAAGCATTTTGCAGTATCCGCAGGTGGCCGTAGTGTAAACAGTTAGTTTTCTGGACATAAATATACCTTTCTTATAAATTATTATTGTAAATTATTTACAATTGTATAATACACACAATTGATATATAATGCAAGCATGAAAACTGACTTAAGGATGACGCCCCAAACTTTACTAGTGCTTCATGTATCAAAAAAACTTGGTCATTCCACAAACCATAGAATACTTACCGAATCAAGAAAAACGATGCCTAGTTTGAGCCCGACAACTGTACATAGAATTACTAAACGACTCATAGCAAATGGTCTGCTTGCAGACGGACCTAAAATCAACGGACAAATATTAGTAGATGCTAACACTTCGCCTCACGATCATTTTTTATGCAACGACTGCGAGGGTATCAAAGATCTGACAATAAATGGTTCAATAAGAGACCAAATTAAAAAAGAGTTGGGTGTAAATAATTTACCCTCTAGCCTCACTATATACGGTGACTGTAAAAGGTGCTTATCCTAGCCTGTAAGTTTGCTGAGATATAATGTCCTCATGACTTATTGCAGTCTTACAAACTGAGCACTTCTCTTCTTTTGCGGATGATTTTATCCACATTATTGTTCCTCTTAGGAAGCCAGCAATATCTATATATCCAATTAAATCTGCGGCTAGCCTTATTAGCCAGCCAAAAAATCCATAGATATGATGGTTTTTATATTGAAATATAGCCCATCTCTTACCGACCGGAATTGCTGTTTTTGGAATTTTGGGTTTGTACGGTTTTGTCGTTAGACTACCATCAAGACGCTGACTTATTTCTCTTGCAACATATTTAGCATCGTTAACGGCAGTAAACGCAAGACCACTGTAGGGGGTTGCCGCATTGTCGCCAATAACAAAGCACCTGTTATCAACCCTGAGATGATCATCGACAATTACCTTTCCAGCGCTATTAACTGGAAAATGATTTCTATGTTCTACGAACAATTTATTATTGCTAGTGCCGGCGGTCCATATTACCGTATGAGTCGATATTGCCTTGCCATTATAAATAAGGTTATTGTCTGTAGCGCTTTGTACCATTGAATTTAAATGAACAATTACACCTAATTCCCTTAATCTTTTTAGTACGATTCTAGACGACTTGGGAGAAGATTGAGGTATTAATCGGTTAGTAGCGTGCATTAACTCGATATTAACAGTCCGGTGTTTTATGCCGTGCCTTTGCATGATTTTTAAAATATAGCTGCTTAAAGCAGCCGATAGCTCAACTCCAGTTGGGCCACCACCAATTATGACAATATTTTTTTCGATTTTTTTTGGTGCGGTAATCACCTCATGTAAATGTGCTTTGAATAGCCTAAGTTCTCTAAGCGACTTAATGCCATAGCTCATTTCTTTTATTCCAGATATATTGAAATAATTAGTTATAGCGCCGGATGAAATAACCAAATAATCATAATGAAGCTCAGCACCCGACTGAAGATGAACAATTCGCTTTGCTCGATCTATGTGAGCTGCACGACCCTTCTTAAATGTGACTGATGGCAAATCTTTTATTAGCTCAGAAATGGGTAAAATAGTATCTTTTTCTCGGTATCCTACGGCAACCCGATACATTGCAGGGCTGTATTTAAAATGAGATTCGCTAGATACAAGAGTTACGCGAATTCTATCTTTTGGGATTTTTTTTAGTTTTCTGGCTAGAGCTACGCCGCCCCATCCGCCGCCAATTATGACAACGTGTTTTCTTAACATAAGCATATTGTAACAGATACGGTGTAATGCTACTATATTTTAGTGAACATATTAAAACAAAAACTTCAGGAAATATTTACTGGCGAAATTGAAGACGACAGTAATACTAAAGAATTCTACAGCCATGATGCAAGCATGTTTGAACTACAACCAGAATTGGTTGTGTACCCAAAAGATTCAAACGACTTAAAAAATTTAGTTAAGTTTGTAGCCGAGAAAAAAAGTGTACTACCAAATATTTCAATAACACCCAGAAGCGCAGGTACAGATATGTCAGGCGGTGCTATAGGTCAATCTATAGTAGTAGACTTTACCCGACACTTTAATAATATTGCCAATGTTTCAAAAAATGAGGCTCAGGTTCAACCCGGAACATATTACCGTGATTTCGAAAAGAAAACCTTAGGTGTTGGGTCCTTAATGCCCAGTTATCCGGCGTCTAAAGATTTATGTACAGTAGGAGGAATGGTTGCAAATAATTCCGGTGGAGAAAAATCACTTGAATTTGGTAAAACAGAAGATTTTATACAAGAGTTGAAAGTAATTTTTGCAGACGGTAACGAATATATCGTAAAACCACTAACAAAAAAAGAGCTAGATAAAAAGATTGCTCAAAATGACTACGAGGGCAACATATATAAAAAAGTTTATGAACTGGTTGATAAAAACTATGAAGAAATTAAAAATGCCCAACCCAAAGTAAGTAAAGACTCTACCGGCTATCATTTATGGAATGTATGGGATAGAGAAACTGGGGTATTTGACCTTACTAGACTTATTACCGGATCACAGGGAACTCTTGGGTTAATAACTGATATAAAATTCCGACTAGTCCCTGCCCCAAAACATTCGGGCACTCTAGTGATATTCTTAAGAGATACTGATGACCTAGGATATTTAATTAATAAAGTCCTGGACCACAAACCAGCTACTTTCGAAGGATTTGATAATTATACACTTATGCTAAGTTTTAAACTTTTCTTCTATTTCCGAAAAACACTTGGTTGGTTAGAGACCATAAAGTTGGGAATCCAGCTTATTCCAGATGCTTTAATGCTTTTTAGGGGCATTCCAAAAATGGTCCTTATGGTTGAATTTACAGGTAATGATCAGTCAGAAATAGCCGAAAAGGTCCACAATATGAAAAAAGACCTTAAACTTTTTAAACACGAAGCCCTGTTCGAAGAGGACGAAAATGAAGCTAAGGCAAAAAAGTTCTGGATTATGCGAAGACAAAGCTTTCAGCTACTGCGAAGCAAAGTCAAAGACAAGCATACGGCACCATTTATGGACGATCTGGTAGTCCCGCCTGAAGTACTGCCAAAATTCTTGCCCGAAGTAAGAGAAATTATTAACCGCTATAAGCTACTGGCTACCATAGCCGGACACATGGGCGACGGAAATTTTCATATAATTCCTTTAATGAAAATTGAAGATAAAAATGAGAAAGCTAAACTTGAGCCAGCCATGAAAGAAATAACTGCTCTTGTACTTAAATATAACGGAAGCCTGAGCGGCGAGCATAATGACGGTATGATTAGAGGGCCTTGGCTAGAAGCTATGTATGGTAAAACAATTTGGAACTACTTTAGAGAAACAAAACAAATTTTTGATCCCGAAAATATCTTCAACCCTCACAAAAAAACTGACAGTAATTGGTCGTTTAGTATGAAACATTTGCGCGAGCACTTTTAGAATCTGCTAAAATAATATTATTAACAATTTAGTATCACGAGTGCGAGGAGAGAACTAGCTCTATGATCCGCCGGCAACCTGCTGAAAATGCAAGGTGCTCCATCTAGCCATAATTTTTTGGGAAGATAACAAGACAATCCTTTCTAAGCACTCGTGGCAAATTTATGAAAGGATTTTTTTATGCCTAATTACCATTTAGTTAGTGAATCAGTCTGCAAAGGCCACCCTGATAAACTAGCTGACCAAATAAGTGACGGAATTTTAGATGCGGCACTTCAGCAAGATAAAAATTCTAGAGTTGCCGTCGAAACCTTACTAGCCAAAGATCTTATTGTACTAGCTGGCGAAATAACAACAGATGCATCTATTGACTATGAGTCAATTGCAAGAAAAATCATAAAGCAGAATGGATATGACAAGCCGGAATGGGGCTTTTCAGATGAATCTAAAATATTGGTAAATATACATAAACAATCTCCTGAAATAGCAAAAGGCGTAGATAAGAAATTTAAAAAAGGATCATTAGGCGCCGGTGACCAGGGCTTTGCTTATGGTTACGCCTGTGTTGAAACCAAAAATTTTATGCCTCTGCCAATTGAAATGGCCCATAAAATAACAAAGAGCATAGATAATCATAGAGAAAGTGGGCAAATCTCTAATTTACGCCCAGATGGAAAATCTCAAATCACAATAGAATACAAAAATGGAAAACCATACAAACTAAAACACGTAACAGTCGCAGTGCCTCACGATCCAACTAAAGAGCTCAGCGACTTAAGGCAAGAATTAAAAACTAAAATTATTCAACCTATTGTAAATGATTACGGTTTTAGCCTGCCTAATGACGCGAATATTATTATTAACGGTACCGGCGTTTGGCATCAACCTGGTCCTGCATCCGACACGGGTCTAACGGGTAGAAAAATTGTCGTAGATACATACGGAGGCGCATCGAAAGTAGGTGGTGGAGCTTTCAGCGGCAAAGATCCAAGCAAAATAGATAGATCGGCAGCTTACTTAGCTAGATATTTAGCAAAAAATATCGTAGTAAACGGCCTTGCAGAGAAAGCGGAAATCAGTCTAGCCTACTATATTGGGGCAAGGCAAGCAATATTCCAAGACATTAATACTTTCGGAACAGAAAATTATAAAATTAGCACTATAAAAAACTATTTAAATAAAATATCAAACACAGAAGTCAGTCATATAATAGAACTTTTCTCTTTAAATTCAATACACTACATTGAAACAGCTGAAAATGGGCATTTTGGTAAGTCGAAATTTCCGTGGGAAAAAGTAATTAATTTATAATGCTTAACTTTTTGTTATAATTAGCTATATAAATATTAACAAATAGGAGTAAAAGTGAAAACTAAGCTAAGGATTTTGCCTGTGCTTGTATTAGTCCTTACCGTATTAGGACTTCAGTCTTTTACTTATGCAATGGAAGGCAACGGACAAGAACCTTCTGAGAGCAATAATAGCACTGAAGTCGAACTTAACAACAAACAAAAATTAGAAGAACAAAAGGCTCTCGCCAAAGAAAAATATGAGCAAGCAAAACAAAAAGCCCAAGAGGCTTTAGACAAAAAAAAGGAGATGGCTAAAACAAAAAGTCTGGAACAAAGACAAAAAGCTTGCCAAAATTTATCTTCGGTTTTAAGTGATAAGCTATCCAACAGGCAGGATAAGGCAGTTGAGTTTAAAACTAAGCTTGACGGCCATCTTGCTAAAATAACCAATTTTGTAGAAAAAAATAATCTTGAATTTGCAGATTATGAAAATTTAGTCACTAAAGCACAGAGCGCCGGAATACAAGCGCAGGCACAAATAGATAGCATAGTCCAATATAAACCGAGCCTAGACTGTTCTAATCCAGAAAAAGTTTCCGAGTCAGTTAGTAGTTTCAAAGAAAGTCTTGCCGGCACCAAAGAAAGCCTAAAGACATATCGAGATAGTATTAAACAATTACTTATAGCAGTTAAGCAGCAGGCTTCGGAACAGGGGGCCTTATAATGAAAAAAATGCAAAATGGCTTTCTTGCGCTCCCTGTTATTGCGGCTATTGTTGTAATAGTAATTGTTTTAGCGGCGGGGTTCGCAGTCGTTAATCAAAAAAACCAAAAAACTGCAGAAACAACTTCTTCAGAATCTAACAGCGAAACAAAAGCACAATCTAGTAACCAAACCACGGTGAACGAAATCGAATCTGACATTCAAGGAGTAAATCTTGAAGGCGAACTTCCAGTAGATGACTTAGATCAGGACATAAATAATCTGCTATGAAAATCTTAGAATTAATCCAAAACAGTAAGCCATTCAAATTAGTTGCCGATAATGCCCATTACGAAATTTGGGCTTTAGCAGTTGCGAGTATTTTTGGTAGCCTGTATTTTAGCGAAATTAAAGAACTACCGCCATGCAATCTCTGCTGGTGGCTAAGAATACTGCTGTATCCAATAGCATTTATTATGACCGTGGCAATTATCAGAAAAAGCTTTCAAAATATCTATTACGAGGTACTTGCTTTGGCTATTCCAGCCACTCTTCTTAGTTTTTATCATAGCTTACTTCAGTGGGGCGTAATTAAAGAAGCGCAGGTACTCTGCTCTTCAACGGCCGCAGTTCCTTGCGATAAACCAGACTTTTTATTTCTGGGTTTTATAACAATCCCATTCCTTGGTTTTCTAACATCACTTGGAATTTCAGCTCTTAGTTTTATAGCTATCTACACACAAAAAGATTAAATATTTTTAGTTTCTAAAGCCTTTTGTTTTTTGGTAAATTTTACAAATTCAACATAGTTATCAATTGTTGTTACTGCCACTATCATCAGAACAGGTCCAATTACTATACCCATGAAACCAAAAAGTCCGATGCCTGCAAAAACTGACATCATTAGCAAAGCCGAGTCTAGACGAGCTGTTTTAGGAACAAACTTTGGTCTCAAAACATTATCTATATTAGTCACAATAAGAATATGGCCAAGAATTAACAATAGACCTTGCCAAATATTTCCGGTTAAAATCAGGACAACTCCCAAAGGAATAACAATTATTCCGCCCCCCAAAGGTATTATTGAAAGAAAAGTAATTAGCACAAACCAGAAAATAAAGAAATCAATTCCAACTATTTTTAATAAAGCAGCATCTACAAAACCTTGTGCAATAGCAATCATAAATTGCCCTTTTACCATTGCGGTTGTCATGGCGCCCATTCTTGCTAAATACCTCTTGGTAGACTCATCGCCCAATGGGTTTAGTGTATGAATAATATCGAAAATTTTTGCCTGATTCTTAAGAAGTGATAAGAAAATAAAAATAAAGAGAATAGACTTTGTAATCAATGAAGACAAGCCCCCGGCAACTCCAGTAAGCATATGAATTGCTGATTGGGCTATTTTTGAAGCATTTTCCTTCAACCAATCAGTAATCTGACCAATTTTTATAGTCTCTGGCCCAAGCGAAGGTAGCTTATCGAGCTGTTGATTGGCATTGCTTATTAGGTTTTGAACGGTATTATATAATCCACCACTTCCCTTTGCAGCCTTCTCGACTATATCCACAAGTTGAAGAGCTTGGTCAACCGTTATAACCACTAATATTGCTACAGGAATAGCAACCGAAAAAACAACTAACACAAATGTTGTCCCAGCGGACAAACCGGCTTTTCCATTTGTTTTTTTGAGCATCCATAAATAAAACGGGTTAAACAAAAAAGCCAAAATTGCCGCAAGAGCAATAATTACAAAATAATCTTTCAAAAACCATAAGGTGAAAACAAGAGCAATAATTACCGATATCACCAATGGCAATCTGTACTTATTAAAATCTAGTTTGTTATTCTTATTCGTCATTTATTAACTTAAATAATAGGTTACAGTCAACTTTATAGTCAATATTGCATTAATTATATATTGTTTTTTACTAGTAATTATTATATTGTAGCTGTAAATAAGGAATTATATATGGCCAAGAAAAATTCAACAACCAAGACCAAAGAACAACTACTAGAAGAAAATAGAATACTTGCACAAAAGTTAGAAAAGCTTAGCGATAAAAATTCAACAAATAACCATAAAGGTGGCTTTAAAAAGTTCATAAAAGGCTTGTCTATAACTTTATTGGTTATTATTGCTACCCTCAGTTTCATTGCGCTGAATATGTCGTTTTGGGTAAAAAGAACTATTACTAATACCGACCAATTTGTAGCAACAGCTCAACCGCTTCTATCTGAGCCCGCCATAACCGAAAACATCTCTACCAAGCTGTCTAACGAACTATTTAGTAATGTAGATGTCGAGCAAAGGCTGGCAGAATCATTGCCCGAAAACATAAAATTTTTAGCCGGCCCTCTTAGTTCACAAATTGAAGGATTTACAAAATCTCAAATTAACAAGGCCTTGCAGTCAAATGAGGCTCAAAAAATTTGGGGCGAAATATTAAGATCAAGTCAGTCAACAATAATCTCCTACTTAAAGAACGACTCAAACAACGGAGTTATAACCTTAAACAGCATTTATAGCTATGCAAGTAATAACCTAGAAAACTCACAGATTAGCTTTTTGCTCAATAAAAATATTCCACCAAAAGTAGGAAATATCCAAATTGCAGATATTAAAGCAGTACCCCAGGCAAAAACTTATCTAAATTACATAGAAAGGGCACCGCAGGTTCTATTTGCATTATTAATTGTATCTATTGCCCTTAGCATTTTCTTGGCAAAAAATCGCCGAAAAACAGGTATAGTCATTGTCAGTATATTATTCATTGCCAGCTTGGTAATGCTTGGTTCGATAAACATTGGGGAAAACCAGGTCAGTGAAATAGCTAAGCCAGAAAATAAAGATGCTGCTTTAGCTATATACAATACATTCTCAAAATCTATGGTTTCTCAGACGCAAGGTTTATTATGGCTAACCGGCTCAATTCTTTTGGTCTTTTTGGTCACCTCTAAGGCTTCGTTTATTACTGTGTCAAAAAAGTTTATAAGAAAATATTTAGACATTGTTATCAATAAACTACTACCCCAATTTACCGCTCCTAAAACAATACTAGCAGTAGAAAAAAATAGATTTATAACAGAAGTAGCTTTTTCCGTAGGCTGTTTCATAGGTTTTGGGCTTAGAATCCCTCCGACTAAACAAGGAATGATTAACTCGATTATATCTGCCGTAATCGCAGTTATTGTCATCGAGATAGTAGCGGGAGTTGCCAGAGTAAGATCTGCAAAATAAAGTCTACTTTCGTCAGTGTTATACTGATACATAAATGAATAGTAGCAAAATTCCTACATGGGTACTTAGGTTGGTAATTGGGATATTCCTGTCTTTGTTATTGCTGGTATTTTCGGTTTATATACTCTGGAAGCTTTCAACTATTGTCAGCATAATTGTTATAGCACTGTTTCTATCTTTCGCTATCGAGCCCTTTGTAAACTATTTAGTAGAAAAAGGCTGGAAAAGAAATGTAGCTTCGTTAACAGTAATTCTACTATTTGTTTCTGTTGCCATACTGTTACTTATAGGCATGGTTCCGCTTGTAATTGATCAGTTCGGAAATATTTCAGACAGAATCCCTCAGTGGAGCACCCAAATTAATAGCTACTTAAACGGTTGGTTTGGGCTAAATATAGACATAGAGGGCATCTACGCCAGCTTGAGCCAAAACAATACCCTTAGTGCCGTTGGATTGAATATTGCAAATAATGTAATAGCAATAAGTAAACAATTAATTTTTGCGTTCATTCAAATATTTTCAGTGATTATTCTGACATACTATTTTGTTGCAGATGCTCCCAGATTAAGAAGATTAATCTGTTCCTTTTTGCCAGCTAAACAGCAAAAGTTTCTTCTAGACACTTGGGAACTTGCAATTTCTAAAACTGGTAATTTTATGTATTCACGAGGGCTACTGGGCTTATTGTCGGCTTTATTTACGTTAATTGTATTACTTATCCTTGGTGTTCCTTTTGCTCTGCCTTTGGCATTATGGATGGGTGTAGTATCTCAATTTTTACCAGTAATTGGAACTTTTATTGCCGCCTCCCTTCCTCTTCTTGTGGCGTTCATTAATAGCCCAAGAGACGCTCTAATATTGCTAATACTGATAATTATTTATCAGCAATTTGAAAACTATATTATAGGACCGAAAATTACGTCACACACAATGGAGATGCATCCTGCGGTGGCCTTATTGGCGGTGCTCATAGGAGCAACTGTCGCTGGAGTAGTAGGCGCGCTAGTAGCTTTGCCTGTCGCAGCTATACTTCAAGAAATATTCAAGGCATACATCAAAAGACATGAACTCATCGAGTCTAAACTTCTTAAACACCCAATAAAAAAACAACCTAAGAAAACTCCTTGACACTCGAGCCAAAAGAAATTACATTGAAGATATAAAATAAAGGAGGCTATTAAATGGCAACTAAAAGTGTGGAAGTTTTTGAGTTCGATGAAACTTCTAAAAAATCTTGGTGGACCCTCGTGGTTGGAGGAGTAGTATCGGTTCTCTTCGGTTTCGTGGCAATGATTTGGCCAGGTATTACCGTTGGAGTACTTGCGCTATTACTTGCAGTTTTCTTAGGTGTAGTAGGTGTTTTGGATATCGTCAGATCATTTAGGAAGTTTAACCATAGCTTCATGTCTGGATTTGTATCATTACTACTAGGAGTTCTAAGTGTAGGAGTTTCAGTATTTCTACTAAGCCGAGTAGGTAGTGGACTTGCGGTTGCAACACTGGCACTATTAGTAGCAATAAGCTTTATAGTCCGTGGAGTTCTAGGGATGATACTTGCATTTGATTCTTCAGAATCGTCAAACGGCACCAGATGGATGAACGGTATCGTCGGCGCCTTAGCTATTGTGGCAGGACTAGCAATAGTTTGGTACCCAGTAGAGGGAACCCTTGTTTGGGTTTGGGTAGTAGGATTGTTCTCAATAATTGCAGGAGCATTCGAGATTGCCCTTGGCTTTATGGCAAAAGACGCACTTGAAAAGTCAAATAAGTAACAATTAAAGTACTACATTTTAAAAAACCTAAACTCTAGCAGTTTAGGTTTTTTATAAATTAACCTGATGCTACAATATGGTTATGCAAACCATTCTCATAATTTTAGTTGCAATATCCTTACTAATAGCAATATTCTTAATAACGCAAACAAAAAGACACACCTCTCATTCAACAGTTGAAAAAAAAGTAAATGATTTTCTTGAAGAACATTTAGAAATACACAAGTCTAAAAAAATAACAAAAGCTAGCAAAAATACGAGTTCTAAAAAATGATAGTTGCCCTTATAGTTTTGCTTACTATTTTAATAATTTTTTTGGGGATTATTATATTTCTTTTGCTACAAAGAAAAAACCCAAATAATGACAGCGCAGGACTATTAAAGCAAGATCTAAATATAATTTCTCAAGATCTTCAAAACTTAAAAAATACCCTTAATGAAACGGTCAACGATCGATTAGATAAAAACAATGAGATAATGCGCCAGTCGATTCAGAAACAATTTTCGGAAAGCTCAAAAATTATTAGTGAAGTCTCTAGTAGACTTACAAAACTTGACGAAACCAACAAAAGAGTTGTAGATGTCGCAGACGAACTGAAATTACTGCAAAATGTATTGCAAAACCCCAAACAAAGAGGTGGCCTAGGGGAGTACTACCTAGATACTGTTCTTGGAAATGTCCTACCCCCAGGAGGCTATCAATTACAGTATAAGTTCAAAGATGGACAAATCGTTGATGCTATAATCCGTTTAGATAAAAACAGAATTTTGCCAATAGATAGTAAGTTCAGTTTAGAAAACTATAATAGGTTTATTGAAGAAAAAGATAAAACTAAAAAAGAATTAATTGCCAAACAGTTCAAGCTCGATCTTAAAAATAGAATCGATGAGACCTCAAAATATATCAGGCCAAACGAGAACACTCTTGATTATGCATTTATGTTTATTCCAAGCGAAGCAATATATTATGACTTACTAGTTAATAAAGTTGGCACCGCAAATACAAGTTCTAGAGATTTACTCGAATACGCTTTTAGAGACAAAAAAGTAATCATTGTAAGCCCAACCACTCTCCTTGCATATCTACAAACTGTCGTTCAAGGACTACGCAGTTTACAAATAGAAGAACAAGCCAAAGATATTCAAAAAAGGGTCTTAGATTTATCAAAGCATATCAAATCGCACGAGACTTTTATGCAAAAGCTAGGCAATAGCCTAGGCGTAACTGTCAATCATTTTAATTCTGCACATAAAGAACTGCAAAAAATGGATAAAGATGTAGTCAAGATTTCAGGAAGCGAGCCGGGCGTAGATCCGATTCTCCTAGACAAGCCCAGCGATCAATCTAGCTAGTTTGGTATCTTTTTATTAAGTCTAATATAAGTGCCGCAGACCAAGAAAAATCTTTTGAACCCAACCCTTTACCGGTATGAGGATTGTAATATTCCCAGATACCACTTTCTTTAGCTAGCTTTATAGTTTTCTCAACTAATTTCATTGCAATTTCTTCATGGCCAGAGCTAAACAGGCCGTCGATTATTAGCCAATTAGTATTTATCCATGTTGGACCCTGCCAGTATCGTTCTTGATCAAATGTTCTGAAGTTTCTTGGCACACTTGGAATTGGGTATCGTAACCAAAAAGAATGATCATTTGTTAAAACCCTGACTAACTTTTCTAGCCTGCTATTATCTATTTTTCTGGAATATATTGGGAGTAAGCTGGCTACGGTTGGCGATCTCATTTTTTTTCCTGTGACAAAATCTCTCGAAAGATACACTGCATATGTCTCATCCCACAGTTCTTCAATAGCTTCTTCGGTTTTTCTAAAGTTAGCAATAGTATTTTCGTTGATTTTGATTCTTGCTTCTTGAGCTATTTCTTCTAATATTGAATTATTTCTAAGTAATATCGAATTAAAGCCGATATCTTCTATTGCAAAAAGTTGTCTATGCAAAATTCTGTTAATATCATAACGCTTCTTTCTTAATCTAGTTACCGCATCCCAAAGCATTAGAGCGTCTATATTTGTCATCCGCTGCGAAGGCGATAATCTCCTGGTATCCCTCCTTGCTACATTGATAAATTTATCCATTTTTAAATTTTCTATAAAAGCTATCCACATCGGTCTGCTGTGCTCTCTCAGCTGATCCATCCAAGGTGGCGTATTGTCCATGCCAGTTTCATATGGATTTATAAGTATAGCCAGCCCCGTGTCGTGGGGGTCTCGCTCAGCATAAATCCATTCATGATATTTGATAAGCTTTGGCACTAGTTTGCGATATAGCTTCAAACGATCAGGCTTACTCATCTTAGACCCAACTCTCTGAAGAGCCTCTGCTATAACCGGCGGTTGGGTTATGCCTGAAGTAGCAACCGAATCAGGTGAGTTTCTCGAAACCCATGATCTCCACGCTGTTCTATCTGCGGCATATTCCGGGCTACTATCAAAAATAATATTCGGTAGCATTCCGTTATGCCATTGACCCTTAAACAAATTCGTCAGCTCCTCTGCTGCTCTTTTTGAGTTGTAGTGAGCAATGCCAATAGCTATAAATGCGCTATCCCAAAGCCACTGGTGAGGGTAAAGCTTGTTTGAAGGAACTGTATGAGTTACAAAATCATTACTAACTAGAATTTTTTGACACTGTTCAACTAAATCTTCGTTGGTTAATTCGTGCCCGTCCATAATTATTAGTATAGCAATTAATTATCTATAATTTGTAAATGATAACGGAAATTCAAGATCTGTTTGCTTAAGCAATGAAATAATATCTTGTAGCTCATCTTTCTTACTACCAATAACTCTAATTTCATCTCCCTGAATTTGAGTGTTAACTTTTGGGAAGTCTGTTTTAATAATTTTAGTTATAATCTTTGCGTCATCCTGCTTAATACCCTTTTTGAACATTATTTTTTGCGTAATTATAAAAGAACCTGTTTCCGGTGGCGTGCTTAGATCTAGAATTTTTTGGCTTAGACCTCTTTGAGCAATTTTCTTTCTAAAAATATCAATGATTGCTTCTACCTGGAAATCATTTTCGCCTTTTACGAGTATTCCCTCTTTGTCATTAGATATCCATTCTAGTTTTGCTTTTGTGTTTTTTAAGTCATACCTTGATGACAGCTCTCTTTGTGTCTGATCGAAAACATTATTCATTTCGGATTTGTCAAAATCTGAAACAATATCAAAACTAAACTTAGCCATCTAACCCCCTGTTGCTTGCATTATTTATAACTTCCCATCCCGTAGACTTCCAGCCAATTTCATCTTTTACTAGTAGGCTAATTATATTTTTCTTTTTTAGTGTACTTTCTAAGTTTACATTTAGTGTCTTATGACTATCTGACAAAAAGGGCTTCCCTACTATCCTTCCCTTAAAAGCTCCACAGTCTAAACCCCCGCAATTTTCTTTAGCACTCTCAGTGTGAACAATCTCAACAATCTCATTCTCAAAATTCCAATCTTCGAAATAATCTCTAACAACTGTCCGAGCAAGCCTCTCAGACCTTGATTTTTTATATGACCTATAAATTGAACCTATGAATCCGTTGTTAGCACATACCTGTTCGCTAACTACACGCTTAGCCCTATTAAACACATAAATCCTTTTCTATTAAAGTAATTAATTAATAAACCTGTTGCTAATATTTGTCAAACTTGGTTGTTCATATATATAATTACAAGGTTAATGAATGATTACACCAATGAAGAAATAAAAGTAGCCCGAGAAAAGTTACTTCAGCATGTCGAAAATAACCCATCAGATAAGTCTGTTTTAAAATCAGACATTTTTAAAGATCTCTTTAAAAAGCTTTCAAGCATTCCCAGCGACCAAAAAAAATCCTTCGGCGAACAAATTAATAATTTAAAAAATGAAATAGCGAACAGTATTAACAGCGAAGAAGAAGTATCGAAAAAACCACCCATTGATGTAACCGCACCGTTTGATAAAAACACACCAAGACAATTAAGACCCCAAACTTTGAACGCCGAATTTGGAACTATCCATCCACTTAATACAGAAATGTCCAAAATAATAGGAATATACAGCCGTTTAGGATTTTCAGTAGTTGAGTCTCGACAAATAGATAATGATTACAATATGTTCGAGGCCCTAAATTTTCCTGAAGGCCACCCAGCAAGAGATGATTATGACACCTTCCTTACGGATAACGGCCTAATTGCGCCCGCTCATACCAGCACAATGCAAAATCGTATATTAAGGGCCAACAAATTCAAGCTAGAAAATGGAGAACCAATTGCTTTTGTTGTTCCTGGTCGAGTTTTCAGAAACGAAGACTTAGACGCGACTCACGAGCACACTTTCCATCAAATAGAAGGTGTATTTGTAGATAAAAAAATAAATGTCGGGAACTTAATTGCGGTTCTGAATGAATTTATGAATAACTACTTCGGAGAAAACGTAAGCACTAAAATTCAGCCTTTTTATTTCCCCTTCACCGAGCCAAGTTTTGAATTTGCCATAGAACGACCTCAATCATTAAAAAAAGGTAACGCAGAAGCAGATAATTGGCTGGAACTACTTGGGTGTGGCATGATTCACCCTGAGGTTTTAAAGCAAGCCGAAATTGACCCGGCCATATATACCGGTTTTGCTTGGGGCGGCGGTATTGAAAGGTTGGTATTAATGAAGAATTCAATAGAAGATATTAGACACTTTGAAAGTGGTAATCTAGACTTTTTAAGGCAGTTCTCATGAAGTTAAGTGTTAATGATACTAACCAGTTTACCCAGGAAAGCATCTTGAAAGATGGTTTAGACTTCTTAACCAAAAAAATTGGTACTCAATTAGGGGCCATAGAAGATATAGAAAACCTTGCGCCAAAATATAAAGATGCAATTATCGCTAAGGTGATTGACTGTAACAAACATCCGAACGCTGACAAATTATCAGTGTGCAAGCTAGATGACGGTAATAAAATTAAAGACATACCAAGAGATGCCAACAACTTAATTACCGTAGTTTGTGGCGCAAATAATGTAGGCAAAAACCAATTGGTTGTTTGGCTACCACCAAATTCAGTCGTACCTTCAACCTACAAGAAGGACGAGTTTACTCTAAGCTCACGAGACCTAAGAGGAATAACAAGTTATGGGATGATTGCCTCGCCAGAAGAACTTGATTTAAACTTCTCAAATGGAGGCATTCTAATCCTAGAAGAAGGAACTCCAGGTCAGTACTTTAGCGAAGTTTACAACTTAGACGATATAGCAATTGAGCTAGAGAATAAAATGTTCACTCACCGACCAGACTGTTTTGGGGTTATTGGAGTTGCTAGAGAAATTTCAGCAATAATGGGCCAAAAGTTTAGCAGTCCAGAATGGTACATTAATGATTCAAAAGTAGAACCAACCGAAGAGAGCCTTCCACTTTCAATTAGTGTTACCACCAACAATGTCAACAGATTATCGGTAGTTGCAATGAAAAATATTTCAGTTAGTGATTCGCCGATCTTTATTAAATCTAGTCTAATTAAAGCCGGCATAAAGCCCATAAACTCAGTTGTAGATATCTCAAACTACCTTATGCTTATGACCGCTCAGCCAATACACATATACGATTACGACAAAGTTGCCAAATTATCTGGGTCTAGCGGAGTTGTATTGAATGCTAGAGATTCTGTTTCCTCAGAAATAATAAAACTACTAAACGGCAAAGAATTAAGCCTTAGTGATGGTGCTGTAGTTATTGCCACCGATGAAAAACCCATAGGGCTTGGTGGAATAATGGGTGGTTCTGAGACAGAAGTCGATGAAAATACTAATAATATTATTATCGAGGTTGCTAATTTTGATATGTACAATATTCGCAGATCTTCAATGAAATATGGATTATTTACCGATGCAGTAACTAGAAATACAAAAAGACAGAGCCCTTTGCAAACACTAGTAGTCCTAAAACAAACAGTTCGCATGCTTCAAGAACTGTGTGGAGGAATAGTTGCTGGGCAAATTTTAGACTATCAATCAAAAGATGTCGTTAAAAATCATCCAATTTACATTAACAGCGATTTCATCAATGAAAGATTAGGCTCAAACCTAGATAATCAATCAATATCAGAACTCTTAAGACTTACCGAATTCCAAATTGCACAAAAAGAAGATGAACTTATTATTACTCCCCCATTCTGGCGGACTGATATCAATCTTAAAGAAGATATTGTCGAAGAAATAGGCAGGCTGCACGGATTTAATAATCTTCCAGTTTCTCTACCAACCACTAAAACAACCATTTCCAAAATAGATGATCAAATCAGTACCAATCAACTAATTAGAAATCAACTAGCAGCGTTTGGTGCTAACGAATTATTAACTTACAATTTTGTTAACGAGAAACTCTTACAATCTTCACATCAGCCAGTTAACGAAGCCATAAAAATTGCTAATGCCTTAAGCCCAAATCTTGAATATTATCGACTGTCCCTAACGCCGAACCTGCTTGAAAAAGTACATATCAACCAAAAAGCAGGTTATGAAGAATTTGCAATTTTCGAGATTGGCAAAAGCCATTCGATTAAAACCTTGGATCAAGAAAATTTGCCTAAAGAAAAAACCTCAGTTGCCCTAGTATATGCAGCTAACAAATCTATGTCAGAACATAAAAGCGGAGCCCCATTTTTTGTGGCTAAAAAATATCTTACCGTGCTGGCAGAAAAACTTGGCTTAGATTTAAGCTACCGCGAGATGCTAGATTCGGATACAAACCCAGTATTCGGTCCATTTATTCATGACAGAAGCGCAGTAGTGTTACTAGGTGAAACAATAATTGGAGTAGTGGGTGAATACAAACCTTCTGTTATCCAAAATTTTAAGCTACCGCAGTTTTGCGCTGGTTTCGAAATAAATATAGAAGATCTTCATAATTATATGAATTCAATTAGATATAAAGTTAGGTCTAAGTTTCCAATTGTCAAACAAGATATTACAATTAGTTACCCAGAAAATACTTCATATCAGACTGTTGAACAGTCATTAAAGAAATCTTTAGACACCCAGACAACTGAAGACCTCGCAATTGATTATATATGTTCTGACATATACCAGAGTAATAATAAAATTAACTACACTTTTTCACTTAAATACCAAAATAACGCAAGAACTCAGACAGTAAAAGAAATAAATGCAATAACTGAAAAAATTACTGAAAATATTGAAAAAATATCTGGCGGAAAACAAATATAAATTCTGTTTTAAGTAGATAGTTAATGCTATAATTTATCTTAATAAACCAAGGAGGAAAAATGAAGGGACCAGTTGATTTTATTATTGTCGGCTTCGATGGCAATAACTTTAATGGTAGTATCTTGAAGGAGCTTCAAGACTCTGTAGAAAAAGGTATTATAAATGTTATTTCGCTAGCTGTGGTAGCTAAGGACTCAGAGGGAAATTTATCAAGACTGAACGCATCCGATAATTTTGCCCAATTTGATTTTCTTTCTTCTGCACTCGCGAACGAACATTTAGTTAACGAAGATGATATCGATGAAGTCGGGGAACTTCTCGATAATAATAGCGCTGCAGGCGTTTTAATTCTTGAACATTTATGGGCAAAAGGTCTTAAACAAGCCATAATAGATGCAAATGGGTACCTTATAGCAGAAGGTAGACTAAGAAGTGAAGTTATAAATGAACTAGAAGGAGAGCAATAATGCCAGGATTATTAAGAGGAATGGCTAGAACTGCTGTAATAGCAGGCACAGCAACAGCGGTTTCTAACAACGTAAGTCGAAGACAAGCAACTAGATGGGCGCAACAAGATCAGCAAGATTACCAGCAGCCTCAGCCTCAACCTGCCCCACAAGATGACATGACTGCTCAGCTAGAACAATTGGCTAACCTAAAAAGTCAGGGAATAATTACCCAAGAAGAATTCGACGCAAAGAAAAAACAGATTCTAGGTATTTAGATGCAGTTTTTTGGTTTATTCACTCTTATAGTATTACCCCTATTTTTGTGGGTCTGCATAAGAATGATAAGAAATAACGACAGCCTAAAAGGTAGTGGAATAGGAATTTTTCTGGAAATTCTATTTTCAGTTTTTATAGTTTTGACTGTTGTCGGAATATCAGTATTACTTTTTAATCTCTAAAGAAGGATTGGTTTATATGGAAAATAGTTTGCAAAAAGAAATAAAAGTGCCTGGCTATTTAAAATTTGGAAAAGTTGTCAGCATACTATTATATATTTGGGTTATATTTGGCGTAATTGTACTAGGGCTGCGAGTCTTCTTATTGGCGTTCTCGGCCAATGCGGCCACTCCATTTGTTCAGTATATTTACAAAACTAGCGCTGATTACTTAGCCCCGTTCAGAGGTATATTCCCCTCTAAACCGGTCGGAGAAACTGGGTATCTTGATGTAGCATCAATATTTGCTATTATTATGTACCTATTATTTGCTTGGCTTGTATCAGCAGGAATTAATTATATACAAGCAAAGATAGATTTAATTAAGGAACAAGAGTCTGAGCGTAAAAAGAAAGTCGAAGAGCTAGAAGAGCTCGAGCTGCTTAAGCAAAATAGACAGAATAATCATAGTAAAAATATTAATGCCAACAATTCAACAAAATAGTTTTCAAACCACTCTAAAAAATCATCAAGCTTCTATAAATAAATTCTTAGAAGATTATTTCGAAAATATTTCTAAATCTTTTTCAGAAAAGTACGGTGATCATTCAAGCCAAAGCTTTTCTGAGCTAATATCTGTATCTTTGCGGGGCGGAAAAAGAATCAGGGGTTCGCTTGTTCTAGAATCCTATAAATTACACGGTGGCCAAGACTTTGAAACGGCAGTAAGATTGGCGTCAGCCATCGAGATAATACACGCCTATTTGCTAATTGTAGATGACTTCTGCGACGAATCTGAAACACGCAGAGGGCTTCCCTCTGCCAATAAAGCAATTGCAAGTATACACAAATCAAATGGCTGGAAAGGAAACTCGGTACATTTCGGCGATTCCATTGCGGTAAATGTAGCATTAATTGGCAAAGAACTTGCCACAAACCTGATCTTAAGTCTGCCAATAGAAGCATCCAAGAAAATAAATATTCTAGATAACCTAACGGCAAGCTTAATCATAACCGGTCATGGCCAGATTAATGATATATATAATGAAGTGTTGCCAGAAGTTTCTGACGAAATGATCAACAACGTGCTTAGTTGGAAAACGGGCTACTATTCCTTTTTTAATCCTATTGAAGTTGGAGCAATATTGGCCAGCCAAAACTATGTAGCAAACCCCTCCCTAGTTAAATATTCAATTGCGCTTGGCAATGCCTTTCAAATAAAAGACGATGTCATTGGGATTTTTGGTGATAATACGAAAACAGGAAAATCAAACCTAGACGATATAAAAGAGGGTAAAATGACTATCCTGTACAAAAAAGGCATAGAATTATCTACTGAAAAAGATAGTTTATATCTTAAAAAAATGCTTGGTAACCAAAAAATTACTAACAAAGAGCTAACTAATATAAGGGCGATACTTATTGAGTGTGGTGCATATTCGGCAGTTAACAAAATAATTAATAATAATATTAAATTAGCCACACAAAGCTTGGATGCAATAAAGAAAAATAAAAATATTAATAATGAATCACTTAATTTCTTCTATGATCTAAGCGTTTTAATTGCAAATAGGGAAAGCTAAATCATGAAGATAGTTGTTATTGGGGCTGGTTTTGGTGGCTTAGCTACGGCAGCCCTATTGGCAAAAGAAGGCCACAAAGTTACCCTACTTGAAAAAAATAATTATCTTGGTGGTCGGGCAAAAGTTACAAAAACCAAAGGATATACCTTTGATATGGGACCTTCATGGTATATGATGCCTGATTTGTTTGAAAGATATTTCAAGCTATTTAATAAAAAACCTTCAGACTATTACAAGATCAAGAGACTAGAGCCATCATACGAAGTTTTTGCTAAAGACAAAAGTCTAATTATGGGCGATTACAAGCAAAGCAAAAAAAGCTTCGCTAACCTAAACAAAAATGACGCTAGTAAATTAAGACCATACTTATTGAACGGCAAAAATAAGTATGAGTTTGCCAAAAAATACTATCTTTTCAATAACTATAGCAATATTTCAAAACTTCCCTTTCAATCTCTCCCCGCATTGGTAGCTCAGAACCCTCTTGTTAGTTATGACTCGTTTGTTAATAAATACTTTGAAGATTCCTTAATTAGACATGCTATGAAATTTATGACTGTTTTTCTGGGAGGTTCTCCTAAATCTATTTCGTCTTTATATAGCCTCCTTGGATACGCAGACGTGGACTTAGGCATTTGGTATCCAGTCGGAGGATTTGGAAGTGTTGTTAAAGGTTTTGAAAAACTAAATAATGAGTACGGTGTAGAAATAAAAAAACAACATCCTGTAGAAAAAATGATAATCAAAGATGGCAACGTTAAAGGAGTGAAAGCAAATAATAAAATATTTGACGCAGATATTGTTATATCTAATGCAGATTATTACTTTACAGAAAAGTATCTAATTCACAATCAACAGTATAAATCCTATAGTTCTAAATATTGGAAAAAGCTGTCTATGTCACCCTCTGCTATATTAATTTTCTTAGGTGTAAATAAACAAATACCAGGCCTAAAACATCATAGTTTATTTTTTGATTCTAACTGGGAGGAGCACTTTAAGAGTATTGAAGAAAAGACTATATTAACTGATCCTTTATTTTATGTAAGTACACCCAGCAAAAGCGACAATACTGTAAGCCCAAAGAACAAAGAAAATATATTTATTTTAATACCTACCCCAAGCGGGATTAAGCCAACTACAGATCAGATAAATAGGATTTATAATAATGTAATTTCCCGAATGGAAAATAAGCTAAATACAAAAATTAATGACTATATAGAAGTGAAAATTATTAAGGACATGTCCTATTTTGAAGAAGAATTTAATAGTTACCAAGGAAGTAGCTTCGGCGCTAGCCATACAACTGCTCAGTCTGCAATTTTAAGGCCAAGGCTGAAAAGCAAAAAAGTTAAAGGTCTGTACTATGTGGGACAATATACCAATCCCGGTACAGGAGTTCCTTTGGTAATATCTTCTGCTGAACTAATTAGAGACTATATCAATGAAGATTACCGAAAATAATTTCGAAAAAGATATTTTTAAAAATGCTTCAAAAACATACTTTAATAGCAGTCTTTTCTTCCCTAAAGAAAAAAGAATATCCGTTTTCGAACTTTATAGCTTTGTTAGATTGGCAGATGACTTAGTAGATTCCGTACCGCAAAATATTAAAGACTTCAATTTATTAAAGCAATTGTATCAAAAAAAATTAGCCGATTCTGAAAATGATAATATTAATCGCGTACTCAGAAACATCTATAAATTACAAAAACAATACGGAATAAAAGATGCCGATGTTGATTCGTTTTTAAAATCTATGGCTATGGATCTAACTAATAAAAATTACATTTCTATGAAAGATACTCTTGAATATATTTACGGTTCTGCAGAAGTTATTGGCCTTATGATGGCAAAAATACTAGAACTTGAAGCAGAGTCGTATAAATATGCCTGTTACCAAGGAAGAGCAATGCAATATATAAATTTTATTAGAGATATCAAAGAAGATATTAAGCTAGGAAGATGCTACTTCCCCGAAATAATTAGAAAAAAATTTGAAATTAACTCCTGGAACGATGATATAAAAAATAATAAGCAATTCGACCAATTTGTCCAAGCTCAAATAGAACAATATTTTGAGTGGCAATCAGAAGCTCAAAAGGGCTGGAAGTATATTCCCTATAGGTCAAGGATTGCTGTCATGACCGCGTCTGATGGATATCATTGGACTGCTCGTAAAATACATAAAAATCCAAAGATAATATTTGACCATAAGGTAAAACCCTCCAAGCTACAAATAGTATTATTTGGTATTAAAAATTCTATAAAAGGATTATTTTACTAGAAAAAAGGTACCCTAAATATTAATTTTGCCTTAATTGCACTAATATCTAGCCTACCCCATACCCTGCTATCAAGCCCAAAATAATCATCGGATATAAGCCTGACAGATTTATTATTTAGGTCTTCTATTTTTTTAACAAAATCTTTGCCGTTCAAGTTTATTAGTACTATGTCATTAACTTTGTATTTATTTTGATGCAAAAACAAGCACATACTGCCATCTTTTATAGATGGGTGCATACTTTGCCCAACTACTCGCCTAACTTTTAGTTTTTTGGAAAATAACATCTATATCATTAACCATCTGAATCAGTTTGTTGCAATCTTCTTCAGAAACATACTGCTTCACTCTGCTTGCCTGTTTCATAGTTAGCCAAATATCGTTATGTAAATTTGGGAATTTCTCTATATGCTCTGGCTTAAAGTAGTCTGACCATAAAATAGCTAGTTCATCTTTGACTTTTTTTGCATGAATTTCTTTAGTTTCTATCATTCTAATAAAATTAGCTAGATTATTTTTGTCAGTTAAATCACCTAGGTCGTTAATTTTTTCTACCATTTTTTTTGCAGTAGCAGCACTGTGCTTCATAGTATCGGTTTCATATATTCCGCAGGGTATATCGCAATGAGCATAAGCTTTCTTAAACATTCTATTTCTCCGTTAATAAATTACTTATATATTATTAATATTTTAACAGTATTTTTGTCTAGGTTTAGGTATTTATTTCTTTGGTTCTATTGGCTTATATTTTTTCGACTGTTCTTCACGCCACAAGGCAATTTCTTGGTGATTACCACTAAGAAGCACACTGGGCACCTCTAAGCCGTTAAAGTTCTCGGGCCTGGTGTACTGAGGATACTCTCTATTATCTCCTTCGCTAAAACTTTCTATTTCGGCGCTAAGTTCACCCCCTAACACTCCCGGTAATAATCGAACTACGCTATCAGCTACAACCATAGCGGGTATCTCACCACCGGTTAAAACAAAGTGTCCTACACTTATCTGTTCATCGACAAACTCGGTTACCCTTTCATCAAAACCCTCATATCTCCCACAAACAATAATTAAGTCTTTCGATTCTTTTGCTAGCCTTTTGGCGTGACTTTGGTTGTAGTCATAGCCCCTAGGAGTCATAAGTAGTACTTTTGAATTAGGGTTAGCCTTTTTACTGGCAATAATTGCTTTATAAAGGGGTTCAACCTTAAGTAGCATTCCATCTCCACCACCATAAGGTGTGTCATCTACCGTTTTTCTTTGGCCTTCACCATAATCTCTTAAATTAACCAAATTAATCTTAGTAGCGCCAATTTTTTGGGCTTTATAGATCATACTGCTACTAACAAAACCAGATAATATATCAGGAAATAAACTTATAATTGTAATTGTCATAATTTCCTATATTCTCGTTAGTTAGCAGTTTGATATGTACAGAAAAAGTCTACAAATCAAGGTCGTCTAGTTCTTCTAGTTCTTTTCTTGTCTTACTAACAACGCTACTATGGCTAGCGTGATTATCTTCTTGTGATGATGTTTCAGATGTATCAGATGATGACTCAACAGATCCAACACCGTTGTCAACTATTTTCAGGTTATAACGAGCTTCATTTTTTGTACCAAGTGCTCTAAGCAAATTTCTCATACTCTGAGCGGTTGCTCCCCTTTTGCCAATTACTCGGCCTAGATCTTCTGGATCTACTGTTAACTCTAAAAGAACACCTTTTTCATCAATTGATCTATTAACTACAACTTCATCTGGTTTGCTTACTAAAGACTTTACTATAAATTCAATAAATTGTTGATCAATGGTCATAATGCTAAACTCCTTAAATTAATTTATTCGCCAGCTGGTTCTTCGGTTGGTTTTTCAGCCTCTACGGCTGGTTCTTCTATAGCTGATTCTTCTGAAGCAGAATCATCTTTAGGTTGGTTTTTTCTTAGCTTTTCTGGGTTTCTAGTTGCTGATTCTTTTTTCTTAACAGACTTAACCCAGTCTGGTAACTTTACACCTTCTTTTTGCAGAATAACAACAACTCTATCAGAAGGCTGGGCGCCATTGCTTAAATAAAACTCGGCTTTTTCTTTGTTTATAATTGTTTCTTTAGTGTGCGGATTGTAACTGCCCAAAGCATATACAATATTCCCGCTAGATGGAGTTCTTCTCGAGTCCTGAACAACAACTCGGTATTGAGCATGACCTTTACGGCCAGTTCTCTGCATTCTAATTGCAAGCATAAATCTGTATGTTTAACTTTCTTCCCTGATTAATTAGTAAATTTCCAAATGTTTAGTTTATATGTTTTTGTATAAAAAGTCAAATATTTTTAATCTGTTAATCTGCCTTATTAGCTTCTTGCTCTTGGTATAATTTTAATGCTTTTTCAGCAGCTTGTTGCTGAGCATGTTGCTTACTTGGACCAACGCCCTGGCCTTTTAGATGACCATCAACAAAAACACCAATAGTGAATATTTTCTCATGATCAGGCCCCTCTTCATTTAACACTTTATATTGAGGAGTGGCCGAATCGACGCTTTGAGCTATTTCTTGAAGTCTTGACTTTGGGTCCATCCAAGATCCTGATCGTAAAATTTGATCAAAAGTAGATATAATATTTTCTTCAATAAATGTTTTGCTCACTTCGTAGCCTTTATCTAAGTATATTGCTCCAATTACTGCCTCAAAACAGTTGGCTAGTATTTGCTGTCGAGCTCTATCGGTTCCTCTTTTTTCTCCCCTAGACAGCCTTAAGTATTCATTAAAGCCTAATTTTTCGGCAGCCAAACCAATGCTTTCGGTTCTAACCAAGCTTGATCTCCAGTTGGTTAAAATACCTTCTGGCTCAGAGTAATTTATAAATAAAAATTCGGTAACAACTAACTCAAGAACAGCATCACCTAAAAATTCGAGTCGTTCATTGTGCTCTTTGACTGTTTTTTTATGCTCATTCAAATATGAACGGTGCGTAAAGGCCGTGACCAAATAATCTAAATTGATAAATGCTCCGCCTAACTTTTTTTCGGCTAATTCTTGGTATTTACTAAAGTCCTGCATCTCTTATCTTTTTTAATCCCAATAATATTAATTTTCCAATATCTTCATATTCTATTAAATCTAATGCCTGATTAGAAGACATCCATTTAATGCCATTCATCCACTCTTCTTTTGTTAAATCGTTGGTGTCACCAAGTGCTTTAACTAAATATATTTGAGTACTCATAAGTACTAAACTGCTTTGTCGGCGATATCTAAAGTTTATTTTGCCCAACCAGCTCATAACTTTCATTTGCTTAAGGCCTGTTTCTTCTTTAATTTCTCTTTCTGCAGTTTGCCTGGCCGTTTCGCCTGGTTCAATATGACCTTTTGGTATTGTCCAGCGATTTTTGGCATCTTGAATTAAGAGTATTTCAATTTCTTTATTTTTTTCATTTCTGCGCCAAACAATGCCACCACTGGTTGGCTCCCTGACTACCTCCCTTATGATAGGATTTCTGGTTTTAAGCAATTTCTTAAAACCTTTAATAGGCTGAGGTCTTTTCATCTCTAGTCGCCTTTCTTTGATTTTTTAGGAGTAGTATTTGTATTTTCCTTATTTCTTAAAGCCGTCCCAAGGACACCATTAATAAATTTAGAGGAATTATCACTACCAAAGCCTTTTGCCAGTTCGACGGCTTCGTTAATAACAACCTTAGGTGGCACATCATTCTCAAATTCTAGTTCAAAAAGACCAATCCGCAGGATTGCCCTGTCTATACGAGCAATTTGAGATAAAGGCCATTCTGGCGCCAGTGGCTGCAAAATGCCATCTAGCTTTTCCTGGTTTTCCATGACTCCATTGACAATTGCTGTTATGAAATCTTTGTCGTCAATTGTTTCGCTGTACCTTGAAAGGTTCCGCTCTAGAATTTCACTTAACGAAGGATCCAGGTCTTGACAGTCAATACGAAAATCATACTCATATAGGGTCTGTAGAGCTACAATCCTTCCGAGGTGTCTGTTAGATGCCATTTGGTAGGCCTCCCTTAATGTTGATGACAATGTGCCTTAATTGTTAATACTATTCAGCTTTTGCTGATCCGCTTTCTCTTTTTGTAGTATATGCCTTTACAGGAGATTTCGCATTTACGCTCCTGGCTAATTTTACTACTTGGTGGCTGCGTCGGGTTGCAGTCCGCCTCGGCGTTGTTCTTTTCTTTGGTTTACCCAAGGTAAAAACTCCTAAATATCGTTTATCGTTTATTTAATGAATCTAAGTAATTATAACAGTAAATGTAAAACAAACTCAAGTACTATAAACACTTTATTGACTTTTTGTAATTCTTATGCTATTATTTGAACCATGGAACAAAAAGAAAAAACCAAAAACCCACTTACTAGCAAAAGAATAATTATCGGAATTGGTGTAGCAGCAACCTTATTAGCCGGTCCAAAAATAATTGATAATATCAATGGCCCCGAGACACACGGGTCTGCTACATATACGGTACAGCCAGAAGATACTTTATGGAGTATCGCACAGTCAATCCCAGGCTCCGAAAATACAAATTATAACGCTATAGCATATGAAATACAGCAAATGAACGGCTTGCCAAATTCAGATATTAAAACTGCCGATAAACTAGTCATACCAACCAGCGTAGTGCAATAAGATTGTGATTTTACAGATTTGTTTTATAATTACTTAAATGAGCTTCTTAGAGCATTATAATCTAAAAAGTAGAAGATCGTCCATATATGTTGGCCTGGTTGTTTTACTGGGATTAGGTATCTCATTATCCGAAAAGGAACAATTCGATAATAATACTATTTCAATTGGAGAGGTCACATGTAAAGGTACTGAATCTTTCCAGTTTGAAGACGGCAGCACAATAGCTGAAATTGCCGACAATATTGAAACTGATTCAGAATTTACAGATACCCAAATTAAAGACCTTAGATCAATTGTGAATAAAATAATAGTTAGTCAGCACGGTGAAAGCGTACTAAGCGAATCAACAACGCCAACTAATGGAATTTTTGGAACAGAGATAAACCAGACTATTAATATAAATCTGCCTAGCAACTGCCAGGCTCACAATTTTCCACTTTAAATTACAAAGTTTATAATTTTATTTTTTACAAAAATTATCTTTTTAACATCTGCGTTTTCAATATAACTACTTGCGTTTTTGTTTTTTAAAGATTCTGCTTCTACTATTTCTTGTTCGGAATCAACGGGTACTTCTATTTCGCCCCTTACTTTACCATTTACCATAACTGCAATTTTCACTACATTTTGAACAAGATAACCTTCGTCATGAACTGGCCAGGTGCTAATATGAACAGAACCGGCGTTGCCAAGATTACTCCATAACTCTTCTGTTATGTGAGGAGCAAAAGGTGCTAATAATTGAATTAAGGTATTTAAGGCAAATTGCCAAGCATTAGTTGCTGAAAAATTATCTTTTTTATTAATATCGTAAAGTTCGTTGGTAAATTTCATAAGCGCAGCAATTGCCGTATTAAATGACATGGATTCAATATTTTGAGATACTTTTTTAATTGCCCTATGAGTAGCTGCCAATATTTCGCCTTCATGTTCATCGTTTTCATCTGTTTTGGGCTTTTCAAGATATTGTTGCGCCAAATTCCAGACTCTTTGCAAGAACTTATAAACTCCAGCAAGTCCCTCGTTGCTCCAAGGAGTGGACATATCGAAAGGCGCCAAGAACAACACAATCATCCTCAGTGAATCTGCCCCATATCCCTGATCAATAATGTCTTCGGGCTTTATGTCGTTGCCTTTACTTTTGCTAATTTTTTGACCGTCGGCGGCTAAAAGCATTCCCTGATTCCTAAGAGCTTTAAATGGCTCACCGAAATTTATTAAGCCACTGTCTTGCATAACTTTTGTCCACATTCTTGCGTATAAAAGATGCATTACAGCATGCTCTGCCCCGCCAACATATAAATCTACTGGCAACCAATGATCGGCTAGTTTTTTACTGAACGGCTCTTTGTTATTGGCTGGGTCGGCAAATCTTAGAAAGTACCAACTACTACAAGCAAAGCCGTCCATAGTATCAGTTTCGCGCACAGCAGGACCGCCACATTTCGGACAGGTAGTATTTACCCAATCATCCGCTCTTGCAAGAGGCGAACGGCCGTCTCCGCTTGGCTGAAAATTGTCTAACTTGGGTAGCTGGAGAGGTAGTTGATCAACCTGCAATGGAACAATTCCATCTTTTTGGCAATAAACTACAGGTATTGGGGCGCCCCAATATCTTTGACGACTTATGAGCCAATCTCTAATTTTGTAATTTACCTTTTCGGTGCCTAAGTGGCTAGATACTATTTCCTCAATAATCTTTTCTCTGGCTTCGCTGCTTTTTAGGCCATTAAACTTATCTGAATTGACCATTATGCCCTCGCCGCTATAAGCCGCATCGTCTTTTTGGCCGGCATTAATAACCTTGGTTATTTCAAGTCCAAAAGTCTTAGCAAATTCATAATCACGCTCATCGTGAGCCGGAACCGACATAATCGCCCCGGTGCCATAGCCCATAAGTACAAAGTCAGATATCCAGATAGGTATTTCTTGTTTAGTTAGTGGGTTGATGGCATATGACCCTGAAAAAACTCCAGTTTTTTTCTTGCCTGAATCTTCTTGTCTTTCTATATCGGTCTTGTTAGCAACTGAATTAATATATTTTTCTACATTATTTTTTGCTTCTGAGGTAGTGATAGTTTCAACCAGTGGATGTTCGGGCGCGATAACCATAAATGTTGCACCATAAATGGTATCTGGTCTGGTTGTAAAAATTTTTAGTGACTCTGCGGAATCTTTTATAGCAAAATTTACCTCAGCACCTGTGCTCTTGCCTATCCAGTTTTTCTGCATAAGCTTTATGCCTTCTGGCCAATCTAAATCATCGAGATCTTCTGTAAGTCTGTCGGCGTAATCTGTTATTTTAAAAAACCACTGATTTAGTAATTTTTTTGTTACAGGTTTATCTTCGTGCCTCCAACAACAGCCATTTACCACCTGTTCGTTGGCAAGTACGGTTTTACATTCATCACACCACCACTGGGCACTTTCTTGACGATACGCTAAACCTTTTTCGAGTAGCAGCAAAAAGAACCACTGGGTCCATTTGTAATACTCTGGGTCGGTAGATGAAAATTCTCTTGACCAATCAATAGAAAGGCCTAATCTTTTACACTGAGCTCTGAAGTTGTCGGTGTTTTGCTTAGTGCTAACCTGGGGAGAAATGCCAGTTTTAATTGCATAATTTTCGCCAGGTAAACCAAAGCTATCCCAGCCCATTGGTTGCAGAACTTCGTAACCTTGCATTCTTTTTGCTCGAGCAGCAACATCTGTAATTGTAAAATTACGAGTGTGACCAATATGCAGCCCAACGCCACTAGGATATGGGAAAAATGAAAGAGCATAATATTTGGGTTTGGCCGATTCATTATTTGCCTGAAATATTTTTGAATCTTCCCATTGTTTTTGCCATTTAGTTTCAATGTCAGCAGGATTGTATCTTTTCATATCTTATTTATTCTAACAAGTTAACTAATATCTGGAAACTGATTGCGCTTTATGTTTAACCAAGATTCTGATTGTCTGACCAGTTTATAAGAGTCTTCGGGATTCGCAAGAAGTGTTTTTATTGCTTCTTCTGCGTAAACTTTATTTTGCGAGCCTTTTACTAATACAACGCTGTTTGTAATAAGGTTTTTCAGTGCTATTTCTCCTGCTTCGACAGGGCTATTGGCTGTAACTACTTTACAGCTTCCTTCTTGTGCTGCTTCGGCTAAGAATTTGTTTGCATCTGGACCGATAGTTATAACTAAGTCTAGTTTTTTGGGGTCACAATAACTACCCACTAACTCATGAGCTTCTTGTGAATAATCACCGAGTTCATTCATGTTTCCCAGAATAGCTATTTTTTTAGTTCCATGTACTTCGTAAAGGGCATCCAAGGCCGCGATAGTGGCTTCTGGGCTTGCGTTATAAGAGTCGTCAATTATTAAACTGTCCTGCTTGCCCATTAGTGTGTTCATTCTTCCGGCAGGATTTGTTATTTCGCTTATTGCGCTGTTTATTTCATCAATAGATATCCCAAGCTTATTAGCAATTATGGCTCCAGCCGACAGCGCATCCAGGCTATGCTCGGCTATCATTTGAGTATCAGATGAAGCAATTATAGATTTATTTTGTATTAATTCAAGCTCATATCTACCTTGTTTGGTCGTTTTATTTTGTATAAAATCAGATGAATTTTTCTCTCCATAGCTTTCGTATGTAGCTTTTTTATTGCCGTATTTTTCTATGTATCGCTCTTTAACTGTATTGGAATTAAAAATGATATTTTTGCTGAAATAAGTAGCTTTTAGCTCTTCTTTTGCAACAGTTTCAATATCATAAAGATTTTCCATATGCTCTGGAGCAATTGCCGAAACTACGACAAAATCAGCACTAGGAAAGACTTTAAATTCATCCATCTCGCCTACATGGTCTATGCTGTATTCAAAAACAACAACATCATAGTTGAAGTCATTTTTTAGAATTTTCTGGCCTTTTCTATAAGCTCTTATCCAGCCAGGTATACTAAACAAACTAGGCAATCTTTGCCCGGTAAGTACAAAAGGAACGCTTAGCGGAACATTATAGTTACCTTCTTCAACCTGAACTCTGAATTTTTTTGCTAAAATTTTAGCAATTGCTAGCTTGGTGCTTGTTTTGCCGATACTACCAACAACTACTATTATTTTTGGGTTATATTTAGTTAATATTTTATTAGTTTGACTAACAAATATTTTAGTTAATAATAATTTGAATGCTTTTTTCAAACTATTCTTCCAAAATTACTGGCTACTTAAACCTTCTTGAAGTTCGTTAACCGAAATACCAACTTTTGGTACGGTAGGCGGAACAATATATTGAGTCTTAGTGTAATACTCTTCTGCGGTTGCTCCACCTTCGGAATTTTCGGCTTTTATTATGGTTTTGGTAGTTGGGTCAACAAATAGTGTAATTGGTAAGTATGAATCTTGTCTGGGTGCGCTTAATTTAGAAGCAGCCTCTTTCATTCCAACCGACTCTAAATATTTTTGAAAAATTGGAATATAAGTTTTTAGGTTTATTTTTGCAGTATATTTATATACCTTCTGACCGTTAACTGTAACATTTGTGTCGACCTTTTCAATTTTAAAAGATCCTGTATCAATAATCTGTTGCATTAAGTCTTTTCTGACCTTAGCGTTTGATACTCCAGAAATTACAGGGCTTCCAAAAACTGCGTTATCCAGAAACTGGGCCGATTGTTCTTCGGTACCTTGGTTAGATGCCCATTTGCCTAAAATTTTACTGTCTGACTTATTACCGTTTGTTTCTAGGGAAACATACCTAATGTAGTCTGCGTCTTTTGTGCCTACGCCTTCTGTTTCTACGCTACTTTTTTGGCCGTTAGCCGTGTTAGAGATTTTAACTACATCTCTACTAACCGGACCGTTTTCTCCACCAAACTGAACTTGAGTTACCTGAGACTGAACCGTTTTTCCCTGTTCAATAACTTTGCTTCTATATATTGAATCAGATTGCATTTGGTTGCTGAGTGCTTCATTAAATATCTGCTCTGATGAAGCTGGCTTAACATTATTCAGCAGAATAAATAACCCTGAACCAAATATTATTGTTGCTAAAAAAATTGGCCAAAAAGGCCCTTTAAAAATATTATTTCGTTTTACCCTCATATACTATATTTTATTACTTAATAAGCTAAATTCCTAATCAAAGGTCAAAATGTGGTGGAGCATAGGAGACTCGAACTCCTGACCTCTTCGCTGCCAGCGAAGCGCTCTAGCCAACTGAGCTAATGCCCCAAAACAGGTTATTTAATAATTATGGCCTAGATTTAATCTAAGAACCAATAACTGGCATGCGTAATTATATCAAAGACTTTCTGCTTAAAATAGAATTAGCTACTTTTTTGCGTTAATTAAATTAGCAAAAGATACAGTAATAGATGCGATTAATAGTGAACTTATTAGCGTAAGTACCGTACTGCCAGAAACCAGATTTATTATCAGCAGAATTAAGAAGAAAATAGTTAGAATATAGCTACTTATGCTTTCGTACTCAGCAATAAACAGTATTTTATTCTGTGTTTTTTTTAATTGATTATAAAAAATTACAGAATAATTAATTTCAAAAATACCCCTAACAACTATTCCTATAATTGTTAGAACGATAGCACCCAGTAAACTATATATGCCTATAATTCTAAGAATATATGTAAAGAGTGTGCCAATAATACTTTTTTGAAGTGCATTCTTGGCTCTATCTATGTCATCATCGTAGCGACCAATTATTAAATTGACCGTTAAGCTTAGCGCCAAACCGGCAGATATTAAAAATCCTATATTTTTGTAAGAAAAATAATTTATTACTACTAAAGTTAAGGGCCATAGCACCGCTACGGCAGTTAGGTCTATTAAGCTTGCACCGCCAGATAAATATCTTGGCCAGTTGATGGCGATAGATGTTTTTCGATATTTAATTCGCCTATTTTTATGAGGCCAGACAATCTTCATATTAAGCATACGAATGCTCGAGATTACCAGAAAAATAGTTGCAAGAATGAAATTAACTCCCAATCCTACAGTAGATGCAAGCAATCCACCTATAAATATTGCTAATATGGCCATTGAATAGCTAAGGTCGTTTTGTAAACCAACCTGAGAACCCAAAGAGCGTCTTTTTTGGGTGGCGCTGAATATATATACAAAGCAAGAATTTACTATGGCCAACAGCGCACCCTCTATTGCCGCCAGCGCAAGAATAGCAAAATTGTTATTTATAAATATGAAATAGCCAAAATAAACAAATCCTAAGCTTATTGTTGCGCCAGCGAAAATTATTTTTATATTTTTGATTCTAGTAATTGTAATTGCCGCTGGTAGTCTCATTATTGCATTAAATAATGACTGCACCGCTAGTATAGTTAATACAAAAGCAAGTCCTCTGTCATTAGAATAAAAGTAGATCGGTGAATAGACAACCATAAGGCCATTAGCAAACTGCCTAAGCCCCCATGCAGAAAAAAATGAAGCCCACATATGGTCTTTGAAAATTGATTTATATTCGGATAAATATTTAGTCATTTATAAGTTCTAGGAATTTTTGTTCATCGATTATTTTTGTGCCAAATTTTTCTGCTTTGGCTATTTTACTGGCACCTATGCTTCCGCCGGCGACTAAATAGGTTGTTCCTTTGCCAACAGAAGATTGAAAAACTCCACCTTTTTCTCTTATTTTATCTGCTGCTGCCTCTCGGGACATATTAGTTAATGAACCGGTAATCGCAAAACTAATGTTTTTAAGCGGCCCATTAATATTACCGGTTACACTAGTTGGCTGAACGTTCAAAGATTTAAATTTTTCTAGTAGGGCTTTATTTTCCTCATCCGCAAACCATGCGGCAATCGACTCTGCAACCACAACTCCAACACCCTCAACATTTTCTAAATCTTCTACGCTAGCAATAGATAATGTCTCTAAGGACTTAAAATTATTTGCTAAGTCAATTGCAGTTTGCGCGCCAACATGCCTAATTCCAAGAGCAAAAATGAACTTTGATAAACTTGGGTTTTTCTTACTATTTATAGCTTTAATAAGATTTTGGGCGCTTGTTTCAGCGAATCTTTCTAGTTTTATTAGCTGTGATTCTTTCAGTTCGTACAAATCTGCTGAATCCGAAATTAAATTATTTTCAAGCAATGCTTGCACTACTTTCTCGCCAAGGCCGTCTATATCTAGTGCCGGCTTTGATGCAAAATGTTGGATATGCCTTAATGTTCTGGCTGGACACATTTTGTTAGGACACCTAGAGACAACTTCGTTTTCGGGTTTAATAAACAGACTACCGCACTCCGGACAACTGGTTGGCATTAGAAATTCAACTTCATTACCGGTTCTTAAAGAAACAATGGGCTCTAATACTTCAGGGATAATATCACCTGCTTTTTGGATAATTACCGTATCATTAATTTTAATTTTTTTCCTAATAATTTCATCTTCGTTATGGAGTGTCGCCATTTGAACCGTGGACCCTGCAACAACTACCGGCTCAAGAACTGCAACGGGCGTAGCCGCCCCTGTCCGGCCAATACTAATAAAGATATCCAGCAGTTTAGTAGTAGCCGTTTCAGCCGGATATTTAAAGGCAATAGCCGCCCTTGGGTTTTTTCCAACTACACCTAAATTGTCATATAAATTTCTATCGTTTATTTTAATGACAAGACCGTCAGTGTTATATGGCAGAGTGTGTCTTTTTTCTTTCCATTCTTCCGCAAAACTAATGACCGATTCAATATCTGGCAAGAGTTGTGCTGCATCGTCGACAAGAAAGCCTAGATTTTTTAAAGATTGATAGGCAAATTGTTGAGTCGGGACCTCGTTAAGATCATCTCTAATTACATCAAAGGCCCTAAAATATAACTTCCTTTTTGCAACAACCCCAGGATCAAGTTGCCTAATTGTTCCAGCAGCTAAATTTCGTGGGTTTGCATATGTTTTTTCACCTGCATTTTGAAGTTCAGAATTAATTTTTTCAAAGTCGGTTTTATACATAACTATTTCCCCGCGAATTTCAGTTCTACCTGCAGAAAAAATATTTATTTTGGGTAAAACCAAAGGAATGCTCCTGATAGTTTTTACATTTGCTGTTACATCTTCACCCTCAAAACCATCTCCTCTTGTAACCCCATTGGTCAGAATACCATCCTGATAAATCAGTGCACAGCTCAGACCGTCTTTTTTAATATCTCCCCAAAAATTTGCATTTTTAACAGAAGGGTCAATTTTAGAAATTCTTTCAACCCACTCATAAACTTCTTTTTCACTAAAAACATCATTTAAACTAAGCATTCGAGTTTTATGTTGATATTTACTAAAGCCACTTAAGGGCTTTGATCCAACCCTTTGTGTTGGAGATTGAGGCAATATTTTAGTAGGATTTTGGCCTTCATAGTCTTTAACTTCTTGCATTAAAGAATCATAAACAGAATCATCAACCGAAGGGTTGTCAAGAGCGTAATATTCATATGCATATTTATTAAGCTGCTCAATTAGTTGAGCATACCTTTGCTGGCTAATCATCTATTAGGCTCCTGTAAACAATAAAGCCATACATGGTGCTTGTTGCAAAAAGCCCAAGCATTAGAATAAAAAGCCAGTAGGGCGAAACCATTGGCAAAAATAGCCCAACCGGAGTAAATAACAGTACAATTAATAACAACGAAAGCATAAAAAATCCAATAAACTGAAAGAAAATATTAAACCTATGGCCTTTGGTTATTTTTGATGCTTGCTTGAGAGCAAACATTGGCCTGACGGACGGTAAGGT
Organism: Candidatus Saccharimonadota bacterium; assembly: GCA_031973215.1. Taxonomy (GTDB): domain Bacteria; phylum Patescibacteriota; class Saccharimonadia; order Saccharimonadales; family CAIOMD01; genus DALYDK01. The sequence goes on from DALYDK010000002.1 coordinate 124,348, forward strand.
TGCTATATAAACCGCTGGCCAATATTTCAGATATAACCATATGCTCAAAATTCCCAGTAAGCAAAAAATTATAAATATTACTGATGACTCGACAATACTAGTGGCGAAAGAAATGCCGGCCAGCAAAATAGTAGACCCTATGCTTATGGGTATCAGAAAAATTAATAACACTATAAAAATCATAACCAAAGATACAAACTGAGATGTTCCATCAAAGTAAGCATCGCTGATTTTAGCTTGGCCTAACTTGCGAGTTTTACGTAAAATACTTACTAGTGCCAGAAAACCAACTATAAATAAAAAAAATTGAACCGCCGTACTTGCCTCATCCCCTGAAACAAATCCTACAGAAGTAGAAATATTACTTAGAAGTTTACTTACTGAATCTTGATTTTGCTCGCTCACTAAAACGCCAGTGCTAGTTGACCTAGTTAGGATTGGAAGAATGAAATTAAAACCAATAACGACAAATGCATACAGTAAGCCATAAACAACGACAACTCCGCTAATTGGCTTCCAAAAAACAATAAGATCTTCTTTTAAAAAACTAAGATTTTTCCATAAAAATGGAATGTTTTTTTTAGCAGATTTTTGTTTTTTTGTTTTTATTTTTTTCATACTTTTCCGCCCATTTCTTTAAGGCGCTTAATTCTGTCTTCTATTGGAGGATGCGTGCTAAATAAGTTCATTAAAGAACTGCCCTTGAGCGGGTTGGCAAAAAATAAATGTGCCGTTGAGGCGCTCTGTTTTTGCATGACAGATCCGTGTTCACTAATTTTTTGTAGAGCGCTAGCTAAGCCATCAGGATATCTTGTTGTTAATGCACCAGTTGCATCGGCTAAATATTCTCTTTTTCTAGAAATCGATAGCTGAATCATGGTTGCCACAATAGGAGCAATAACAAGCGCTACAATACCAATAATTAAAAATATAGGATTATTACCCGCTGGCGAATCATCGTCATCTCCAACGCCTCCCCAGAAAAGTGATCTTAAAATAATATCGCTTATCATAGACACAGCCGCTACCAAACCAAAGGCAATCATAGAAACTCTAATATCATAGTTTTTGATATGTCCGAGTTCGTGGGCCAAAACCCCTTCTAACTCAGTGTCTGTCATAATTTCTAGTATCCCCGTAGTAACGGCAACTGCCGAATGTTTAGGGTCACGACCAGTTGCAAATGCGTTAGGAGCAGGATCGTCAATTATATATACTCTGGGCATTGGTAGGCCGTCTGTTATAGATAGGTTTTCGACAATCCTAAAAAGCCTTGGGTTGTCTTTTTTTTCTATTTGATTGGCTTTGTTAATGCTTAGAGCAAGCTTGTCAGATGCAAAATATGACCAAAGTACATATCCGAAAGAAAACACTAAAGCAAAAATTGTTATGAACCAATCTTGGAAATAATAACCAACACCGTAAGCAATTGCGCCCACCAGCACAAAAAATCCAAACATAAGTAACACAGTTTTTCGCTTATTAGCATCTATTTCTGAATACATGTAGCCTACTAGAATTTAACTTCAACTGGGTTTTGAACTGCCTGCTCCTCAGCATCATTTAGTTCAAAAAATTCTTTTTCTTTAAATCCAAGCATTCCTGCAAAAACATTGTTGGGAAATACTTTTATTTTTGTGTTTAATTCTCTGACAGATCCATTATAAAATCGTCGTGAAGCTTGAATTTTATCTTCTGTATCGACAAGTTCTTCTTGTAGATGCTTAAAGTTTTCATTCGCCTTTAAGTCTGGGTAAGCTTCTGCTACGGCAAATACACTCTTAAGCGCATCTGTTAGCATGTTTTCTGCTTTGGCTGATTCTGCCGGGCTTTGAGCATTAATTGCATTAGCCCTAGCTTCTGTGACTTTTTCGAATACGCCACTTTCATGCTTTGCGTAGCCTTGGACAGTATTTACCAAATTAGGAATTAAATCATACCTTCTTTTTAGCTGGACTGTTATATCACTCCAAGCTTCATCTACTCTTATTTTTAACTTTACTAAACTGTTATAAGTAACAATTAGAAATAGCGCCCCAAAGACTACTACCCCTAAAACAATCCATAGTGCAATCATTACATCTCCTTTATTGTTGCTAACAACTAGTATACTGATTTTTAACTAAGCATTAAAGTCATTTTTACTTGAATTATATTCTATAATTGAATATAATTTTACAAGTTAAATATGCGGGTGTAGCTCAGTTGTTTAGAGCGCGTCCTTGCCAAGGACGAGGTCCAGGGTTAGAGTCCCTGTACCCGCACCAGAATATGAAATCCTCGCAAGTCGTGCGAGGTTTTTTTAATAATTACTTCAGTCTGGCTATAAGCGGTAATGCATTTAACCTGTTTCTTCTAGCTTGCCCAATTCCAGCCATATAATATTGTTCTGTAAATTTACTTATAGCCCTTAAGACGCTGTCCGCTTTGACAATTAAAGGACCTGAGCCCCAGGCCTCTCCACTTCCGCCATAACATGCACTTACTACAACTTCTTCATCTAGTTGAAAAATCACCACGCCATCGTTCCAAACAATATTATCAAATTTAGATTGATGTACGAAGCTATCGCCATGACCTTTAATTAAGTCATTGTACTGATGAGGTTCAATATACTCGTAGCCATCTATTTCACGCTGTAAATATGTAGCGATAGCGCGCCCTAAGGCAAGTTCTGCTTCACTATCTACCCCAAATCCTAATAATGGCGCGTCGTCACTATATTCTGTTGAGGCTAAAATTTTAAAAACCCTCTCGTTTGCAGTAGAAGAATAACCATGAAAAGAATGTCCTCTTGGTAATATTTGTTCAACAAGACTTATGGGGTTAAATTCTGTGATTTCATTTTTACTTGAGTAATTGTCGTAGCTTACTTCACTGCTCATATAAGATAATATATTCTGCTGTTATGCAAAATAATGCAAGCATAAGAATTGTTTGTATATTTAAAATAAATATACTATATTTTAATATTGACTATATTTCTATTTTGTATTTATATATATTAAGAAGCTTTAACAAAGGAGTGAGTATGAAAGAATTTTTCGGTGACAGATCTAGTGATAAGGGGCGAAGAAAAAGCCTTATTGCTACGACTTCTGGTGCGGTAGGTGTAGTGACTTTATTTTTGACCGGATGTTCCTCCGTAGAACAAAAAACTGCAGATTGGACCATTGGTGTGGAATGTGCCGAAAATGCAAACTTGCGAGTTCTTGGAGTGAGTGCCCCAAGTGACTCAAGCCTGGCTGATTATTCAAATATTGTCATAACCTGCGCAGAAGAAAATGGACAAGATAGCGCTCCCGCATCAATTACCCTGCTTAGCGGTGAAGGTACGGTGGTAAATAATCCCGGTGTAAACTATAAACAATTAGAAATTAACGCTTCCTATGAACAGGGTGGTTTCAGCGATTACCAAAACCCCAAGGTATCATGGGCGGTAGCTCCAAGCGAAAATCCGAATGTAGCAATAGTAAATGTCGATTCAGTCGATAAAATAAATAGCGTTGAAGTAAACGGCACTACGAATTCTTAAGCTATAGGTTTCTAATATCAAATAAGCCCTTAAATGGGCTTTTTTGATATCATGAATAGATGGATGAAAAAGAAAAAAATCATGAAATAAAAAATGAAGTAACAATAGAGTTTGCAGGACCTGAAGATGCAGAAACTATTTGTAACATAAGGGACGAGGCATGGATAGATGCCTACCCCAACCCCGAACTGGGCATTAGCGCGGAACAAATAGAACTGAATGCAAGAGGGCCCGAAAACAGGTTTTTAATTAATAGAATTAAGCACCTCAAGCAGGAGCTTGCAGAACCACAAAGCAGAGATTATCCGCTATTTGTAGCAAAACAAAATGGTAAAGTAATTGGCTTTGTTAACCCCGAAATAGACGAAAAAGGCCATAAAACTATTAGCCAGATATATATTGACCCAAAATACCAAAGCAAGGGATTAGGATCACTACTTCTTGGAAAAGCCCTGAACGCATTGGGTAGTGAAAGCGATATTTATTTAGAGGTTGTTGGTTATAACCAAAAAGCTATTAGTTTTTATGAAAAGTTTGGTTTTGTTAAAACTAATAATCCTGTCGAGCGAGATCCGAATATGCCCAGTTATTTGGTTGATTTACCAGCTATTGAAATGGTACTTAAAGCAAAGTAAATCTATATTTTTCGTAGATAATAGCTATGCCCACCATGCTGGAGATAATGCTTCGTCTAAGCCATTATTCCAATTGCTAGTGTTTTGACCATAAATAGGTGCCAGTTTATCTGACCACCTCTCTTCTGCTGTTAATATTGTATCTATAACATCGGGCCCTTTGACAAAACTCGCCAAAATAACTGCATAAAGGCCTATGTTTTGAGCCGAAATTGTATTTCCTGGCATTTCAATAAATGCATTTAATTGTTCCATATAAAAACTCCTAAGTAATTTAACTTGTTTTTTATTTTATGGAGATATTAACTAAAAGAACTACAGTGCATTAATTCTGCAAGTTTAGCAGCAGCAATAACATTTTCTTTGTTATTTGTTCTTTTACCTCTACTTATATTTTACGCCTATATGTCAAGTGATGAAATTTTTAGGGCCCGCCGCTCATGTGAACGGCGGGCCCTGGTTTACCCAGAAGTTACAACTACGGGCATGCCTACATAGGCAAAGTTGAAAACTTTTTGGGCGAACTTGTATTTTTTAAGACCTACACAACCGTGGCTATACTTATAGCCAGTTTGTGCGTACTCGTAACTGTAGTGGATCCCCTGCCCTCCACTAAACTGCACGAAGAAAGGCATATTTACTCCGTAAAGTGTGCTTACGGGGTTCCACTGCTTGTATCCGACGGAGTGGACACCGTTACGCGTGTACCAAGGCCCAGTTCCATCTGATGCCACACCGCCGAAGCGGGCTTTGCCAGAACGAACAACTTGGCCGTTTTGTACCAGTATAACCCGGGCCTGGGATTTGCTTGCGCAAATGATCTTACCAGAGTAGCCTTGGCACTGACTAGGTACATAGGCCTTGGCCTGAGCCGGCATAAATCCAATAAACACTAAGCCAGGCAGTAGGACCAATACACCCAAAACTTTTTTAAACACTGTTCTTCCTTTCGTTTGACGGAACAGCTGAAAATATTAATTACATTTATTGCGATGTTTGTCAATTGATTATATCTGGTAACTTTGCGTATAATTTATTAATTAGTGGCGCCTTGGCCGAGAAGTTAGGCAGCGGTCTGCAAAACCGCGTAGACGGGAGCGTTACCCGTAGGTGCCTCCATTTAAAAAATATGGTATAAATGTATAGTTACCATTTACGGGCGAGTGGCGGAATTGGTATACGCTGCGGACTTAAAATCCGTTGCCGATAAGGCTTGAGGGTTCAAGTCCCTCCTCGCCCACCAAGCGCGTGGCGTCTTAGCTCAGTTGGTAGAGCAGAGGCCTGAAGAGCCTTGTGTCCCCAGTTCAAGTCTGGGAGACGCCACCAAAATTATATAAACCACCTACAAGCATGTTGGTGGTTTTTGATATATATTTGGACACAAGGTGAGCCTTGTGGTCACGGTCGCCTAGCGGCGCCTCGACCCCGCCTCAAACTCTGGTGCTTTCGCACGCAGGGTTTCCGGCCTTGCAAACAGCCAAAAAGGCTGTTTTCACCCAGTTCAAGTCTCCCGAGACGCCACCAAAATTATATAAACCACCTACAAGAATGTCGGTGGTTTATATTTAATTAAGGTTTCTGTTAGTTAGTTGGTTATCTTTTTAAGATTCTGTGTTTGGATCATCTTTTCTATGAGGATAATTTGGCGCAACAATCCTTAAACCGCTAAGAAATTTTCCTCTTCCATTAGATGTTTTAACAATTCCTCTTAGCTGTTGTTCTCTGGTTATTTTTATATTATTTTCATAATCTGCTGGAACTATGAAATCAGGATAAGGAACATCATTATCTCCGTCAACGAATTGCTCATGTTTTGCCATATTATTTGTCTCCATTAATATGCTAATTTTTCCACTAAAAAAGTCTGCACTTAAAAATCCAGGACATGCCTGGACTCTTAAGTTGGTGGGTGATGAGGGATTCGACCTACCTTTGGCAGGCCCGTCGCAACACCTATGCAAACTAGTTTGCAAGGGTTGGCTCCCTTGCGACCAGCAGACTTGCTGGTCTCACCCCTCCCTCTCTGCTCGGGGGTCGGGTTTTCAAATCCCTCTGCAACTAAAAAATCCAGGACATGCCTGGACTCTTAAGTTGGTGGGTGATGAGGGATTCGAACCCCCGACCCCCTCGGTGTAAACGAGATGCTCTAGCCAACTGAGCTAATCACCCAATGATAAGATTATACTTTAAAAATGAATGGTGCGCGAGAGAGGACTTGAACCTCCACAACCTTTCGGCCACTACCACCTCAAGGTAGCGCGTCTACCAATTCCGCCACTCGCGCAAATTATTGCATTTAAAGGTTCAAGGAATAATTATAATCGGACTTGGCCACGGTTCCAAATGATTCTCATTTGGCCCTCGACCCCGCCTCAACTCTGGTGCATCTGCACGCAGGGTTTCCGGCCTTGCGACTAGCAGACATGCTGGTTTCACCTCCACAACCTTTCGGCCACTACCACCTCAAGGTAGCGCGTCTGGCACGATTCTACTTAATAGCAATTATTTGCTATTAAATCGATTCTCGCCCCCACCTCGCCTTTGCGGCGTTCGCCGTACCTGGGCTGCGGTCTTGCAAAGTGCCAATGGCACTTTTCACAATTCCGCCACTCGCGCAAATTTTTAATATACAACCAAAGTATATTACATAGTTTTTTAAGATAACTCAAGTTATTTTTGTTTTAGTAAAACAATTAGACCGTCCAAGGCAACCATAGCAAAGACTAAATTAAGAGCAAAGCCAGCATAAGCCTCTAGCTCTAGCTGATAAATAGCCAAGAAAAGCCCACCTAACAAATTTACAAATAAGTACCAAAATGCCGTTGGCTTCCATTTTTGCTTAGTTACCAAAATAAAACTTGTAAGAATCATTAACGAACCTAAGTATCCAAGAGCAGTAATTATCATTGGCTATATCCTAGGCATAAAATTGTAAAGATGGTTCAAGTTGTAATTATTTCTAATTTGTTTTTGAACATCTGGCATATTAACATCAATTTTTACTCCAGGATTTAAGGACCCGTAGGGGTCAAACGCCTGTTTTATCTGCCGGAAAATCTGGTAAAGCTGAGTACCGTACATCATTTCTACAAAAGGCCCTCTGAGTCTGCCGTCATTCAGTTGGCCGGTAATTGAACCACCAAGATCAGTGACCATTTTATAATAAGCATTCATCATTTTTATAACCTTTTGTCTCTCACCCACTTGAGAAAGGTCAAAAGATGGCATTGTCTGCAAATTACTCTCTCCAGCATGGCCCCAAATTGCTTTTGAGACATCAAATTCATCGCATAGACGATATAGTTTAACAATATATTCATTGAGTCTTTCAGAGGGAATAACGGCATCTCCAATTATGGGCAAGGGCTTTTTTGCGCTAGCAGACTGCCAAAGGACCGCTGCGGCTGAATCGCGCATTTTCCAATAATCTTCTTGGTCGAATGGATCTTTCGTAATAATTGCTTTTAGAGCATATTTTTCTAATATTTTAATTGATTTTTTAGCCAATTTCTTTTGTTTTCGATTACTAAGCTCATCGAATTCGGTTAGCAAAATTATCTTTGGGTGAGGCTTTCTGATTATTTTTCTAAGATGATTTGGGCTAGCTATGTCTAAGAAATCTAGTAAGTTAGAGTCAATTATTTCTAATGAACTTGGTTGAAGTTTTTTAATTTCATTTACTGCAGATGTTAATTTATCCAAATTGTCATAGAAACTAACTACTAAAGAGGTGTCAGGATTAAAACTTTCTCCTTCTAGGCTTATTTCAGATATTAGACCCAGAGTTCCTTGAGAACCAGCTATAAGTTTAGTTAGATTAAAATTGCCTTTAGAGTCTTTTACGGACCAAATGTCATAACCTGAATTATTCGATGCTAGAAAGGGTCTGGTCTTTTCTATTAGTTCTGCGTTATCGGTAAGTATGTTATCTAAGGTGCGATATATTTCACCTTCTAGGGTTGCTTGAGCTTTCTTTTTTCCAAGTTCTTTCTTGGAAATTATGCCAGTATCAATAACCTCGCCATTAGCAAGAATGACTCTTATGCTAGTTACAAATTCTTGTATGTTTCCGTATTTTATTGATCTACGGCCCCCAGCGTTATTTGCAACCGCACCGCCAATAGAAGAATATTCATAAGATGCCGGTGCTGCAGGAAAATAATGGCCGTGAGTCATCATAATTTGTTGTAGCGCACCAAAATTCATACCTGGCTGAACAGTAGTCAAGCCTTTGTTTGGGTCAAGCGTAAGTAGCTTGTTAAGATGAGCAGAAAAATTAATTAAAATACCACCACCCAAAGATCCTCCCGAGTAGTCAGTGCCATATGCTCGAGCAGTTAGTGGAATATTGCGACCTCTCTCTGAAAGTTGCCAAGCAAATTTTGCTAATTTTCTAACATCCGATTCGCTTCTTGGATAAACTACTAACTGTGGAACAACCTTAAAAATACTCGCATCTGTCGAAAAATAATCTCTCGCATCAGAAGAAGTAGTGACTTCGCCGTCGAGATGTTCTTGTAAATATTGTGCCACCCTATTCAAAATATTTATTTCCTAGTTAATTTGTTTATTTAATAATAACATAAGCGCCCCAGCTATTCTTTCTGCTGATAGCTAGTTTTAACCATCCATTCATTTACATTATTGTACCTGTCTTCGGGGCTATTTAATCTTCTAGAATCAACAATACCGTAGATTTGCTTGTTTGATAGATATAGGTACCTTGGCTGATAAAGACCAATTGCCGGTGCATCGTTTTTCCAACTAGATAAAAACGGCTTATATTTAGCTGCCCTTAAATCGTCTTTAGACCTTGACCTGCCGGATTCAAGTGCTAAGTCAGCCGCAGATGACTTGTATTCAGACAAATTAAGTCTAGAGCTACCAGAATTAGCCTGAGAAGAATGCCAGTAGGCATAAACATCAGGGTCAGAGCCAATATTTATGCCATATAAAAATACATCATATTCGTGATTTGGAATAAATGTTTGCGTTATTTGGTCGGCATTAACAAAAGAAACGTCTAGCTTAACGCCAACTTTTTCCCACTGTTTTTGTAGTTCTGTTGCAATTGCCGGATAAATTTCATTATTTTCGGAAACTAATTTAAGTGACAATTCCTTGCCATCTTTTACTCGATATTTTCCATTTTCAGGAATTTTCCATCCTGCCTCATCTAGGAGCTTTGCAGCTTCTGCCTGATTAAAGCCTAGTTGCCAAAACTCTGAATTATAGCCTGTCTGATCATTTAATATGGGTTCTTTTACCTGAACAGCTTGATACCCCAATATTTTATTTATTTCTGTTGTGTTGGTTGCTCTGACTAATGCTTGCCTAACTTTTGTGTCTGTCAGGTTTGGAGCTGTCGTTTTCAAAAAGAACATAGTGGCACTATTTAGAACAAATGGGTAGCTGTAGTCTGTAAAAATTTCATCATCCTTAAGTTTAAAACCGCCTGCGCTATCAACTCGTTTTGATTCAAGGGCTTTTTTGAGTTCATCTTGGTTTTCAAAAGTTTTTATAGAAAAACCGTCAAGAGATACTGCTGGTCTGTAATACTGATCATTCTTGATTAATTTAATTTCTTGATTATTGCCCGACATTTCGGCACCTTGATATTTAAATGGCCCAGAACCTACTAAATCGTTAGTGTTATAGCCGTCAGATCTTAAGCTAGATATATCTACCTTTTCTAGGATATGCTGGGGTACTATGCCGTTGGTAAGTAAGTTAGGAAATGGCACAAAAGGCGCAGGAGTGGTGAACTTAACGGTGTAGTCGTCAACCTTTTCGACCTTAACTCCTTTCCATGCTGAACTAAGAGGAGATTTTGCAGCTGGATTCTGAATAGTAGAATATGTAAAGACAACATCATCTGCAGTAACAGGCTGGCCGTCATGCCACTGGGCGTTGTCCTTCAGCTTTACCGTAAAAACACTTGCGTTTGGACCCATTTCCCAACTTTTTGCCAAATCTCCGACTAGATTTCCTTGGTTGTCATAGGTAAGTAGAGATGAAAAAACCAGTTTTGAAACAGCCTTATCTACACTGTCGGTCGCAAATATAGGATTACCGTTTGACATACTGCCAACTATTCCCTCTGTAAGAACCCCTCCGGCAACTGGCTTTGGCTCTAGATAATGTTTAGAAAGAGCTGTGGTCTGAAATATTACACCAAAAATTAAAATAAGCATTAAGCTTACCCAGCCTATTAAAAATCTTCTGGCATAGACTAAATTTGACCATCGTCTAAATACATGCCGGTCTATATCTTTATTAATTTTCTGACCTACGCCAGAAAGTTTACGACGATTTGCTCTGATGCGTCTTTTAAAATGCTTTTTAGATATCTTATTCTTCATATTAAGCCGTTTTAAGCGACTGTAATTCCCAAAATTATAGAAACAACAAAAACAATTGCTGTGATTATAGTTAACTGAAAGAGTGTTTTTTCTGAACCACGGCGCACCGTGTTAATCTCGGCGCTACCACCAAAACCAGCACCAAGTCCTGCGCCTCTTACCTGCATTAATATAAAAATTATCATAATAATAGCCGAACCAACTGTAATGTAATTAAAGATATTATCCATCTTTAGAACTGTTTACCTCCAACAAGATAGTTATTATATAGTTTACCAAACCTATGACTATACCGGCAAGTATTGCTGCCCAGAATGAGTCTGTTCCCAG
>DALYDK010000003.1:0-97373 GCA_031973215.1 Candidatus Saccharimonadota bacterium
CGGGGATTGGCGCAGTTGGCTAGCGCGCGCGGTTTGGGACCGCGAGGTCGAAGGTTCGAGTCCTTTATCCCCGACCATTTTATACACCCACCAATAAGGTGGGTTTTAAATTTTTTAAGCTTAATACGACTTTGGTATTTTTTATTTATTATTTTCGTGGTAAATTTTCTTTATGGAAGCATTAACATTTTCACAATCATTATTTGTAATACTACTAGTTATTTGGGCTGTTGCCTGGAAGGGCGTAGCGCTCTGGAAAGCTGCGCGTAATAGCGATAAGGCCTGGTATATAGTATTGCTAGTCTTAAACACAGCAGGCATTCTTGAAATTTTTTATATATTTTTCTTTGCCAACAAAAAAGACAAATAACTTTTTATTAGACCTTAACTGCTGATAGAATAAGCTTATGGTTTTATTATTGTTTTTCCGCTGGTGGTATACAGCCGGATGGCTTAATGCTTTTGACAGAATTGTGGCAAGAATAAAAAATATATACAATGATTTTTCTTTGCCTATTTTGTTAAGAACAATCTTTGAACCATGGAAGCAAATTACTAGCTATGCTCCTAAAGATTCATCATTCGATCTTAAGCTTAGAGTTTGGTTCGATAATGTCTTTGCCAGAATAATTGGATTCGTTATTCGTATAACCGTTATTGTATTTTCGGTTGTCATAATGATTTTTGTTGCAATATTTGGGCTTGTTATTGCTCTTATATGGCCAATAGTTCCACTGCTTTTTCCACTTCTAATTATTTTCGGAGTTTCATAAAAATGCATCAGTACCCAAAAACTATAAGATACGAAAAGGCAAAATATAAAAATGGTATTTCAAGTAAATTGACAGCTTATTTGTACATTATATTTTCGCTTGCAATATCTATACTCGGCATAAGCTTGATTATTAGCGGCGATAACGCAGGATATTTTTGCTTCATTCCTATTTTATTTTTATACATGGTTCATGAATGGTATGAATACGACTTAAAGAAAATAAAACCAAACATTAGCTCTGAAAACCCATATGATTTTCTTAAAGATAGTCTTGTAGGCCGTAGTAAAAATATCCCCGATTCAAATGACGAGATGGTTAATTGGTTGAAAAAAGATACCGGCAGATTGTTTATGCTCAATAGGTTTTTAATTTCTGATGAGATACTGAAGTTGGCAGAAATTTCAGACTATTCTAAAGTTTATGAGAATGCCAAAAGTTTATTTAAAAATTATCCGCTTAGTTTTGGGGTTGACGGTGCATATTTGTCGGTGGCACTAGTTTTAGGCGCAAATAATAAAGAGAACATCTTAAAGATTATTAATTATTCCGAGGAGGAGCTTAAAAGTGGCCTGGGTTGGTATGCATATTTAATAGGTGCTATAGAATCAATGAGAACTAAGCAATCTTCGGGCGGAATGGCCAGAGATTGGGCTACGGGCTATACGCCTCTACTTAATAGGTTTGCGGAAAATATTTCATTTAGTATTCAATATGGCGGAACTACGCATAGAGACATTTTTAGTCGAGAGAAGGTTGTTGACCAGTGTCTGTCTGTTTTTTCTAGTAATGGCAGGGCAAACATCGCCCTAGTGGGCCAAACTGGTTCCGGTAAGCATATATGCGTCCAGGGTTTAGCAGATAGGTTACTTTTTGGAAATGTTCCTGCTGGCTTAAAGTATGCTCAAATATATCAAATTGATGCGGCTAATTTATTAACCAGTTTTGATCAATCACAAATTGAACAGGCACTGAACCAGATATTATCAGAGGCTTATCATGCTAAAAATATCATAATATTCTTTAATAATGGCGGTGCATTATTTGGATGTAATAGCGCATACGATGCCACAAACTTTATGCAACCTATTATTTCAGCGGGCAGAGTAAGAATGATATTTTCGTTTACCGATTCTGATTGGCAATACATAAATAGAGAGAAACCAGGTCTTAGCACAGTCTTTAACTACCAAGCCGTTACCCAAACAGAAGAATCTGAAACTATTAAGATATTAGAAAACGAAGCAATTTTTGTTGAACATCAGTTAAAGTGTCTATTTACTTATGAGTCTTTAAAAGAAATTTACCGACTTGCTCTTAGGTATGGTCCTGAAGTTGCAATGCCGGCCAAGGCAATTAGTGTGATGGAAAATGCTGGACGAGCTGGAGGCATAATTACTGCAGCCACAGTTCAGTCTGCTATTGAGCAAACTACCGGTGTTAAGGTCGGCGCTACTTCTAATGATGAAAAAAATAAGTTACTAAGCCTAGAAAGCGAAATTAAGGAAAAAGTCGTAGGACAGAACAGGGCAGTCACAGAAGTGGTGAATGCCCTGAAGAGAAATAGAAGTGGAGTGTCTAGTTCAAACAAACCTATTGGTACTTTTCTATTCCTAGGACCAACCGGTGTAGGCAAAACTGAGTTGTCCAAGGCTTTAGCTTCAAGTTATTTTGGCGATAAATCGAATTTTATAAGAATAGATATGAACGAATTTATTACCAAAGATAGTGTTAATAAAATACTGGCAATTGGTAACAACAATAGTCCATCATTTTTAGATAAAGTTAAGCAAAAACCTTTTTCAGTTGTACTTCTTGATGAGATTGAAAAAGCCGATGAATCGATTATTAACATTTTTCTTCAGCTTCTTGACGAAGGGGTAATTATCGATAGTAATAACAGAGAAATATCTTTCAAGGATTGCATTGTAATTGCAACAAGTAACGCCGGGGCAGATAAGATAAGACAGGGAATTGACACTGGGGAAAATGTTAAGCCGCAAGATCTGATTAATCTACTTATTTCAGAAAATAAATTTAAGCCAGAATTTATTAATAGATTCGATGAGACAATTATTTTTGAGCCCCTTAGTCAAGACGACCTAAAAGAGGTTGTCGCGATATTAATGAAGCAAATTAATAATGAGTTATCTAATCAGAAAATAACTGTTAATTTATCTGAAGATGCTACTTTGTGGCTAAGTGTAAATGGCTATGATCCGGTCATGGGAGCTCGTCCGCTACGTAGATTAATGCAGAAAACTATAGAGTCAATTGTGGCTGATAAAATTTTAAGCAATCAAATAAAAGCTGGCGATACTCTAACAATTGACGCTAAGCAGCTCGTAGAATTTGGAGCCTCTTAACTAGGAATAATTTTATGTAACCACTTGGCTTTTGTTGTTAACAGCCAAATAAATGCAATTGTCATTATAGTAATAATAAAGTTAATTAATATGTTAGTAGTTTTTGGCAAAAAGCCCGCTACCATAACCACAATTATTGATTGTAAAATATAAACAAATAGTGAATGTCTGCCAAACGGCAAGAGTAACCATCCAAACAGTTTATAAATTTCTTTCTGGTAACTTGTAAATATAAAAAATAATCCAAGGAAAACAACTCCAGTTACCAGGAGTCTAGGGGGGTAAAGTTCAATTTTGTCGAAAAACGGATCTAAATACAGCCTAAATTGCAGAAAGTCTTCTTTAGAAACTGGGCTTACACTACTTTCAATAAATCTCCAGCCAAAAGTTATGGCTGCGCTAATAGCTGAAAATAGAATAGACAAATATATAACGATTTTTTTAATAGTCCTTCTATTTTTTATTGTTGACCATTTAATATTTAGATCATGATAGTAGTACCCTGCTATAGCTCCTCCAAAAAATAGCAGCTGCCAGCTAAGGAACATATTTTCCCTGCCAAGGCCTAAGAACCATATAAATAAACTAGTGCATAAAAGAACTAGCCATTGGCCTCTTCGAAGTAATAATATAGCTAGTGGAGAAAAAGCCAAAAAGACAGCATATAATACTAAAAAATTAGCCCAACCAAAAACGGCACTTAAATTGATAAATTGCTCCACTGCTCCCAAAAAGTTTTCAGGATTATTTATACTGTCTGTGCCTGGTGGAAACGGTGTGTAGTCGGCCTTCCAGTAAATTGTTATCGCAAATATTACTGTGCTAGTTACAATTGACCAAATGTAAAGAATAAATGCTCTTGACCATAATTTTTTTGAAACTCTTATAAGGGGCAGTGAACTGTCTTTGTAACCCCTTATTAAACCTATCATTATTCCACTAATTAAAATGAAGCCCTCAGCGGCAGATACCCAAAGCCTACCTTGTCCAGTTAACCAATCTAGAATACCCGGCCATCTTTGTAAGTGATCAATAATAATTACTAAAATAAAAAAACCTCTCAGAAGGTCGAACGAAACTAGTCTTTTGCCGGGAATTTTTTGCATCTATATAGTACCAACCATTATAATAAATAGGTTCTGTAATCAAAAATACAGAAAATTATTAATGATAAATCTACTCATAGCATTTCTCGGTATAGGTATTTGTCTAATATTGGGCGAAATTCTTTGGCGTAAGCGTATTTTAAAAGGCGAATACGCCAGAAAATTTGTTCACATAACATCGGCAACATTTGTGGCATTTTGGCCACTTTTTTTGAGTAATATTGAGATAGCTTTAGTTAGTTTACTATTTATTTTTGCCCTTGTCTTAACAAAAAAACTAAAGTTGTTTCGTTCGCTTAGGAGTGTTAGAAGGGCAACATATGGAGAAATTTGGTATGCCCTTGGAATAGGCGTTAGTGCACTTATGTTTAGCGATGCTTCAGTATTTGCGGTTGCCGTTTTAACTATGGCCTTAGCCGATGGTTTTGCGGCAGTTATTGGAGTATCACTTGGCAAAAAAGCTGGTCAGTTCAAAATTTATGGTCAAAGAAAGAGTTTTTTTGGATCAATGAGCTTCATGGCCATATCGTTTTTTATAAACGCTGTGTACTGGTATTTCAATATAGATTTACTGCCAACAGATTTGCAGAACGTAGTTTTTGTAAGTGCTTTATCTTTTGGGGTAGCTTCA
Source organism: Candidatus Saccharimonadota bacterium (assembly GCA_031973215.1). GTDB lineage: Bacteria > Patescibacteriota > Saccharimonadia > Saccharimonadales > CAIOMD01 > DALYDK01. Next base: position 4,877 of record DALYDK010000003.1, read on the forward strand.
ATACTAACTTTAGCAGAACTATTATCTCCCAAGGGAAGCGATAATATTATTGTGCCAGTTTTGGCCGGAATACTAGTACTTCTACCAGCAAGTTTTTAAAAAAGCACCCGTTCTTTTGGGTGCCTTTTTTATTTATTATACGCTCATGGGGCGAATGAAGGGAATTGGTCACCTTTGGCGAACCCGTCACAACGACTTTGCAAACAAGTTTGCAAGTGTTGACTGCCTTGCGACCAGCAGCCTTGCTGGTCTCACCCTCGACCTTAGGCGATTATCAATTTGCTACAATCCCCCTAATAAAAAAACAGCCCAATAGGGCCATTTTATAATTATGGGGCGAATGAAGGGAATTGAACCCTCGACCTCCTGTGCCACAAACAGGCGCTCTAACCAACTGAGCTACATCCGCCAAATCTTACCGCCAGAGTTGAACAGTAAGATTATATCTATAAATACAAATTAAATCTAGACCGACTATTAGTGGTGGTGTTCGGCTTCTGCCTCCATAGCCTCTTCGTAAGTTTTATGAACTGTGCCTTTAGCGTGTTCTGCCGGTGCATAAATTGAGTAAAGTTTTAAATTTTCTTTACCAGTGTTTATGATGTTGTGCCACTTTCCGGCGGGAACAAATATCGCAAAATCATCCTCGACATCTTTTTCAAAATTTAAATCATCTTCAGCATCACCCATTAGAACTTTTCCTTGACCTTCTTCTATTCTAAGGAATTGATCAATGTCGTTATGAACCTCTAGGCCGACTTCACCACCTGGCTTTATGCACATTACCGTCATTTGTAAATTAGTACCAGTCCATTTGGCAACCCTAAAATCAGAATTCTGTTTTGTTAGCTCTTCTATGTCTACCACAAATGGCTCGCCACCCATGTCTTTATAGTCAAAATCCATATTAATACCTCCTTATTTTCAGTATTAATTTTACCAATATTTTAGATATATATACATGTATTATTTCAGCGATTAATATAAATTGATATATAATAAAAATAAATTGTTATGGAACAAAACGATAGAAATATTGTAGGTCACTACCAATTCAACGGTAGTGTGGTCGACCCTTACTGGAGTGAGCTATCTGGTCTGGTAGTTCCAGTAGATAAAATATTCGGCAAATTTGCCGTTAAAGATTCAATTACGCTAATGGGCAGTGATGTAATTAAGGCATTAGAAGATTCGGGAAGGCATTGTCAAGAAATTGAGAACTTTAGAGATGGTTATCTAACTCCACCAAGTGGTGCGGGCCAATATTCGGAAATTCAAGATATAAATTAGCTTATTCAATCCAAAATTTAAAAATACTCAACAATATTGTTGAGTATTTTTATTGGTACCCCGGGAGGGATTCGAACCCCCGACCTGTGGGATAGAAGCCCATCGCTCTAATCCACTGAGCTACCGGGGCGGGTACAAAAATTTGGTGCGGGTGGCGGGAGTCTAACCCGCGTCGTCTGCTTGGAAGGCAGAAATAATAAACGTTATACCACACCCGCAATGTTAAAGACTAAAATATTATAACGTAAATAATACTACTGTCAAAAGAGATAATTAAAGTTCTTGTAGCGTTTTTATGTCAGCTCCAAGCTCTTGCAGTCTTTTTGCTAATGATTCGTAACCTCTATTTATTGAGTAGATATTTCTTAATATTGATCTACCATTGGCTCCTAGCATGGCGGCTAAAATTATTGTTGCTGGTCTAAGGGCCGGAGGACATATGACCTCTGCTGGCTTAAATACTGTTGGTCCATCTACCATTACTCTATGAGGGTCAAGTAGCCTAATGCGAGCCCCGAGCTTGTTAAGCTCCGTGAAATACAAAGCCCTATCTTCGAATACCCAGTCATGTATCAGCGTTTCACCGTCTGCCAGAGCTGCAATTGGCACAAAAAATGGCAGGTTATCTATGTTGATGCCAGGATAAGGCATGGGGTGAATCTTATCTTCAAGTGCGGAAAGTTTTTTCCATTTATGAGTTTTTATGTCTACGAGTTTAGTGAGTTTATTTTCGGCTAAATACTCACTAGATACAGAAAATCTTAGGCCCATTTTTTCTAGCTTTAGTAACTCTAGCCTAATAAAATCAATTGCGCACCTTTTAATTTCTATCTCTGAGTTTGTTATGGTTGCTACTGTCAGAAAAAGCATTGCTTCTAGCGGGTCTTCAGCAGGGCTGTAAACAATGCGTTTGTTTATTTTTGATAGTCCAGTAACCTTAAGTGTTGGCGTACCTATACCTTCTATTTTTACGCCAAGAGCAACGAGAAAAGCGCATAAATCTTGCACCATATAATTAGATGCAGCAAATCTAATTATTGTTTGTTCCGGTATTAACGATGCTGCGATTAATAAGTTTTCAGTAGCAGTGTCGCTGGCCTCGTACATTGTTATTTCTGCCTGATGTACATTGTCAGAAATAACGTTGTATTGTCCATTAACAGTTTGAATTTTAACCCCTAGTTGTTCAAGTGCAAACTGGTGGGCTGCAATGGTTCTTTTGCCAAGATGGCAGCCACCGGCGTAAGGTAGGGAGAATTTATTTTTTTTATGAATTAAGGCTCCCATAAACATGATTATACTTCTGGTTTTTTTAGCTGCCTCATCGTCTATATTATCTAGATTCAAATTTTGTGGAGTTCGAATTTCAAGATCAGTATCTCTAATCCACTTAACATGAACACCTATGCTTTCTAGTACTTCAAGTAGCCTAAAAACCTCTTCTATTCTAGGGACATTCTTTAAATATGTAACCCCGTCGTTTAATAGAGATGCAGCCAATATTGATACTGCGGCATTTTTGGAAGTTTTCATAGTAATTGAGCCCTTTAGCTCTTTGCCGCCGTTAATTTCAAATCCTAGATTTTTGGAAACTTCATTTATAGAAACGATATCTCGACCTAGTACAGCTGAAATTCTAGAAATTGTATCAAGGCTTAAGTTTTGCTTTCCTTGTTCCATTCTGTTCACAGCAGACTGGCTGGTTTTTAGACGCTTAGCAAACTCTGCTTGTGTTAAATTTCTCTCTTGCCTTAATTGTGATATTAACTGACCAATTTTTTGATTCTGAATGTTCATAATGACCTATATTATATCATATCTGATAACTTTAGCAATATACTTATACACAGTTTATAATGAAAATATGTTAAAAAATCCACACCTCAACAGTCTTCTTGATGCTGAAGTTACAAGACAGTCAGAAGGGTTGGAACTAATCCCTTCAGAAAATTATGTTAGTAAAGATGTCCTAAGTGCCCTTGGGAGTGTTTTCACTAATAAATATTCAGAAGGTTACCCGGGAAGACGCTATTATGGCGGTCAAGAAAATACAGATAAAGTAGAAATTTTCGCTATTGAAAGCGCCAAAAAACTATTTGGTGCGGATCATGCAAATGTACAGCCACATTCAGGCGCTCAAGCCAACGAAAGTGTATACCATTCATGGTTAAATTACGGTGATAAAGTTTTGGCAATGGACCTAAGCCATGGTGGTCATCTTACGCATGGTCATCCGGTTACAGTTCTGGCGGGGCAGTACCAATTTATTCGATATAGATTAAAAGATATTGAAACTGGCGAAATAGACTATGAACAACTTGCAAGCTTAGCAGAAGAACATAAACCAAAAATAATCATGGCCGGCTATTCATCATTTCCTAGAGAACTCGATTATAAAAAGTTTGTCGAGATAGGCAATTCTGTTGGCGCATTATTGGTCGCAGATATTGCCCATATTGCTGGTCTTATTGCAGGAGGCGTACTTGCAAATCCATTGACTGCAGGATTTCATGTTATGAGCAGCACTACGCATAAAACGCTTCGTGGTCCAAGGTCTGGTCTAATTTTAAGCAGAGGCGTCGCAAGCAACCCTTTGGTTAAGCTAGACAAAACAATAAGTAACATTCCAACTCTAATTGACAGGACAGTTTTTCCGGGAGTTCAGGGCGGCCCGCACATGAACACCATACTAGCAAAAGCTGTTGCATTCGATGAGGCATTACAACCAGAATTTAAGATTTATGCGCAGAATGTCGTAGTAAATGCCAAAAAACTTGCACAAGAACTAATGAATAGGGGATACAAGCTTGTTACTAATGGCACGGATAATCATTTATTACTCATTGATACGGTAAGCTCTCTGGGTATAAACGGTGCAGAGGCAGAAAAAGCGCTCGATATAGCAGGCTTAACAGTTAACAAAAATGTTATTCCCGATGACCCTAATCCACCATTTACACCCAGTGGAATTCGTCTTGGCACTCCGGCAATTACAACAAGAGGAATGGGTCCAGATCAAATGGTTGAAATAGCTGAAATTATTGACCTTTCACTAAAAAATATAAATAATAACGATTACTTAAATTCTCTTAAAAACAGAGTTAAAGAACTAGCAAGTTATTATCCATTGCCATCGTAGTTTTATTTTAAATCTTTTGCTTCAATTTTTAGGTGCCGTCTAATTTTACCGATAGCCGAACTGGTTACGCAGTATTCTAACCATTTATCGGAAGGCTTAGATTTTTTGTTGGTAATTATTTCGGCTATGTCGCCACTGTTTAGAGTTGTTTTGAGTCCGACGTACTTGCCGTTAATTTTGCCTCCAGTTGCATGATTACCAATATCTGAGTGAACTGCATAGGCAAAATCAAGCACGCTTGCTCCGTTAGGCAAGTCAATAACATCTCCAATTGGCGTAAAAACAAATATACGATCTTGGAAAAAATCTGTCCTAAGCCTTTTGTAGTATGTTGCGGGCTGTAGGTCTTTATCTTGGAACTCTCGTAGTTGTTCTATCCATGCAAAACTCTCTTTGTTAGATCCTTTTTGTAAGTGATTATTTTTATATGAATGATGCGAAGCAACACCAGACTCGTTAAACTCGTGCATTTCTTTAGTTCTTATTTGAATTTCAACAATCATTCCGTCACCGGTAAAAATTGCAGTGTGCAAACTCTGGTATCCATTAGGTTTTGGTACGGCAATATAGTCCTTCACTCTACCGGGTACTGGACGGTATTTATTGTGAATTATACCAAGAGCCTGGTAGCAATCGGCTACGCTTTCAAGGACAACCCTAATTGCAATAAGGTCAAATATTTCGTCAATTATCCAGTTTTTTCTCTCTAATTTCTTGTAAAGGCTGTACATGCCTTTAACTCTATTGTTAATCATTGGGGTATACCCAAATTGTTGATAAAGCTCAGAAGAAATTGATCGGTAAATTTTTTTTATTGAATCATCTGCTTTTTTTAACTGTACGGACATTATTTTGCGGGTTCGCTCGTACTCATTTGGAAGGGCGTAGGGAAACGCTAAATCATTAAGTATTGTGACTAATTTTCCCATTCCAAGTCTAGACGCCAGTGGGGCGTAAATCATGATACTTTCAAGTGCAATTCGCTGTTGCTTTTCTGCGGGCAAATATTGCAGTGTTTCTAGGTTGTGCCATCTATCAGCGAGCTTTAGTATCACCACTCTAACATCTTGGGCTATCGAAACAAAAAATTTCCTTAAAGATTCAACATGCCTTTCGTTACCCTGATACTTCAGCTTTCCTAGCTTACTGACCCCCTCTACTAGCTTGGCAATATCTTTTCCGAACTTTGCTTCTATTTCTTTAATTTCTACTTCAGTGTCTTCAATTGTGTCATGAAGCAGTGCGGCGCAAATTAGTGTTTTGTCCATGCCTATTTCTGCTACATGCACCGCCACAGGAATGCAGTGACCCGTAAAATAACTTTCTCCGTTTGCTCTTTTTTGTCCTTTGTGCGCTTCTTTGGCAAAATCGAAAGCATCAGAAATAATTTCAACGTCCTGACCACTTAAATCATTATTAATTTTTAGAATTTGTTCTATAAACTTTTGCTTAGTCATTTCTAATTATCTCTGGTTCAATAGATATCGCAATATTGTACTCAGATTTGATCTGTTTTTGAATATACTTTATTGTGTCGTCGAGCTGTTTATAAGAAGTTGCGGATCTATTTACAAGTACAAGTGCCTGTTTTTTGTATATCTCTATTCCGCTAATAATTTTGCCTTTAAGACCTAGATTTTCAATTAGCCATCCGGCAGGAATTTTATATTGATTGTTTTCAAGCTCATAATAAGGGGCATCTGGGTAGTTATTGATGAAAGTATTAAAAATATCGTCATCTACAATAGGATTTTTAAAAAATGAACCAGTGTTTGGTGTAGTTGTAGGATCCGGTAGTTTCGACATTCTAATTTCTGATATGACTTTTCTGACTAAGCTCGGGTTTGGATTCAGCTCATTTTTCATTGCCTGTTGTACTGCCGGGTAATTTGGTATCTTGTAATTGCTTTTTTGGTATCTTTTTAACTTTAAACACACTTCTAAAATTTGATATTTTCCGTGGTCTTTCTCTTTAAAAATACTATTTCTATAACCAAATTCGCATTCAGCATTACTAATTGTAATTATTTCTCCAGAAACATTATTTAAAGCTTTTACATGAACTAAAGTATCTTTTATTTCTTGTCCGTAAGCTCCAATATTGTTAACAGGAGCACCACCCACGGTTCCAGGAACTAACGAAAGTGCTTCTATGCCTACTAGGCCATTATCTACGCTAGCTTGAACTATTTCATCCCAGCTAGAGCCCGATTTAGCAGTTAAAATTTCACCTTCAATATTGTATCCAGAGTACTCATTCACAACCACAAGACCGTTAAAGCCAGAATCGGTAAAAATAATGTTGGTGCCGTGGCCTATTGTAATAATTTTAAGGTTTTTGGATTTTGCAAAATTCAGGGCCTCTAAAAAATCGCTTTGCTTTTTGGCATGACATAAATATTTAGCTTTGCCACCGAGCCGCATGCTTGAATATGCTGATAATTTTTGATCTTTTACAAATTCCATCTTACTACTAATATACTCTTATAACTGATATAATATAAAACAATGAGTGACAATAAAAGCAAGACACCATTTTTTGATTTTGGCCAAGCTATTAAGAAATTAAGAGTTAAAGCCAACGAAAGTACTAGTGATGTTGCCGGAGCAGTAGAACTAGACACTAAAACAATTAATGAAATTGAAGCTGGTATGTATCAGCCTAGCGAAGACATTGTCTTACTGCTTATCTCACATTTTGGCCTAAAGGACCACGAAGCAAGTTCTGTGTGGAAACTAGCTGGATATGATCAAATACTCACCGGTCGAATTACCGAGCAAAATCATGAGAATATTAAGTTCGATATTTCTCCTCAAGAAGACAATCCAATTGTATACACCGATATAGTGCAGGTTAACGCTAACCGTTACGGAGTTGTTATTAATTTTCTACAGAGTTATCCGGGAACAATGAACTCAATGGCTGTAGCTAAGGTTGGAATGAGCCATGAGCACGCCAAGAGCATGTTGGAAGTTCTAAAAAGCACCCTTACCGCCGTCACCCAAGAAGAAAAACCCAAAGAACAAAAAAATAAACCCCAATAACTAAAAAACTCCTGATTAAAGGAGTTTTTTAGTTGGCGGAGAGAGTGGGATTCGAACCCACGGTACCGTTGCCGGCACGACGGTTTTCAAGACCGTTTCCTTCAACCACTCGGACATCTCTCCATTTTGGTACACCCGGAGGGATTCGAACCCCCGACCCTCTGTTCCGAAGACAGATGCTCTAATCCGCTGAGCTACGGGTGCAAAACAAGAGATATTATAACAGATTAAATAATCTTTTTTTCTTCTTTTATTGCTTTTCTTTCAATGTTTTTTAGGGCCCGCCTTTTTAGTAACATAGATGCAAAAGCACTAAATAAGCCTATGCCTATAATTATTACTAGAGTAGCACCAATTTTTCCGGCATTAGTTTTTGGGGTAAAATCTCCGTAACCTACAGTGGCCACCGTTACAATCGTGAAATAGTAAGAATCTAGCCAGTTCCATTTTTCAACAAAATGAAAAAATATAGTGCTGAATGATATTAGTGCAATTAGAGCAAATGCAATTAGGCCGAATTGAGCAGTTTGACTCTGTAGTTGCTGAACTTGTTCGTTTTTTTCATTGTTATTCATACTCAATACTTTATCATCAATAAAACTAGTTATCTACCGCTTCAGTATCTCCTTTTATTAGCATATGCCACAGTGTCCCGGGCACTTTCTTGAAAGGTAATTTTTTTATTTGTTTAGTTACTGTTTTGCCACATAGGTAAAATCCCATAACACCAATTACCGTCTGAACTCCCATAATTGCAATTGTAAGAACAGATATTTTAATACCTGTTTTTTCAGATATAGGAGTTGCTAAAGCCCAGAATGGAAGCCACCAAAGCAGGACTAAAAATACACCTATTCGTAGCTTTTTTGAATCGTTTGAAATTACCATAATTACCATTATATTATTTACATCTTAAATACTGCGTTTTTATCTATTGCGCTAAAGCTTTTTGTGGTAAAATATACTTTAGAATTTATGTGGAGGAACAAAAATTAAAAATCCTCTTGAAAAAGGGAATAAAAAATTTTTAAAAAGCCTAAATACATCTATACACTATGCTAAATCTACTTTAGCTAAGCTAGTTGTTAAATTAAGGCCTGTATTTTCTTTTGCTTCTGCTATGCTAATTTCTGCATATTTGTTTTTAAAACGTAACTTAACTAATCTTTATAAAACAAAAGCTTCTGGTAAAATCCATAAACTAACTAAAGCTCCAGCTGCAAGAGTTGCTTTGCTTGGGTTTGTGGTAGTTTTTGCACTTTCCTTAATTGTTCAAACTGGTCTAAAGGCTGCACCGGACCTAAACGATATGTGGGATTTAAATAACCCCGCAGATTATAACTACGACTCCGGCGTAGAAATGGTTTCTGGTACAGCAAGACTAAAAGCTCAAAATTACGCTACAGACGCTAACACCTCGGCCTTGTATCATTTTGATGAATCAGGTGGAGCGGTTGCAACGGATAGCACAGGTCAAAACAACGGTTCTCTCATTGGTGGGACGTTTAGTACAGGAAACTTAAATAATTCAGTTAATTTAAATGGTTCGACGGATTATATTGCAGCGTCTAGTTCAAGTAGTTTGCAGCTAGGATCTCAGCAAACTATAGAAGGTTGGACCAAGTTTAATTCAAATTTTAGCGCTAATTCACAAGATAAGAAAAATACTCTGGTAGATAAGGGTGATTATCAGCTTTACTACGACAATGAAACAGGTAAAGTTACGTATGAAATAGCAAATAATAACGGTCAGAGCTGGGATGCGGTTAGTGGCGGCTGGAATTTAGCTTCGAAAAGATCAGTTAGTAGCTCTGTTGTCAGTGGCACTAATGTTTATGTTGGGCTTGGAAATGTCCTTGGTGACGCCGAAGTTTGGCGCTGGAACGGTACTGCTTGGAGCAAAATCGGTGGAGATGGCGTCAATAGTAGTTGGGCAGACCAAACTTTTGAAGAGGTTAACTCTTTAGCGACAGATGGCACAAATGTATACGCAGGGCTAGGAAACTCTACTGGCGATGGAGAGGTATGGCGCTGGAACGGAACAGCCTGGACAAAAATTGGTGGAGACAGTTTGAACGGAAGCTGGGGAATCGGAACTTATGAGAGTATCCCAGCTCTTTATTACTTTAACTCCAATCTTTATGCAGGCCTAGGAACGGGTGCTAATGACGCCGAGGTATGGCGTTGGAACGGAACAGCCTGGACAAAAATTGGCGGTGATAGTGTTAATAGTGGCTGGACTACTAATTTTGAGACAATTTATTCTTTTGCTGATGATGGAACTAATATATACGCCGGCATCGGAAATAGCACGACTGACGCCGAAGTATGGCGTTGGAACGGAACCGCCTGGACGAAAATTGGTGGAGATGGTGCGAATAGTAGTTGGAACACTAATTATGAATCAGTAAGATCTCTAAAGTACCAGGCTGGAATTTTGTATGCCGGTATAGGTGACGGTACGAATGACGCCGAAGTATGGCGCTGGAACGGCACCGCCTGGGCTCAAATTGGTGGTGACGGATTAAGTAGTAGCTGGAATACCAATTACGAAGCTGTATATTCAATGGCGGGTGATGGTACTAATATATTTGTCGGATTAGGTAACGGCGATGGCGACGGCGAAGTCTGGCGCTGGAACGGCACCGCCTGGGCTCAAATTGGTGGTGACGGATTAAATAGCAGCTGGGCCTCTGCGGCAGGTGATATCGTCATGACCTTAGCTTCTGGTAGCGGTGGGACAATTTATGCCGGTTTATATGATGCCGCAGGTGGAGGATATTTTTATTCATGGAACGGAACAGCCTGGACGGTGCGGGGTGGGCAACACATTAATAATAGTTGGGGATATTACGGTTTCAATTCAGTAGAAGTCATGCAACAAATAGGAGATTATTTGTATGCAGGGCTTGGAAATACGGCTGGCACGGCGCAACTTTGGCGAACCAACGGAACTAACGGCTGGGAAATGGTCGGAGGACAGAGCTTCAATGGTAGCTGGGCAAGCAATACTTACGAATATATATCTTCTATAAGTAGTTTTGGTAATGATGTTGTCGTAGGATTGGGTTCTACTGCAAATGACGCCGAAGTCTGGCGTTGGAACGGCACTACCTGGTCTCAGATAGGTGGTGATAGCCTAAACTCGGGCTGGACAACAGGTTACGAAGAAGTAAATATGCTTGTTAGTTATGGTGGTAACCTGTATGCCGGTATAGGTAATAGCACAACCGAAGCCGAAGTTTGGCGCTGGAACGGTAGCTCCTGGACTAAGATAGGTGGTGATGGCGTTAATGGTTCCTGGAATGCAAACTATGAAAGAGTAAGTTGCGGCGCTTCGTTGAACGGCCAATTGTATATTGGCTTAGGTAGCGGTACTGGTGACGCCGAAGTCTGGCGCTGGAACGGTAGTGCTTGGACTAAAATCGGTGGTGATTCAGCCTTAGATTGGAATGCGGGCTATGAACAAGTTGAATCGATGACTGCTTTCGATAATAAAATTATTGTCGGGCTAGGTAACTCAACAGATGACGCCGAAGTTTGGCAGTACAATGGATCCGCCTGGACCAAAATTGGTGGTGATAGCGTTAATGGCAGTTGGATTCCAGGAACCTATGAGACAGTAAGAGGACTTACCGCATATTCTGGTAATCTTTACGCTAGCATTGGCAATACTACTGGTGACGCCGAAGTCTGGAGGTTTAGCGATGGTTCATGGTCGAAGGTTGGGGGAAGTTTGAATGGGTCTTGGGGTAGCAGTATTGAAGACATTAGATCATTAACTACTTTCAAAGGTAGCTTGTATGCTGGCACGGGTACCAGTGCTAATGCCGATGCCAATGTTTGGAAATTTGGCGATAACGGCTATCTTCAGTCAAGTACAAGTTCATTTGACACTAGTTGGCACCACATTGCTGCAACATACGATGGAGCTACTATGAAAATATATATAGATGGAGCCCTGAATTCTTCACTGAATAAAGCCATTGCCACCACTAGCTCTAACAAAGATTTACTTATTGGTTCTGGTTACGGTGGGGCATCTTACGGAAAAAACGTTCCTAGGTTCGATGGTAAATTAGACGAATTTAGGCTTAGTAATATAGCAAGGACAAGCTTCACCACTACTCCATTTAGTAGTTCAGAGCAAACAATTAGCCCAAAGACCAGCGTTCGTAAAAATGGAGTATGGCATTGGGACACTTTATCTAATACCGCTACACTAAATGGCGGAACTATTAATTATCGACTATCTGCTGATGATGGAGCATCTTGGCTTTATTGGGACGGAGTAGGTTGGACAGAGTCGGATAATTTATCAAAAGTTAACACTACAGCGCAAATAACGGCCAATTTTGATAGCTTTCCTGTCACATACGATGGTATGAGATGGCAGGCTGTCTTAAAAGGCGACGGAAATCAACAGGTAACTTTAGATGGAGTGAATGCTGAAGCAAGTTCTGACTCAGGACTGCCATCTAATCCTGCAGATATTACGGCCTACAAAGCCAACGGAGGTGGGTCATTGACGGAAAACGCATGGACTAATGGATCTTCACCGTATTTTACATGGACAGCAGGAAGTGATTCTCAGTCCGGAGTCAAGGGTTACTGTATATATTTAGGAACAGACAATACCGCCAATCCAATAACTACAAAAGGATTATTAGGGACAAGCCCTGCAAGCACTGGTGGCAATTGTCAATTTATGGTCGAGTCAACGAGCTTAGATCTAGGGGTGCCAGGCATATTAGCCAGCCCACTAACAACCAGCAATAGTAACTACTACTTAAGCGTTCGCTCTATTGATATTGCAGGAAACGTAGCAAATACCTCTAAGCAATTCACCTTTAAATTCGATAATACTCCACCGGCTAACCCAAGCTATATAAATGCGCCGTCTGGATTTGTAAACACTAAAGAAATAACTATGACCTGGCCAAGCAGTGGAACGGGAGCTCCGGACGATGCAAATTCAGGGCTGGCCGGTCTTCAGTATAAAATTGGTTCAGGTGGCACATGGTACGGAGACAGCCATAGCGGCACGGGAGATATTTCAGACCTACTAACTAATGATGGTTCATATATGACGGTTGACCCACCAGATTATGCAAACTTAATTGAAGGTGTTAATTTAGTTTACTTTAGAACTTGGGACCTGGCGGGAAATGTCACCACAAGTTATGCTACTGCTTCGCTCAAAATAAATACCAGCGGCGCACCAACTGAGCCTAACAATCTTACGGCAACTCCAAGCTCAAATACTGTGAATGCATTTGCTTTCAACTGGAACGCTCCTGGCTCATATGTAGGAGATGTAACTAAAATTACATATTGCTATACAGTAAATAGCCTACCTTCTGACAGCACTTGTTCCTATACTCCTGCCGGTGTAACTTCATTGGGTAGTGGACCTTATGCTACTCAGCCAGGCTCTAATACTCTTTATGTTGTAGCACGCGATGAATCGGGAAATAAAAATTATGCTAATTATGCATCTGTTACATTTAGTGCTAATACTCCTTCGCCTGGGATTCCCCTTAATAGTGATTTAGTTGACGTTTCTATAAAATCAACTAGCAACTGGAGGCTTGCTTTAACCTGGGATCAGCCAAGTTCAGTTGGCGCTGGAATAGCTAACTACCGAGTTTACAGATCTACGAATGGAACAACCTTTAATCAAATAGGAGTAAGCTCAAGCACAACATATATAGACGCCGGACTTTCTCAACAAACTTATTATTATAAAATTGCCGCCTGTGACAGTACGAACAATTGTGGCGCACCCGGAACCGTAGTTAGTGGTTTCCCAACTGGCAAATTTACAAGCCCTGCAAGTATAACTAGTGGCCCAACGGTTTCTGGTGTAACTACCAAGAAAGCAAAAATACTATGGACAACCGATAGGGGAAGTGACTCTAAAGTTGCTATTGGTACATCAAGCGGAAAATACGGCTCTTCAGAAATAGGTAATTCGGCCCAGGTTACTAATCACGATATTAGCTTGGATAATTTATCTCCGGGTACTACGTACTATTTTGTCGTTAAGTGGACTGATGAAGACGGAAATACCGGCACAAGTACTGAAAAATCTTTCACTACCGCACCAGCTCCAGTAGTTAAAGAAGTAACTTCTAGCTCTGTAACTTTGAGTGGCGCAACTATAGACTTCACTACTAAAGGATCTACAAAGGCGGCAGTATACTACGGAACTAGCGAATCATTTGGTGGTCTAAAAACAATTAATACTTCGGTACAAGAATCGAGCTACCAAGTAAGGTTAGATGGTTTAACTGATGGAACAAAGTACTACTACATGATAAGTACTTTTGATGAAGAAGGCTCAGAATACAAAGGCAATGTAGCATCGTTCACTACTCCTCCAAGACCAAGAATAACCAACCTAAGGTTCCAGCCAATAGATGGTGAACCAACTAGCACACAGAAGGTTAGCTGGGAAACTAATGTCCCAAGTACTACCCAGGTTGTTTATGGCGTAGCTGGTGGGAAGAGTTTAGAAGAGCAAGATTCAAAAATGGTCACTTCTCACGAAATAATAATAAAAAATCTGCAAGACGATAGCAGGTATGTATTAGTTGCTCAAAGTCGAGACAACTCAGGAAATCTTGCCTCGTCTGATCAGCAAGTATTTCAGACTGCACTGGACACTAGGCCACCAAAGGTTAGCGATATTGTTATTGAACCTTCCATCAGAGGAACTGGATCTGAAGCGAGAGGGCAAATTGTCGTATCCTGGAGAACCGATGAGCCATCTACAAGCCAAGTGGCTTATACAGAAGGATCGGGAGCCGTTACGTTTAATAGTAAAACCGCCGAAGATACTAGAATGACAACTGAGCACCTAGTAATAATATCTGATCTTCCAACCTCAAGAGTATTTAGCGTTCAGCCTTTGTCTAAAGACAAGTCAAATAACGAAGCGGTGGGCGAAGCGGATACGGCAATTATTGGAAGAGCTTCTGACAGCGTTCTTACGATCGTGTTTAACACTTTAAGGTCAATATTTGGACTATAAAATGAAAGACCTACTTATACACACCAATAATGTTAGCCTAGAATTTACCAGTGGTGATCAGACTACCGTCGCTGTAAAAAGTGCCAATATTTCTATCCCCGCAGGAGTGTTTACGATTATTTATGGTGCTTCAGGTAGCGGAAAGTCTAGTTTACTTAATGTAATATCTGGGCTTCAGGCGCCGTCAAAAGGGCAGTTATTTTTCAATAATATGAACTTATATGAAAAATCAGCCAATGAGCTTGCATATTTTAGAGCGCAGCAACTCGGAATTGTCTATCAAACAAATTATTGGGTTAAAAGTTTAAGTGTTATAGAAAATGTTTCTATGCCTTTATATTTTCTTGGCTACAGTAAAAGTACCGCAAACGAACTAGCCTTAAAAGCACTAAATAAGGTTAATATGCAATCTTACGCAAAAAAATATCCTAGCTTACTGTCAGGTGGAGAGCAGCAGAGGGTGGCTATGGCTAGGGCTATTGTTAGTGACCCTCCTGTAATTATTGCCGACGAACCAACTGGAAACCTAGATAGTACAAACGGCGATATGGTCATGAACCTTCTTAAAACACTGAATAAAGAGCAGGGTAAAACGATAGTGCTAGTTACTCATAATATGGAGTATCTTTCCATTGCCAGGCATTTACTTGAAATACAGGACGGCGTAGTTACTGAAATTAAACATGAAGAAATTCCTTCAACTGTTAAGTCAATGCTCGGCAACATGCGTAAAAGAATAGAAACTTTGATGGAGTCAGAAAAATGAGCACTCACTCAAAAGCTGACAAAGCAACAGTAAAAATTAGCATATTGGCATCAATTGCTCTTAGTAATTTGCTTAGTAAAAAACTCAGAACTGGACTTACGGTTTTTGGTATTTCTATAGGCATAGGAGCCATTTTCTTTCTACTTACATTTGGAATAGGCTTACAGCGCCTGGTAACCAACGAAGTTATTGGTAATAGATCAATCAAAACCATAGATGTGAAATCGCCTAATTCTAAACTCATTAAAATTGACGATATTGGCTATCAAAGAATATCTAGCATTCCTAATGTACAAAAAGTTGGAAAAGCCTATTATTACCCCGGAAGCTACAAAATAAGTAGCAGTGAATCCGACACAATAGTTTATGGAGTAGACGATTATTATCAGAGTTTAACCTATATGAACTTAATTGAAGGAAAATTATTGTCTAATAACAGCCCAGATAACGAAGCTGTTCTAAATAAGGCAACTCTTGAGTCTATTGGCCTATCTAAAAATCCATCTGAAATAATTGGTAAAAAGGTAGAAATTACAGTACCGCTTACTAAGTCAAGCGAAGACGGTAGTTCAATTAAGAAAGAATTTAAAATAGTTGGTGTCATAGATTCAGGTAGCGGGGCAGAAATATTTATTCCAGAAACAATATATAGACAAGCCGGTGTTCCAAATTATTCACAACTTAAGGTCGGTGCTAATAAGGTAGAGGACATTCAACAAATTAGATCACAAATAGAAAGCCTTGGGTTCGAAACAGATTCGCCCGTTGACACAATAGAAGAAATTAACCAAGTATTTAAATTTTTAAATTTCATACTTATTGGTTTTGGAAGTATTGGCATGATAGTCGCTGTTCTAGGTATGTTTAATACACTAACAATATCGTTACTAGAAAGAACAAAAGAAATCGGCCTAATGGTAGCATTGGGCGCAAGGTCGGTAGATATGCGTAGGTTATTTGTCTTCGAAGCACTCTTTTTGTCATTATTTGGTTCAATTATAGGAATAATTGGAGCCTTTATTTTAGGCCAGCTAGTAAATATTGTTATGAACCAATTTGCCAGCCAGAGGGGCGTGCAAGATTCCTTTAATTTATTTGCCTATCCACCATTGGTTGTTGTTGGGGTAATTGTATTTATGGCAATTGTTGGCTTGGTTGTAGTTTATATTCCGGCCAGACACGCCGAGAAAATTAACCCAATAGATGCGCTCAGAAGAGAATAAAGTCATCTTTATTACTTAGGCCACCAGGCTTCAGCAATTTGCCCGTTAGACTGTAATTATTAATCAAAAAATTACTCCCTGTTTTTTGGAATTTTAACAATTTTCCGTCAAAAATATTAATTTTTCTGATTAGCTAAATCACGCTAAACAAATATATTTGTTGATTCAATAACCAAAATAATGCTATTTTTTATGCTAAATCAATTAGTCAGTGCTTTTGATTCATTCAAGCTTCCCAAAGATAGTATTCTTTCCCATCGATACCCCCGGCGTAAATTGCCCCATCGCTTTGCGGAACTGGATTTTTCAAGAGTTTACCATGCAAATTTGGCACAAGTTCCATTAATACATTTCTTACAAACTTAGGACTATCCATTAATGAATAGTCGTCAGTTGCATAGTAGTGCTTATCTTTGTAAACAAAACTATAAATGTGTTGCATGCCGTACCGCTTTGAATTGTGTGTTCTTAATTCTTTAATTTCACCTTCGTTCACACAATAAGCAACTTGATACATTTCTAGTAAGCGGCAGGCTATTTCAGTTTCTTGTGCTGGTTTATTCACATAACAATTATAAAATAGAACTGCCTTAAAAGGCGGTTCTATTTTTGGAGGGCCAGGAGGGGTATAGCTTCAAGCCGTATTTGCTATATTGATTGAAGGCAAATTCGGTTTCATCATATAATTCTGCGCTTAACACTTGAATTATCTGAACCCTCTTCTCGGGTTTGAGCCCGCTATCCAAATAAAATACCGACCACATTAGGTCGGCACTTTATTTGGAGGGCCAGGAGGGGCTCGAACCCTCGACACCCTGCTTAAGAGGCAGGTGCTCTAACCAGCTGAGCTACTGGCCCGAAATACCACCAAATATTAGCAAATTACCTCTGTTTTTGCAAGAGGCAGGTTATAATAGAGATTAATGAAATATTTAAACGGTAGTGAAATAGCTGGTTTTATTAAAGAAAGGCAAGCCAAACAAGTTCGTAGCTTAAGTCAAGCTAAAGGGATAAGTTTGCAACTAAATATAATTAGTTGTGGCGATAACTTGGCAAATAAAAAATATACTTCTATTAAGCAAAAGTACGGCGAAGATATTGGGGCAGAGGTTATCGTTCACGAATGTCCGCAATCAGAGGCTGTGAATTTAATTGAAAAGCTAAATATAGATCCACTAGCTAGTGGAATAATTGTTCAACTGCCTTTGCCAGAGCCAAGTGAAACTGAAAATATTGTGAACCATATAAAACCAGAAAAAGATGTAGATAGCCTAGTTGCTAATAACGAACAATATGATTCAGCCACTGCTACCGCAATTATGTGGTTACTTGCTGGCTATAACATAGATTTAAATGCCAAAAAAATAGTTATTGTAGGCAGGGGCAAATTAGTAGGAGCTCCATTAGAAAAAATTATGCAAAAATCTGGTTTGAGCCCTATAGTAATTGATGAATATACAGAAAATAATGACTTAACTATAGCTGACGCTGACATATTAATATCTGCGGTGGGTAAACCGGGAATTGTAAAATCAGAGCTAGTTAAGCCCGGAGCAGTTGTTGTCGACGCAGGAGTTGCCAGCGAAGACGGTGTTTTAAAAGGAGATGTCGACGAAGCCATCTATTTACGTGAAGATATAAAAGCTATTACACCAAAAATTGGCGGGGTAGGGCCACTAACGGTTTGTGCCCTTTTTGATAACTTAATAAAGTCTGCTCAATACTTAAAATAACAATTGGTTTTTTATTTCATTGGGAATATTATCTGAAGTTGCTTCGGTATTAATTAATTCTATTGAAAAATCTAAATTGTAAATATTTTTTAGCTGAGGATAATCATTAATAATTTTTTCTAGTGCCCACCTAGACTCTTTAACGGTTCCTACGCATTCAAAAGGCTTATTTTTAGTGAAACCAAGTAGCTCTTTATAAATTTCGACATTATTTTCATTTAATAATGGGTTTAAACCAAAAACATTTGTTAATTCTTCTTTTTCTATAAAGGGGCTCAGTGCTAAAAATACAAAACAACACTTAGGGCATTCACCGCACCAGCTAATTGTCTTTTCATTCTGGCGAAAGGCCTTATTGCAAGAACTAAATACACTTTTATATTTATTGAATCCATTCTTCGAAAAAAGTTCAGATATTTGAAGTTCGTTAAGACTTCTAAGTAAGGAATAATATCTATAATCATCTCCGTACTGTGTCTTTAATAATTTTTGTATATCTTTTTCAAACTCTAATGATTTTGAATACTGATGATTAACAGGAATATCACCTACCAATAATGTTGGGTCGTTTGCTGACCACTCATTTGAAACAACTATATCTTTTTTGCCTGTTAATACTCCAAGTACAATTCCAGAAAAGGCAATAATTGCTGAAATTGGTATATGTCCATTGTATGCATTTGTTAGATTTGCAACACTTAGGTCAATTTGTCTATCAACAAAAAAATGCGGTAAACCTATTTTAGCAACCAAATCTTTTAATTGAGTTTTATGACCAATGCTCCATGTGTTTATATCATCGAAACCTGATTTTTGTAGTATATCTACGCTTACCAATGAATCCTTCCCGCCGCCTATGGCGACTAAAAAGCCACTAGTATTATTGCTAGAAATTAAGGTATTGTTATTTTCTGATTCGGAATACGGAAAATTAACTTCTTTGTTTACTGGTAAATTATTTCTATAAAATAACTCCCTTAAGCCTTTTTGGTAAGTTCTAGAAAAAAAATTAGCTCTTTCTTTATTTAGCTCAAATGGTTCAATAATTATTGTGTCTGGCAGGTATGCCTTGTAATAAGAAATTCCAGACATAATAAATAAATCTTGTAGAGCAATATTCAGTTGCTGTTCGTTATAGTTTTCTAGTTGGGTGTTGAAAGTTATTTTTTCAGTAAAAAACAAAATATCATCATAAGAATAAGTAAATTCAGCTAACTGCAGGGAGCTATTAAATGAATATTCTTTAAAAATAAAACTCTTATACTGGCTCATAAGTACATAACTTGATTTTTAAATTGGTTGCCTCTGTCTTCAAAATCTTTGAACATATCAAAGCTGGCAAAAGCAGGAGAAAAAATTACCGCCTCGCCAGGTTTAGCTAGAGAATAAGCCGTTTTAACAATATCTTTCATCTCTTTAGATTTAACAACTGTAAAGTTTGAAAAACCATTATCTGACAGTTCTTTTTTAAGCAAATTCGCAGTAGAACCAATTAACACAAAATTACTAATATCATTCTTGTGGAGCCGAATTTCGGCTATTATTTCATTTAAATCCATGCCTCTGTCATATCCACCCAGAATTAATACCTTATTTTCTTTAATGGCATTTATTGCTGCAATTGTTGCGCCCTGGGCGGTTGCAAAGCTGTCATTATAAAACCTAATATTATTTATTTCTTTAACAAATTCAATTCTATGCGGCAAGCCACTAAATGATTCTATTGCTGACTTTATAGAATTTATATCCTGAGTTATTTGCCACACAGCCGTTACCGCCGCACAGATATTCTGCAAATTATGATCACCAATTAGTTTAATTTCATTTCTTTGACATATTATTTTTCCATCAATTTTAACTAGATCGTTCTCAACAATTGCTCCAGGTTGTTTTAGGTAAGGAATTTTCTTACCGTTTGATGCGCTCGCAATTTGTGTTGAGTAATTATTGGCCGAATAGTATATAGCAATCTCATCTTTTTTTTGCCATCTAAATAGCTGCTTTTTTGCTTGCAAATATTCGTTAGTGTTTGTATGCCAGTCAAGATGCTCGGGGGTAAAAGTTAAGCAGATTGCAATACGGGGTGATAACTTCAAATCTATTAATTGAAAATTTGCTAGCTCTAAAACTACCCAATCCTGGGCTTTTATATTTTCTTTTAGTAGTTGCAATGGGTCGAGCCCAATATTTCCGCCCAAATGAACCCTGTAACCGGCTTTTTCTAACATTTTAGATATTAGAGTAGATGTTGTTCCTTTTCCTTTTGTGCCGGTAACGCCAATAATATTTTTGGTTGGACAAACTTCAAAGAAAATATTTGTTGTAGTAGTAACTTTTTCTAAAATTTTCTCATTATTATTTTTAACAATGTCTTTTGGGTGTATAGAAGGGCTGCGAACAATTAAGTCGAATTCGTCTAAATTGTCTAAATAGGTTTTGCCTAATTTTTTTTGGTAATTTTTTGGGATCTCAATATCTTGTTTGATATCACAAACAGTAATTTCGTTATTTTTGTCTTGGCTGTAATATTCTGCGGCGCTTTGACCTTGTCTTGCGTATCCTAGTATTGCTATTTTCATTGCTACTTTTCTAATGTTTTTTGGGCTAGTTCCGCAACTTGCCTGGGTGTCATACTTGCTTTTACTATAAAGTTTTCAACGCCTAAGTCTTTTAGCTTGGCGGGGGCTTCTTGTTCACCCATATTAGTAAGTATGATTACTTTAATATCTTTCCCCCAATCTTCGGAGCGGATTTTTTCTAGGCATTCATCACCATTCATTTCTGGCATCATTAAATCTAAAAGCATTAAATCTGGCTTCATGGCCTTAGCAAGTTCATAACCCAACCTACCATTTTCTGCAGTTTCTACTTCAAAGCCTTCCGCCTCAAATTTCATACGATACATCTGCGATATTGCGGCGTCATCTTCTACAATTGCAATTTTTATGGCCATTTAGTGGTTCCTTTATATTTACTTTATTCAATTATACCAACACCGTTAATTAATGTCCTATTTAAAAAGGTTATTTATTTTTTAAATTATTTAGTTAACAATGAGCTTAGGCTGAAAAATTTTAGCCCTAGAGCAACTCTTTGTTGCAATAGTTCTCCTACTAAGGAGGTGAAAAAGGTGACAACCAACCGCCGTCATAAAACCCATTACGCTACCATTAACCGTCGACCTCACAAGAAGAAGGCGCAGTTTAGGTTAAAAGGTAAGGGTGGCGGTACGGCACGCCGTATCAAGAAATGACGTCACACTTATCACAAAAACAGGTTTTGAGCAGTCCTGTAAAATCTAACTAGTTTAGATAAAAAACTGCTCACATCCTTACCATTATTTTCTTGTTCCTGATACCATAAGTTAATGCTAAGGATAATAAAAAAGACTAGTTCCGCCCAAAAATATAATCTTTTAAAAGAATTCGAGCCAAATAGTTGGGTTATTGTCGAGTCTCCATCCCACGAAGAGCTAAGTTTTTTAACACTTACTCTTGGGCTAGAAGAAGGTCTTCTGACGGATTCAGTCGATGTAGACGAAGTCCCAAGGGCAGAAATTGAAGACGGAAACTTATATGTATTTAGTAGATATGCATATACCGATAGCAGCGGTCTAATTAAAACCGCTCCTGTAATGTTTGTGGTTGGAAAGCAATTTTTTGTTAGCATAACGCTGAACAGCAGATCGCCTTATAGGGCTTTTGCAGATAATAATGAAAACTTCATAACAGAAGAAAAAAAGTCTCTACTACTAAGCCTTATGAAGCTTTCTATAGAAACGTATTCTGTGCGTCTTAATAGCCTCAGTAAACAGGTTAGAAGTGTTAGAAGCAATTTGAGCATTCAAAGAGTAAGTAACAAAGACTTTATTCAGCTAGTAGAAATAGGTGATGTTTTAAATGAGTTTTTAGGTGATATTGTTCCGCTTAGTACAGTTTTAGATTATCTGGCCAATAATAAACTTAGTGTACTCAAATTTAATGAAGATGAGCTCGACGAAATAGAAGATGCAGCTCTTAAGACTCGTCAGTTAATGGACAACACAAAAAGCGCACTAAAAACTATAGTAAATATTCGTGAGGCATATTCTAATATTGCAACGAATAACCTTAATAAAAAAATTACTATCTTAACCACCTTGACCGTTGTGTTAACTATACCCACTATAGTAGGTAGTTTTTTTGGTATGAATGTAAGCGTACCCTTTGCGAACGACGAAGACTCTTTTTTAATTATTATTAGCGTTACCTTAGTCTTGGTGGTGACGTCACTTTTGTGGTTAAAAAGAAAAGGCTGGTTTTAAATAAATTTACAAAAAGCTTAAAAAGTTGTAAAATATTATTTATGGTAAAAAATGTTGAACCACTAGTAACCAACAGTGAAGAAGAACGGAGCTTTGTAGGCAAAATTGCAATATTTGGAGCTGTGGCTCTGGTTGGGGCTGGTATTGTAGTTGGTGTAAGAAGTTGCGAACGAAACTTCGATAATAGAATGAACCAAAACATAGGTGATGCAACCTATGAACGGCTGACCGGTTTTGAGAGGCCGAGCAATGATAACAATGAACGCAACGATAGTTCGGTATTGTCTATAGATCATCCATTTTTTGATTTCAATGAACCAAAACAAGTAGACTAGTTTTTATTTTTAGCATTTTTTCGATATTTATTATATGTAGTCGCAAACTTGGCAATACCAAAAATTGCTAAGTAGGTAAGCGGGTTCGTAGCTATATCCGTCACGGTGTTAGGGTCAATATTAACAGCTTCTGCATTTTGAATAGCGGCATTAGCTGAACCGAAAACTGCAATATCTATCGCTGCTAGAGCTAATGTCAATTTACCAATTAATTTGGCGTCTTTTTTAAAAGAACTTTCATTATTTTTTAATCTCTCATTAACTACAACTGCACTAATTCCTGCACCCATTAATAAAAGCCCTTTTTCGTGTAATAAAGAGCCTTTTTCTTTATTTATATTTAGTTCTTCTTGGGCGGATTGCACGGAATCTGGTACTTTGTCTAAAGCCGCAGAAGTAGCCATTCCTAATATTCCTTGCTGAGTAGCGTATATTGTTCCTCCAACAATACCTGCAATCACAGGGTTACCTGTATTGTTTAGAACTGCTATGCTCGGAACTGCGGCAATGAATTCATTTAAAGGTCCCCACTCCCATACTGCTGCTGCCAATGCGCTGCCGGCAATAATTTTATCCTTCTTTGATATATTTTTAAATTCATTTCTAAACGATGTCTTAAATCTCTCTATCCTGGGGCTTACATCAAAGCTAGTAGTTATTAAGCTTGACTGTCTATAATATTCCGGCAAGAAAGGAGTATATGCTCCAAAGAGCTCATTCATTACTAAATAATATAATAATAAAATTTTGTTGCAAGAATATAAATGACAAATAACGCGTCTATGACCAAATTGACAAGAATAAGCAAAAGTATTATAATAAAATAAAATATGACAATCAAATACGAAATAAATTCCGAAACCGGGAATTCAGAGCCTGTTGCTGATATACATTACGATTTATCTGATGCAGAAGTTCATAATCTTACTAAACAATTATTAGCTGAATATAAAACAGCCATCCCAAAAGATATGCCTTTTGTATGTTTTAACATAAGGGGCACAGATTTTTATTCAAATCTTGCCAGAACTATTGAAGGAAGAGTTTTTACCGAGGAATTATGTGACGAACCTGATCGCATGGCTGCCGACTTTAAAGATTACGAAAATTACAGTGAGTTCTTTTTAGTAATAGATGTTAACTCTGAAATGCCAGCCGGAACTCTTAGAATTATAGAAAATAGTAATGCTGGTTTTATGACTGTTAACGAACTAATGTACCATGTTAATCCTGGTGACGAATCCCCCCAAAACTATTCTTATGAACAATTCTATAAATCAGCCAATGAGCAGGCAAGTCAGCTTGGTAATACTATTGACGGTATAAAAGATGAAAATACCTGGGAAGTAGGCACAATTGCCGTGCTGAAAAATTATAGAAGAAGTCGTAATTCTAGCGAAGATCAAAAAATTGCAAGCTATGTTGTTTCTGGATTGCTGTATAGGTCGCTATATGCCCAAGCCTGCGGAAGGGATATTGAGGGGTTTGTTTCAATGATTGATTCTACCGCGCTGGGGACACTAACGTCACTAGGCATTCCTTTCGAAGATTTACCATACACAAAAAAAATCTATTTCGAAGACGGCTCTTCTTTTCATCCATGCTTTGCCGTTGTCCCTGATTTTGACGTTAGAATGCGTAGTTATGCAGATCGGGAATACAAAAATGCAGTATCTGAAAAAGAAAAAGCTGCTGCTCAGTCAAAAATTGGTTTAATCGACGAGCTATTAACTGGCAGGTTATTAGATGGTATGATGGTTAAGACATAACCAAAATAACCATCTATAGTGTTTGCTAGCATAATATTACTTCTAATCATCGCCATCGCCAACTTATCCCTTGGTTATATTATCTATTCCAGGAATAAAAACTTACTTGCTAATAAAGTTTTTTTAATAATTTCTATTACACTAACTGGCTGGATGCTTAGTAACTTTTTCTTACAGCAATCATCAGGAAACTTACGAATAGCAAACATACTTAATTCCATTGCCTATACAATGGGCTTTTTGGCAATTTATAGCGCTTTCTTGTTTTCTCAAATATATCCAAAAAAAAGTAGATTAATTCAAAATAAAAATAAAATTTATATACTTTCTTTTTTAGCAGTTATATTCTCTATATTTTCTGCAACTCATGCAATATCTGGTGAGGTCATAGCATCCAATAGTGGTATTGGATTTATAGATGGACCTTTAGAGGGAGTGTATACGGCTGTATCACTAATTTTGGTGGTATTTATTATTGCCAGGTATCTTTCTGTCGCAAAGCAGACTCATGGAGCCGAGCGGGCCCAGGTTTTTTTCATAATGGGCGGGTTGGCATTTAGTATTTTGGTGGGTCTCTTTGCAAATTTAGTACTACCATTATTTGGAATTACAGTTTCTTTTGAGTTCTATAGCCCACTTACTTCACTAATAGTAATTAGCTTCATTGCCTACGCCATTACTAGGCACGGATTGTTCGATGTAAGGCCGTTTATCGCTAGATCATTGGCCTATATTTTTTCTATTTCTGCTTTATTTGGATTATTCATATTAACCGCAATCTTGGCTTTAAAAACATTCTTAGGAACTGAAGTGAAGCTGAACGAGGCGCTATTTTTTGCTCTACTAAGTGTTTTGCTGGCAATTGTGTATCAGCCTACAAAGAAATTTTTCGATAAAATATCTAACAACATTTTTTATCGTGACTCATATGATCCGCAAGATGTTATTAATTCTATAAATTCAAAGCTAGTTAACACATTAGACTTGAATAAATTACTAAGTACAACTTCGCAATTAATCGAAGATAAGTTAAAAATTAGCTATTGTAGCTTTTGGCTTCATTCGGATGCTAGTTCAGAGGTTCGCTTTATAGAATCTAGCTCCAATAAATTTACCAAAGTAGCCTGGTCTAAACTGAGTGATTTTTTAAGTCAAGAAAATCCTGAATTAGTTCTTTACAGCGACACGACTTTGGAGAGTAAGGTAAGGCACTTCTTAAAAGAATTATCTATAGAGGCAATTATTAAAATGACTTCCACCGGAGACAGTGTCGGGTACATGGTCGTGGGGGGCAGGCGAAGCGGCAGCTCGTTTACTGCTCAAGATATTCAGTTGCTAGAAATAATTGCAGGTGAAGTTGCTATTGCTGCGCAGAATGCTTTGAGGTATGAAGAAATAAGTAAATTTGCCGAAACTTTACAGACAAAAATTAATAACGCAACCAGGGAACTGCAAAAAAGCAACGAAAAACTAAAAGCGCTAGATTCAGCAAAAGACGAATTTATTAGCATGGCTAGCCATCAGCTTAGAACGCCTTTAACCAGTGTTAAGGGTTATATAAGTATGATCTTAGAGGGCGATGCCGGTGAAATTAACGATTTGCAAAAAAAATTCTTGAACCAAGCATTTATTAGCAGCCAAAGAATGGTTTATTTAATAAGTGATCTTTTGAATGTTAGTCGTCTTAAAACCGGAAAATTTGTCATAGAAAACAGAGAAACTTACTTACCAGATACCGTCGAAGATGAGCTTCGTCAGCTAGACGAGACCGTTAAAGCCAGAGGGCTTTCAATTGAATATAAAAAGCCCAAAAAATTCCCAATAGTTATGTTAGATGAAGATAAAGTGCGACAAGTAATAATGAATTTTGCCGATAATGCAATTTATTACACACCTGCAGGAGGAAAAATATTTATTGAACTAAAAGCAACCGATGATGTAATACAGTATACGGTTAAAGACACCGGTATAGGAGTACCTAGGCATGAGCAACATCATTTGTTCACCAAGTTTTATAGGGCCGGAAATGCTCGTAAGGCCAGGCCTGACGGTACGGGCCTAGGGCTATTTATGGCAAAGAAAGTTATTACAGCCCAAGGCGGTTCAATATTATTTACAAGCGAAGAAGGCAAGGGCAGCACATTTGGCTTTAGTTTACCGCGCAAAAAAGTCGAAAAAACACCTTAAAAAATCAATTGCAAAATAAAGTAGTTATTATTACAATAAGTTATGTATAGGTATTAAAATTAAAAAAGGAAAATCAATGTTTGAGCTTAGTGAAGATTATTTAGCAGATATTGGCATAGCAACAATGCCAGAGCCAGCAAAATCTACTTTGGTAGATAATATAAAAAAATTAATACAAAATAGGCTAAATATTAAATTAGCAGATGAACTAACCGACGAAAAGGTTGGAGAGCTAGAGAGAATTAGCACGTCGCTAGATGATGCAAGGTGGTGGCTTGGTGAGAACTTTCCAAAATATCAGGGTTCAGCTGAGTTTGAACAATTTAAAAAGCAAGTTACAGATGGCAATGACCCAGTGTCCTTGTTCGCTCAAAGCAAATGGTTTCAAGTAAATATTCCTAATTTTGCGGTCTTACTCCAAGAAACAATGGACGAAGTCAAGGTTGAGCTTAAGTCTGTTGGCACAGGAGTGCCAGCGTAATTCGCGAATAGGATAAAAATATGTCAGAAGAAAACATGCCAGAAGATATAAGGGTCCAGCATCCTGAGCAAGGCGAAGTTAGGGATCCTGCCAGAATGGAAGAGCTAGCTCAGGAGCTTGCTATTGGCCACGATCAACAGGGCGAACTACTCAGCCAACAGAGCGATCAAATAGCCAAACTACAAGAGAGAATAAGCGAGCTAGAGGCCCAACTTCAAAGTCAAAATGACCAAGCCGAAAGTCAAGGCTCAAAAATAATCGATGAGCCAATTGAAAGGGCCGAAGATCAAGTATCTAAAATACGCGAAGAAATAGCCAATATCGATATCCAGCTTAATGATCCGTCGGTAGACGATAATCGTAAGCAAGAACTAGATTCACGGCGCGATGAACTAACTCAGCACTTAGAGTTCTTTCTAAGAAGACTACAGAAAAACAATAATGATGATTCCGAAAATCCAATCACAGGTCCTGGTCCAGAGGTTCCAAATGATGAAGGCGAAGGAGAGCCTGGCGATGACGACAAAGGTCCAGAAGCAGGCGAAGGGTCTGACGATGGCAAAGGACCTGGCGAAGATGAAAAAGGACCCGAAGAAGACGATAAAGGACCCGATGATAAAGATAAGCCTAAGCTAGAAAAAGTAGAAGTCCCACCAATTGATAGTGGTGACTACCCAGAGCTATACGCAAGAATGAAAAACCTTGTCGGCGGAGATAAAGAGAGACTATTAGAAGAAGCCGAACGTCTAAAAAATGAAATAGATGCTAATGTTAGAGCTCAAGTTATTAATTTCTTAGCAGAAAACCCAAATGCCACCGCCGAGCAAGTAGATCAACTACTTATGCAGTGCGCAGTAGAGGCTAAAAATAAACTTGCAGAAGATATTCTAGCTGCTATAGATGGCCGAGGCTACACGGATGCCGAAGGCCATGAAAAAGGCAAAAGCCGCTGGCGTCGGTTTGGTGCCTGGATGGATAAGCACGGAAGTAAGCTTAAAAAAGGTATGCTCATAGCCGGTGCCGCCGGGGCAGTAGTATTAACCGGCGGTGTTCTTGCTGGCGCCATAGTACCGGCATTTGCACTAGGAGCCGGTACCGTAGTGGGTGCTGTTAAAGGAGCCGCAGTAGGCCTTGGTATGTCAAGGCATGGCTCAAAAGAAAGTGCTTCGAAAAATGTAGATATAGCAGATTTTCGTGACATGACACCAGAGGAGCGAGCGAAATATACAGGTATTTCTGACTATTTAATGTCGGAATTTAACAAATCTGCTGACGGTGATCATAGAACAAATGTTAGTAAATCTAGAAGAGCAGCCATAGTAGGAGCTGTTGTTGGCGGCCTATTTGGTTCCTTAAGCTTCAGCTCGCCAGACACTGTTAGCACACCACCGCAAATTGAGTATGAGCAAGTCGACCTAGAAATACCGAATTCTCCCCCAGATATTCCGAATTTTGACATAGACCAAGGACAGTTAACCGGAGATGTAATTAGGGAAACGCTTCAAAAAATGGGACTAAATGGAGATAGGTTTGTTAACCCAGACGGCTCCACTAACCTAGACTTAATAGTTGATAGATTCTTTAATGGCAACTGGGATGCTTGGCATGATGTAAATGCACTGCCTAACGGAACGCACTCTATGGCTGGGGCCGATAATATCTCTAATGAAGGAATTAGGAAAGTAATTGAATCGGTAGTTGCCAATCATGATTGGGGCTCCCATATTGAAACTGTTGATATTCCAAAGGTTGTACCAGGTGATGTCGCAAGTGGCCTTGAGTCAAGCTTATGGGCAAATATAACCAAAGAAATCACCGGCTTGTTATTGGCTGCTGGTATATCTAAGGAGGTTGCCGATAGAACCAAGCCGGTTCCCGGTAAGTCTCTTGAGTCTGAAGAATCATCTGCAGAGCCCGAAGAACCAGAAGCGGGTCCTGAAACCCCACCACCTGTAGACGGTGGTTCGCAGGGCGAAGGAGTTTCTGGAGAAGAAGGTGAGTCAGAACAGACTCCCAATACATACAGGTTTGGTGAATCTGTTACCGAACTAAACCCTGGTGATGTTTATGGAATTCACCGATATGTCGATGGTGTCACTCAAAATCCTAAACCCCTAAGGTTTGTTGGAATGAATGGCTCAGATTATGTATTCGATGATTTAGATCAGGGTGGGCAAATTAAATATAACCCCAACCAAATGGATGGCAGAACGGGCTGGCTACAAAGCGGTAGAGTAAGAAGGGCAATTTAAATAAGTCGCTCTGTTTGCTATAATTATTAGGAACTGACCGTGATCTTAAATATAAAAAACACCCCTTGTTATGGGGGTGTTTTTTATGCTTTTTAGGTTAAGCGGTCAGCTTTTGTTATTTCCTTCTTCTAAGGTAAAGTTGGTATGCAGCTGCACCTAGTCCACTGGCACCGGCAGCAGCTAAAGCTACGCCTTCTGGGCCTGTGTTTGGTAGTGCGCTTGCAAGCACAACGGTTGGCTTAGTTGGTGTTGGAGGCGTTGGAGTCTCTGAACACACACTTAAGTCTTTTGTATACTTAGCAGAATCAAACTGATCTTCGTTGATTGTTACAAGTTTTCTGGTAGCAATTTCACAAACAGTTATCTGTGGAACGACTGGTGTGCTGTCCATTTTAACCCTAACCTGTAGAGTAACATAACCACTGTATTGGAAACATCCGTTAATGTCACCCAATGATGCGCCAGTTGTAACGATAGAATCGTTTACAGCCACTGTCCCGCTATTGGTTTGCCATTTTGCAGAACCTGAAACATATTCTAAATTGAAGGCTTTATCGCCGTAAACACTCATTGTGTCATTTATTGTTCCTGGGTTAGCGTTATCGGCAGTTATGAATGCAACCATGTTGCTATCTGCTTGTTTAGCAGTAGGAACAAGCACTCTAACTCTTACATTTTTTGCTAAAGCTGCTGCTTCACCAATAATATTAGGGTCTGCATTGTTATGAACATAAGCTCTTAAAACAATGACATCGCCATCTTTTACTTTCATTCTATCCTGAACATTGGCACCGCCAATGCTGCCAGCAAAGAATGGTCTTTCGTCGCCTACAACAGGGTTGTTTACAAACGAGTTAAATACGACATGGTCTGCACCATGACAAATGTTGCCGTTACAAGTATATGTTGGCCTGTCGGCTGGGTAGTAGCCTGCAAAAGCTACTGAGCTTATTAGTCCAACAATACTAACTATTGCAACAAAACTTGCGAAGAATTTTGTTAACTTCATGTTAGTTCCTCTCTGGCATGCTTAAAAAAGCAGGCCAAAAAATTAAATTACTATAATTTATTTAAAATTTATGATGCTTAATATGTTTTAGTGGTTTTTTGATTTTTGCAATTTAGACAGATATTGAGCTTTAGAAAAAACTTGGGTTGTCCTGGCCCTTTTGGCGTTTTTACGCGCCAAAAGGGCCAGGGTTAGGGTCGCCCCGGGCTTCTGAGTAAAAAGAAACATACCTGATTGGTATGAACTAATTTACCCAGAAAGCCCGGAGACAACCGGACGGTTAACTATGCTGCACACCACGCACCCGGCGTACCGGGTGGAACCGGCAAGCCGGTCTGCGGGTCGTAGCACTCGCTGGGACCACCACCCCCAGGCCCAGGCGTGGGCTGAGGGTTGGGGCCAGGAGCGTCACTTGGCGGGGGCGGCGTGGTGCTGCCGTCCTTCGCACAGGTGTTGGTCACAGGGTCAAAAATCGACCCAGGCGGGCAAGGAATCACTGGTGGCGGTGGGTTGACTCCCGGAGGAGCAACACATGTCACCTTGGCTTTGGCCTTGACCTTTGCTACCTTCATCTTGATCTTGGTCTTGACCTTTGACCAGGCCCGTCCAACTGCGACGGTCTTGGCATAGGCTTTAACCTTGACCACATTCACGAGCTTAGCCCTTGAACTGGCCGTGCCCCCTTGCCAGGGTGCCGGGCAGAACCCGAAAGCCTTGGCAACCAACTTGACTTTCACCTTTCCCTTGCACTTGGCGCTGGGGTCGACCGGCCGTGTTTGCGGCTGATCAAACTTGTCACCTTCTGCAAAGCAGTCTTCCATCTTCTTCGACAACGAGGCCGACTTGAAGACGAGGGAGACTGGGGGGGTGACGGTGACGGTCTGGGCCGGCTCGGAAGATGGCACAGAGGCGGCGGCCGGGGATGCGAAGCCCAGGCCACTGGCGATGACGGCCGAAGCGGTCATCGCCACAAAAATTGACTTCTTCATGATGCCCTCCTTAGGGGGCTGCGACTCCGGACTGTCCGGAGCGGCCGCTTTGCCCCCATGCAGGGCGCGACATTCTGCTGACAAAGTTTTGTTGCCAGCAAAAGGTCGCGCCCTAAATATTAGGGTAATCATAAAAAAGAATAGTTAACCGTTTTTGGGCTTAAAAACCCAATAACTGTCTAAATTACTTATATTTAACCAAATTGTTAAGCATCACCAACCAGAGATTCCACCAAAACTCTTATGGATTACATACATAATATTATAAAATTGACTTTTTGTCAATACTAAAAATAAATACTTATGTTAATTTCAGCTGTTTGTGTATATAGATAAATAAATTTTTTGTGCTTATACAAAAAATAAATATTTAGCTAGCTGCTTTATTGTGACACCGGGGAAATGTTCGCTGGGCGAACGCTTTGCCCGAACCGCCTTACGGGGTGTGATATTTCTGTCAGAAATCCACCAAGCAAAAACACCCAGGTAAACTGGGTGCCTTAGCTTGGTGATCCCGAGGGGAATCGAACCCCTGTTGCCAGGATGAAAACCTGGTGTCCTAACCGTTAGACGACGGGACCAAATTGTTAATATTATACCCTATATGGGTTCGATTCAGAATCGACCCACCTCCGGCGGGCCCGACACTTCACGATTAAAAACAAGTTTTTATCGGAAGATGTCCTTGCGACTAGCAGCCATGCTAGTCTCACCCTGTTGCCAGGATGGATTATTGTCTTTGTTTTGCAGAAGCAAAACTGGCTGGTGTCCTAAGCCACTCTGACGACGGGACCATATTTATCTTTTTTATTCTAACACTTTTTGCATTACTTATTTTTAAGCCAGATAATTTTTGCCGAAAAATTATTTCAAAGCAAAATTAGAATTAAAATCTACTTTAAAAGGATTAAATCTTAATAAAGCTAGAATAATATACCATAACAGAGGTGGTCTGTCTACAATGTAATTTATACATTAAAATGTTGACATAAGCAGAATTTGGGTAAATAATAATACAGTAAAGTGTTAAAATAAACACTAGCAATTGACAAATAGATATAAATATATTTAGAAAGGTGGTTTTATGCCTCTGAGACCAGAGCAGCTTGATTGTGGGCGTACACTAAAATCTACAATAATACCCGAAGGTAAGTTGCCAGACATAGGAATAGTAAGAGATCTTATGAATTTTAACGATTTAATGACAAAGCCACCCGAAAAACCGGTTGCTGATTCAAAAGAAGACGATAACACACCTCCTCCAAAACCTAAACTAAGACCAAAAGAAGTGATTAAAGAAAACCTCGACAGAGACACGGAAAATGTAGTTGTCTGCACCTACGATGCTGAAGTGCCCTTGGCGGCTGCAATTGCAAGAGTAGATCGTGGTCTTGGGGCAGTTGTCATTGAAAGAATGGTTATTGCTGACGGAGAAGACTCAGGACCTATTCTAGAAAAGGTACAAGAAATTGGAGCTGAAAAGCTTGGTAAAGAACCAAAAATATTTGTAACTGAATTTGCAGAAATGAATAATGAAGAAGCAATTCCTTCCCGTCGTGTAGTTATGGTTGGCTGCCTTGATAAGTTTGTTCAAGTCAGCATATAGAATTAGAAAATTTGAGCTAGTCTTAGGCTAGGATCAATTTGTTCTAACCTAAGTAGTTCGTTGTATTTTGCTACGCGTTCGCTTCTAGATAAGCTTCCGGTTTTTATTTGCCCAGCATTTGTTCCAATTGCTAAATGAACAATAGATACATCTTCTGTTTCACCTGACCGGTGAGAAATAATTGTTTTCCAGCCATTTTCTTTAGCCATTTTTATGGCATTAATTGTTTCGGTTAATGAACCAATTTGATTTGGCTTAATAAGTATAGCGTTGGCCGCATCTTCTTCGATTGCATACTGCAGCCTGCTTGTATTTGTAACCAGTAAATCATCTCCTACTAGTTGGGTTTGGGGCAGTTGTTTTTTTAGTGATTTCCAGCCTTGCCAATCATCTTCTGCAAGACCATCTTCTATGGAGACAATAGGGTAGTTATGAGCTAGCTGCTTATACCAATCTATAAGTTCATCTGCACTAAACATACGGTTTTCTGAATTAAAGTGATACAAATTATCTTTATAAAGCTCGCTAGCAGCTACATCTACCGCTAGGGCCACATCTACGCCTGCCGCGTAACCTGCGCTTTCTATTGCTTCTTGTAATAAATCGAATGCTTCACTGTTACCGCCGTGGACATTTGGCGCAAAACCACCTTCGTCGCCCACGGTAGTTGAGTATCCTTTTGAAGCAATAACCTTTTTGAGCTGATAAAAAATCTCGGCACTTATTTGAATGGCTTCTGCAAAAGTTTTAGCGGCAATAGGAATAATCATAGATTCTTGAATGTCGGTGGAGCCTTGGGCGTGTTTACCGCCGTTAAGTACATTAAGCATTGGCATAGGTAGACTAAGTTCAGTTGTTTGAGAAATGTCAGCGATATGCCTGTAAAGTAGGACGCCTCTAGACTTAGCTGCCGCATGAGCACACGCCAGTGAAACAGCTAGTATTGCATTAGCTCCTAAGTTGGATTTATTGGCAGTGCCATCTAAATTAAGCATTGTTTGATCAATACCGAATTGATCATCTGCTCTTTTGCCAATAAGTGCCGGCTGAATTATATCAATTACATTCGAAACTGCTTTATAAACAGACTGTCCATTAAAGGCCTTTTGGCCATCTCTAAGCTCATGAGCCTCATGGCTTCCGGTAGATGCTCCTGAGGGCGCTGCGGCCCTGCCAAACGAGCCGTCTGTCAAAAAAACATCCGCCTCTACAGTTGGGTTACCCCTTGAGTCTAGTATCTGTCTTGCAAATATTTGTTTAATTTCCATAACAATATATTCTCATAAAGCTAATGGTTATGCCATAATATATACAAATGGCACTTATATATTTTTACGATTCAACACACATAGACAAACAACAATTAACAGCAGGGCTTATAGAAACCGACCATCATTGGGAATTCGTCGAAGAGTCTATAAACCAAGATAATATAAATTCTGAAGCTGAAGTAATATCAGTATTTATAACCAGCGTTGTCACAAAAGAAATGATAGAGGCAATGCCCAAACTTAAGTTAATTGCCTGTAGGTCAACGGGCTTTAACAATGTAAATTTGCAAGTTGCAGCAGAAAGAGGCATTGCCGTAGTTAATGTACCAACTTATGGTGAAGAAACGGTTGCCGAATATGCCTTTGCATTGCTGCTTTCGCTTTCCAGGAAGCTGGTGCCTACCCTGAAAACATTCGGAGAAGAAGCTCCCACCGAAAAGCTTTGCGGCTGGGATTTGCATGGAAGAACTATTGGCGTCATTGGTACGGGTCACATAGGTTGTTCGGCCATTAAAATTGCTAAAGGTTTTGGCATGGAAGTAATTGCTTCTGATCCGTTTCCTAAGGAAGAAATAGCTGTTCAGCTAGGGTTTAGTTATGTAGAACTTGATGAACTTATGCGAAGAAGTGATGCAGTTACTATACATGCACCATATTTTCCTTCGAACCATCATTTAATAAATGCCGATAACTTGAAATTAATGAAGCCAAACGCTGTTCTTGTAAACACCGCGCGCGGTGAATTAGTAGATACTAAAGCATTAATAGACGCACTTTCTAACAAAACAATTGCCGGAGCTGCCTTGGATGTTGTAGAGGGCGAAAGGCTTATGCATGTAGACGATGAAGTTGAGTTATTGCGCCGAAGCCACACAGTAGGAAGCGATATGCTTAAATACGGTGTTGAAATATTAGCGCTCAGCCACATGGATAATGTTATTTTAACTCCACACAATGCTTTTAATACTACAGATGCTATTCAGCGAATTAACACTGTTACAACCGAAAATATTATTAAGTTTTGGTACGGTGAAACACCCAATTTGGTTAAGCAGCCACCAAAACAGACTGGTAAGTTAACAATTGTCAGACACGCCGAATCTGAATGGAACGCTACCGGACAGTGGACTGGAATAACAGATGTTCACTTAAGCGACAAGGGCTTTAAAGATGCTGGTAGGCTTGGAAGATTAGTAGCCGATAACAATTTAGTTTTCGATAAAGCTTACTGCTCAGAACAAATAAGAACACTAGAAACTCTAGAGGGAATTTTAGATGCCTCTGGTCAATTTGATGTAAGTTTTGAAAGAGCAGGAGCCATAAACGAAAGAGATTACGGCGAATACACTGGCAAAAATAAGTGGGAAGTAAAAGAATTAATTGGCGAAGAAAGATTCCAGGCTATCCGAAGAGGTTGGGATGAGCCAATTCCCGCTGGCGAGACACTTAAAACCGTTTACGAAAGAGTGGTACCATTTTATAAAAACGAAGTTTTACCTCAATTATTAGAAGGAAAAAACATTCTACTTGTTTCGCATGGCAACGGCATTAGATCTTTAATAAAGTATATTGAGTCTATCCCCGATTCAGAGATAGAAAATCTAGAAATGATTTTCAATACAATTTTAGTTTACGATGTTGATGAAGAAGGCAAAATAAAAGACAAACAAACTTATTCAGTTGCTGAAACTGAATAATTATTGAACAATTTTCTGAAATAATTTTTCAATAATCGATTCCGTAACTTGCTCTCTAGATAAAGATCCATCTACCCTAATTAAGAGTCCCTTGGAATCATAGTAATTAAGCACTGGCATTACTTTTTGGTGGTAACTATCTAGCCTTGTTTGTAAAACGGCTTTATTGTCATCGGCTCTTTCACCTCTGTCTTTATCAAGTCTAGAGGCATCGAACCTGTTCCATATTTCTGTATCTTCTAGTTCTAGAAGAATAACCGCCTTTTGATGGTGTCCAGATTCCTCGGTTGCTTTTTCAATAACAAATTGTTCGCCCATTAGTCGGCCAACTTCGCTTAATATCAAAGGTTTACCATTTAACTCATCTCTTTTAAAATATGGCACCACCACAGTTTCCCACAATGAAGTTGGAATTATTTCTCCGGCTGCCATAATTCTCTGAAGCTCTTCGTTGTCTTTATTTTGCCTTAAAATATCGCCGCCAGATATCATGATTCCGCCCAGCATATCTGCAAAGATTTTTCCTTGAGTGTCTTTTCCGGCAAAAGGTAGCCCGAAAATATTAATTGAACCACTGCCTAGCCATTGTTTTATTGTTTTTATTTTTTCTTCCATAATGCTTGTAGTATAACACCATTGTTTTAGCGTTTTTAACAGGTAGTGAAAAAATAAGCATTAGTGGTATCATAAAAAGTGACAATAATATAAAAAGGGTAGGGTAATGTACAAGTACTTAAAGTTTTTCGAGGAATTATCAATAGATGATATACCACAGGTTGGAGGCAAAAATGCTTCTTTGGGTGAAATGTATCATCATTTACGACCGCAGGGAGTTAATCTTCCTAACGGTGTCGCAACAACAGCAGATGCCTATAGGTACTTTTTAGAAAGTGCTGGTTTAAGCGATGGTATTCGACAAACCTTGGAAGGCTTAGACGTTAGCAATGTGCACGATTTAGCTGCCAGGGGTGCCGCTATTAGAGACATGATTGTTAAAGCCCACTTACCACAAGATTTCGAAGAAGAAATAAAAAGAGGCTACTTAGAGCTTTGTCAAAAATGCGGACATGATGGCGATATGGTAGTTGCAATTCGCTCATCTGCTACCGCAGAAGACCTACCAAACGCTTCTTTTGCTGGCCAGCAAGCTACATTCTTAAACATTAAAGGCCAAAACGAAGTAGTTCAATCTGTTAAAGAATGTATTGCATCACTATTTACCGACAGAGCAATTGTTTACCGCGTAACTAACGGTTTTGATCACATGAAAGTTGCCCTATCTGTTGGAATTCAGCAGATGGTGGCAGTCCGCTCAGAATGTGCTGGCGTTATGTTCACTATTGATACTGAATCTGGCTTTAAAAATGCTGTAGTTGTTAGTTCTATTTATGGCCTGGGCGAAAATATAGTTCAAGGACATGTTAGCCCAGATGAGTTTATAGTGTTTAAGCCAACCATGGCTATACTTAAGCGTCATTTAGGAACTAAGAAAATGAAGATGGTTCCTAGTGCCGGCAACCGAACTAAAAACCTACGAGTTTCTGTACATGACCAAGAGCGCTTTTCTATCAATGATGATCAAGTAAAAACCTTAGCGCACTGGGGAATTCTTATTGAACAGCATTATGGACACCCTATGGATATTGAATGGGCGCTAGATGAAGACGACAAACAACTTTACATTGTTCAGGCTAGGGCAGAGACCGTTCAGTCAAGAAAAGACACCAATATTATTGAAGAATATCGTTTAACTGAAGAAAGCAGACTCATAGTTAAGGGAACAAGCGTAGGTAGTAAAATTGGCTCCGGTAAGGCTAGTAAAATTATGAGCGTTAAAGACATTGACGACTTTAAAGAAGGTGATGTTTTAGTTACCGAAATGACAGACCCTGACTGGGTTCCTATTATGAAAATTGCCAGTGCAATTGTTACTGATAAAGGTGGCCGAACCTGCCATGCAGCTATTGTTTCAAGAGAACTTGGCATTCCTTGTGTGGTTGGGACTGGTAATGCCTCAAGTCTTATACATGACGGCCAAGACCTAACAGTTAGTTGCGGTGGAGGTGGCGACGAAGGTAAAGTTTACGAGGGAATTCTTAACTATGTTGTCGATAGAACAGATGTAAAAGACCTTCCAAGACCAAAAACAAAAATAATGATGAACATTGGCTCACCAGAGCATGCATTTTCTTATTCTCAAATACCAAACGATGGTGTTGGCCTAGCTAGGGAAGAATTTATTATAGATTCTCATATTAAGATTCACCCACTAGCACTTCTAAGATTTGATGAAATTAAAGATAAGGCCGTTAGGGCAGAAATTAACAAGATTACCAAAGGCTATGACGACAAGGCAGAGTACTTTATAGACAAACTTGCTGAAGGAGTCAGTATTATTGGCGCATCATTTTATCCTAATGATGTAATTATTCGCTTTAGTGACTTTAGGACAAATGAATACGCTGAGCTTATTGGTGGAAAGCAGTTTGAACCAGAAGAAAGAAACCCAATGATAGGCTGGCGCGGTGCTAGCAGGTACTACAGTGAACAATATCGGCCAGCATTTGAGCTAGAATGTAGAGCTCTGAAAAGAGTAAGAGATGAAATGGGCATTACTAATATTAAAGCTATGGTTCCTTTCTGCCGTGACCTAGAAGAAGCCCGAAAAGTTCTAGAGATCATGGAACAAAATGGTCTAAAAAGAGGTGAAAATGGCTTTGAAGCTTATGTAATGATAGAAATACCATCTAATGTTGTTCTGGCCAGAGAATTCGCACAGTTATTTGATGGCTTCTCAATTGGATCAAATGACCTAACTCAGCTTACTCTTGGAGTAGACAGAGACAACCATGAAGTCGCTCATGTTTACAACGAAAATAATGATGCTGTTAAGTCGCTAATTAGAAATGTAGTTGCTATTGCTAAAGAAACTCATACTAAAATTGGTCTTTGTGGTCAGGCGCCATCAGACTACCCTGAATTTGCCCGCTTCTTAGTTGAGACAGGAATAGACAGCATATCTCTTGCGCCTGATACGGTTGTAAAGACAACTATAGATATCAAGCAAACAGAAGATAATTTGGGTCGGTAAGCACTTAGCTAATTGTTAACGAAATGCATAAGATTGTCCCAAGTAGCCCGGTTGAAAACTATAAGCGGACTAAAATTATTGCCACTTATGGTCCTTCTATGTCTAGCTATGAAAAATTACTAGATGCAATAAAGATGGGTGCTAACGGCATTAGACTCAATTTTAGTCATGGAAGTCATGAAGATCATGCAAAAGCAGTTAAAAATATCCGAAAAGCCAGCAAAGAGTCTGGTAAGCCCATAGCTATTGTTCAGGACTTGCAAGGTCCTAAAATTAGACTAGGTGATTTTGAGGGTATATACCAAGTTGCTAAAGGACAAAGCATTAGATTAAGGTATGATGCTAATTTTGAAAACGAGGGAATTTTACCTACCCAGTTCGATATAAGCAAAAAAGTTAAAAGAGGCGAAAGAGTACTGTTCTTTGACGGCAAAATAAAAACCACAGTCACTAGCGTTAAAGATTCGGTTGTCTATTTGCGAGCAGAAAACGAGGGCTATTTAATATCTAAAAAAGGCATCAACTTACCAGATACAGATCTTGAAGGCGACATAATAACCACCAAAGATAAAGCCGATATTTTATTTGGTACAGAAAATAGTGTCGATTTCGTGGCGCTTAGTTTTGTTCAGTCAGCAGCCGATGTTATTTCACTTAAGCGAATGTTAAAAAATCTTGGCAGTTCATCTAAGGTAATCGCTAAAATTGAAACAAGAGCGGCAGTCGATAATTTAGAACAAATTGTCGAGGCCAGTGATGGTGTCATGATTGCAAGAGGTGATTTAGCTATTGAAACAAGCGTTGAAGAAGTTCCCATTATTCAGCGCACAATAATTCGGCTAGGTATTAAATATGCCAAACCAACAATTATTGCCACCCAAATGCTAGCTTCTATGGTAGATGCTCCCGATCCAACAAGAGCAGAGGCAGGTGATGTGGCCGGTGCAGTACTTTCTGGCGTAGATGCGGTAATGCTAAGTGATGAAACAGCGGTTGGTAAGTATCCGGTAGAAGCTGTAGAAGTCATGAAAAGAATAATTAGATATGCTGAATCAAATACCCATGAAAAAACCTTAATTAATTACGACAAAGAATCTCACACTAGGCAAACCGCCATTAGTAAGGCAATCATTAAGTTATCTTACGATGTTGGTGCGCTGGCCATTGTGCCTGAAACAAAAAGTGGCGCAACTGCCTATAAAATAGCATCTTACAGACCAGACCTACCTATTATTGCTGTCACGAGTAGTCAAATTGTAGCTAGGCAACTATCTATAGTTTATGGAGTTAAAAGTTTTGTTAGAAAAGACGAACTATACCAGGCTGCTCACTTAACCGAGTGGCTTCAGCGCAATAAAGTCTTTAAAAAAGGCGATATAGTCGTTATTGCTTCTGGTGAAAAACCAGGAGTTGTTGGAACTACCGACACAATTAAGGTTAGGATAATTGAGTAAGGAGCAAAGCGAATGTTTAAAAAACAGACTATTTATGAAATGCCCGACCTGCAAGGTAAGGTAGTTATTGTAAGAGTTGACTACAATGTTCCAGTCAATGAATTTGGACTAATTACAGACGATTATCGAATTCGACAATCGTTGCCTTCAATTGAGCATTTAAGATCTTTAGGCGCCAAAATTGTGTTAATTTCGCACCTTGGGCGTCCTTCTAGCAAAGAAGATAAGCAGTATAGCCTTGCGCCGGTTGCTGAAAAACTTAAAGATCTGCTGCACTTACCAGTAAAGTTTGTTGAAGATTGTCAGGGTCCTAAGGTTCAAAAAGAAGTTAATGAACTAAAAAATGGCCAAATAATACTGCTTGAAAACCTTAGATTTTACAAAGAAGAAGAATCTAATGATGCAAAATTTGCGAAAAACATAGCCTCTTTGGGTGATTATTTTGTGCAGGATGGTTTTGGTGTCGTCCATCGTGCACATGCCTCTACTAGTGCTATAACATCTTACTTACCTAGTTATGCCGGATTATTGCTTTCAAAGGAAGTAACTACCATAGAACAGTCACTACAGAACCCAAAAAGGCCACTACTAGTAGTGGTTGGGGGAGCCAAAATTTCCGATAAAATTGAATTGCTTAAAATTTTCATTCAAAAAGCCGATTTTGTGGCGGTGGTTGGAGCAATGGCTAATAACTTTTTGGTTGCAGAGGGTCATAAGGTAGGAAAAAGCTTAATAGAAAAAGATGCCATAGATAGCGCTAAAGAAATAATTCAGCTCGCCAATAATGAGTCAACAAAAAGAAACTTTACCTTTTATTTACCAGAAGACGTAGTTGTTGCCAACGAGATAGACTCAAAATCGCCAACTAGAGTGGTTGATTTAAAGGCAAATACCTGGGCAGATATAACCAGCTATCCTAAGCAGCCAAACCAATCTCTTTATACCGTTCAGTCAAATGAACTTATATTAGACATTGGTCCAATATCTAGTGCTTACATAGCCGGGGCAATTAAGCTTGCAAGCACAGTAATTTGGAACGGGACTGCAGGGGTCACAGAAGTTAAGGGTTGGCACGGAGCGGCTGATCCTTTTGCTCATGGAACAAAATTTATATCATCGGCAATGACAAACGAAAAATCAGGCCACAAAAACAAACCCTTTGTTTTGGTTGGTGGCGGTGACACTGTCGGTTTTGTTGAATCAGTTGAAGGACTAAGAGAAAAACTTGGTTTTGTTTCTACAGGCGGCGGTGCAAGTTTAGATTTAATGGCCGGAAAGAAATTGCCCGGAGTTGAAGCTCTGCTAGATTCAAAAAGCTAATGATTGTATACTAAGCACTAATAGGGGAGATAGATGAACAAAAAGTATTTAATTGTAGGCAACTGGAAAATGAACCTTAATGTTAGCCAGGCTAGTTTACTTGTTCATCGTCTTAATGAGCACATTTCACAGCATAAAGATATAGAGGTAGTTTTAGCTCCTACAATGCTTGCTCTGCAGCCAATTAGTCTGCAAATAGATCATCGTAAGTTTAAGCTTTCGGCGCAAGATGCCTATTATAAAGATGAGGGTGCATTTACTGGGCAAGTTTCATTTACTATGCTTAAAAATCTTGTTAAATACTCAATAATTGGCCATTCAGAAAGAAGGCATATCTTTGGCGAATCGTTAGATACCGTAGCTCATAAAATGGCTGCAGCAGTTAGAAACAATATCATCCCAATACTGTGTGTCGGCGAAACAAAAACAGAAAAACTGGCTGGTGAAACCAATCAGGTATTACATGATCAGGTAGAAACCGCACTAGCTAATTTAACAACTGAAGATATTACAAATTTAGTCATAGCTTATGAGCCGGTTTGGGCAATTGGTACTGGCGAGATTGCTACCCCAGATCAAGCAATTGCAGCAGCAAAAGTAATACGTAACGATGTCAGGGAGCTCTACGGAGATGAAGCGGCTTCTAGTTTAAGAATTTTATATGGCGGTAGCGTCAAGCCTGAGTTCGTTCAAGGATTTTTATCTAGCGATCAAATTAATGGTCTTTTGGTCGGCGGTGCAAGTCTTAACTATAAGCAGTTCTCGGACATTGTAAGCAACACATATAAGCAGGCACATAATATTAGAAGCAGGGATGATTAATGGCGGACAAAATTACAAAAATAGCGGTTTCAGATAATATCAATGATTTAAAGCAAGAAACCAGCGACGAGACAACTAAAGTAGATACTCCTACTGAAGCGCCTATAGAAGAAAAGCCAGAGGAAATTCAGAAAGAAGAAAATACAAGCTCTAATACTGCAAAGACTACAGTAACAGGCGAAAAGCGTATAGAACCTCTAACAAAACCAGAAGAACAGTCCGAAAAACCCGCAGCTAATAATAGTGCCGCCGATCCAGAAGAGCATCCAACGCCAGATTCTTCGCAAATAATGACCGCACGCGCCGAAGAACAAATGCAAAACCCTGGAATATTTGACACAAAAGAATATCATCTTCCAATTACTCAGTCGGTGCATGGCCACGGTTCTAAAGTTGGAGCTTTACTTTTTGGAGTTATATTCGCCTTTGTTGTTATTGCTGCTGCAATATATTTTTTGCAATAAAATAACACAACATTATTACGCTTATAAAATTGTTAAAATATATTACTAGTGCAATCAAAATTTACAAACGACTTAAATGAAGAACAGCAAAAGGCCGTCTTAACAACAGAAGGTCCGCTTCTTATACTAGCCGGCGCTGGTAGTGGTAAAACAAAAACTATCACTCACCGAATTGCCTATATTTTAGAAAAAAACTTGGCAATTCCTACGCAGATTTTAGCTGTTTCTTTTACTAATAAGGCAGCGGGCGAAATGAGAGAACGGGTTGCCAACTTACTAGGTTTACCAGGTTATGATAGGTCGTTTATGCCATATATGGGTACTTTTCACGGTATTTGCGTTCGTATTTTACGACAAGATGGAGATTATATTGGAATACCAAGGAATTTTGTTATTTTCGATGAATCTGACAGATTGGCACTAATAAAGCAGTTGTCTAAGCAGCTGCAAATAGACGAAAAAAAATATCCAGCA
Source organism: Candidatus Saccharimonadota bacterium (assembly GCA_031973215.1). Lineage (GTDB taxonomy): Bacteria > Patescibacteriota > Saccharimonadia > Saccharimonadales > CAIOMD01 > DALYDK01. The sequence goes on from DALYDK010000003.1 coordinate 48,633, forward strand.
CGGGTGATCGGCTCATTAATAAGCTCTGCTAAAAATGAACTAGTTGGGTCCCATGAGTTTGCCAGCTTTGCCAGCAGCCCAGCGCAAAAAGTAGCATCTGATATTTTTCCTTTGTACGAGCAGTCTTTAAGGCAACACAATGCACTTGATTTCGACGATCTTATTGGCCGAACAGTTTCCTTGATGGCTACTCAAGATGAAATTAATCAAAAATGGCGTAACCAATTTAAATATATTCTTATAGACGAGTATCAAGATACAAATTCTGCCCAGTATAAATTAATTAAGTTACTAGTTAATGATAGTAAAAATTTATGTGTTGTTGGAGACGATTGGCAGAGCATTTACAGCTGGCGTGGAGCAGATTTTAAAAACATACTTAATTTTGAAAGAGACTATCCAAATGCAACCGTTATTAGGTTAGAGCAAAATTATAGAAGCACAAAAAATATTCTAGATGCAGCCCATAGTGTTATAGCTAAAAATACTCAAAGATCAGATAAAAAATTATGGACTGCCAAGCAAAGTGGACAGCCGGTAGAAATTATTAGCGTTCATAACGAAAGAGCCGAAGCAGAGACAATAGTTAGGCGTATAAAAACTTTAGCCGATATGGGTCTGAGGAATTATGCAGATTGCGCAATTTTATACAGAACAAACGCTCAAAGCCGTGGCCTAGAAGAGCAATTTATGCGTTTTGGCATACCCTACAAAATAGTCGGAGGTGTCAGATTTTACGATAGAGCCGAAATTAAAGACATTATTGCTTACCTTAGGCTAATGTATCAATCAGAAGACGAAACCAGCTTTAGAAGAATAATAAATGTACCTAGCAGAGGTTTGGGCGCAAAATCTATAGAAAAGTTCTTTGATTTTAAAACGTCACAAAACTATTCTATTGACCAAGCTCTACTTAGTGTTGACCAAGCAGATTTAACTCAAAAAGCAAAAAACTCTTTTAAAGAGTTTGCCGATATTATTCATAGCTTTAGAGCCGAGAGTGAGTCCATAACCGTCGCAATTTTGCTCGAAAAATTAATTAAACGACTAGGCTTCGAAAATTATTTAGATGACGGAACGCCCCAGGGAGAGGCCAGAAAAGAAAATGTTAAAGAACTTCTTAGTGTTGCTAAGGCATATTCCGAATACGGTTTAAGTAGCTTTTTAGAAGAAGTTGCTTTAGTAAGTGACCTAGATTCACTAAATAATGACCAAAACTCGGTTACGTTAATGACAATGCATGCCGCCAAAGGCTTAGAGTTCCCGGTAGTTTTTGTTCCCGGAATGGAAGAGTCAATTTTCCCCCACTCAAGAGCTTTGTACGATCAGTCAGAAATGGAAGAGGAGCGTCGACTTTGCTATGTGGCAATGACAAGGGCCAAAGAAGAGCTTTATTTAATATCGGCTAGTACCAGAATTTTATATGGAAACCTTCAGGCCAATCCACCGTCTAGGTTTTTGGCAGAAATTGCAGAAAAAAATAATCTAAATAAAACCAAAGAAAACACTTTTTCTAGCTCTATGGGCAGTTATCAAAACACCGAGCCTCGTTACGAAGTCGATTTGCAAGAGGGAGACGTTGTTAGGCATCAACTTTTTGGAGAGGGAACTATTCTAGAAAAAAACAACAATGAAGTGGCTGTTTATTTTAAAAATAAAGGCGTAAAAAGGTTAAATACCAGCTTTGCTCCGCTTGAAAAGGTTGAGTAATGAAAATAATAGGCAAGCTAATATACCTTTTTTCTTTTCCATTTATATTATTAATAATACGAAACAGTAAAAGGGTCTATGCGGCAATAATTGTTGAAAATAGAATTTTAGTTACAAAAAACTTTCTAGGTTTTCATAATGCATGGAGACTTCCTGGAGGTGGCTTAAAAAAGGGAGAGCCCGAAATTCAAGGCCTAATAAGAGAAGTCCAAGAAGAAGTGGGCATATTAATAACTGCAGATAACCTTTCTTTAATAATTTCAGAGAAAAAACATAGAAAAAATTTTTTCTACAGTGTCTATTTGTGCAATTTAGATCAACTGCCTGCCATTAGAATAGATAATAAAGAAATAATAGAAGCCAAGTTCATACCTATAAATGAGCTAATTTCAAGCTCTAACTTGTCGGAATCAACAGACTTGGTTGTCAAGTATTTAATGAGCGATTAATTGGCAATAAACGGCATAATTTGTTAGAATATTAGTTAACGATTTGAGTTAAACCAATATTATGACCAAAAAATTCAAATCAGTTTAGTATGAAAATTAACCTCGAAACATTTAGTAATTTTATTAAGCGCCATGCTTTCGCTTCTGGCGTTTTTGCCATAATTTTTGGCTTTGTTTTCTTTTCGTTTAGTTTAGTGGCAGCTAATGGTCAAACTCTTGGACCAAGCGATAACCACATTGTTAGCCTTTATTCAGATAATACTACCTCATCTATTCCCACTAGGGCAGAAACTGTTGGTGAATTTTTAGAAAAAGCTCAAATTAATTTAGGAGAGTATGATTTAGTTGAACCGTCTAGGGATACTAAAATTACAGAAGATAATTTTAGAATAACTGTTTATAAAGCCAGACCAGTAACTATTATTGATGGCGAAAATACTTCTTTTGTGATGACTCCCCAAAAAAGTCCTAGGCTAATAGCCGAGAAAGCCGGAATAACCACGTATCCTGAAGATAATGTTGAACTAACAAGTGTTAATCAGTTTATAGAAGAACAAACCATTGGTGAAAAACTAATAATAGACAGAGCAACTCCTGTTTCGCTAAGTCTTTACGGTGCTCCATCTGCTGTTTACAGAACACGAACCACAACTGTAGGAGAATTTTTGAAGCAAAACAATATTACCCCAGAAGCTGGAGCAACAATTACGCCTACTGAAACTACTCCTTTAACAGAGAATATGTCTGTATTTATATCAAAGTTCGGCAAAAAAACAGTAACTGAAGAGGTAGAAGTTCCTTTCGACAAAGAAACAACAAATGACCCTAATCAGCCAGCAGGTAAAATTACTGTAATTACACCAGGAACTCCAGGCAAAAAACAGGTCACCTACGAACTAGATCTTCGTGACGGAAAAGAAATTGGCAGAAGAACCATTCAAGAAGTGGTCACAGCTCAACCAAAGAAACAGGTACAAACTAAGGGGACTAAAGTTGCCGTAGTAACTGGCGACAAAGTAGAGTGGATGCGTGCTGCTGGTATTAGCGAATCTGAGTTTGCTGCAGTAGATTTTATAATTGGCCGTGAATCTGGATGGCGACCTGCCGCTATGAACGCAGGTGGCTGTGGCGGATTAGGCCAAGCATGTCCCGTTTCTAAACTAGCTAGAGTTTGCCCTAACTGGCAAACCGACCCAGTTTGTCAGTTAAGTTTCTTTGGCGGATACGCCAAGGGTCGCTACGGAAGCTGGACAGGGGCTTATAACTTCTGGCTAAGTAACCGTTGGTGGTAATATGTTTCTGCCCGAAACAGACAAGTCTTTAGGTCAGCATTGGCTAACAGATGACAGTATCCTTGAGGATATTGTAAATGAGGCAGGTATTGGCCAAGATGATTTAGTAGTTGAAATTGGGCCCGGACCTGGTTTTTTAACAGCCAAGATCCTTGAAAGAACAAATAGGCTTATCGCAATCGAGTTCGACGAAAAACTTTTTAATAATTTGCAAGATAAATATAATCAAAATAAAGATGTAAAAATTATCAATCAAGATATTCTAAAATTTAATTTTTCTGAAATTTTAGAACCCTACAAAATTGTCGCCAATATACCCTATTATTTAACCAGTAATTTGCTAAGAATTTTGTCAGAAATTAACAACGGTCCAGATAGGGCAGTTCTTTTAGTGCAAAAAGAAGTTGCCGAACGCATAAATTCTAAAGATGGTCAGCATTCCAAGTTAAGTGTTTTTGTTCAAAATGTTTACGAAACAAGCTTAGGGCCTATTGTTACAGCAGAAAATTTTACTCCTCCGCCTAAGGTGGATTCTAGGGTAATCATACTAAATAAAAGGGAACAGCCTGTTGTGCCTAGTAGCCTAAAAAAGGAGTTTTCATCTGTAGTAAGGGCAGGTTTTTCAGAAAAGCGTAAAAAGTTACGAAGCAGCTTAAGCGGTGGGCTTCAAATTCCTAAAGAATCCGTAGATTTAATTCTAAAACAGAGTAAAATTAATCCAAATTCAAGAGCTCAAGAATTATCAATAAAAAAATGGATAGAAATTGCTAGTAACTTTACAAAGTAAAGTAAATAGAGTAAAATTTTATTAAATTAAGTAAGAGACTATAAAAGAAATGACTAAAAAAATTAAAAATCATCCCCTTTTAGCCGTCTTCATGACGGTTTTTATAGATTTGCTGGGTGTTGGCATCTTAATACCGGTTTTTCCTCAGTTGGTGACACCTGGCTCCCCAGATAGCATATTGCCCGCTGGCTGGACTGTAGCTCAAGGATTTATTTTACTTGGCTGGTTGAGTGCCGCGTATCCTTTGGCTCAGTTTTTAGCCGCGCCCATTATGGGTCAACTTGCAGATAGGTTCGGCCGCAAGCCAGTTCTGGCTATTTCTATACTAGGCACGGCAATTGGCTACGCATTATTTGCAATTGGTTTAATAACTAAAAACATTCCCTTGTTGTTCTTTTCAAGAATTTTAGATGGTTTTACTGGCGGAAATATATCTGTTGCCCAAGCTGCCATTGCCGATATTAGTACAGCAAAAAATAGAGCTAAAAACTTTGGGCTTATTGGGATGGCATTTGGTCTTGGCTTTATTCTTGGCCCATATATTGGTGGAAAGCTCGCCGACCCCACTGTTGTAAGCTGGTTCAGTGCATCTACGCCTTTTTGGTTTGCAGCTATATTATCTTTAGTGAATGTTTGCCTAGTATTGTTATTCTTGCCCGAAACCTTAAAAATTAAAAAAACCCAGAGACTCGATCTGGCTAAGCCTTTTCACAATATTGCCGCTGCTTTTTCTAGGCCTGGTATACGTAGCGTAATGCCTACTAGCTTTTTGTTTACTGCCGGCTTTACGTTCTTTACTACCTTTTTTGGCTTGGTTCTACTAAATAAATTCGGGTTCTCGCCAAGTAATACCGGAGATTATTTTGCCTATGTAGGCCTGTGGATTGCTATTGTTCAGGGTGGCGTTGTAGGTTTTGTGGCCAAAAAACGCAAAGACTATCAAGTACTTAGGCTAGCACCGTTCATTACGGCTATTGGTTTAATGGCTTATTTCTTTATTCCTGCCGGAGAATATAAATGGCTATTTTTGGTTGCCCCTTTTCTGGCGCTTGGAAACGGTCTAACAATGGCATTTATGAGTTCTTTGGTTAGTAGAGTTACACCGAAGGAAATTCAGGGCGAAGCGCTTGGTATTAATGCAAGCGTTATGGCACTAGCTCAAAGCATTCCAGCAATACTAAGTGGCTACATTGCTACCATTAACGATAATTTACCAATTTTAGTAGCTAGTGTAGTAATAGCTCTTGCCGGTGTTGCCTTCTGGATTTTCTTCAAACCAGGTAGAGACGATAAATTCGGCGCACCCAGCGGAGCCGAAACTGCGCCCGGGCACTAGATTAATCATAGCGTTTATGTTATAATTTTATCTGAGAGATATTGCTGGCTGATGCCAAAATATCTTGGCAAGGTGCGCTTGGCGCACTATAGACGAGGGGCTGAATCAAGCTCGACAATGGACCTTAACAAGTTACAAGGCAAGTCGGTTTCGCACCGTTACCGTGAAAACTTAGTAGATGCAAAAACATCTCTATTAGGCAAATGGGGCAACTTCAGTTTCGCTCCACAAGCCGTTGCTGCTTAACTAATAAGTAGCGATCCCTAGGCTAGACATCAGATATAGCAAAGGGGTCTTATATTTATCTGGTTGCCAACCATAGTGCCGTTTGAGCTATGGTTGTAAGACTGCCAAACTGCGCGTTGTTAGCCTTTTGTTTATTTACCAGCTATTTCGCAAAGACAATTAAAATAAACTAAACTTGTAGAATTGTAACAATTTGTTAACCGTTGGACGCGGGAGTGTTACCCGCCAGCTCCACCAAATGAGCATTATCCATACCGGATAGTGCTCATTTTGTTTGGCTTTAAGTCGTAAATTGGGCTTAAATTGATACACTTATTAAATGATATTCGATCCTTATGTTTGGTTTAAGCCTGACTGGATAATTCACTGTTGTCATGCCGCTGCCAGACATTATTCAGTTAGCAACAAAAAGCCGTCTAGCGAACTGGCAAAACTAATCAGTGAGGCTCAGACAACGGCTCTTTTTTGTTTTGGTTTTAACCTTCTATACCACAAAGAGCATCGAATGCAGCTTGTAAATCCCGATGAACAGAGTCCCGATACAAGGGTTATGTATGAAGTGCCACAAGAAAATGGCAATAAAGCATTGGAATACTATGATATAGAAGTAGTTGAAAAAATTGAGAAAGATACTACTCCGGAGGGAATAGCGGATTTTATACTAAGAACTAAGTTTGCAAAAGACAAGTCTTATGACAATAAGACCACTATTCTATGTGGCATATATAAAAACATAGAGGCTGAATCGGCCAAAGCAATAAATGAGCATTTATTGAATGCGGGGGTGAAAGAGCATAGTGTTTTTATTTTAGGAGCGGTTGACGATAATACCTATCGTTTACTACGAGTTGCTCCTACGATTGATCATGACATAGTATTTGATATGCTTGTGGAAGCAAAGAAGCCATACATTAATGACTCACGCGTGCTATTTGGAGCCAATAGCTATCGTAGGCCAAAAACGCAAAAAAACGGGATCTTAAACCCTTTTATGGATTCGTAGATAAATAATATTTTGCCAGAATCCTTACCCACAGAATGGCTTTAGAATCTTAGAATTGTATACAAAGGGTAAAAGCTAAATCTGACACAGTATTCATAAATATAAAAATGTGAATTACAAGCTTAGCACAGCCTACGTGACTAAAGCTCAGCGAGGTACCCTTCGGGTATATGTTTAATCTTATACTGTTTCCACTCAATTATTAAAATTCGCCCCCCAACGCCTCAGTTCTTCGGCTACTTGGTGCCAATTTTTATCAAGGTGCTCCATCAAAAGAGACTTATTCGCAACGAATAGGTCTTTTTTTGTAGATTTAAATTTTAAAGAGTCTATAATTAATACTAATGCTTCAAGCAAATAAACTTGTTAAAACTTATGGCAAAAAAGATAATATTTTTTTTGCGCTTAAAGATGTAAATATTGAAATTCAAGAAGGCTCTACGACTGCAATTGTTGGCAAAAGTGGCTCGGGCAAGAGTACGCTTCTGCATTTACTAATTGGCCTAGACAAGCCAACTAGCGGTGAAGTTCTGTTTAACGGTAAAAGCATTACCAAAGATTTAAAAACCAATAAATGGCGCAGTGAAAAAGTAGGAATTATTTTTCAGCAATTTTTTCTTCAGCCACAAGATTCAGTACTTGAAAATGTTGCCTTGCCGTTAAAGATATTAGGTAAAACTAAAAAGTATAGACATGGTCAAGCTTTAAAAGCTTTAGAATTAGTAGGCTTAGAGTCAAGAGCAAAAAGTAAAGCCAATGACTTATCTGGCGGACAAAAGCAAAGGGTAGCTATTGCCAGAGCATTAATTAATAAGCCTTCCCTGTTAATAGCCGATGAACCAACAGGGAATTTAGATTCAGAAAATGGTCAAGTAGTAGAAGATTTACTTTTTAATTTAAATAAAAAACTAGGAACAACATTGGTGATAGTGACACATGATAAAGATTTAGCAAAAAAATGCCAAACAGTTATTACTATTAAAGACGGCCAAGTAGAGTCTGTAAAAAAGGGCGCCGCTAAATGAGAGTTTTAGATGTTGTTAAAACAGCCAACAAGAACCTGGGTCGTTCAAAATTAAGAACATTTTTAACCCTGCTTGCAATTTCAATTGGAACATTTACCTTGGCTTTGAGCCTAGGATTGGGCCAGGGAGTAAAAAACTATATATCTTCTCAGCTAGGCACTTTCGAGGATATTAATTTGTATCAAGTTAATAAAAAGAATGCCAATAATTTTAGCGGAGGTTTTGGCAGCGGTGAACCGGTTGAGTATACCGGAGAATCTACCGCCAATGCCGGAAACTTTGATCAGTTATTACTTAAACAAGAAGACATCGAAAAAATTAAGCAAACAGAAGGGGTAAGTGGTGTGATACTTCCCTACCAGCCTAATTTTGAATATTTAACTAACTCTAGCGGAAAACAATACAACTCTCCAGTTGAGATGAGATACCAAGATTTACCCATAAAAATAGTTGCTGGCTCCGATATAAGCAGTGATAGTTCTGACCAAATATTAATTTCTAGAAAGTTTATTCCTGCAATTGGCGCTAAAGACTCCCAGGATGCGGTAGGAAAAACAGTTAAAATGACATACAAAACGGCCGGCGGTCAGGTTATTACCAAAGAATTTAGTGTTAAAGGAGTGTTCGAACCGACAATTATTGATCAGCCCATTAAGCTTTCTGAATCTGACGCCCGGATTATCGCCACAGAACAAGCCCCTTTTGGGCAACTGCAGTTTTTTGCAATTTTTGCATCGAAAAAATCTGGTTTTGATGAAAATGCTTTAAAAGATAATCTTTCTAAAAATGGCTACGAAGCAAGTAGTATTGCCGATATTAACAACACGTTAAATAGTGTTGTAACCGGTATCCAGGTTGCTCTGGGGGCGTTTAGTGGAATTGCAATTCTTGCTGCGCTTGTTGGGGTAATTAATACTTTGTTTATGGCCGTATTAGAGCGCACCAAAGAAATAGGGCTTTATAGAGCGCTTGGCTCGTCTAGAAAAACTATTTTTGGACTATTTAGTGTAGAAGCAGCTTTACTGGGTATTTGGGGTAGTTTATTTGGATTAGCATTTGCATTTTTGGCTCAAAATCTTATTAACAAAGTTTCGTCGCAAACTTTCCTTAAAGGCATAGAAGGCCTTAAGCTACTAGACATTAATATAACTATGATGGCGTTTATTATATTATCTGTTGCGGTCATTACTTTACTTGCTGGAATATTGCCAGCAATTAAGGCATCTAAGCTAGACCCAATAGAAGCTCTGCGCTACGAATAAACATGTTATAATATTTGGGAATGACAAAAAACAAAAAAATATTGTTGGTTGGGGTGTTGGTTTTAATAGTTATACTTGCTGGAGTAACGGCATTTTTTCTTATAAAAAACAATAAAAAAAATAATTCCGAAACAGCAGTTAACGGATCTGAAAAAGTTGCTTCGCTAAATATGCAACAATCTGACACGGTGCCACTAGGAGGCTCAACAGATAACTCGGGTAATGATAATTCTCTTAAGGTGAATGAATCGCAACCTAGCAATCCTTCCAGCTTAGGAAGTGGGACTCCAAGAAATAGCTCTAGTTCTTCAAATAATTCAAATGGAAATAGTAATAGTTCAAGCAGTGCGCCGGGCCCTGAATCTTTTAAGGAATACGAAAAGTATAAAGATTCTCAGAACGCCCTATTCGGAGATGTTCAGCAGGGAACTGGCAGTGAAGCTACTGTGGGTAAAAAAGTCGCAGTTTATTACAAGGGCTGGTTAACGAACGGCCAGCTATTCGACCAAAGTGTTAATTCGACATTTGTTTTTAAATTAGGTGACAGACAGGTAATACCGGGCTGGGAACAAACTATACCTGGCATGAAGATAGGCGGCATAAGAAGAATAATTGTACCGCCCAGCGTTGGTTACGGAGCACAAGGGCAAGGTCCAATCCCAGGTAATTCTGTGCTTGTTTTCGATGTTCAACTAGTGGCAGTAGAATAGTATAATTTAAGGCTATGGAAGATTACGAAGAACAGCAGTTGCCGTGTTCAGAAAAGTTAGCGTTTGATAGCGCAAAAGAGGCTGAGGCGGCCTCCTTAGTTGCTACCATGCAGCGTGGTATTAACTTAAGTGTTTATAAGTGTCAATTTTGTAGTCTGTGGCACCTTTCTTCCTCTTAACCTGATACAATAATAGATAACTATGAATAATTATTTTGTTACAACCTCTATTCCTTATGTTAATGGTGCTCCTCATTTAGGTCACGCACTTGAATTTGTTTACGCTGATGTGCTGGCGCGCTATGCTAGGCAACAACCAGAAACTAAAGTGCTTTTTAGTACTGGCACAGATGAGCATGGCTCAAAAATAGCCGAAAAAGCTAAAGAGTTAGGAGTAACTCCGTTAGAACTTTCGACTCAGAACGCAAAGACCTTTGTAGACTTACTAAAGCAAATGAACATTTCTTATGACAGATTTGTTAGAACAACCGACCCAGCTCACGAACAAAGGGCTCAGATAGTTTGGCAAAACCTAAAAGACCACATTTATAAAAAAGAATATATCGGCTGGTACTGTGTTGGATGTGAGGAGTTTGTAACCGAAAAGGTCGCTAAAGAGAATGAGGGACAGTGCCCTAATCATAATCGTCCTTACGAACAAATTGCCGAAGAGAATTATTTTTTTGCTTTAAGCAAATTTGCAAATGTAATTAAGCGAAGCATAGACAGAGATGATTTTAAAATAGTACCCGAAACCCGAAAAAATGAAATTTTATCTGTTTTTAAAGAAGGCTTAACCGACATTAGTATTTCACGCCCTAAAAGCAAACTAGACTGGGGGGTTCCGGTGCCTGGCGACGAAAGTCAGGTAATGTATGTTTGGTTCGAGGCTTTACTTAATTACATTACGGTGCTGGGCTATCCAGAATATGTAGACTTTAAAGACTATTGGCCAGCAGACGTTCAGATAATTGGTAAAGATATTATACGTTTCCATGCAGCCATTTGGCCGGGCATTTTGCTTGGCCTAGGCCTAGATTTGCCAAAAAATTTATTTGTGCACGGCTTTATTAATGTAGATGGCCAGAAAATGAGCAAGAGTCTAGGTAATTCAATTGCACCATCTGATATTTTAGATAAATACGGTACTGACGCTTTTCGGTATTATCTATTGAGGCATATTCCCAGTTATAGCGACGGCGATTTTTCCTGGGATAAAATAGAAAAAGTTTACAATAGCGAACTGGCAAATGAGCTTGGTAATGCGGTAGGCAGAGTAGTTGCTATGATTGGTAAATACCAGGCAGATATTGTTGGGAATATTCCTGATCCAAGCCATGACATTCATGATTACGAAGAGGCTTTGCAGAATTTTAGGTTCGATAAAGCCTTAGAAGAAGTTTGGGAGCAAGTTAGAGGAATAAACCAGTATATAGATACCGAAAAACCTTGGGAAATTGCTAAAAAGGGCGATACTCAGCACTTGCAAGAAGTTTTAGCTTACTGCGTTAGTTGCTTGCTTGAAATTGCTGAGCTACTTGAACCATTTTTGCCAGATACCGCTCAAAAGATAGAAGCTATATTTAAAGACGGTCTTGTTACGCCTCCAGATGGCCCGCTTTTTCCAAAACATGATGCCTAATGGCTCGGTCGATTAAGAAGGGATGTGAACCATATAAATCGCTGGGTATTTCATTTATATTGAACCACCGTGCTGTTTGGGCGTCGTCGTTTGCTTGAACCATTGGCAGTTCGGTTGTTTTTGTTTGAAAATACCATAGGTCAGTTTCGATCCAGGCATGAAGGGTTGTTCTTGGGTCTAAAACTGGTCCAGAGTATAGATTTTGACCATAATTAATAACCTCATTGGCTTCTATGCTTGTTTCTTCTGTTGCTTCTCTTACTGCTGCATGTAAGCTTGTTTCGTCGGGCTCTACAAAGCCACCCGGCAGAGCCCATTGTCTGGTATCTTTTCTTTGAACCAATAATAAACAATCTTGGCCACTGTTATTGCTAGCAAATATTGCCGGGTCCGATGCATAGTTGGCGCCCCAATGGTAAAAAAAGCCCTTGCCAATAACACCGCCAATATTAGGATTAAAGGCCATTTCTTTCCACCAAGGGTGCAGGGGTCTATAATCGGCATCTAGTTCGCAAAATTTTGGGTAACCGTAATTTTGCAGTACGTCTGAATATTTTTCTGTATGGGTTGGGTATAGTTCCCCGGCTACCCAAGGACCGTTATTGTCAAACTGAACATGCCCGTTGTGGTTTAGGGGAGTCGAACTTAAGTACATTCTATTTTCTGCCTTGGGGTAGCCATTAGCAGTAGTACTCGATACCGTATGGGCATAAATATCTAAAAGAAGCTGTTTATTAATTTGCTTTTCGCCAATTTCTAGATTTTTTAAGTTATTAGGCAAATACATTTTGGTACCTTTTGACATTTTCAGATGATCCACTGTGCTTGCCGGGACTATCACTTAATTTTACTGTTTCGGTATCGTTTACTTTTACGGCTTTCATTACAATATTTAAAGCCGGCAGTCCAAGATCGTTTGTTAAGCTAGTACCCCAGCCATAAGCCGTTTTTATTTGACCTTTAAAATGATTATTGATATTTACAATATCATCTATGTTTAGGCCATCGCTAAAAACAATAATTTTAGACTTTGGGTCGATATTTTGTGTTTGGTAATATTTAACGGCTTGCTCGCCGAATTGTATGGGGTCTCCTGAGTCTTGTCTGAGTCCATTCCAGTTTTTGGCCCTGTCGTAGTTGAAGTCATTAAAGAAAAAGTCACTGCCAAAAGTATCTGTTAAGGCAATAGAAAGGTTTTGCCCATATTTTTCATACCAATCATCTAACATTTTGCCGTGAGACTCTTTAATATCTTGACCATTTTGTTCGGCTAGGGCGGCATAAACCATAGGCATTTCGTGGGCAAATGTGCCAATTGGTTTTTTGCCAATAATTTTTGATAACCCAATATTGGAACTGCCCATAAATTGTTCTGGCAGTTCTTGAGCTAGGGCTTCAACTACGAATTTATGCCAACGGTAAGAAAATCGGCGCCTAGTCCCAAAATCGGCAATTTTAATGTCCGGATTTTGTTTTAAAGTTTGTATTTTGGCATTTAATTTTTTAAGGCCCATATTGTATAAGTCCATAACGTCAATATTTTGTTCTCTGGCTAAGCGTTCAAAGTATAGTTCGTTAATTTCTGACATTACAACCGTTTCCCAAAAAGATACCATAGGCCACCGGCCGTTAGTTTTTACAGATAAGTCGTTGGTGCTGTGGTCGTATTCAACACTTACATTAGGAAGCTGGCCATTCTTTAAGTAACTAAGGTAATCTGCATTAAACATAGGAGTGGTGCTGTTGTCTAGGCTGGCTAAATATTTAATTTCATCATCAGAAAAGTTTTTCTCTTGAATACAATTTAGCCTATCTTGAAGTTCAGAGATATTAACAGCCTCGGCTAAATTATCTGCGTTTCTGTTGGTTAGCTTGAACTCTACTACTGCCTCGGGGGCTTTTTCGTAAGCTAGTTGGCTCATTGTTGCTTTATAAAAATCAAGATTGTTAGTAATTTCTTGTTTGTAAGGTCCGTGTTCAATCATTTTAATTAATCCTTAAATTCTAAAAGCTCTGCACCCGCTTGGTGCATTTGGGCCAAAGCCTGATTGCCGTCATTCTCGTTGACATTAACCGCTTTAACGGCATTTGTGATAGCAATAACACTTAGTTTTTTACCGAGCTTTTTCTTTAGTTTTAGGGCATCTAAAACCGTAGCCTTAACGCAATAGTCTGTAGCTAGCCCACCTATTTGAACAACTACTTCAAAGGCATTTTCGGCTTTGCTAGTAATAATTTCATTTATTGTCTGCCCAGCAACAGTTTGGCCATCAAACCCAGAATATCCGTCTTCATCTTTTGCAGTGCCTTTGCTGACAATAAGATCAGACTCATATATTTCTAGATCTGGGTGAAAACTTGCTCCGTTGGTTTCTTTAACACAGTGAACCGGCCAGTTGTCGAAATGGGCCGTTTGGGCAGGGTGCCAGTCTCTGGTGAATATAACAGTTCCTTTATTTTCTCGTGTTTGCGCGGTTAGTCTATTAATTACAGGCACAACTTCGTCGCCGAAAGGCACAGCCAATGATCCTCCTTGGCAAAAATCGTTCTGAACGTCTACGGCTATGGTTATAAATTCTTTATTCATTAGTATTCTCCTAGTTATTGTGCATAATACACTTACATTAGTAATAATGTTATGTTATCGTATAGATAGTGTATTGTCAACACTAAGGAAAATATTGTAAACAAGGAGAAGGAAATGTCAGAATTAATTAAGGCTCCAGAACTAAATAGTTATAGCTGGGACAATGTTAAGCAAATTCAGTCGCAAGATAAAAACGTAACTAAGTTCGTTTTTGAAAACAGCGGCTCTAGTCCGGCCGTAGCCGAAGCTGTTTTGTATAAATATCCTGAATATGAAGATAGAACGGTCATTTGTTGTTCAACACAAAGTGGCTGTCCTGTTGGCTGCCGGTTTTGTGGAGCTGGCGATAATTTTGTTAGATCTTTAAGTAGTCAAGAAATTATTGATCAGCCCAAATATATTCTAGATAAAATAGGTGTTGATACCGAGAAAATTAAAAAACTACAAATAATGTTTATGTCTATGGGTGAGCCTATGCTAAATATTAAAAGATTAATACCAGCCATTAGGGAGCTTAATAATGAATATCCTAATGCTGCTTTGCTTATTTCAAGTTCGGGCCCCAGGGTTGACTACAGCGATTTTATAGAAATAAGTAAAGACATAAACCAGATTGGGCTGCAGTTTTCTGTACATGAAAGTTCCGACTTAAAACGAAATCAGTTAATTCCTTTTGTGGCAAAATTAAGTCTTTACGAAATTGCCGAAAAAGGCGAAGAATGGGCACAAGCAACTGGCCGAAAACCATTCTTTAATTACTGTGTACATGACGCCAACGACACAGCTGAAGATGTATCTAGGCTGAAAGCTTTGTTTGATCCGGCAATTTGGCAAGCTACATTATCGGTTGTTTGCGAAAGAGATGAAAGCGTAGCCAGAAGCCAAGCTAGACAACAACATTTAGTTACAAATTTTATGGCAAAAATGCTGGTATCGGGCTACAATGTTAGGCTTTTTGACCCTGCTGGCCAAGATGATATTGGCGGTGGCTGTGGTCAGCTTTGGTTTGTGCAGGAATGGATGAAAAATAATCAAGAACATGCTCGACCTAGCGCGGGCAGAAACAAGCCCATCATCCATTCCCCTAAATAATAATTAGTCGAAACTTCGGGATAATGATTCAAGCTTGTTGTCTTTGAAGGTATAGAGCCGAGCAGGGCGATGAGCACCATCTTTCAAATATTCATTTGTTGGGCGAACTAAGTCGAGGCTTAGGAATTTTTTGCGGAAATTTCTTTTATCTAATTTTCTTCCGAATATTGCTTCGTATGTAGTTTGTAACTGAGTCATCGTAAACATTGGGTCTAGTAAGGCAAAAACGGCGTTGGTGTAGGTAATTTTTGCAGATAGTCTTTGACGGGCGTAGTTAATTATATCGGCATGATCGTAGGCTAGAGGGGGTAAATTATCTACTGCGTAAAAACCGGGTGTTTGAGTGCTTTTGGTTTCACTTGGAACAATGTCTTTACCTAAACAGCTATAGGTTACGCTGACGGCATGGCCTCTGGGGTCACGAGCGACGCTATCAAAGGTATATAGCTGTTCAACTAGCTTTAGTTGTTGCGAGCCTATGCCCGCCTTTTTTTGCAAAATATCAACCAAACATTCGGTTGTAGTTTGTCCAGCGTTGTTATACCCCCCGGGTAGGGCTAAAGCCGATTTAAATGGTTCCGCGCTTCTTCTTATAAGCAAGACCGATAAATTATTGTTGACTATTTGAAAAACAACACCATCTACAGTTACAATTGGCGGCTTATATGTACTCATAAAAACTATTTTACGCTAAGATTACTGTTCAGACCAAAGAGAAGTTGATGAATCGGATGGCATTCGCCAGTCTCCTCGGGGGCTTAAGGCAATACTGCCAATTTTTGGTCCGTCGGGCATGGCGGATCTTTTGAACTGATTTTGGGTGAATCTTTTCAGAAAAATCGATAACCATTTAGAAATTTCTTCTTGGCTATAGCTGTCTGCGAACGCAGAAATTGCCTGCTGTTTGATTTTTTCAGGAGAATCTCCCCAGCGAATAAGGTTATACAGAAAAAAGTCGTGCAGTTCGTATGGCCCAATAATATCTTCTGTTAGTTGATTGTCTGTGAGTTCAGGCGAAACAGGCGTATCTATTATGTCTATTAAGATTACTTTAATTTTAGTAAATTCAGGTAGGTTACTGTAGTACTTAACCAACTCTTTGACCAGAGTTTTTGGCACAGAAGAGTTAACATTGTAGTTAGATAGCTGATCGCCACCATATGTACACCAACCAAGTGCAAGTTCACTGAGGTCACCGGTGCCAATTACTAAAGCACTGTGTTTGTTGGCATAATTAAACAACAGACTAGTTCTTATCCTAGCTTGGGTATTTTCGTAGGTAATATCTTGTTTTTCGGTGTCGCTGTCAATTGCCTGTAGTTGGCTTAGGGCTAAATCGGATATTGGAATAACGACATTTTTAATAGCTAGTTTTTCGGCCAGCTTTTGGGCATTATTTTGCGTTCTATTTGCACTGCCAAGGCCTGGCATAGTAATAGTAGTGATTAGTTCAGCGGGTGTTTTTCCTAAAATTTCAGCTGTTTGGCAACAAACCAATAATGCCAAAGTTGAATCTAGCCCCCCTGAAAGTCCCAACACGGCTTTATTTATTCCGCTTCTTTTTAGCCTGGTGGCTAAGCCATGGGCTTGAATGTCTACTATTGTCTTAAGCCGTTCATTTTTGGCATCTGGGTTTTCGTTTTTTGGTAGAAATGGATTTTTTTCAAACATTATTTCTGGCTTATATCCGTCAATTGTCTGGAAAACATCAATTGAGCGTCCGGCTATATTTGTTTGACGGCTACTATTTTTTAATCTATCGTGTTGCAGTCTTTCTAGGTCAATATCGGCATATATTATTTGTTCGGCCAATTTAGCAAATGGCTTTGTTTCGGCTACAACTACTCCGTTTTCGGCAATAATTTGATGCCCACCCATAACTATATCTGTGGTAGATTCACTGAAACCAGCGCTCGATAACATATAAGCAGATAATAATTTTGCCGATGCTTGTTGAACTAGTTGCTTGCGGTAATTTGCCTTGCCCACAAGTTCTGGAGAGGCGGAAAGGTTAGCAATTATCAATGCACCCATTTCGCTTAATGTTCTACTAGGCGGGTCTGCAACCCATAAATCTTCGCATATTTCAATGCCTACTAGTCCTTTTCCAAGATTAAAAACTACATCTACTCCAAACGGAACAGCTTGCCCGGCTATTTCTATTTCTTCTGGAGCATGGTTACTCATTGGGCTACTAAACCATCTTTGTTCGTAGAATTCTGAGTAGTTTGGCAGGTATTGCTTGGGTACAACACCCATTATTTTGCCATTGGCTAGTAAAGCCGCGCAGTTGTACAGTTTGCCATTTGCTTGAATAGGTAGGCCAACTATCATTGCGCACTTAGTGTTAGAAGTTAAAGATGCCAAAGAATCAAGAGACTGCAGAGACTTACCTAAAAGATGATTATTTTGGACTAGGTCTCCTATGCTGTAGCCAGTTATCGACAGTTCAGGAAAGGTAATTAGATTAATATTTTTAGCGGTAGCTTGTTCATATAACCGGGCTATTTTATCTGTATTTCCGGCAATATCGGCTGGCTGAGTTTCGGGTAAGCCGGTGGCTATTCTTAAGTAATTACTGTTTAGTTTATTCATAAATATCCTTATATAAAGAGAATATACACTACTTAGTGTATTGTCAACACTAATTTATTTTTTGCCAAAAATAAGGTAATATTAATGGGCTATGAATTTTATTGATACACATTGTCATATTCAAGAAAAAGACTACAAGCTAGGCGCTAATGAAGTCATAGAAAACGCAAATAAATTTGGTGTCAGTAAAATGATATGTGTCGGGACAGATGAGAATACAAGTTTAGAGGCAGTTGAATTTGTTAAAAATAAAGACAATATTTGGGCTAGTGTTGGGCTTCATCCTCATGACGCCAGTCTGGGCGATGAAGCCATAGATAAGATTGATAATTTGTCAAAAATGGACAAAGTTGTCGCTATTGGTGAGTGTGGTCTAGATTATTTTTATAATCATTCATCTAAAGAAGATCAAATGAAAGCACTAAGACAGCAAATTGAAATTGCCTTAAGTAGAAACCTACCAATGATTTTTCACATAAGAGATGCCTTTGAAGATTTTTGGCCAATATTTGACAGCTACGAGGGAATAAAAGGGGTGGTTCATAGTTTTACTGCAACTGAAAAAGAGTTAGATCAGGCGCTGAGCAGAGGATTGCTTGTTGGCTTAAATGGAATCATGACTTTTACTAAAGACCAAGCTCAACTTGAAGCAGCCAAGAAGGTGCCCCTAGAGTCTTTGGTGCTAGAAACAGATGCGCCCTTCTTGACGCCAGTGCCTTTTCGTGGTAAGATAAATGAGCCTAAGAATGTAGTGTTAACGGCGGAGTTTTTAAGTGAGCTTCGAAAAGAAGATTTAGGGGAACTAGCTGATGCCACTACAAAGAATGCCGAAAAACTGTTTGGCATTTAAAGACTAAGAGATTATGAACCACGAAGAAATTAAATCACCAGAATTAAATGCGGCCCAAAATAGGGTTATTGAACTAGATAAAGCTTTTTCGAGAGTTTTAATGTTTGAGGCGCAACCCAATAACATAGATAACAGCAATGAACCTGTTCGAAAGCCAGAAGAATATACTCCCCAACCAAATAAAATAGTTAGCATAGAAGAGCATAACGCTAGAAAGAATGTCGCAGAAATATACAATCAAACGAACAGTTATCCGATTCCGAAAGATGAGAGTTTAGCGGCCTAAATTATGATTGGCAAAATACTTTCTCAAGCCAAAGCTCAGTCACAGGCTCAAAAGCAAGCCGAAGAATACCGTAAGTTAATAAGAAGAGAAGCAAAAATTGGTGGCACAATATTTGGCCCAGTTCCAAAAGGCCACCGAAGAGAATTTTTTTGTCTTGATGAACATTCTTGGGTTTGGCACGAGGAATGGATAGATAGAGCGGGAATAAAGCAGATACGAAACATTAGGTATGACATTAGGCCAAATGGAATTGTAAAGGTTCAGAACGGCAAAGGATATACCGCAATCAGCCCAACTGAAGCGAAACATTTGGTAGAGGCTGCTAAAATTTATTGCCAACGCGTTAAAACTGAACTTTACGGAGTTTAGTTTATAATAAAAACCTATGAATAGTGACTATGCGGGCTACTTTGATTATGCGGCTGCGACTCCTTTAGATTCGCGGGTAAAGCAGAAAATGGAGCCTTTTTTTATTGATCTTTTTTACAACCCGTCGGCAATATATTTAAAAGCAAGAGATGTCCGAATAGCCAAAGAAGAGGCCAGACACAGAGTCGCCCGAGCAATTGGCTCAAAAGAGTCAGAAATTATATTTACAGCGGGTGGCACAGAAGCTAATAATTTGGCGGTTGTTGGACTAAGTAAGGTTCATGCAAAGGGACATTTTATTTGCATTGCAACAGACCATGATTCGATGATTAATCCGGTTAAGTCAACCGGAAATTTTGATATTGTTGGGGTTGATAACAAGGGTTTTGTGAATATATCAGAGCTTAATGAAAAAATATGTGACGACACTGTGTTGGTAAGCGTTTGTTATGCCAATAATGAAATAGGCACAATTCAGCCAGTAAAAGAAATATTATCTGTTATAGAAAACGAGCGGAAAAATAGAATTCTTAACGGAAATTCACGCCCAATTTACTTACATCTTGATGCGGCACAGGCTACAAACTACCTAGATTTGTCCGTTTCAAGGCTTGGCGTAGATTTAATGAGTATAAATTCCGGTAAAATATATGGCCCCAAACAAGTTGGTTGTTTATTTGTTAAAGCCGGAATTGAAATATCTCCATTAATTGAAGGTGGAGGTCAAGAAAATGGCCTTAGAAGTGGTTCTGAAAACGTAGCTGGTCTTGTAGGTTTTTCTTATGCAATAGAGCAAGCAGTAAAAAATCGTAAATCGGAAAGTTTAAGATTAATTCAACTTAGAGATTACTTTATAAAACAAATGAATCAATTTGCCGAAAAATCTTTTGTAAATGGCGCAAAAGGCAATAAAAGATTAGCTAACAATATTAGCTTAACTATACCTGGAATTGACAATGAATATTTCTTAATGCAGCTAGATGAGCTTGGGTTTATGGTGGCAACCGGTTCGGCATGTAGTGCAAGTAGCGAAGAGCCATCGCACGTTCTGCGTTCTATAGGTCTACCGAAAGAAGAAATTTTTTCAACTCTTAGAATAACTTTTGGACGATTTACCACTAAAGAATCTATTGATAATCTCCTAGGTGCAATTAAAAATACTCTTAAATAAATTGCTATCGTCATTTAGTCTTGTTAAGGTTATAATGTAAGCATTAGCATTTGAACAAAATGAACATTCAAACAAACAAAAAAATATGGGCACTAATTCTAGCTAGTCTAATAACTGCTGTTTTTGTGCCGGCTATTGTATTTGCTCAAACTGTTACCAGAGGCTATTCATCTGATATTTTGTTGCAGAAGGGCATGATAGTTAAGCTCAAAGATGATGATCCGAACAAGGTAGAGCCAGTCAAAAAAGAGAATGAAGAGAAAATACAAGGAGTTGTCATTAACCCTACCGATTCAGCGGTACTTTTAAGCGGCGAAGATCAGAAAGTTTTTGTATCTAATACCGGCCCTTATTATGTTTTAGTAAGCACGCAAAATGGCCCTGTTAGTGTCGGTGATTATGTCACAGTATCATCTATTAGTGGAGTTGGTATGAAGGCTAGCGACCTAGATAAAGTGGTAATTGGCAAGGCTGTTGAGTCATTTGATCAAGCCGACATTACAAAAGTCCGCTCTAGCGCTAAAATAAAAGACTCTGTTGGCAATGAGACAGAAGTAAAAATTGGCACAATTAAGGTCGATATAAGCGTCGGTCGAAATCCCTCGCAAAGAGTGAATGCGTCTCTTCCGGTAGTTCTTAAGCAGGCATCGGAAACAATTGCCGGAAAACCTGTTACACCCGCTAGAGTATATTTAAGTTTTTTTGTATTTTTAGCCACATCTATTATTGCCGGTACAATGCTCTATAGCGCCGTTAGAAGCACTATGATTTCTATGGGCAGGAACCCGCTTGGTAAGAAGGCAATTATTAAAAGCTTAATTCAGGTGGCTTCCGTAGCGGTTATGATTTTTATTGTGGGGCTTTTTGCCGTATACTTATTATTAAAGATATAAAGAGAAAAAGGTTTAAGGGGTGGGGAGACTTAAATGACAGCAGTACAACTAATAGCCATACTGGTTGTTTTGTTAGTTTCTGGCGCAATTGGCATATGGTTCGTCGTTAAGGGCGACAAAAACAGCCAAAGTAAACAAAAAACCGGCCAAGAAGTCGATGATAAGGTTTCGAAAATTGCCCAGCAAGATGTTGAGCATATTTTTGATGATGAATTCAGAGAAGAGCTAAGAAACCGCGGTAGGCTTCATTTTGAAAAAATCATTGGCGAAAATGCCATGTTTTTGCAGCAAGATCTTAGGCTGACTACTAGCCAGCTTAATGATTACATGAAAGATGAAATTAAGAGCGTGCTACAGGAAGAGTTTTCTAAGTATGAGGAATCTATCGCTAGCGCTAAAGACTTAGCGCTAGAAAGTATAGAAAAAACTAAAACTGCCATAGACCAACAAAGACTGATATTAGAAAAACAAATGAACGAACAGGCAGAGGCCGAAAAGCAGAGAATACTTAATCACTTTGAAGCTAACATGGCAGGCATAGTTAACCACTATGTTCTATCTGCAATTGGTAGCGAAATAGATTTAACCACCCAACTAGACTATATTTTTCAGAATTTAGAAGAAAATAAAGAAGATATGATAAAGGACATCAGGAGTGGCACTTAAACTACCAAATTCTATATCCACTCGTAAAGACTTAGCTCATATAAACAGAGAGCTAAGGATTTTTTATGACTTTATGATTCAAAGTATTATGCGTCATGATAACCCTGTGAAATATACTCCTATTTCAGATCAGCTTAGAGAGCTTGCTATTGTAAACCAGATAGATCTTAGGGATCAGTCGGCTTGCGAGAAGCTCATAGAAGAGCTCCAAGAGCTAAAGACAAATGCACCTTCAGTTCATATTAGTTTTCCGGTTGAGCCCTCAAGAGATGCCCTAGATAAGCTTATAGAGTGGTTTAGGGCAGAAGTAGACCAGTCTATAGTAATTTCAGTTGGCCTGCAGCCTTCAATTGCCGTTGGCGTAGTTGTCAGAACCCCGAATCATCAGTTTGACTTTTCGCTTCGCAAGCATCTGGAGAATAGTAGAGAAAAACTAAAAGAGGCAATTGGCAGTGTCTAATACTCATTTTGAAAACCTAATTAATTCCGGGCACCCAATAGGTGAAGTTATTGCTGTTGACCGCTACTTGGTCAAGGTTAAGGGCCTACATCCTGTTAATCAGCATGCATTAGTTATGTTCGAAGATGGCTCAAAGGGCTTTGTTCATCATATATTTGAAGATTTTGTTGTTATTCTGCATATTGGCGACAAAGAACTAACTGCCGGCCAGACCGTGGTTGTCCAACATACAGAGCTTGTAACAAAAGTTGGAAAAGATTTTTTGGGTAGAGTTATTAATGTTTCTGGCGAACCCCTAGATGGTAAGGGTCCAATTGCTGCCGATGCTGTTCGTAAGGTTTTTAATGATGCTCCGCCTATTTATCAAAGAAAGCAACTGTCTGATCAGCTAGAAACTGGCGTAACGGTTGTTGATAGCCTTTTCCCCATTGTAAAAGGGCAAAGGATGGCCCTGCTTGGTGACGGTAAGGTTGGAAAATCTACTCTTGTAACCCAAATGACCCTACACCAAAAAGACACAGGTGTTCCAACTATTTATGTTCTAATTGCCAAGCGGCGGGCCGATATTGATATTTTGCTTACAAGGTTGGTTGAAAAAGATGCTCTTAAAAATACCATAGTTATTGTTTCTACATTATTTGAATCGCTTGTTTTAAGTTATTTGGCGCCATATGTTGGAGCTGCAATGGCCGAATATTTCTGGCAAGAACTAGATCAGGATGCAATTATCGTTTACGACGACCTAACGGCTCATGCTATGGCCTACAGGGAAATTTCTCTTATTGCAGGTGTTAGTCCTGGTAGAGATTCGTATCCGGGTGATATGTTCTATGCTCACAGTAGTTTACTTGAGAGGGCCGGTCGTTTAGCTAGTAATGCCAAGACTTTAACTAGTTTTCCTTTAGTACTGGCTAGCAACGGTGACATTACAGCATATTTGCCAACTAATATTATGTCTATAACAGACGGGCAGTGGATCTTAGATATGGATATTTTCCGTGACGGTATTAGGCCTGCACTTAATGCCGGACTGAGTGTTACTAGGGTTGGCGGTGTTGGTCATAACGACAGACAAAAGAAAATTGTTGGCCGGGTAATGAAAACCCTTGCTTCATATAAGCAAGCTTTGGAATTTTCTAGGTTTGGTTCGGAGCTGGCAATAGAAGCCAAAAATGATCTTGCTTCAGGTAAGCGTATCAACGAGCTTCTGACTCAATCACCTAATGTTACCCATTCGCTTTTGGCTCAGCAGATGATGTTTGAAATTATTTTAGACTTAAAAGAGGGTGAAATTCTAGATATGGAAACTCTTAAGTTAATTTCGAATGAATACGCTGATAAAATATCTGAAGACGAATCAAACTATGATGAAATTAAACAAGCTTTACTTGCAAAAAGCCTACTGGAGATAAAAAAATGAAAAGACCGGTAGAAATTCAAAAAATGATTTTAGGCACCCAGACTCTTGTTAATTTAACAGGTGTATTTGAGGGGATTGCTAGTATGCGGATTGCCCAAATTAAAAACCAGGTGCTGCAAAGCCAGAGCTATTTTGATAGGCTTTGGCAGATGTATAGTCAAATTACCATTGCACCTTTTGGATTTGGTAGACAGCACACCGACCAAGAAGTTATCAATAAAGAATTATATATTGTTATAACTGCCGAGGGTGGATTTAGTGGTGACATTGACCAAAAGCTCATCACCTGGATGCTAGAGCATTACGATAAAGATAAGAATGAAATTGTAGTTATTGGACACCATGGTGCTATTCAGTTATCGCAAAGAGGTGTTAGTTTTAAAAAATATTTTAAACTGCCTAACAGAGATGACAATATTAATGTAAGCCCAATAATTAGAGAAGTCCAGAATTATGCATCTACATCTGTTTTTTATCAGACTTATGTTTCTCTATCTGTTCAAGACGTAAAAAGAATTAGCTTGTCAAAGGCTGTTGAAGAACAGGGTAAAAATGTCAAGAAAAGCGGTGAAGTCATTAATGAAATTACTTATATTTTTGAACCAAGCGTCTTCGCCGTGGTTAACCACCTAGAGAGGTCAATGATGAAGATTGCCTTAACGCAGGTTATTTTGGAGTCCAAGCTGGCACAATATGCCAGTAGGTTTAGGGCCATGACTGCTTCGCATGATTTAGCTAACGAAACACTAACAGATTACAAGCTGGCTTATCATAGATCTCAAAGGGCAATTAAAGACGAACGCTTAAAAGAAATGATTAATGGTCTTAGAAAGGCTCATGTATGAACCGAGGGGTCATTACTATTGTTAAAGACTTGGTTATTCATGTTGAATTTGCCGAGAATGTTCCTGAAATTGGAGAAATGTTAATTGTCGAAAACAAAGACAGAGCACCACTGCTTGTAGATACAATTAAAAACGAATCAACAGTGGTTTGTATTAACTTGAGGGCCTCTAAAAATATCCAAAAAGCTATGCCGGTATTGTCAACCGGAAAAGGTGTCGAAGTGCCAGTTGGTGAAGCTGTTATTGGTAGAATTTTTGATGCGCTAGGCGCGCCACTAGATGGCAAAGAGGCTGTTCCAGAAGACTATCCAAGAAAAAATATTCTTAAAATTCCAGGTAAATCAACTAACTTTTCTGCTGCTAAGCCAGAAATTCTAGAAACTGGAATTAAGGTTATAGATTTCTTTACGCCATTCGTTAAAGGTAGAAAAATTGGCGTAATTGGTGGTGCTGGTGTTGGTAAGACTGTTCTAACCATGGAATTAATTCACAATATTGCAAAAACAAGTAAAGGTTTATCTTTCTTTGCTGGTATTGGTGAGCGCGTTAGAGAGGGTCACGAACTTTATGAGACTTTACAAGAATATGAGCTTCTTGAAAACACTGTAATGTTTTTCGGGCAGATGAATGAAAATCCTGCTCAAAGATCACTGGTTTCTATTTCTGCGGTTGCAGTAGCTGAATATTTTAGGGACGAAGAAAAGAAAGACTTACTATTTTTTGCTGATAATATGTACCGTTTTGTGCAGGCCAAAAATGAACTTGCTACAATTATGGATCAAATTCCAAACGAAGGTGGCTATCAGCCGACTATATTTTCAGACATGAAAACTCTTCAAGACCGGCTCAGCTCTAACGAAAATGGATCGATTACTTCTGTACAGACAATTTATGTGCCAGCTGACGATTTATCCGACCCGGCCGTTCAGGTAATTCAGCACGAACTAGACTCAATTATTGTCCTTAGCCGTAAGGTTGCTGAACAGGGAATTAGACCAGCAGTTGACTTGAACTTAACGTCTTCAAGCCTTTTGAGCCCTGAAATTGTTGGAGACAGACATTACTTACTAAGTGTTCAAGTACAGTCAATTCTCCAAAAATATGAACAGCTAAAAGGTATTATTGCAATTATTGGCGAAAACGAACTTTCTCCTGCAGATAGAGCTGAATATGCTAAAGCTAAGCAGTTAATTCAATATTTTTCTCAAGATGCTTTTGTTGCCGAAAGATTAAATGGAAAACCAGGACAATACAGTACCAGGGAAGAAACACTAAAAGGCATAGAAGAAATAATAGCGTAATAATATGGCAAGGCAAGACGCAAGCACAGGCCAAATAGTGGAAGATCAAAAGCAAGAAGTTCCTGATGGAATGTTTCACTGCCGGGTTTATTCTCCATACAAAACTTATTTCGAGGGAATGGTCACAAGCATCTCTGCAATTAACGACACAGGCAATTTTGACATTTTAGCTAAACATCATAATTTTTTAACCTTGCTTATACCATGTGAAATTGTTATTAGGGGAATATTAAATGCTCCAGCTGACAGAGAAGAAATTATAAAAATATCTAGAGCTATCATGCAGGTGACACCAGAAGAGGTTGTCGTCTTTTTAGATATATAAAAAATATAATTTTCTAATAGCTAACAGCTAATCAATAGCTATAAAGTCAAAAGCACAGCTAGATCCAGCTGTCCCGGCATTTGTAGAAGCTACTGAAAAGCCACCTGTGCTTCGGTTTACATAGTAGTTTAATTCAGCACAAGATGATCCTACTGGAGTTATCACAACATGAGGAGCTTGGGTGAAGCTATTTCTAAATGTTATATTAGCAATTATTCCGGGTCCACTTCCGGGTCCAAAATTAATTGAAATTGTTCCCGCTGTATCTGTACCACTAACTGAAACAGTTCCAGATCCGCCGACCGCTGAACCGCGGCTAACACCAGGGGTTGCACCACCGGCATCTATGTGTCGATTAATTTGCAGATCACTATTAAGGACTATTTTGTCTATTGTAATTTGAGGAGCAGATATTGTACCCCCAAAACTTGCGCCTCCAGCTACGGTTAGGTTTTTTTGAACGGTAAGCGCCCCCTGAACCGATGCATTTCCAGCTATAGATAGATTAGATGCAACAGATACATTTTCAAAAGTTGAAGTTCCTGAAACAGTAATTCCTGGTAGGCTTAGTGCTCCGCCTACCTTAATTGTGCCAGCAACATCTAAGTTGTTTTTAACAAGTACCCTACCGTCAAAAATTGCATTTGATGCTATGGTAAGTGTTTGTTTGGCGTCGCCAACGGCAGTCTCCGATTGGTTAATTTTTGCTAGTTCTTCGGCGCTTAAGTCTTGACCAAGAACATTGGCGTTCTGTTCGGCGTCTTTAGATGTTCGGTAGCTTATAAATGCTGCAAAGCCGGCCAGGGCAAGCACTGCAAGAAAAAGCAATACGTAAACGTTTACTTTTAATATTGCATCTTTAACTCTTTGTCCAAAAGGCTTTTTGGGCGGTTTGTAATTTGTTACAGTTTCTTGTGTGGCATCAATTACAGAGCCATCGGCATTTGTTGTTGCCGATTGCTTTACCTCTGTATCTTGAATCTCAAGAGAGCTATCTAAACTATCTGTTGCGCTGTTATTTTCTTGGTTTTCAGGCATTTTTTAATTTTTCTCCACTACCTATTTTGACAAAATTATATCAAATTGTTCTATAAAACACTAGCGATTTGAATTATTGCAGAATAAAATGGTAAAATAAGAGCCATAACTCTAAGACTTATGACAGATAAAAATTCAAAAAAAAGATTCTCTGTGTATATTTCCCTAGCCTGGGCTCTCTTAATAGTTTTTGCTAGCGGAGTATCTATGGCGGCACCTACATATGTTTCTCCTAGCTATGGTGTAGACGAAATTCAATTTGGCGCGGGCGGTACTAACGACTGGAATTCTGCCAACTATAACGCGAGAGCCTCGCTTGGAGATTTAGCTATTGGAAATTCGGCCAGTTCGGCGTATCAGGCCTATGCTGGGTTCACAACGACCGATGAACCATTTATTGAAATGACAGTTCCCGCTGCTTCAATTGAAGTTGGTAGCGGTACGCCTAAAGTCCTTGCTCTTAATACTCCTGCGGCTGCATCTGCGGGCTTTGAAATTAGAGCATGGCTTGCTGATGGCTACGTTGTTGTTAACGGATCAGATCCACCAAAATATGGTAGTAGAACGTTTACGAATTTGACTTCCCCAACTGCTCCCAATTCGTCACAGGAACAGTTTGGAATCAATTTGGTAGCCAACACTAACCCTTCTAATGTTGGTTCCAACCCAGTTCAAGTGCCAGATGCTTCTTTTAGCTTTGGAGCTGCAGCAACTGGTTATAACACTGCCAACCAGTACAAATATGTTAAGGGTGACACAATAGCTTACAGCCCTAAAAGTAGCAGTATTACTCAGTACACTATTACTTATATGTTTAATGCCGTTGCCAACACCGCTGCTGGTCAATATATTATGAATCATGATCTAGTTGCCGTTGGCACATATTAGTAGTTATCCACAGTTTTTGGGGATAATTGTCGTAAATATCACTTGCATTTACCTATGCATAAGCTTTATTCTAGGGGTAATCGCAGTAATCTCTTATTAAAATCCGCAATAAGAATAAGTAAGGAGAAAGAAATGGTTAATGCCAAATCTTTTGCCACTAAGTCAATTGCAGTAGTTTCTGCTGTAGCATTGACGGTGGCTGCAGTGGTTCCGCTGTTAACTAGTTCTGCAGGTGCGGCTCAGGTGACCTCTAGGTCAATACAAATGGGTAAATCGCAGGCTAGTGCTACGGACACACAATATGTAGTAAAATTTACTACTCCATCTGGTAGTTCTTCGAACATTGGTGGTGTGGTGGTACAGTTCTGTGCTAACAGTCCTATTGTCGGTATCGACTGTAGTTCTAATGCACCAGCTGGTTTCGATTTGAACGAAACAAACTTAAATGTAAATGGTGTAGTAGGGCTTTCGGGCTTTACAATGAATGCCGCAACAGACGCCAACACATTTATTTTTACTAATGCTACTCCACAATCTGTGGGTGCAAGTACAGCCATAACAATTAACTTAGGTGATGCTGATCAAACAGAAACTTCACCAGCCGACGGTGTTACAAACCCAAGTGGTGCTGGAACTTTCTATGCTCGTATCATTACTTTTGACACAGAAGCAAATGCAACCAACGCAGCTGTTTCAGGTGATCAATCTGGTGTATACACAGGCGCTCAAGATTATGCTGGTGTTGCCCTAAGTGTTAACCCAGATATTAATGTAACGGCTCTAGTTCAAGAAACATTGAACTTTGCAGTAACAGGTACTTCTGTAACTATGGGTACTGGTACTCCTCAGATCATAGATGATACCCAGCAGTGGATTTCTAATGCAGTAGGAGTAGACCTTGACACTAACGCAACTAGCGGTCTTAACATAAGACTATTTGGAACTCACTTAACATCAGGTAGCAATACCTTGTCTGGTAGCGCAACCCTAGGTGTACTTAGCGGTTCAGCAGGTAGCCAATTCGGTATCTGTGTTAAGGACTCTACTAATGGTCAGGTTGTTGGTGACGCAGTTTATGAAACACTTGCTGCTAACTGTACAACTCCCGGAACCTCTACTTTTGCTTGGGATAATACAGCTACTTCAGCTGTAGGTGGTGACACCGTATTTACCTCAGCAGGACCAGTAGATGATGCTGTTAACTCAAATGTTAACATTTACTACGCTGCACGAGCAGACAACAATGTGCCAGCTGGTCAATACCAAGCTACACATCAACTAATTGCAACAGGTACTTACTAAAGTTTTTACCAAAATAAGTAATTAGCAAATATACCCTCTGTCATAGGAGGGTATATTTTTATTAAAAAACTGTGGATAACTTATATAAAATATTGTTGCTAAAGCTTATTTGGGCAATGTACACTAAGAAGTGCATAAGGTATAAACAAAAATATCAAAGCAAAAACAAATAAAAAAAGGAGAAAGAAATGGTTAATACCAAATCTTTTACTACTAAAGCATTTACGCTAGTTGCGGCGATTGGTTTAGTAGTAGCTACGGTTGTACCATTGTTGACAAAGTCAGCGGATGCGGCGCAGGTTACTGCCCGGTCAATTCAAATGTCAAAGTCAACAACTAGTGCAACGGGCACAACATATCAAGTGAAATTTACCGCTAATACGGGTGGTACAGTGAGAAGTATAGTAGTTGACTTTTGTAAAAACAGTCCAATTATTGGAGTCTCTTGTACTGCACCAGATTCACCATTTACAGTGGGTGGTTCGCCTTCTATAACTGTTAATGGTGGTATTACAGGTTCTTGGACGGCCGCTTCATTGAACAGTGGTAGAACTCTATACCTGTACAAGGCTGCTGGTGATACACTAACGGCTGGAACTACAGTTGTAGACTTTACTATTAACAACGTTACAAACCCAGGCGGAACAGCTGGATCTTTCTATGGAAGAATTCTAACCTATGCCGATAGTGACGACGATGGAAACGGTTGTACAAGCTCTGACGACTACGCTGGTTGTTATGTAGCCGGTACTGAAGGTACAGAATCAAATACCTATACGTTAGATAATTCTGGTACTTCATATACTGACAAAGGTGGTGTAGCGCTTTCAACTGCTGCTGCCATTACTGTCACAGCTCTAGTTCAGGAAACATTGAACTTTGCAGTTACAGGCACTTCTGTAACTATGGGTACGGGAACGCCACAAATTATTAACGATACTCAAACATGGATATCTAGTGCAGTAAATATTGACCTAGATACCAACGCAACAACAGGTTTAAACATTAGATTATTTGGTACCCACCTTGTTTCTGGGTCAAATAGCTTGACAGGTAGTTCTACTTTAGGCGTATTAACAGGCTCAACAAACAGTCAGTTCGGAATCTGTGCAAAAGATTCTACTAATGGTCAGGTAGTTGCAGACGCAGTTTATGAAACACTTGCTGCTAACTGTACAACTCCAGGCACATCTACATTTGCATGGGATAACACAGCTACTTCTGCGACAGGTGGTGACACTGTATTTACCTCAGCAGGCCCAGTAGATGATGATATAAACTCTAATGTTGATATCTACTACGCTGCACGAGCAGATAACAACGTTCCTGCCGGTCAATACCAGGCAACACATCAACTGATCGCAACAGGTACATTCTAAGCTTTAGACTAAAAACTTTTATAAGCAGAAAGAAAATATTAGAATTGAAACATGAACCACATACAATATAAAAGCCAACAGTTTTATAAAGTATGTGAGAAAATTGGCAAAGCACTCCTAGCTTTAGGAGTGCTTTTTGCTATGGTAATGAGCTCCTATAATGTTCAGGCCCTAAATGTTTACGATAGGTACATACAAATATCAAATAGTATCCCTCAGGCAAATGGCGTGGTTTATTCTGTGGGCTTTACAATGCCTTCTGCACAGACTTTAGGGAGTGTTGTTATAGAAATTTGCGACAATTCACCTCTTTATTCAGTTGCCTGTGTTCAACCAAATGGCTTTAGCTGGTTAAGTGCAACTCTTAACTCTGAATCTGGTGCAACCGGATTTTCTATTGACCCCAGCACAACCGCTAACAGAATGGTTCTAACAAGAGCTCCCGGGCCAGTTGCCGCCGGAACCGTTCAAAGATTCTCGTTCAATAATGTTACTAACCCTTATGATAGTGGCACCTTTTATGGCAAAATATTTACTTATGCTACAAACGACGCCACCGGTCCTGATACTGACTTTGGTGGAGTGGCAATGAGTTTAAATGATTCTATGTCCGTACAGACAGAAGTCCCGCCATATTTGTATTTTTGCAGCGGAATAACTATAGATG
This sequence comes from Candidatus Saccharimonadota bacterium, assembly GCA_031973215.1. GTDB lineage: Bacteria > Patescibacteriota > Saccharimonadia > Saccharimonadales > CAIOMD01 > DALYDK01. The sequence continues at coordinate 80,228 of DALYDK010000003.1, forward strand.
GTTTCGATTGCCTGACTGCAACGGGAAGTTATATTAACTTAGGTGAATTAAGTAAAACAGGCACCATAGGCGCTACATCTCAAATGGTAGCGGCTACAAACGCCGATTTTGGCTATAATATTACTGTTAGTGGAACAACCTTAACATCTGGTATAAATGTTATTCCTAATTTAACTACTCCGTCGAGTCCTGCGCCTGGTTCTTCTCGTTTTGGAATTAACCTTAGGGCTAATTCAAATCCTGGTGCTGGGCAGGATGTTAGTGGAGGTGGGGTAGCTACTCCAACTGCCGATTACAACACTCCAAACCAGTATAAATTTAAAAATGAAGACACTATTGCCCAAACACCCGATGTAAGTTTAGAAAACAAGTTTACTGTTACTTATATGGTAAACGTTAGCCCAAATCAGGCCCCCGGCATCTACAACTCGACATTAATATATAATATTCTTGCAACGTTTTAACATAAGCTTGTATAATGTATATTAACAATTAACAAAATAAATATTATATAAGGAGACTTTGTGAGAAAACTTTCTTTTGGCGCCATAGTATTATCGGCGTTTGCTGTATTTGCAGTTGGGGCTGTAGCTATTGCTCAAGATAATAACGGATCAGGATATAGGGTATCGCCCGTAAGAGAAGAAAAAACTATAGAAAAGGGCAAATCTGCCGTAACTAAAGTTTATGTTGAAAACACTACTAATGGGACGGTTGAAACTAAAGCAGTTGTCAATAATTTTGTTGCCGACGGTGAATCTGGTCAACCGAAAGTAGATCTAGAAAACAAACTTGAAATTTCTAACGATTTTAGAAAAATAGTTAGCCCAATACCAAACTTTACTCTTGCGCCTAAAGAGAAAAAAGAAATTCCTGTAACAATTTCTATACCTGCAGACGGAAGCTCGGGTGGATATTACGGAGCAATTAGGTTCTTGCCGGCAAGTGCAAGTGACGAAGATGCAAGGGTTAGCCTTTCTGCCAGTGTAGGAACAATCTTCTTAATTAACGTTCCTGGCAACTTAACTGAAAAACTTTCACTTGAAGAATTTGCTATAACCAACAATGGTAAAAAAGGTTTTATGTTTGTTAACGCAAGCGACGGAATGGCAACATTAATTAAGCTTAAAAACACAGGTAACATTCATACTAAACCTTTTGGCAAAGTAACAATTACTCAAGGCTCTAAAACTGTAGAGGAATTTGAATTTAACGATAAAGACAGTGGATCTGGCAATATCTTGCCTAATCAAACAAGAGCCTTTGAAAACAAGCTTAAAAATAACAAATGGTTTGGAAAATATACCGTTACAGCTAACTTAAGTTATGGTGGAGGCGGTGATGTTATTACTGCGTCTAAGACCTTTTGGGTTATTCCTACCTGGTTAGCCGTGCTATTTGTAGTAGTTCTACTTGGACTTGTTTTCGGAGCAGTTTACTTCTTGGCTAGAAAATCAAATAAGACAAAGTCAGCCCATAAAAGGCGATAACACCTAACTCCAATATAAGGAGGCAAAATGACCAACCACAAAAATAAATTACTAAGCAAAACTTTTTGGGTAATTTTAGTGGTTGGTTTTTTGATGGCAGCATTTAGTGCAGTAGCCGGTGCTGTTGTTAACCCACAGTCTGATGGTGTTGGTGTTGAAGGCAAAATAAGCGCACCACCACCAACTAGCGCACCAACAATATCAAACCCTACTAATGGAAGAAACATAACAGAGCTACCAATAACGGTGACTGGAGTATGTCAGACAAATCTACTTGTAAAGCTTTTTAAGAACAACGTTTTTGCAGGTTCGGCCTTGTGTCAAAACAATACATACAGCATAATTACAGACCTATTTAGTGGAAGTAATGAACTTGTTGTTCGTGCCTATGATGACTTAGATCAAGCTAGTCCGGACTCTAATTTGGTTACTGTTAATTTTCAAGATGCCGCAAGGCCCCAGACAGTTAGTAGAATAACTATGATAACCAATTTTGCCAGAAGAGGTGCAAACCCTGGTTACGAATTACCATGGCCAATTTCAATTTCTGGTGGTGTTGCCCCTTACGCTGTTAGCGTAGACTGGGGTGATGGCAGTCAACCTGATATATATGCCGTCGCTGTACCCGGCGAATTCACGGTAAAACATAAATTTGAACAATCAGGAATATACAGGGTACTTGTTAAGGCAACAGACAAAGAGGGTAATACAGGGTATCTTCAGCTAACAGCAATTTCTAACGGTAGTCCTGGACAAAGCGACGTAGAGGGTGCCGAGAATACAAATGTGAAAAGTAAAACAAGAGTATTATGGCAGCCCATGCTTATATTCATACCTTTACTTATTTCTACATTTTGGCTAGGCAAACGGTATGAACTACTTCGTATTAAGAACAAATTTATGCAGGGCGAAGATCCATTCTAGGATTAGTCTGGCAAATGTTTGCTAAAATATCCTAGGTGAAAACAATTTTCGTTGGACTTTCGGGTGGTGTAGATAGCTCTGTAGCAGCTCTGTTACTTAAAAAACAGGGTTACAGAGTCGTCGGTGTTTACATGAAAAACTGGAGCAAAAGCTTGCCCGGCTTTAATTGTCCCTGGAAAGAAGACTATCAAGATGCCAAAAGAATAGCTGTCCAGCTTAAAATTGATTTTTTATTATTTGATTTTGAGCAAGAATACCAAGAAAAAGTTGTTGATTATATGATAGAAGAATACAAGCTTGGTAGAACCCCAAACCCAGATATTGCTTGTAACCAAGAAATAAAATTTAAGCTTTTTGCTGAAACCGCCTTTAAGGAAGGTGCAGAATATATCGCTACCGGACACTATGCCAAAACAGAATCAGGGAAGCTCTTAAGGCCGGTCGATTCCGAAAAAGACCAAACATATTTTTTGTATAGAGTAACGTCTGCAGCTCTGAAAAAGACATTATTCCCACTATCTGAATATAAAAAAGGGGAAGTTCGCAAAATTGCTTCGGAAAATAAGCTTGTAACTAGCTCAAAAAAAGAAAGTATGGGCATATGTTTTGTCGGAAAGGTTGGCATTAAAGAATTTTTGTCTAGTTTTGTTGAAACAAGTCCTGGTCCTATAGTTGATCAAAATGGAATGATTATTGGAGAACACGATGGAGCAATTTTCTACACCATAGGTCAAAGACATGGATTAGATGTAGGCGGTGGTTTGCCCTACTATGTTATTGGTAAAAACATGCAAACTAATGAAGTTTTTGTAACAAGTAAAATTAACGATAACAAACTATGGACCGATAAGCTTTCGGTTGATTCTTGGCATTGGATAAACAGTGCACCGGCAAAAAACATTGAGTACTCCGTGAGATATAGGCATTTGGGTCCACTCGAGCCAGCTACCATTGACGAATCAAACATTATGCTAAAGAATGAGATTAAAACGGTTAACCCCGGTCAATCTGTGGTAGTTTATGATGGCAATCAAGTTTTGGGCGGTGGAATAGTAGCATTTTAGAAGCTATTTTAACTGTAAAGTAGGCACATATTTTTATTTATGAACCACGAAAGTTATTAATACTTCTTGTGCTAAAATATAATACGAAACTATGCTTAAAAAATTTAAAAAAGTTAAGGATAAAGTTACTAATTCTGGCGATGGTCCAGAAGAAAAATTAATGATAGGTCTTGATATTGGCACCGAATATGTAAAGGCAGTAATTGCCAAGGTAGAACCTGGGAATGATCTTAAAATTATTGGAGTAGGGCGACAAAAACAATCATTAAGTGACATGAACGCAGGTGCAATTTCTGATATTACCGCTGTTGTGGCCAACTGTGATTCTGCGCTTAGTGAGGCCGAGCAAATGGCTGGAGCTAGTGGCAGGAGCGCTGTTATTGGCATTGCGGGTGAATTGGTAAAAGGTAACACAACAATAGTTAGATTTGCCCGTAAAGATCCTAATAAAGAAATTACCGTAGAAGAGGTAGACCGAATTTTTACTTTGGTTCAAGAAAGAGCTGAAACGGTAGCAAAAAAACAGCTCGAAATGGAAACTGGTGGCAAAGATATTGGCCTGAAACTAGTTAATAGCGCATTGATATCCATAGAAATAGATGGATACCAAGTCACTAACCCGATAGGTTTTCAAGGTAAAAACGTATTAATTAGTCTTTATACAGCTTTTGCACCACTGGTACACATAGGTGCAATAGAAAAGGTTGCCGAACAGTTGGACTTAGACCTACTAACTGTTGCCGCCGAACCATTTGCCGTGGCAAGGTCGGTTATTGGAGATGACCCAAATGCAAGTATTACCGCAATTTTAGTAGATGTTGGCGGAGGAACTACCGATATCGCAGTGGTTAACGAAGGTGGCGTTGAGGGCACTATAATGTTCGGTATTGGCGGTCGAGCTTATACTAAATCTATATCTTTGGATCTTGGAGTTGAATTTGACAGAGCAGAAGAACTAAAGCTTGGCCTTGAAGAAGGTAAAATCCCATCCTCTAGAAAAGAAAGTGTAGAAGATGCTTTAAATAAAACGTTAGAGGTATGGACCAGTGGCTTAGAGTTAGCTTTAGAGGAATTCGACAGACTAGATCACCTACCTAATCGTATTTTGCTTTGCGGAGGCGGCTCAAGTCTAAAAATCCTAACCGATAAACTAGCCCAAACCGATTGGTACAAACAGCTCCCATTCACAAAAAAGCCAATAATTCAGCTTATTAAGCCTTCTCAGGTTAAGGGAATAGTTGATGAAACAGGAAAAATTAATGATCATACTTTTATTACCGCAATGGGGCTTTTAAGGGTAGGAATGGATACTGTTTTACAATATGACGATGAGACAGCTACAATTAAAGACAAGATCAATAGAATGTTAAGGATATAACAAATATATGGCTAAAGATGTAATTTATATTGACTCAGATGATGAAATCGCTGCAGTTACCTCTAAGGTGAGTAGCTCTAAAGAAAGTGTCGTAGCTTTAGTTTTGCCAAAAAGATGCCCCTTGCTTCAAAGTTCGGTAAATATGAAAATTCTTAACAGGGCCGCCAATGCATCTTCTAAGCAAATTGTTTTGGTGACTAGTGAGCCTGGAATACTTAAGCTTGCCGGACTGGCGGGTGTCTTTGTGGCTGGTACGCTTCAGAGCAAGCCATATGTTCCTGAAGCAGAGAAGGCACTACCAAAAGAAAATCATATAGAAGAAATTACAGACGAATCAAGTAGTGATGAATTAGCCGAAAACACCATCCCGGAACAGACTGAAGCAAAGAATGTTAAGCCAGCAAAAGAATCGCAAAGTAGCAACTCAAAGAATAACAAAAAAAGTAAGGATAAAACTAAAAAAGACAGTAAACTCAAGGTGCCAAACTTTGATAGTTTTCGGACCCGCTTATTTGTAATTGGCGGAGGAATCTTTGCCTTAATTGTTATTTTTATTCTGGCTTTTTATGTTCTTCCAAAAGCCAAAATTACCATAGTATCTGAAACTCAATCAGTTAAAGTAGCTACAGACATAGAAGCTAACCCTAAAGCAACCTCAGATAATGTTGAATCAAAAGAGTTTATTTTAAAAACAAGTACCATAGACAAGTCTGACAGCAAAAAAACTGCTGCCACCGGCCAAAGGAATGACGGCACAAAAGCAACTGGCAAAATTACAGTTTATAACTGCGACTTTAAGGATGGCTTTACAATTCCTGCCGGCTCTACATTTACTACTGGCTTTTCTGGTGGAACAGCAAGTTTTGTAACCAGTGACGCTGTTATTGTTCCTGGCTTTACTAGCTCTAGTGCTTCATCGTGTAAGCTTACTAGTCCATATTCTGGCTCAGGAAAGGCGGTAGCGTCAGTAACTGCCGTAAACCCAGGCTCTCAATATAATCTAAGTAGTAACCGAACGTATACTGTCCCAGGTATTTCAGATGTTAACGATGTTGTTGCGGTTGGTGATGCTATGGGGGGTGGGCAGGATAAAATTACAAAAATTGTTTCTGCCGAAGACTGCGATAAAGCAAAAAACGATGTTCAATCTGCAATTAGCGGAGGGGACTACCAGAAGCAATTAACCGCTGAATTCGAGAAAAAAGGTATTTTTCCAAGCATAGACACATTTAGTGCAAAAACAGTAAGCGTTAGTTGTTCTCCTCAGCCTGGAAATCCTGGGGAAGAAGTAACCGCGACCGCTAAAATGCAGTTTACTATGTCTGGAGTTGATTCCAAGGCCCTAGGCCAGTTGGTTGATAATAGCGCGCTCGCCCAAACAGGTCCAAACCAAACAGTTGTCAATAACGGTCTTAGTGACGCTACACTTACCCTTAAGCAAACAAAATCCGGGGGTACTCAAGTATTTACTCTTGATACAACGGCCGAAGTTGCCGTTAAGCAAGATCCTGAAGCAATTGCCAGCCAAGTAAAAGGCAAAAATGCAAGACAAACAGCAGAAATCATTAAATCAATCAATGGTGTTAAAGATGTAAAAGTCGACTATAGTCCATTTTGGGTTTCAAAAACACCAACAAACACTAAAAAAATCCAAATAATATTTGTCAATGAATCAAATAGTTAATATTTTAGGATTAGACATTGGAGAAAAAAGGATAGGTGTTGCCAGGGCTAATTCTTTGGCAAAATTAACCGAACCTTTGATAGTTTTAGAAAATAAAGAAGATTTTATGCAAAAATTACAAGATATTATGCAAGAGCATGATATAAGTTTAGTAATTATTGGTTTGCCAAGAAGCCTTGAGGGTAACGAAACCGAGCAGTCAGCATATACTAGGCGTTTTGTTTCAGATAACTTTCAGGATATACCTGTAAAGTTCCAAGACGAAACTCTAAGTTCGGTAGAGGCAGAAAAAAGATTAAAAAGCTTTGGCCTCGATAACCGTCCAGATATGCTAGATGCGGTTGCTGCCTGTATAATACTAGAGGATTATTTTAATTATGAAAGTCACTAAGAGACATTTTTACAGATCGAGCCGTGCCAAAAAGGTTATTTTTAGTACCTTGGCAATTATTCTTTTGCTATTTATTGCTGCTGCTATAGGAGTAAATATATGGTACCAAAATAACCTTAAACCAGCGAAAAATGAAGGCTCTGCAATTATTTTCGTCGTAGATGAAGGACAGTCCGCCCCACTAACCGCCAAAAGCCTCCAGGAGCAAAATCTAATTAGAAGTTCCCAGGCATTTTTATGGTACCTAAGAAATCAGGGCACAACTAATAAGATTCAAGCTGGTAGCTATGAAATAAAGCCTACCCAGAGCTCTCAGGAAATTGCTCAGATGCTGACAACCGGTAAAGTATCTTCTAAGTTCTTTACCATTCTTCCCGGAAAACGACTAGATCAAATACGGCAAAATTTTATTGATGCTGGTTTTTCTGCAGAAGAGGTTGATAAAGCACTCGATCCAGCAAATTACTCTAATCACCCTGCTTTAATAGCTAAGCCGACAGATCAGTCATTAGAAGGCTATATTTACCCAGAAACCTTCAAAATTGATTCATCTACAACTCCTCAGCAGATTGTTAGGCTTTCTTTAGATGAGTTAGCTTCGGTGCTAACACCTGGTTTAATAGATGCCTTTCAGGCACAAGGCCTAGGTATTCATAGAGCAATAACCCTAGCTTCAATTATTGAAAAAGAAGCAGCCAATGCTCAAGATAAAAAAGATATTGCTGGGGTATTTTTTAACAGACTTAAACAGGGAATGCCACTTCAGTCAGACCCTACCTATAAATACGCTGCCTTTCTAAAAAACGAAGCTCCATCACCGGCAATTGATTCCCCTTATAATACCTACAAAGTATCCGGATTGCCCCCTGGTCCAATTAGTAACGTAAGTAAAAATGCCCTACAAGCCGTTGCTTCGCCGACAAAACATGATTATCTCTATTTTGTATCAGGAGATGACGATATAACACGGTTTTCTAAGACACTTCAGGAGCACGAAGCTTTGGTAAAGCAATACTGTATTAAGAAGTGCGCTACTTACTAGTGTTCTACCCCTGTTGATCATACACAAAAAATGGCCAAAAAACTTGACATTTTAGGTTGCAAAATATAGACTAATAAGTACGATTTTTGGTGATATTGTCACTGAAGAACAATAAACAGGTTCTTAAAAAATCGGTCGTAGTCTACTAGCTATCTAAATGGCCTTATGGTTCATGCAGCGTTTTTTTCGCAGACAACTAATAATTAAACGGTAGATACTACGAAAAGACTCTAGAAAGAGTCAGGAGAGTTGTATTAGTAACTTAATTACACCTGCTAGTTCAGGTAAGGTTATCACTACAAACACAAACATTCCCAAAATTGGCTCTTCAGATATAAAGAAGGCAGCCAAGTCAAAAGCTCGAAAAAGTAAGAAATCATTCAAGAAACACGCGCTTCTTATAGCTAATGTTTCTATATTATTAGCAGTTGCAGGTCTAATATTCGCAGGTCAGACAAGTTCTAGCGAAATTAGCTCTAAATCGGCCCTACTTAGTCAAACAGGTACTAGTAGTGCTGCTGCACCCTTAGACTCTTTATCTTCGGCTGATATTGCCGCTAACATCGCTCAGGTTGTAAATATGCCTGAGGTTATTCCAGTTTCAAACCAAGCCGATTCTGTGAATGCTCAGCTATCACAGGCTGATGCAGTAGAGGCTGTTGTAGACAAGCCGCAATTAGTTGCCGGTGGCGCAAAGACTAAAGAAGACATTCAGAAATACACAGCCCAAGCAGGTGAATCTGTAGCATCTATTGCCGAAAAGTTCGGAGTAAGTGTCGATACCATTAAGTGGTCTAACGGTATTGCAACAGATACAATAAGTGCTTCTAAAGAGTTGGTTATTCCACCAAGAAACGGTGTTTTGTATAAGGTTCAGGCCGGTGATACTGTTGATACTTTAGCATCAAAATATAGTGCCTCTAAAGAACAAATTATTGCTTTTAATGATATTGAAATAACAGGAAATCTACCTGTCGGTGAAAATATTCTTATTCCTGATGGTAAAAAACCTGCAGATCCCGCTCCTGTTACAACAACCAGGACAACTACTAGCTCATCAACCAGTACAGCATCATCTTCTACGGCAACTTATGGATTTGTTGCTCGTTACGGAGGCAACGGCTATGTTCCTGGATACTGTACTTGGTATGCTGCTTCCAGGGTCGCAATTCCAAATAACTGGGGTAACGCAAACACCTGGGACAACAGAGCACGTGCAAGTGGCTGGACAGTAAGTTCTGTTCCTGTTGCTGGCGCTATTTTCCAAACTGATGCCGGTTGGGCAGGTCATGTTGGTATCGTTGAAGAGGTCCATGGAGATGGAACGATGACTGTCTCTGATATGAACGGCTTCTCGGGCTTTGGTCGAGTAGGATATGCTCGAGTACCAGTAACCGCTTATCCTAACTATATTTACAGATAAAGCAAATATTCGTAAAAACTCCTCTTATTTTTTAAGGGGAGTTTTTTATTTGTATATAATAGATAGCAATGACAGTAAACATGAAACAAAGACATTTTTTGCAATCAGACGAATGGGGTAGGGTTCAGGCTGGTTTTGGTAAAGAAGTAGTTAAAAGAGAAGGTCCAGATTGGAGTTATCAAGCTTTAATAGGCTCGAACCCTGGTAGAATTGGCAAATATATTAAATGTGTCTTTTTACCTTACGGCCCAGTCTTTAGCAGCCAGAAGGGCCTTAAAATGGCTCTAGATGATGTTTATGAACTGGCCTTAGCTCGTAAAGCCGACCAGATTGTCGTAGAGCCTTATTGTATATCTGAAATATCAGAGATTTCGGACGTCATGGAAGGTTATATAAAGTTGCCTAAATCTCGCCAGCCAGAACTTACGCTTGTGACGGATTTATCAAAGCCCTGGGATGAAGTTCTGCTAGGAATGTCAAAAACTAACAGATACCAATGGAAATATCTTGAAAGGGATGGGCTATCTTTTATAAAAAGCTACACCCCAGAAGATGTAGAAGATTTTGCGAATATGATGCAAGCTACTACCAACAGGACCGGGGCTCATTTCCCTGGTATTAGTTACTATAAGCATATTTTAAAAACCTTAGGCCCCGAAAAAAAAGCAGGACTGGTTTACGGTTACCATGACGGTAAAAGGTTGGTAGGTACGCTTTTTATAGACGATCTTGAGGCAAAAAGAAGATACTATTTATACGCTGGTTCGTTCGATGAAATGAGAAATGTCAAAGCGGCTCTTAATGCCGCACTAGTCATGTATCTACAAAAAGATGCCCAAGACTCAGGGTTGCAGTCTCTAGATTATTTCGGAGTTGCGCCTGTGGATGCCCCTAAAGACCACCCCTGGTATGGTCTTAGCAAATTCAAAAGGTCACTTGGCGGTGAAGATTTTTCTACTCTTGGCACATGGGAGAAAAACTTACATAAGAGTAAGGTGAGTTTTGTGAAACTTCTTCAAAAAATTATTTAACAGAGATTTATAGTAAGAAATTAGCTATAATTAGTTCGATGTTTGTAGATAAAGTACAAGTTAATGTTAAAGCAGGAGATGGCGGTGATGGAATCGTCAGTTTTAGGCATGAAATTTATGTCGATAAGGGTGGTCCAGACGGTGGAGACGGTGGTAAGGGAGGTGACGTAATAGCCAAAGCTACTCGAAACGAAAATACTCTGGCAAAATACCGCTTTAACAAGCTCTTAAAAGCTGACAATGGCAAAAATGGTGGTGGTCAGAAAAAAAGAGGCAAATCAGGCCAGGATTTAATTTTAGATGTTCCAGTCGGTACCGTAGTTATTTATAATGACGAAATTTTAGCCGATCTTACTGAAGATGGCGCCGAGGCGGTTATTGCTAGAGGAGGCGATGGAGGATTTGGCAATGCTCACTTTACTAGCTCTGTTAGGCAGGCACCAAAAGTGGCCGAAAAAGGCGAAAAAGGCGAAGAATTTGACTTTATTTTTGAACTTAAAATGATTGCTGACATTGGTTTAGTTGGTTTGCCAAATGCTGGTAAGAGCACGTTTTTAAGTGTTGTTTCAAACGCCAGGCCCGAAATTGCTGATTACCCTTTCACTACGCTAGTCCCTAATCTTGGAGTTGTCGATCTCGATAAAGATAAATCACTTTTGATTGCGGATATTCCTGGACTTATTGAAGGCGCAAGTTCTGGAAAGGGTTTAGGGGACGAGTTCTTAAGACATGTCTCTAGGTGTCATATACTGCTTCATTTAATTGATTCAAGAAGCGAAGATATAGTAAAAGACTATAAAATAATCAGGACAGAGCTTGAAAAGCACAGTCCAGAGCTAGCCACAAAACATGAAGTAGTCGCTCTTACTAAAATAGACTTAATAGACAGTGACATTGTTGAATATCAAAAAGAATTACTCGAAAAAAATATTCAACCCGACACTCCTATATATTCTATTTCTTCATCTGCCCACATGTTTGTTAAAGAGCTACTTTACGACTTATATAATATTGCCCAAGACACTAACAAACTTGAACAAGATGAAACTAGAGAAGATGGCTTGCCGGTAATTTCATTGATAAGTAAACCTAAAGATGTTGCCTGGGTTTTAACTAAAAAAGAAAAATATTGGCAAATTAAGGGCAACAAAATTGAAAAATTTGCTAGAAGAACAGATTTTGAGAATCCTCATGGTGTAGCTAGGCTAAGAGACATTATGAAAAAAATGGGCATACTACGGGAACTTGATAGACAAGGGGCAGAAGTTGGAGCAGAGATTCGCATTGGAAGGCCGGTGGTCGGAAAAATTGAGTATTAAATGAAAGAATCTTTTTACTTTTATGATTTAGAAACAACTGGCCTTTCTCCGAAAAAAGATAGGATAATGCAGTTTGCTGGTCAAAGAACCGATAATAATTTAGAGCCTATAGGTGAACCTGACAATATCTATATAAAAATTACTGAAGATATTTTACCGAGTCCAGATGCTGTCATGGTTACCGGAATTACTCCTCAAAAGACATTATCTGAAGGAATATCCGAGGCAGAGTTTTTAAAATATTTTTATGACCAAATTGCTGTTCCAAATACCGTTTTTGTCGGATTTAATTCAGTAAGATTCGATGACGAGTTTATTAGATATTTAAACTACAGAAACTTTTACGATGCATATGAATGGCAGTGGTCAGAAGGTAGAAGTAAATGGGACATACTAGATGTTGTCAGAATGACCCGTGCGCTTAGGCCAGAAGGCATTAAGTGGCCGTTTAGTTCAGACGGAAAGCCATCTAATAGACTAGAACTGCTAACTGACTTGAATAAATTAGAACACAGCCATGCTCATGATGCTCTCAGCGATGTTTTTGCAACAATCGAGGTAGCGAAAATGATTCAACAAAAAAATCAAAAATTATTCGAGTATTTATTAAAAATTAGATCCAAAAAGGAAGTAGATAGCTTGGTTTCAAAGGGCGTGCCTTTTGTTTATTCTTCTGGCAGATACTCTTCTGAATTTAATTATACGACTGCAGCTACGGTTTTAGGGGCACATCCCGAAAAACAGGGTGCCTATCTTGTTTATGATCTTCGTTTCGACCCTGAGGAATATTCCAACAAATCAATAGATGAGCTTGAAGAAATGTTTAATAATCAGTACGGTGAGGGCGCTAAAAGATTTCCTGTTAAAATTATGCACAATAATAAGTGCCCGGCCCTAGCTCCGCTGAATGTTGTTACCGAAAAAAACTGGAAAGATATACAGCTAGAAAAAACTACTGTAGAGCAGAATTATCTGAAACTTGCCGCCAATGAAAATCTTAAATTAAAAATCATAGAACTATTCAGAAGAAACCAACAACAAATTCAGACCAGATTTATTAGCGATGAACAGACTGTTGACGAGCAACTGTATGACGGTTTCTTTGACAGGGGCGATAAAAATAAAATGAGAGTAGTAAGGGCTGCAGAAGTAGACGATTTGGTTGACTTAAGTTTTGATTTTGACGACCCACGCCTGAGAAGCCTTTTAATTTTATATAAGGCCAGGCAGTACCCAGCCTCTATGAACGAGAGCGAACAAGAATATTGGAACAATTATAAAAAAAATAGCTTGAATCAAAAACAGACCGATGGCACTTCTAAAATAGAGAGTTTCTTTAAGCGCTTAGAGCAGCTAGCTGAAATTCATCAAAGCGACCCGAATAAAATATATCTTCTAGAAGAACTGCAGCTTTATGCCCAGTCAATAATGACAACAGATTATTAAATAGATATATTCTTAAGTTTTGCTTGTTTGTTTGTAAATAGAAGCTTGTGCAGATGGCTAAGCTTATTTTGTTTGAACAGAATAATTACTAATAACGATAGCGAGCCAACCATGATACTAATAAATAGAAAATAGAAGTCGAATTGGATATTTGTACCAGGAACAATGCCAAGCACTAAAAAGCTAATTACATTTTTTTCTATTGAAAAAAAATCAACAGATGACAACGAGAGCAGTACATAAAATACCGGATTAAATAAGCTAATTAACCATAACATGGCAACCTCCGTTAACAATAATTTCTAGCCTAAGGGGCTAATACTATAATACTTAAATTAAAACATTCTTTTAAAAAATGCAATAATGTTTTTTCGAATGCTTATGATTAATTGTTTAATTCGACTTATTCGATCACGGTTATAAATAAATTCAGATATAGCCAAGATTAATAAACTAAAACCTAAGGCCTTGAAAATTAATCCGTTGGCATATATAAAAATCCATACAGCAGCAGTTAGTAAAAATATAGCAATAACATCATGTAAAAGTTGGTATTTTGTATTGCTTGGGAAAATTATTTTGGCAAAGTCTTCACCCTTATTTTTTATATATAACAAAATATCTTCTGCCCATTTATTGTTTACAGCAAGTAAAGCTAGTCCGGCAATCAAGAGTGGAATGCCCCCAGGGCCCGGAAGCCAACCAAGAAGAGGGGCGGCAATTATCAACGATATGCCGGCCAAATCAGTTAGATATCTTTTTACTTGTTTTTTCATACTGGGCTATTATCTCATAAATAATCTGTGGTTAAGCTGTAGTAAAATAGTCAACCATTCTTTACAAATACGAAACACAGGAATAGATTAAAAGTATTAACCTTGTTAACAACAAAAAGAGGTGTAGTGAAAGAAAGGGTTTGTGTTGATAGTCGTAATTGCCTATCAATTAGCGACTATATTGTATCAGTATTAAGACCAGTAGACTACAAAGACGAAAATTATCGGGAATTTTTAAAGGCACTATCAATAATAACTGATGGTGCTTTTCAATATAGGGATCCAGGCGGCCAAGCAATCTCAGTTATTAGTCCACTTCGAACTGCAGAAAAAGTATTTTCCAAAAACGGTCGCGTATTTGATAGGAAATGTCTAAGTGGGGTTAAGAGTCAAATAGCCTGCCTAGCCTTAGAGGGACTTTCGCTTAAGCCGATAATTTCCGAGCAAGACGGCTTGATAGAATTTAACAAAAAAGACTCTGGCTATGAATTATGGATGAGATTCGAACAAAACCAAGAACACCAGGAGGCCCTCGATCAATTGGCTCAAATTCTTATTTGCATGGCAGAACAGGCTGGTAGAAAAATTCATCAAGATGATATAGAGCTTCTGGAAAAGAGTAATGAAATAATGTCTCTGAAGATTGGCCACATAGCAACAGGCGAAATAGACGACTTTATGAAAACTGATATAGATATGGCAATTACTGACCGCCAAAACAATCCTTTAGAAATTTTGACAGAGGCGTATTCGTATCGTATTGAAAAGGATGAAGCAGTAGAAGAGTCAATCCAGTATTTTGTAGATGACTCACAAAATGTAGATTTTGCACCACTTACCATTGATCTAATTAAAAGAAATACAAAAAGGAGTTCATGATATGTCACAATATTTTAATGTTCGTAGTGGAGGACCGCATATTGGTCGTCATAGTCCTTCTGCTTCAGATGCCGAAGAACGGCCGGCGCTTCTAAATGAAATAAAAAAAAGTAGCCTAGGGATATATAGACCTCTTAATTACGAATCTCAAGAAGACTTGCAAAATAGACTAGATGACGCTTTATTAGAGATTACTCCAGAAATGGAACTTAGACGAGCTGGTATGCAGCTTGGAGATTTTGTTGTTAAGCAAGAAATGGGAATTACCTATCTAAAAGAGCGAGATTTCAGAAAGAAAAAAAATAAATTGCCACTTTTTCTTGCTGGTTTTCGGCTAAAAAATGACCTAGATGCCATACAGAAGGGTGTGTGGATGCCTAAAGGAACTCCTCTTGAGGTTGGCATTGATCTTGATCATATGGAATGGACTGATTTTCACGGCAGAAGTCTGGCCCTGTTCTTCGATAAATATTCAGAAGGCTACGAAAGACTACAGCAAGAAAAAGAGTGTATTTCAAGTGTATTAGGTGAGTTTAGTGTAAATATGGCTTCAGCCGTAAATACTCCAAATCATTTGACAGTAATTAAATATGGTCAAGGTAATGACCATAACAAGTTGGGTTATAAAGATAAAAAATACATAATTGATAAAGTTGGTTCACGCTTATCGGAAATGGGCATAAATAGTGTTTTGCTTGATCCTGTAGTTGCCGGAAAACAGTCGTCGGATTCAGATGATAGATCTTATCGAAACGAGCATGAAGATTGGAAAAAATCAGCTCGAAGACAAGCCCAGTTAAGGATAGTTTCTTGAACGTAAACTTCTATATAACTAGAAAAATTTAGTCGTTTTTTGTATAATAACCCCTTACATGCAAGATTTTATTCGCGTACAAGGTGCTAGGGAGCATAATTTAAAAAATATTTCTGTTGATTTACCAAGGGATAGCCTAGTGGTAATCACTGGTTTAAGTGGTTCTGGAAAATCAAGCTTAGCATTCGATACCATATATGCTGAAGGCCAAAGACGATATGTTGAGAGCTTATCATCTTATGCAAGACAATTTTTAGGCCTTATGGAAAAACCAGATGTTGACCAAATTGATGGTTTGTCACCCGCGATATCTATTGATCAAAAATCTACTTCTAGGAACCCTCGGTCTACTGTGGCTACGGTAACAGAAATCTATGATTACTTGAGACTTTTATATGCTAGAACCGGTATTCCTCACTGCCCAATATGCGGAAGTGAAGTTTCTAGGCAGACCGCAACGGCCGTAGTAGATTTAGTTGGAAAAACATATGAAGGAAAAAGACTAATGATACTTGCGCCCATTGTGATAGATAAAAAGGGTGCATTTGAGCATATATCAGAAAAGTATCTCAGGGCAGGTTTCGCTCGCGCAAGAGTTGACGGTGTTGTTTATTCGCTAGATGAGTTCCCCGAGCTTGATAAGGCTAAAAAACATAATATTGAAATAGTTATTGATCGTTTGGTCCCAAGTGCCGATTCTGCGTCAAGGCTAAGCCAATCTATCGAACAGGCATTCGATATTGCAGAAGATAAAATGATAGTACTAGACGCAGATAGCAGCAAAGAAGAGCTATTTTCACTTTCATACGCCTGCGTGAATCACCCTGAGGTTGCTATACCAGAACTAGAGCCCAGAAATTTTAGCTTTAATTCACCGCATGGAGCTTGTGCTGTTTGTACTGGTCTTGGTAATAGACTTGAAGTTGACCCAGAACTAGTTATCCCAAATGGCAGGCTGACTATTGCGGAAGGTGCAATCAGGCCATTCAATAGACTTAGAATAGATAGCTTTTATCTCAAAAAAATAGAAATAATGGCCGAAGAAAATGGCTTTAGCATTCATACTCCAACGGGCAAGCTTAAAGAAGAAGATATAAATAAAGTTCTCTACGGCACCGGTAAGCGAACATATATTATTCCTCTTGGCTCAGGAAGAAGCTATGAGTCAGAATTTGAAGGTGTTATTCCCAATCTTGAAAGACGCTATAAAGAAACAGAATCAGATTTTATTCGTCGCGATATTGAGAAGTTCATGCAAGAGAAGCCTTGTGCTGCGTGTGGCGGTCAGCGGCTTAAGCCAGAGGTTTTGGCTGTTACGGTTAATGATAAGTCAATTATGGATGTTTGCAACCTATCTATTGATAATGCGCTAAGTTTTTTTGAAAAAATTAAACTCAGCGAAACAGACGAAAAAATAGCCAAGCAAATACTAAAAGAAATTAAAGCTCGGCTTAGTTTCTTGCAAGACGTTGGATTGAACTACCT
>DALYDK010000004.1:0-84969 GCA_031973215.1 Candidatus Saccharimonadota bacterium
ACCTTCGACCTCGCGGTCCCAAACCGCGCGCGCTAGCCAACTGCGCCAATCCCCGAATCGGAAATATAATAACAGATATAAGAATTTAAATAAAGCCATCTACAAGTATGCGAACTTGTGAAATTGTTTTTATTTTACTGCTTGATTCAAAAATTACTCCGTTTAGTTGGTACGGGGGGGACTCTTCAATTTGCATTTTTGCCTTATTACCTTTTATTTTTTCGTATATTTCTGGCAAAGAGGCACCCAGTGACGAATTTAAGGTCCCTACCATACCTACATCACTAATATGGGCTGTTCCGTTCGGTAGCAAGCGAGCATCGGCAGACGGAACATGCCAGTGATCCCCCACTACCAAATCTACTACTCCATCTAAGTAATGCCCTATTGAAACCTTTTCGCTAGATAAATCACCATGAAAATTTACAACCGAATAATCTGGTTTAATATTCATTATTAGTTGTTTGATTGTATCTGCAAATATAAATGAATTAGAGAACAAATCATTTAAACTATTCGGGTATATCGTACCTAAAATTGAAGCAATAAATATTTTTTGACCGTCTATATTTACTAGTTTATATAGTGGTGCTTTATTGTTAATTAAATTACCCGGGGCCGTAACCGGTTTTGAAGAATCTTGAACGAGCTTACAGTTGTCTTTTCTTTCGAAAGAATGATTTCCTCCTGAAAAAATATCTACACCATAACGCCTAAGTTCATTGAAGTGAGCTAGGCTCATACCTTTCCCATGTGTAACATTTTCAGACTGAGCTATAACAACATCTATATCTTTTTCAATACGAATCTTTGGAAGTAATTTACTAATTACCAACCTGCCAGGTTTGCCGACAATGTCTCCTAAATATAGTATTCTCACTATTTAATAATAGTAAATTATGAACTACTTAGCGAATTCAATGGCTCTTGTTTCCCTTATGACATTAACCTTGATTGTTCCAGGATACTGCATTGTAGATTCAATTTTATTGGCTATGTCTCTGGCAAGTTTTATAGCACTAAGATCATCGACTTCTCCAGGAGTAACAAAAATTCTTACCTCTCTACCCGCGCTTATAGCGTAAGTCTTTTCGACCCCACTAAAACTGTTTGCAACATTTTCAAGATCTTGCATTCTTTGAGCAAAGTTCTCGGCACTTATGTTTCTGGCCCCAGGACGAGCAGCGCTTATTGCATCTACCACTCTAACCACTAGAGCTTCAGTAGTAGTGGCCTCCATATCGTCATGGTGTGCTTCTGCTGCATGGGCAATTTCTTCTGGAACCCCGTATTTGCGTGCAATTTCGCCAGTTATGTGATGATGCTTGCCTTCTATTTTATGCGTCAAAGCCTTGCCCATATCATGGATTAGCGCGGCATACTTAGTGGTTCTTACGTCTGCACCAACTTGATCGGCAATAATACCGGCCATCTGGGCCATTTCTATAGAATGCTTCAATACGTTCTGACCATAGCTTGTTCTGAATTTAAGCTCACCTAAATATTGCAATATTTCTTTTGGCACTCCAACAACACCAACTTCTCTGGCAGCATCTTCACCAGCCCTAACAACTTCTTTTTGAACTTGTTTTTGAGCCTTTTCAACAACTTCTTCGATGCGCCCCGGATGGACACGACCATCTTTAAGTAGCATTTCTAGCGCAACTCTAGCAACTTCTCTTCTAACAGGGTCAAAGCTACTAAGAATAATCATTCCTGGGGTATCATCTACCATAATATCTACCCCAGTTGCCCGCTGAAGTGCCTGTATATTTCTTCCTTCTTTGCCAATGATACGGCCCTTCATCTCTTCGTCTTCAAGCTTGACTGCAGTTACTGTTCTTTCGGCTGTAACATCACTAGCCATTCGCTCCATCGCACTAACAATAATTGCCCCAGCTTGTTCTTCGGCAAGATCTTCGGCATCTTTTTGTAGTTTTGCCACCAAATTAACAAGATCATTCTTAATGTCTCTCTCAGTCATTTGCATAAGCTTTTCAGTTGCTTCTGCCTTAGACAGTTTGGCAATTTTTTCAAGTTTATCTTGTTGCTTTACTCGTAGATCTTTAATAATGTTCTTAAGTTCCTCAACCTCATCTTCACTTTTACGAAGTTTTTCAGATCTCTTGTCAAGCTCATCAAGCTTAGCGTCTAAACTCTCTTCTCTTTCTATAAGTCGTTTTTCGGTTGACTTAAGTTCTTTACGACGATCTTGCTCTTCGCGCCTAGCCTGTTCGGCCATATTGGCTGCATCTTCAGTAGCCTTTTTAGTAATAGCAGCCGCTTCTTTGTTTGCCTTTGCTAACTGCTTTTCTGCCTCATGCGCAGCAGAGCCTATTTTTCTTTTTGTAACAACTTGGCTCGCACCAAAGCCAGCACCTACTCCAACAATTGCCAATGCAATAGTAATCGGGTCCATAATATCTCCTTTTATCGTAATAACTTTCTTAAATAAGCAATCACTATCACTTCATTAGCTTATTAGAAAATCTTTTAACAAATCATTTAGAAACTACCAAAAACAGATTAATTTCTATAGTTAATATTATCACTTTTATGTCTAGTAGTATATATTTTATTTACTGCTTATCTGCTAAAACTATGTACCTTTTTTGAAAAGGATCATCTGCTGGACCATAATTAACTGTTATGCTTAAACCCTGTCCTTTAATTTCCGGAGGATCAATAGACGTCAATATATTAAAGTTTTTGGCATCGATTGTTTTAGTTTTTTTAACAGTATATTTATACTCTGTTCCATCACCCATAATTATTACAATATCATCTCCTGGGACAAGCCTATTAATGTTTGTAAAAACTCCCTGGGAACCATCGTAAACGCTAGTACCATCTAAAAATACAACCCCCCTATCCGCAGGCTTTGAGCTGCCTTCGTACCAGCCAACATCATTTATATTTTTAGGCACTTTTATTGAGCCACTTGAGTCAGATGAAACAATTTTAATTCTTGAGTTTAGGTTAA
Organism: Candidatus Saccharimonadota bacterium; assembly: GCA_031973215.1. Lineage (GTDB taxonomy): Bacteria > Patescibacteriota > Saccharimonadia > Saccharimonadales > CAIOMD01 > DALYDK01. Next base: position 2,984 of record DALYDK010000004.1, read on the forward strand.
TTTTTTGAATTTGCAATAATTTAGGTATATCTTTCTCTGCTGTATAACCATTAACCACAGAGGCAGTTACAGGAGTTTTATCATAACTTCCATATTCATCAATTTCTATTCCTTTACCGGTATCTTCTTGTAGTACTATTTTTGCTTGAGCTGGATGATTTTTTCTGTAGTTATAAAACAAAATTAAATTTGCAGAGAATGTAATAAGTAGCAATACAGCCAAGGCCATCATTATTTTTCTATAAGTAAGGTTTATCTTTATGGTGGGAAGTTTGATTTTTCTTTTATTTGGTAGCGGGAAATCAGTGTATTTAAAAGGTTTAAGCTGACCACTATTTTTATTGGCAGAGTCATTTGGCTTACTATGGAGTGAATTATTATTTTGGATTTCATCTTTTGGCTGATTGTTTGAATTTTTTAAATAATTACTCCTTGTAGCTGAAGAGCCTGAATAACGCTTAGTTCTAAGCGGTTCGTTGGCATATTTTCGATTTCGATCCCGATCCATTTTTATTCTTTAGCTCTTATGCTTATTTTAAACTAGGACCATGATTCGGTCAAAATTACTCAGAAATAAACTTGCCAGCTACGTTAACCGCTAAGGCAACTGTTAATATGCCGGCTAAGAATAAAACCGCTCGTAAATCGATTATCTTTTTTTTGCTAGTTGTTTCATGGATGGTAGGTATAAGATCAGACAGGGCTATATATAATAAAAATCCAGCGCTTAGACCTATTAGAATGCCTAGGGGCAGATTATCTGCAGAGCCTAACGTATAGGTTAATACCGCCATAAGAGTAGTGGCAAGAGCACTTAAAATATTAATAAGAATTACTTTTTTACGAGAGTAGCCCCTGGCAAGTAAAAGACCAAAATCACCTATTTCTTGAGGTATTTCATGTGCAGCAATTGCGATTGTAGTCACAATGCCCGTTGGCACGCTAATTAAGAAGGCTGCTGCAATGGCCACGCCATCAAGTGCATTGTGTAATGTGTCGCCAATAATAATTAAACTGGCTGGTCTTTTATGAAAACCTTTCTGTGCCTCGTGACCGTGGTGATGATGGAACCAATGCAAAAATCTTTCTAGATAGAAAAATATTACAATACCAATTAAGGTAGCCATAAGGACAGAATTTACATTCTGTTCTGCAACAGCTTCAGGCAATAAATCCAAAAAGACCGCTGCGATTAAAGCACCGGCCGCAAAGGGGGTTGCAAATAATGCTAGCGAATCGGCCGTTTTCTTATTACTAATAAGTAAAAAGCCACCTATTAATGAAAATAAGCCACCTATTAATGAAAAAATAATTACAAGTGTCATAGTTATTAGAATTTAGTTTATAACATTTAATGATTATTATTAATTAATAATCTACTTTTTCGGTTTAGAAATGTTAGCTAGACCGCCGTAAACAGGAACCGCAATTTTATCATTTTCATTTTTCTGCAGCCGTTTAATCCCTTGCTGAATCCATTCATGGCTATCTGAACCTACTATAGGAATATGTAATGAATATGCCAATGTATTAAAAACTGTATGAGATATTCTTAGCCCAGTAAAACTGCCAGGACCTGAGTATATTACCAATCCATCTATATCGTCATAGCTTAAGCTGGCAGTATTTAGTAACTGCTCTATTTTTATAAATATTTCATCTGCTAAAGTTCTGTGGGCATTCCAAGAAATATGTGAAATTTCTTGGTCATTGCCAAAAAGCGCAATTACGCAATCTGAGCTTGAGCTATTTATACAAAGATATTTCATCTATACCTTTCAAAAGATAATTGAGCGGTTCGTCTGCAACAATTTTAATTTCTCTTATATTTTCTGAGAGTGAATTAATAGTAATTACTAGCTTGTTGACATTAAGCTTATTAATAACAATATCCGCCCACTCTATAATAACTGTTTTGTGATTATCATTAATATCTTCAATTACCGTATCAAGCAATACTCCTGGACTACTTAGTCTGTAAAAATCGTAATGTGATATTTCTAAATTCTTTGCTCTATATACATTGGTCAGGGTAAAAGATGGGCTAGAAACTAAATCGGCACTTCCGGCGCCTTTGGCTATGCCCTTGGTTAGGGTGGTTTTTCCGCCGCCTAAATCACTAGACAAAATTATCAGTTCACCACCTTTTAAATTTCTACCAATACATTCACCTATTTTTTGCGAAAATTCGGAGCTGGGAGATTTTATTTCGTAATTCGTAACGATACTCATAAACACTATATATTATTGCAACAAGAACTAAGATTGCAACAACTGAATTTGGTATGGGGTTAGAGACGGCTATTAAAGGCTTATTAGTTTGATCTGCTTTGACCTGTGTTACTTTAGCTGCTTTAGATTTTGCCACTTTGGGCGTAGCCGAGGACTTTGCAGTTGTTTTTGCTTTAGTTGCAGTTGTGGCTTTTGCCTTAGCTGAAGTTTTTGCCGTAGAGCTTTTAGCTAAATTTGCCGGTGAAACAATTTTTATAGTAATGATGTTTTCGGTATTTTCGGTTGGAGTAGTAGTCCACCGCCAGTTTCCATTTGAATCTTTAGCATAAGCAAGACCAGGCTCCACTTCGGTGTAGGAAACTGAATCATTTAAGCTATTTTTTGCATCGAATAAGCTTACCTTACCCGCAGTGTTGCTTAAAGAAATTGGCGTATCAAATGACTTTACTACCAAATATTTTTTAGCTCCTATTATTATATTCCCAAAAGTATATTTGTAAGATCCGGTGTTGCCAGTCTCGATCCGATAGTCCTCTAAGTTAATATCTTTTTCATTAGGATTATATATTTCAACCCATTCATCGGAACTATCAACCAGTGGAAATTCTGGATCAATCATAATTTCAGAAATTATAAGACTTTGGATAGGTATATTTTGATCTTCACCAGGATTTGGTGTTTCACCACCCGGGTCTGAGCCTTCTGTACCTTGACCCCCTGAGCTAGAAGAGTTATTGCTATTATTAGATTGGTTTTGGTCATTGTCAGAAGTGCTGTCGTTATTCTCCGAATTATTATCTTCAATCAGCGGGGCATCATTAGTTGTCCTAAAACTAGCAACGGTCAGTAACTCAAAGTCTAATGAGTTATTATCTGTATCAATAATTTTTCCGTCATCTGTTTTTCTGATAATAGAGCCTGATTTTTCGGGCGCTTTTGCCGTCGAAGTCTCGCTTAATATATCAGGCTTTGGACCATACCCAACCCTATCAACTATATTGCCGAGCGGATCAAGTAAATCAACTGTTGCACCATCAGCAGAAAGACCGCTAAATGATGTTGTTTTATATCTAACAATTAACGAATTATCTGCGTTAAATGAGTCTGGAGCGAAAACAATAAATCCTCCAGGATGTATTTTTAATTCATTATTGATTTCCAAAAAATTCTTTGCGGTCAGTAGGCTACCAGACGAAGTAATATACCTTAATTGCCAGCCATATAAATTAATTGTTTTATCTGATTGATTATGAACCTCTATGAACTCTTGCTCTGTAGTACCACTTCCGGGCCCATTAGTTTGAATTTGACTAATAACAACAGAGGATTCTGCCTTAGATATAGCTGGAATAAAAACTCCACAAATAATGACAAATAACAAGTACAAATATTTAAATTTAGTTTCTATTTTATTCAGCATTTATTTATATAAACTTAAGCTTAATTTAAGTGTAAACAATTTTACGCATTATTACTATAAAATAAAACTATGTTGGTTTTGTCAGATCAAATAATTAATAAAGATCTTTTTAGTATTCGTACTGCCTCTAAGGTCGGCTCTGTTAGTTTGCCTATAATGAATCCTGCCTCTCTGCATATTGATGCTTTTTATTGTCAGTCTATAATTGGCGAGCAGTTAGTTCTACTTGACACCGAAATAAGGGAACTTTCAAGAAAAGGATTTATTATAGACGATATAAACAAATTATCTTCGGCCGAGGAGCTTCTGCGATTAAAGCCAATAATTGAAATGAATTATATATTAATTGGCAAAAAAGTGTTTTCCAATAATAAGTACATTGGAAAAGTAAGGGACTTTATTGTTGATACTAAAAGCCTATATGTTCAAAAACTACTTGTTGCAAACTTATTTGGAAAAATAATAGACTCAGACAAAAGAGTTATTTCAAGAGACCAGATTATTGAGGTTACAGATAGCGCAATACATATTTCCGGCCCAGAAGAAACGGTAAAATACCAGCTATTTAATAAAGCCGGTATGCCTAGCTCTGCTGACTAAAATACCTTTTGATAGTATCGTAACTGTATCCTTTTGAAAGAAGGTACTGTTTGAGCTTAATTTCGTCTTTATATTTAACGGTTAGTCGTTTTTTATCAATAAAATCTAGCATATTTTGGTAATCGTCAATATTTTTTTGGTTTATAGTTTCATCAATTATTTCTTTACTTACACCTTTAGCAAACAGTTCTGCCTTAATTTTTATAAGGCTCATTTTTTTTGACAATCTCTGCTCAATCCACCAGTTACAAAAAGCTTTATCGTCCTGATATTTTTTATTTTGCATATCCAAGGTTAATTGTGATGCAAAATCAACATCAAGCTTCTTCTTTTTTAGATAAATATTTAGCTCTCTAGCAGACCTTGGCCTAATAAATAACCATTCTATTACCCTAGATCTTATGAGCCCTTCATTTGATATTTTTTTTAATACCTGAAGTTCGCCTTCTTCTATTTCTTTATTGATAAATAATTTTTGACTTAAAAGCTGATCTTTGGTTAAAGATAGTTCATATTTACCATCAATAAATACATTGACGCGATCGTTATTTATTTTTTGATTTGTTAGCCTTGTTATCTTCATAAAAATTAATTTAAAAAATTATACTTAACATTAATAGAGCCCAGAGTATCTCAACAAGTAGGCCAATTGGTTTCTCGAACCACTGAATTTTGGCATGAAATTTCGTTAGCGGGTCTCTGTAATCTTTAAAGTCCATCTTGTACTTATACTCTTTGTACCATCTATAAGCCCATATCAAATCTGGTGAAGTGGCAAGAATAAGACAGCCCGATAATAGCCAGGGCTGATTACTAACAAAAATAGTCCAAAAAAGCAGTGCTGCAGTTAAGAATGCATCTATGACTAAATAGAATATAAACCAGCCATTTCTTTTAGCAAGTCCGAAATGTGGTACTGAATCTAAAACAAAATGGCTCAAAAAAGCAAGAGGTAGCGCTATCGGATTTTGAAGCACTACACCTATTGCAACTCCAGTTAGGCCATGGTTAATGGCTGTCATTTATTTTAGAGCGGCTTCTCTGACTAATTTGTCAATTTTCTTAAGTTGGTCCGGGTGATCAATTAAATATTGCTTAGCGGCTTCTCGTCCTTGACCAATTTTTGAACCTTCATACTCAAACCAAGCTCCAGCTTTGCCAACAATGTCATTATTAACAGCAAGGTCTAGGGTTTCACCCTCTTTGCTAATGCCTTGGTTATACATAATGTCAAATTCGGCTTCTCTGAATGGTGGAGCAATTTTATTTTTAACAACCTTAACTCGGACCCTGTTGCCAATCATGTCATCGCCACTTTTAATTTGGCTTATTCTTCGAATATCCATTCTGACTGATGCATAAAATTTAAGGGCATTTCCACCGGTAGTTGTTTCGGGATTACCAAACATAACACCTATTTTCATTCTAAGCTGATTAATAAAAATCACTGTGCACTTACTTTTGTTGATGATTCCCGTCAGTTTCCTTAGCGCCTGGCTCATTAAGCGAGCTTGCAGACCCATATGAGCATCGCCCATATCGCCCTCTATTTCTGCCTGAGGCACAAGTGCCGCAACAGAATCTACGACAATAACATCTACAGCGTTACTCCTAACTAGAGTTTCTACTATTTCAAGGGCTTGTTCTCCGTTGTCGGGCTGAGCAACTAGTAAATTTTTAACATCTACGCCAATACGACCAGCATATACTGGATCAAGTGCGTGTTCGGCATCTATAAAAGCTGCCGTTCCACCCGCTTTTTGAACTTCTGCCAAAGCATGTAAAGTAAGAGTAGTTTTACCACTACTTTCCGGTCCGTATATTTCAATAATTCTACCTTTTGGTATACCACCACCAAGCGCTATATCTAGGCCCAAGCTACCCGTTGAAAAAGTCTCAACATCTATTTTATGATCTTCCCCCAGTTGCATAATGGCACCTGCGCCAAATTGTTTTTTAATTTGATCAACTGCTAAGTTCAAAGCTTGATCTTTGCCACCACCAGTTACTACATTATCTTGCTTGGTATCTTTCTTACCTGCCATACTTACCCCTTTTCTAAACAGTTATTATAAAGTATTTTGCACCGCTAAGCTGGCATCGCTGAAAAAAATACAATAATAAAGTTTTTTAGTAGTAAAATTGAAGTATACTTTATCATAAGCAATATGAGAATATCTGATCGTATAGTAGAAGAAATTATTCAAGCAGCCGGTAAAATTACACCCGAGCAGCTCGAAGCATATAAAGAACAAGGCAAGAACGAGAAGAAACCGCTCCAGGACATTGTTCTGGCTACTAATGCAATTACCGAAAAAGATCTAACGAAAGCATATGCCGAAATTATTGATATTCCCTACATAGATATAGATGTCAAAGACCTAGATAAAGAAATAATGCACATAATTCCAGAAAGAATTGCCCGGCAATACAATGTTGTTGTTATCGGTGTAGACGACAAAGATCATAAATTGCTAGCAATGGACGACCCAGACGACATTCAAGCTATTAGCTTTTTGCAAAAAGAGCTTGGTAATGATGTCCGAATATTTGTTTCTACCCACACCAATATATTGCAAGCAATTGATCAGTACCGAGAAAATATCAGCAGTGAAATTACAGAAGTTATATCTGCCGAACAAGAAGAAGAGCAAAAAGGCGAAAAATTCGACCAAGAAGATTTAGCCGAAGATTCGCCGGTTGCCCAAACTGTAAATTTATTAGTTGAGGGAGCTATTAAAACCGGCGCTTCTGATATTCATATAGAACCAAGGGAAACATACATATCTGTAAGGTATCGTATCGACGGAATCTTAAGAGAAGTGAACAAGCTTCCGAAAAATGTCCAGGGAGCACTTGTTTCTAGAATTAAAATTTTGTCTAACTTAAAAATTGATGAAAGAAGAGCGCCCCAAGATGGTCGATTTAAAATTGCAATTAACGGCCTTAAATACGCACTCCGCGTCTCTACCCTGCCAATTACCGATGGAGAAAAGGTAGTAATGCGTATTCTTAATGAGTCTTCCAAGGCTCTGACATTAGAAGAATTGGGTTATTGGGGCAAGGCTCTGGACACAATTAATCATGGAATAGTCCAACCTCACGGTATGATTTTAGTTACCGGACCAACAGGTTCTGGTAAATCAACTAGCTTGTTTAGTATCCTTAGTTTGCTTAATAATCCGACTGTAAACATCTCAACTATTGAAGATCCAGTTGAGTATAAAATTCCGGGAGCTAACCAAACTCAGGTCAACGTTCAAGCTGGCATGACATTTGCAGCAGGTCTTAGGGCTCTGCTTAGGCAAGATCCAAATATAATTATGGTTGGAGAGATTAGAGATGGAGAAACCTCGGGCTTAGCCGTGCAAGCAGCCCTTACTGGACACTTAGTCTTTGCAACTCTTCACACAAATAACGCCGCCACTTGCCTGCCCCGTCTTCTAGATATGGGCATAGAGCCATTTTTGATTGCCTCTACAGTAAGAGCGGTTGTTGGACAGAGATTAGTTAGACGTCTTTGTAAAGCATGCCGAGAGCCAGTTCAACCAGACGCTGAAACAATCAAGAAAATTAATAAAACGTTCAAAATTAAGTCCAATGAGGATATGAAAAAAATTAACGAGCTTGAGAAGCTTGCAATAGCAGGTGGCATTGGTACTAATAGCGAAAATCAAAATGATCCCAATAATAAACCGTCAACTAGCACATCGGCTATTACAAGACTATTCAAAGCAAAAGTAGGCGGGTGTGAAGAGTGTGGACACAACGGCTACAAAGGTCGTATGGGTATATATGAAGTACTTGGAAATTCAACTGATATTGAAAAACTTATTATAAGTAATGCTACTAGTGAAAGTATTGAAAGCCAAGCCATTAAAGAAGGAATGGTTGTTATGCAACTTGATGGATTTATTAAAGCACTTAGAGGCCAAACTACAATAGAGGAAATATTAAGAGTAACTGCAGAAAACTAAACGACAAGCAAATCTTTACTATATTTGATAAGACGTCTAGTATATAAACATAAGCGATGGGCAAATTCAAATACAAAGCACTAACCAAAGATGGCCGAAAAGTAAACGGTAATATCGAGGCGTCGAGTAAAGAGTCGGCTATAGAAACTCTTCACAAACAAGGCTTTACGCCCCTTGTAGTAAAAGACGGCACAAAAAAAGGTGAAATTGCATTTTTAACTTCAAAAAAAGTCAAGTCTAAAGATATTGTTGTTTTTACCAGGCAAATGTCTACTATGATTTCTGCGGGTGTTCCACTAACAAAAGCCATGGCCACTCTGGAAGAGCAAACAGATAGCGCATATTTTAAACAAGTTATTAACAACTTATCAAAAGATATTGAAGGTGGAACTACTATAGGTGATGCTATGGCCAAATACCCAAATGTCTTTGACGAAGTTTATGTGAATATGGTTAAGGCGGGTGAAGCTGGTGGTATTTTAGATGATATTTTGAAAAGACTAGCCATTCAAGCGGAAAAAAACGAGACTATGAAAAAGAAAATTAAGTCAGCCATGACTTACCCGACTGTTATTAGCTTTATTGCTGTTGGCGCATTTTTTGCAATTACAATGTTCATATTGCCTCAAATAGGAAAAGTCCTAAAAGATCTTGGCGGCCCCGATAAAAAGCTACCCCCGCTTACCCAATTTATGCTTAGCATGAGTGACTTTATGCAAAATAATGCCGTTATTATTATCATTTTTCTAGTAGTTGGGGTTTTTCTTTTAAGAAGATATATAAAAACACCAAAGGGCCAGTACAAGTTCCATTCTCTTTTGCTTAAAATTCCAGTAGTCAAGGACATTGTAACCAAGATTGCAGTTGCCCGTTTTGCAAGAACATTCTCAAGCTTGCTTTCATCGGGTGTTAGTGTGCTTGAAGCTATTAAAGTTACTTCAGGGGCCATTGGAAATAAGGTTATAGAAAAAGAACTGAATGAAGCAGCCAAGGCGGTACAGGGTGGGCATCAACTATCGGATCCCATACTTCAAAGTAAACATTTCCCAAAAATAGTTGGACAAATGCTTGCCATAGGTGAAGAAACAGGAGAAATCGATCAAATCCTTGTTAAAGTAGCTGATTTTTACGAAGAAGAAGTCGAAACTATGATAGACGGGCTGAGTTCAATAATTGAGCCTGTTATGATTGTTACGCTAGGTGGAATGGTGGGTCTACTTGCCGCTTCGGTAATGGGCCCATTGGCATCGGTTGGCAACAGTATAAGTGCTGATTCTTAAAAAACATCAAATAAATATTGACTGAATTGTAATTCTGTTTATAATCATAAGCAAGATACATACTCTAAAAGGTATGTGTATCTGGTAAAAATAAGAAAATAACATAACTAGGAGGGTGGGCATACACTATGACCTCACGAAAACTTAAACAATCTGGTTTTACAATTGTAGAACTATTAATTGTTATAGTCATTATCGGTATCTTAGCTGCTATCGGTTTTGTTAGCTATAGCAACGCAACAAAAAAAGCAAGGGACACAGAAAGAGAAAGCGATGTAAAAGCAATCGCAGCTAAAGCAGAAGAATACTATGCATCTGACGCTACAAACGCAGGTACATACCCAGCAGACTGTGCTACTCTTCAGGGATTAAGCGGTCTAACAGCCGACACTTTCCACGCACCAAAGGGTGCTGCTGGAGCTAACTGTGCAGCCACAGGTACACCTGCTTCTAACAATGACATCTATGTTTATGCTTTAAGCACAACATCAGGTCAACCAAAGTTTACTATTACTTACTTTAGCGAATCAGGTAACGCTACTAAGGTATACAACTCAACAGAGAAAAATCCCTAGTAATTAGATCAGAATAAGAACTACTTTAAAAACCCCTCGAACAGAGGGGTTTTTAAGAATTAATAAAAACTTTGCTTATGTTAAAATATAGTTACAACTATGAAACACAAAGGTGGGAAAAAACAAAAAGGATTCACCATTCTAGAGGTGTTAATTGGAATGGTAATTATTGCCGTTTTAATTGTAAGCGCCGCTAGCACATATATTGCTCTACAATCATCTGCGGCTTTAGCTAGGCATAAATCCATAGGGACGGAACTTGCTACGAACAAAATTGAATACCTAAAAGCCCTACCCTATGACAACCTTGCAGTCTCCGGTGGAGCAATATACCACCCCTCCCCCCTACCTGCATCGGAAACAAAATCTATAAATGGCTACACCTATACTATTAAAACCAGCATAAATTACATAGACGATGCCTATGATGGTTGTGGAAATTATGCAAACCAAACCATTAAAGAATCGCTATGCCGCAACTACCCTCCTCCAGCTGGTGCTCCAAATACCGATCTTAACCCAGCAGACTATAAAATTGCCAATGTAAAAGTTTACGGTTATAACAATAAAAAATTTGCTGAACTCGATACACAAATAGCTGCAAGAGTTGCCGAAACTGACAGCACAACCGGCGCCCTAAGCGTAAGCGTAATGGACGATAGCGGAAATCCAATTTCTGGTGCAACAGTTCAGGCGGTGAATAACACAGTGTCGCCTAATGTACTGGTTACCGACAGTACGGACGCAAACGGAAACGCAATATTCTACGGCCTACCTCCAGATAGTAATACCGATTACGTCATAAGTGCATCGAAAAACGGATATAGCTCCCTTTCAACTATTGCTTCCAGTGGATCTTTGAGCGCTACTTACCCTAGTCAAGCAATTTTTAGTCAGACTGGCTCGAATGTCACTCTTGTTTTAAGACCAATGACAACTAATAGCCTTGCCCTTGCTACCGTAGATACAAATGGCAATCCATTAAGTGGCGTCAAAGTTGCAATAAAAGGTGGTTACAAAAAGTATCAAGATACTACAAATACAGAATATTATTATAATAATCAAAGCCCATCTGATATTAGGCCAACTTCAGACGCAAGTGGATTAATATTTGTTCAAAATCTTGTTCCTGGAGAATATATTGTTTGTGGTGATTCCGGTAATAGTGGTTGCAACATTGGTGGCACAAACTACATAGTTGCCGCAGCGGTGGCCAACCAATCTGACCATTCGTTTAACCCCATGAGTGTTCCATCCTTTACTTCAAGCAGTCCACTTTATAGTGGATACAGTCAACTTATAAGACTCATTCTGACAACCAGCACTGCCTTTCCAACAATAAAATCAATTACTCCATCGCAAGTTGATCAAGCAAATGTAAGCAATTTTCATTTCATGCTGGAGGGAACAAACTTGACATGCTATTCACAAGGTAATGGATGCCCAACCACCGTAAGACTCCGTGAGCAAGGAGGGCCAACGGCAACAGCAACAAATTGCTATGACGACGAAAATACATCAGGAGTAAAAATGGAATGTGATATCGACCTTTCCAACATGACTGCAGGCATGAAATATCTTGAAATAGCAAACGGTGGCGGGACTTTATCTATCCCATTCTGGGCAGACGCAAAAGGGGGTGTTGGTGTATCGCTCTAATAGACAGCAAGGCTTTACAATTACTGAACTCATTATGGTTCTAGCGACTGCAGCTATTTTAGTAACTGCTTTAATCGGGTTTTTTAACGGAAATATCAATCAATATTTTAGACTCCAGGCTGATGGCCTTGCCTATAGTGAAATTACCCAAAATACACAAAGAGTTGCAAAAGTAATTAGAGGCCTAAAGTATATAGAGGTTGCTGAACAAGATAGAATTGTTGGATACTCATATTTTGCGCCATCAGAGCAATACACATCTAAAATAACTTATGAACTAGTTAATGGAAATACAAAAATGCAAGCAACAGTTATTCCTATGACTGCAGACTACCCTTTGGGTACGCTAATTACCGGGCAGACTCGAACAGTAACAATTATTAACAATTTTTATAAAATAACTGGCGTAAACACCTTTGAATATCTAGACGCTTCCGGAAACACTATGGCTTTCCCAATTGATTCAGCAAATATAAATTCAATAAAAAGCGTTCGGATCAAACTCAATGTTAAAGGCTACCAAACAAATTCAAATAATGTTATTAGTAATGAAGTTGTAGTGAACCTAAGAAACAGAAAGACTAATTTATGAGAATGAAGCATCAAATACAAGATGGATTTATTATTGCTTGGGTTATTTCATTAATGCTAGCACTGGCATTCGTTATTACGGCTGCTCTGAGTGTTATATATCTTAACCTTGGTAATGCTGTCCGAAATAATCAAAGCCAGTTAGCATTCAACATCGCTGACGCTGGCATAAACTACTACCTTTGGCACCTAAACCATGACTCGGCCGACTTTAAAGACGGCAACACATCAGCAACTGTAATATCTAGTGGTAAATACAGTGGCTATTACGGTCCTTTTGAACATAATTATAAAGATGATAACGGCAATGTTGTTGGCAAATATATCTTATACGTCAAACCAAAAACTGCTGGCTCAACAATCGGAGAAATTATTTCAATAGGTAAAACAAGTGACGGCAAAGCTACTAGAACTGTCCAAGCAGATCTAGGGGCTCCATCATTTGCAACGTATGGACTTGCTACAGCCGGTATGACTTGGTTTGGAGCTAATGAATCGGCTGACGGAAAAATACACTCTAATGTTGGTATAAGAATGGATGGTGCGAGTAACTCAGATGTAACTAGCGCCCGCTCAACATATGTACCTTCTTCGTCCCTGGGTGGAAATGGCTCTACAAGCAGACCAGGAGTGTGGTGTAGCACTAGCGTCACCACGCCAGTAAATTGCAATACTCGTTCAAAAACAGACTGGCGATACCCTGTGCCAACAATTGATTTTGCAGCCATTGTCGGAGATAGATGTGAACTCAAAAAAACTGCATTTATGGCCGACGCCAGCACTCAGGCATATGCTAGCGGCACCACTCCTTGCTCTAATGTCCCAAACGTTAGAACTGCATCATATATCCCAAGATATAATTCATCAGGTGCATTTAGTGCAACTACAGGCTATTTAATAGAACTAAATAACAACAATACTTATAATTTATCTAGGGTTACAAATGAAACTTACACCTATAGTAGCGCTACTAACTATACAAATCCGTATACATCTGCATTATCTAGAACCAGTGTTGCAACAAATATTCCCATTCCCGCAGAAGGTGTCATATTTGTAGAAGATAACCTGTGGGTTAGAAGCAATACTCAATTTAGAGGAAGAGTAACCATTGTTGCAGCCAGGCAAGCCGATTCAAACACGGCTAATATTATCGCAGCTGATGATATTGAATATTCGACAAAAAATGGACAGGATGTATTAGGGCTAATTGCCGAGGGTAGCTTCTTAATTGCACCATATGCACCTCCCAAGCCAGATGCGGCAACCAGTAATTTTCCATTTAAAATACATGCAGCAATAATCGCCGGAGGAGATGTTAGGTTTCCGTCTAGCTATATGACAAGAAGCGTTACCGAATGGACAACTAGCACAAGGCGCATGGAATATTTTGGGTCAATAGGCATGACTAACGAAAGCGGAGTATGGACTTGGTCTACAAGCTCTGGAAGTTCTACAGTAGCTGGGTTCCAGTACAACACAACAAGCTATGACTATAACCTGCTGTACGCCCCACCCCCACACTTCCCAATAACCGATACCTACAACATACTCAATTGGCGCGAAAAACTAACTACACCATAAGGCGGTATGGTAAAATAAACCATAAGGATTAAAAATACAAATGAGCGTGGGAAATATATATACAGACAAGCCATCATTCGGCCTTGATATTGGTTCTAGCACCATTAAAGTTATGCAGATAGATAGCCAGAAAAATAACCTTAAAATTACTGGCTATGGAGCTGTAAGCTTTGAGCCCAAAATTATGGACAATGGCATTATAGTTGACCTTGAGGGCATGGCCAAAGCAATAAAGAGCTTATTCGATAATCACTTAATAGGAAAAATCACCACTAAAAGAGTTGCCATGTCACTGCCTACTAGCCGCACTTATAGTCGGGTACTCACACTGCCAAAGCTTTCGAAAAAAGAGCTACAAGAAGCTATTAAGCTAGAGGCTGAACAGTACATTCCCGTTCCAATTGACGATTTATATATAGATTTTGAGAATGTAGGTATAAGCGGCGAAAACTATGACTACTTTATGGTAGCTATTCCCAAAGCCATAGTAGACTCATACATGCAATTAGCAGAGATATTAGGCATAGAAGTGTCTGTACTGGAAACAACAATGAATGCTTCTAGTAGGCTAGTATCTCAGGCAGAAGAAATAAATAGCGCATCTTTATTCATTGATTTTGGTTCAGTTTCTGCAGATCTCACAATATACGACGGAAAACCAATTGTAACTGGTACGGTTCCCGGCGGTGGAGCAACTTTTACTAATATTATTGCCCAAAAATTAAATGTTAACGAAAGAGTCGCAACAACTATAAAAAGTAAGTATGGACTTGGGGTGTCTAAAAAACAAAAAGAAATAAACGAAGCTCTCAAACCAGCACTAAATACACTTATTAAAGAAGTTAAAAAAATGCTCCGTTATTATGAAGATAAAACTGCCGGAAAAAGAAGCATAAAACAAATTGTTACGCTGGGCGGAGGCGCTAACATGCCCGGTCTAAACGACTATCTAACCTCTGAGCTTAGAATGCCCACAAGGATGTGCCACCCCTGGACTCATATTAGTTTTGGGAAACTTCAACCTACTAGCGATGTTGAGAAAACTATGTATGTAACAGTTGCCGGTCTTGCACTTATTGACCCTAAGGAGATATGGAAATGATAAATCTCCTACCGTATGACTACAAAGAGCAAATTTTATATGCCAGAAAAAATAGGCAACTAGTTAAATGGAGTGTAGCCCTAGGCATTGCAATGTTTATAGTAATCGCCGTATCAGCCATTGGTACTATTTTTCTATACAAAACAACAAAAGATTACGAAAAGATAGTTTCTACAAATAAAAGCTCTTTAGAGGAAAAAAACCTAGAAGCAGAATATAAAGACATGGAAAAACTTTCTGCCAACTTTAAAACAGTTGTTGACATAGCTAGCCAACAACTTATTTATTCACGAATACTTAAGGCCATTGCTCCCCTGCTGCCCGCAGACACCGAACTAAATGGCCTAGAGCTCACCCAAGGACAAAGCGGTGTAGAGATTAAAATTAATGGCGCTAGTCAAGAAACCCTAACTCAGGCATTTATAAACCTTTCATCTAAAAACAATGGTATTTTTGAAAAGGCAGATTTTAATAATGTTAGCTGTAAAGAGATAAGTACTAGCACAGAACAACAGTATCCATGTACGGCCAGTATAAAGGGGCTTCTAGCTAAGAACTCTAGCTTCTACTTTATAAATTCAGGCGGTAAACAGTAATGAATGCTAAAAAAGTATACATCTCGTTAATTGTAATTATAGTACTGCTTGTAATAGCTACAGCCGGTGTATTTTACGGTGCAAACGTTATGCTTAAAAAAAGCTCGACAAAATTAAGTCAGCTAAAAGTTGAAAACGCAGTTTTAGAACAAAATGAAAAGGTTTACCAAAAAGCTAAAAATGATCTTCTTAAATACGAAGACCTTAAAAATGCGGTAGATGAAGCATTGCCAAAAGAAAAAGATCAGGCAAAGGCTTTGAAAGAACTGATTCAAATTGCATCTACAACTGGAGTAAAAATTGAAAAAATAGAATTCACAGACTCTACCCTTGGCGATAAAGCAAAAGCCACAGGAAGCAACCCTAGCGCCGCAAGTTCAGCAGTAACCCAGGCTAAGCCAATAGCCGGAATATCAGGCGTACAGGGTATTGAAATGAAAATTACGCTTGCTGGACCTAATGATAAAACTTCAATAAATTATAATAGTTTTATAAATTTCCTTGATTTAGTTAGCAATAATCGCAGAAGCATGCAAATTTCTAACTTAAATATTCAACCGAATTTAAAAAAAGCAGATTTAACAATTAACATATTTGTAAAGCCATGAATGATATATTAGAAAACTTAAATAAATACCTAGACCCAATTAAAAATTTTTTTGATAAGTACCTAGCTTACATATATTTTGCAATCGTTGCCGCAATGGTTGGATTTATTATGATTAGAGTCAGTTCTTTAATTAACTCAGATCCAAGCATCCAACAAGAAACTACGGTAAAAATTATCAACATTAACTCGGATCAAGCCGAAAAAATTCGTGGACTTCAGGATTTAAATATTGACGCAAGCCCCAACGCTAACGCTGGTAGGGAAAATCCATTTCAGTAACCATTACTTTGTTCAGTAACTTGTCTTCTTCGGGGTATTCATAGTGCATAGGCTTAAGGCTATTTCTATAGCTTCCTGCTTGGCCTGTCGAAATCAAAAAATCGTCTTTGGCATCTAAAATAATTTTTGAAACTTTATTAGGATCCGGGCAATAACTAAAAACAAAATTTGCCTGTTCACCAGCTGTTTCTATTTTAACTGTTCCAAAATTGAATAAATTTGCGAAAAAACCTTTTTGATGACTAGTAACATCTTCGACATTAGCAAGTGATATTTGGGATACCTTTCTGTTATATATGCCCTGCTGTAATACCTGTATTACGTTTCTATCAGTAACAGTCAGTCTGGATTGTCTATAGACAAAAGTTGCTACGGCGATAATTAAACATAAAATTACAATACTAACAGAAGCAAAAAAAGCAACCACTGCATAAGCTGTAGTACTGCCGAAAACTGTTGGTAATAACAGGCCAATTATTAACATAGCAACTATAAAGCTAACAAATGCGGCAACGAACATTATAATTAAAGCAAATGGATGCTGATAAGCAATAGCCAATATGTGCTCATTTTGGTCAATATTATCCATGGATCTGACTTCAGATGCATTTTTGTACTTCGGCCCAAAAATTAGCTTATCCATTCCAAGCTCATTATAGCAATGAAAAAATCTAAGAAATACTAGGATTTTTTTTGCCTAGATGCTTATAGGCCTTATGAGTAACTTTTCTACCCCTGGGTGTGCGCTCGATAAACCCAATTTGCATTAAATATGGTTCATAAAAATCTTCAACTGTAGATCTTTCATCGCCAAGAGATGCGGCTATGGTGTCAACACCTACGGGACCACCGCCATAATTATCAATAATAATTTCAAGTAGCATTCTATCGGACCTATCTAAACCTATTTCGTCTACCTCTAGTAAAGAAAGAGCCCTATCTGCCTGATTAGTATCAATAATTCCGTCGCCGTTTATATCAGCATAATCTCTCACTCTTTTAAGTAATCTGTTAGCTATTCTAGGAGTCAACCTAGAACGGGTCGAAATCACATGGGCAGCTTCAGGCTTTATATCTATGCCTAATATATCAGAAGATCTGTGAAGGATTTTTGATATTTCATCAGTATTATAAAATTCTAAACGATGTATTATTCCAAATCTATCTCTAAGTGGTGCCGCTAAAGAACCAGTTCTAGTTGTGGCTCCAATTATTGTAAATTGAGGCAAATCTAGTCTTAGGCTCCTGGCGCTAGGACCTTTTCCTAGCATAATATCTAACTTGAAATCTTCCATTGCACTATAAAGAACTTCTTCGACTGATCGATTTAACCTATGAATTTCATCAATAAACAGAATGTCACCATCTTGAAGATTTGTAAGTAAACTAGCTAGATCACCCGATCTTTCTATAGCCGGCCCACTAGTAACTCTAATTTGTGCACCCATCTCATTAGCAATAACCGTAGCCATGGTTGTCTTACCTAAGCCCGGCGGACCATAAAGTAAAACATGATCTATCGGCTCTTGGCGTTTTTTTGCGGCGTCTATGGCAAGCTTAAGATTCTTTTTAAGGTTTTCTTGTCCAATATATTCACCAAAACTTTTTGGTCTTAGTGAATTTTCATTTTTTTCCTCCACCTCGTCACTGGGTCCAGGATTTACTATCCGCTCTATCATCTTGAATTGCTCCTAAGGACAGTTTTTATTTTTTCTTCAACAGACAGAGCAGGATCTAATTTAGACAATGCTTGCGTTGCGTCATAGGAGCTGTATCCCAAGGATACCAAAGCCTCAAAAGCCTCATCATTATTGGCAGAAAGCTCACTAATAACAATATTGTCTGAATCAGATAATCCCTCAAATCCAATTTTATCCTTAAGATCTACAATTATTCTTTCCGCCACTCTCTTACCAACACCACTTGCTGCTTGGAGATACTTAATATTACCCTGAGATATTGCTTTTTTAATTTCTTGGGCACTACCTATATTCATAATTGAAACCGCCATTTTCGGCCCTACCCCATTGACCGTTACAAGTTTTTCAAAAAAATGTTTTGTGTCGTTATCCAGAAAGCCAAACAGATCATGAGATTGCTCTCTTATATTTTCGTATATAAAAAGCTTAGCTTCTCCGCTTTGCTCAATATTATTTAGGTCATTTGTATTCATATATACCTGGTAACCGACCCCATTAACTAACAATACGACCGAGTCTAGATTTTTATTTTCTACAATTCCATGAAGCTGAACAATCATAACCTATAGTATATCAGGGTCGCTGCATAGAGTGGGTTAAGGCAGCAGCCAATGCGTCCGCGCAATCATCTGGCTTGGGCCTTTCGCTTAAACCTAGCATTATTTTTACCATTTCTTGAATCTGAGATTTATCGGCTTGGCCATAACCAGTCAGCGCCTGTTTTATTTGCAGAGGCGTATATTCGGCAACTGGCACCCCCAAATTCGTCGCAGCAAGAAGCATAACCCCTCTAGCATGGCTAACACTTATGGCCGTGGTAACATTCCTGGCAAAAAATAATCTCTCAACCACCACAACATCGGGGTTGTTAGTTTTAATAATTTCAAGCAAAGAATCATAAATAGTCTTAAGTCTTAACTCCAAAGCCTGATGAGCTGGAGTTCTAATAACCCCGGCTTCAATCATTTTGTGTTTATAGCCGTCTGTATCAATGACGCCAAAACCAACTATTCCGGTTCCAGGATCAATACCCAGAACCCTCACTTAAACCTCTACACTATCTGCGATTTCGAAGTTAGTATGAGTAGATACGACGTCTTCCATTTCTTCTATGGCATCAATTAAATTCATAGCCTTGCGCGCAGTCTCTGAATCGGAAATTTCTATAACGCTATTCGGCACAAAAGTTAGCTCTGCCTCAAGAAGCTCTATATTGGCTTTAGTAAGATTATCTCTTACTTTTGCTAGTTCTTTTGGATCGGTGTAAACCTGAATCTCATTATCGTCTTCTACGGCATCTTCTGCACCGGCATCTAGAATGGTTAAAATTAAATCGTCACCGCTTCCTTTAACTCTAATGCTTCCTTTTCTGCTGAATTGAAATGATACCGCTCCACTTTCGGCAATATTTCCGCCTTTTTTATTGAAAACATTTCTTACTTCTGGGTAGGTTCTATTTAAGTTATCTGTAGCACATTCAACAAGTATTCCTATTCCTCCGGGACCATAGCCTTCATACATAACCTCCTGAAGCTGAGCAGCAGATTTGTCTGCAGCTCTTGCTATAGCGCGATCAATATTTGCATTCGGCATGTTAGAGGCTTTGGCCTTTTCTATTGCCATAGCTAAACTAGGGTTAGTAGTAGGATCGGTGCCCTTTTTTGCCGCTACGGCAATTAAGTTACCAATTCTAGTGAATACAGCACCTCGTTTGGCATCATTAGCTGCTTTCTGTCTTTTAATTGTTGACCACTTTGAATGTCCAGACATATAAAAACCTCATATTTTAATAATTCTTTATTTATATTTTAACAGATTGGAGTCTCTTTCTGAGGCCAATGTAAAATATTAATATAGAACCATAAATAAGTAGCATAGAAGTAAAGCCAACGGAAACAAGTTTGTAAGCACCTGGAACTGTTGCTAGCTTTTCAGTAATTAATATCATAAGGTTCAATAGCAGCCTGGCTGGAATTGCCAAATACGCTGATAGGTTTGGCAAAATAGCTCCAATCAATCCTGCTATAAATGAAAAAAACATAGCTAAAGGAACAAGTGGCACGATGATTATATTTGCTATTATTCCAATTAAAGAAACTCTGCCAAAAATCATCATAATTAGTGGAGTTGTCATAACCTGAGCCGAAAATGATTCGACGGCCATAGATGCAAAACCGTTATTATTTTTTATTCTAAACAAACGAATTAATATGGGTGCAATAATTAAAATTCCAACAAAGGCCAAGAAAGACAGGTACCAACCAATATCGGACCAAATATAGTATGGGTTATAAAAAGCCGTTATCGATGCTACCAATAGAATGAGTAGAGCTGGTCTAATTTTTCTTCCAAAATACCAAGCAGTCAAGCTTAAAAATGAAACAAGCGATGCTCTAACTATTGATGGAGAAAATCCACTAATTAATATAAAACCGTATATTAGCACTAAAGAAATAAATAACAATTGAAACCTAGAAAGCTTAGAGCCAATTCGTCTGACAAAATTAACAATTATCGTTAAGTTATATCCACTAACAGCAACAATATGGACAAGCCCGACAATTGTTAAAGCTTCCATTAAATATTCCGGCAACAAGCTTCTTTGACCTACTAAAATGCCTATAGCAAAGCTTGCAGCCGGTTCCGGCAAAGAAGTTTCAATGCCAATAATAAACTTAGTTCGAATATTATCAATTAGCGAATTGGTAGTAGCAATTGCATTAATATCAGCATAAGACATTGAAGCCTGTCTACTGCCGACACTCGGATATAGTTTTCCAGTAGCCTCAACTAGGTCGTAACGATAAACCGCCGGGGAACCAAATCCCTTAATTTTTACTTTTCCGGGGATGCTTTTGCCGTCAACTTTAACTGAACCAACAGTAAATTCCAGTTGAGAACTATCAGAATAAAAACCATCCTCAGAAGCAATGCCGGTGATTGTTACTTTTTTATAGTAAAAATCTTGATAACTAAGGTTTTGCTGTTGTAGTAAACCTCCCCTGTACAGACCACCCGCAAAAGCCGCTAAACAAACGGTAAATATAAATGCTGTTTTAAATCTGTAAAAAATTACAGCAAGCAGTGAAAATATAAGGAAATAATATATACTAATAGGTTCAAAATATTTAGATATAAAAAGACCAAAAAGTAAAAAAATACAGATAAAAATTAATGTGTTTGTTTTTGTCAGAGCCATATCTAGTTATTACTAAATATAAACTAAAGAAGGCAACATTTACAATTTTACTTGTTCGTGATATATTAACCCCTGTTGTTTTAATAAAACATATGGGCCCATAGCTCAGCCGGTTAGAGCACCTGCCTTTTAAGCAGGGTGTCGTGGGTTCGAGCCCCACTGGGCCCTCCAATAAAAAAGTTCCAGTACTTCTGGAGCTTTTTTATTTGTGCTTTTTATCGTGCTTAGAAATATGAACGCTTTTATGAAAAACAAAATAAAAAAGCGAGCCTAGTAATCCTGTAACTACTGCTACGCCTATAAAATTATCTAAAGTCTGATACAAACTAAGATTTTCGATTGTGTTTTTTTGATCATATGAAAGCTTTGAAACTACTAAAAATGTAGCCACGAGCGATGCAGACGCCCCTACGACTATATTAAATATTAAGTCTTTAGGCTTAGATGTTTTTCTGTACAGAAAAAGCACCAGTGCTGAACCAAAAATTAATATAAATATTTGAACAATGCTGTACATTGGTAGAGACAAACCGGTGAATATTGAATTTAAAAATTTTGTCGTTTCAACAGATACTTGTTTTGACGCCAACTCACCTGCAATCAGCAATAAATATCCATAAACCGCGTTCGACCTAAATGCCAGCGGTACAAATAAAAACAAAAATGCCGATAAACCTAAAATAACGTATAAACTTATCATTTATAAATTAAGCATAACATTTATTTATTGAATATCTTGAAATATATCACCCATTTTTATTCCATATTTTTTTACTACACCTGAATTTAGTTCCAATATATACTTAGATTTTTGTTCTATTTGAAAGATCTCTGGATATGATTCTGGACTCAAGCCTTCCTTTATACCAACTACCTTTGCGTTATCGTCTAGCCAAATTACATCAATTGAAAAATTCATATCTTTCATCCAAATTTTCCAATTACCAGATGTATCATATACAAACAACATTCCTTGGTTGGATGGTAAAAACTTACTTCCAGAAAGACCCTTTTCTTTGTCTTTTTCGGAAGTTAATTTTTCAATAAATATTATATTACCGTTAACAGTAATACTATCAAGTTGATGACCGCCTTTATACAAAGCAATCAGCAATAAAATAGACAAACCAAAAAACAAACTAAAAATAATGTATCTTTTTTTAGGCACCAATTTTGTCTTTTTTATGTCTTTGTTTGGCATTTCTTTCTATGTATTCAATTATTTTCGTTGCTACATCCCTGTTTGTTATTTTCTCTATTCCAAACCCGGGGCTGGAATTAACCTCAAGCACCAGCGGACCTCTTGAACTTCTCATCATATCTACGCCACACACAGGCAAATTCATTGATTTCGCCGCTCGGACTGCTGTCTTAATTTCTTCGTCTGTTAGCTTAACGGCCTTGCCCTCACCACCCTGGTGTAAATTTGATCTGAAATCATCATCTAGGCTCTGCCTTTTGTAACTGGCAACGACTCTTTTACCTACTACAAATGCTCTGATGTCCGTTCCTGCAGATTCTTTTATAAATTCTTGAACTAAAAAGTTCACACCTTCAACATAAAACGCCTGCATTACAGCTTGGGCTGCTTTTTTGGTTTCTGCTAATACAACACCATTTCCGTGAGTACCCCTAGCAACTTTAATAATTAGCGGGGTACCGCCGGCTTGCTCTATAACATCATCAAAATCTGCAGTATCTCTTGCAAACACAGTCTTAGGAACTCCTACTCCTGCTTTTGCTAGTAGTTGGTAGGCACGCAGTTTATCGCGTGAACGGTTTATAGCTATTGAACTAGCTGTAGTATATGTGCCCTGCATTTCAAATTGCCTAACAACTGCTGTACCATATTTTGTATAGCTTTGAGCAATTCTAGGTATCATGACATCAAATTTTTCTAACGGCTCTCCCTTGTAGTGCACAACCGGGTTATTTTTTTCTACGCCAATATAACATTTAGCGTAGTTAATAATTTTGACTTCATGCCCTCTTTCTAGAGCAACTTCTTTAAGCCTCTTAGTGGAATAGTTCTTTGATCCTTTTGATAAAATTGCAATCTTCATAATATATCCTTAATCTGATGGGTCTACCAGAAATTTTCCTCTTAAAAATTTTCTGCCAATAATTACTTCGTAGTTCATACTAGATCTGTCGGTGAGAGAGATTTTAATTTTCCTTTTACTGCCTTTTATTCTGACAAAAGTATTAATAAAAAACCTCTGCTGCTTTTCACCATTAGAACTTTTAACATATTTAACTGAAAAGTTATCATTCCAAATAGTTTTTTTACTGTTAAATGGCTTAAAGCTAAGGTGATACTTCCCGTGCCTGTTAATGATTTTAATATTAGATGCATGGAGCGCACCGCTATCTGCGCCGGTATCAATTTTGGCCAGCACATATTCATCGCTAAGTTCTGGGAACTTAACTTTTTCATAAATTTTAAGCGTAGGTAATTTATTCATGAAGATTTAGGCTTAGAATAGCACATTAAATTGTATAAAAACATCTTATACTATATCATTTTTTTTAATATTTGTAAATATTATTGGTTGGCTTTAACTACTCTTAAGAAGACTAAGCCAATAACTGCAAATACAATTAATAAAATCATGATTATCATGGTAATAAAACCTTGTTGGCTATTCCTCTTCATAAACAACTCTGTCTTTAGACTTTATGAGAAAACGGTCAATTAAGCGCCAAAAATTTGTCTCACTATGTTTATTTACATCTATTTCTGGATGAAATTGAGTGGCAAATAAATTTTTATGCTTATGATGGATAATCTCTACTCCGTCATCACTTTCTGCTAAAACAGAAAAGCCCGTTCCATCTAGCTCATCTACGACCCATGCATGTCGCTCATGAACAAACAGGTCTCCATGGCCTAGTATTTCATGACCTATATGGTTAAGTTTGACTGGTATATTTTTATGTTGAAGATTATTTAATTTTTTTAAACTTCCGCCCATGGCGTAGGCCATCATCTGAAGACCAAGGCATATACCAAATATTGGTACTTTGGAATTTCTAATGAGTTCAAATTCTTGCTCGTAGTAATGCCGACCGTTCAGTTCATCTACAACTTCTTGTTTCATGCCACCAGAAAGAATAATTAAGTCGGTATTTTTCGGAACGAATATTTTTTTGTTAGGAACATAATCGTAAATTGAATATGTATGGTCCTTAGATATTTTTAAGACTATATTCTCTAAATACTGACTACCATTGTTAATAATAAATATATTCAATTTATTCCTTTATTTGTTTGATCTATCAATAAATATTTTATCAAAAATTAGCTGAAGAATCTTTTTTTACTAGGTTCTTCTTGAAATTGCTCTAGTAGCTCTTTCTGCTTTTTAGTAAGTTTGGTTGGTGTTTCTACAATAACTGTGACTATATGCGGACCTCTATGGCTGCTTTTTGGATGAGCTACACCATGACCAGAAAGTTTAAAATCTGTTCCGCTCTGCGTGCCGGGAGGAATTTTCATAATTACTTTTCCGTCTACTGTTTCTACTGATTTTTCTCCACCTAAAGCAGCAGTAACCATATCTATTTTCTCGTGGCTTAAAATTATATCTCCTTCTCTTGTGAAATGTTTGTGAGGTTTAACTCTAATGTGTATATACAAATCACCCTTAGGTCCATTAACAATTGATTCGCCGTATTCGCGAAGCCTAATTGTGGCGCCATCATCAATGCCGGCAGGAATTTTTAAGTCTACCTTTTTTTGTATGCGCTTTACTCCCTTGCCATTACAAACTGAACAAGGTTTTTCGGGAATCTTACCAGAACCATGGCACGTTGGACAACTCTGAGCCTGTTGAATATTACCCAAGATGGTTCTAACGGAGGTTACTACCTGACCGGAGCCTTTACACGTATCACATGTTTTTAATTCGTAACCCGGCTCTGCACCGCTACCCTTGCAGTGTTCACAATCGGAATCTACATTTAGTTTTATGTCTTTCTCAACACCAAAAACAGCTTCTTCAAAACTTAAATCAAGGACGGTTTCTATGTCTCTACCACGCCTTGACCTAGGCCTGCCTCCTCCAAAAAAACTACCGAATATATCACCGAACCCACCGTCGCCAAAGTCAAAATTAACATTTTGTCCATTAAAATTAAATCCTTCAAATGGATTACCACCGGCTCCTGAGTTTCCGCCAACACCCGCATGACCAAACTGATCATACCTTTGTCGTTTTTCTGAATCTTTCAGTACTTCATAGGCTTCGTTTATTTCTTTGAACTTACTTTCATCACCACCTTCTTTGTCGGGGTGGTGTTGGACGGCAAGCCTTCTGAATGCTTTTTTAATTTCATCTGCAGAAGCATCTTTTGAAACACCTAGGATTTCATAGTAATCTCTTTTTGTCATGATTTATATAATACTCCCTTTGTACTGCAATGATCGAATCTGCATTTGCATATTATAGTAACGATTATCACCTTCTAAGTAGCTATCTCCGTCTATTTTAAAACCAAGCTTTTCATAAAACTGACAGTTAGTCACCAAGCATCTTAGTGTTAGATTATGTAAGTTCATATTGTTAGATTCATTTATTAAATATTCAACTAATGATTTACCTACCCCAGAGTTTCTATGCTTGGGGTCTGTGACAACTCTAGTAATTTTTCCACTATTATTGAGAACATCTAATCTCGCTGATCCGACTATAACATTATTAATTTCATAGACAATTAAAAGACCCTTAGTGTCGCCAATTTCTAGAACATTCTTATAATTTTTTAAATAACTTAGACACTCTTTTCGATGCATAAGGATGGCTTCGTAGTCACGGCTACTAGCCATCCTTATAAAATTAAATTGACTATTTTTCTGGTTTTTCGTCAACAACTTCGCCTTCTACTGGACCGTCATTTTTTTCTTCACCGGCTGGTGGAGTTGCCTGTTCATATAGCTTCGCACCAATTGGCATCAATTTATCATTTAACTCTTTAGCAGCTTTTTCAATATCATCCTTGTTGGTGCTATCTAAATGCTTTTTAGCTTCTTCAACTGCTTCATCTAGGGCTTTTTTGTCTTCTTCGGACAATTTATCGCCGTTGTCATTTTTGAGTTTTTCTGCCTGGTAAATTGAGTTCTCTAAAGTGTTTTTAGCATCAACTGCTTCTCTTTTCTTTTTGTCTTCTTCGGCATGTGATTCAGCTTCTTTGGCGGCTTTTTCTACATCTTCCTTAGACAAGTTACCGCTACCAGAAATGGTTATACTTTGCTCTTTGCCAGTACCTTTATCTTTAGCAGAAACATTTAAAATGCCGTTAGCATCAATATTAAAGGTTACTTCAATTTGAGGAATTCCTCTTGGTGCTGGTGCAATACCGTCAAGAATAAACCTTCCCAAGCTCTTATTGTCTGCGGCCATTTCTCTTTCACCTTGAAGGACATGTATTTCAACTTGTGGCTGATTATCGGCCGCCGTGCTGAAAACCTCGCTTTTACTTGTTGGGACCGTAGTATTTCTGGTAATTAGCTTTGTGCTTACCCCACCCATAGTCTCGATACCAAGAGATAGAGGAGTTACATCAAGAAGTAGTACATCTTTTACATCTCCAGCTAAAACACCGCCCTGGATTGCCGCTCCAATAGCAACAACTTCATCTGGGTTAACACCTTGCATTGGGTCTTTGCCAAATATTTTTTTAACTTTTTCTTGGACAGCAGGCATTCTTGTCATGCCTCCAACTAAAACTACAGCATCAATATCGCTAGTTTTTAGGCCAGCATCTTTAAGTGCTTTTTCACAAGGTATAGCTGTTTTATCAACCAGTTCACCCACTAACTGCTCTAGCTTAGCTCGAGTTAGTGAAGTTTCGTAGTGCATTGGGCCGTCTGCGTTAGCAGTAAGAAACGGTAAGTTAATATTTACTTCATTTGTTGTACTTAGTTCAATTTTAGCTTTCTCTGCTTCATCACGAAGTCTTTGCATAGCAGCTTTGTCGTCTGTTAAATCAACTCCGTTTTGCTTTTTAAAATCATCAACAAAGTAATTAACAATAACTCTATCAAAATCAGCACCACCCAAATGGGTATCTCCATTTGTGCTTTTTACTTCAAATACTCCGTCACCAAGCTCTAGAACTGAGACATCAAAAGTACCACCTCCTAGATCATATACAACAATCTTTTCATCGCTGGCTTTCTTGTCTAAACCATAAGCTAATGCAGCAGCTGTTGGTTCGTTGATTATTCTTTTCACTTCAAGACCTGCAATTTTTCCTGCATCTTTAGTAGCTTGTCTTTGAGAATCATCAAAATATGCTGGGACTGTAATAACTGCTTCTGAAACAGGTTGACCCAAAAAGCTTTCGGCGTCTGCCTTTAGCTTGCTAAGCACCATAGCACTAAGTTCTTCTGAGCTATATGACTTATCTCCCATTTTTACTTTTACGCCGTTGCCGGATTTAACAATTTCATAACCTAATAGCTTAATGTCTCTTTGGACTTCTTTATCTTCCCATCTTCTACCAATGAGTCTCTTCATTTCGTAAATAGTGTTTTTTGGATTGGTCACGGCCTGTCTACGAGCCAATTGGCCTACTAATCTTTCGCCACTTTTATTAACGGCTACCACGCTAGGAGTGGTTCTGCTGCCTTCTTTGTTGGATATAATTTCGGGCTTCCCACCTTCCATTACCGCCATAGCACTGTTGGTTGTTCCTAAATCTATTCCTATAATTTTTCCCATTATAATCTCCTTATTTCTTAGTTACTCTTACCATTGCTGGTCTTATTATTCTTTCTCCTAATGAAAATCCAGTCTGTAAAACTTCTGCCACTACTTCGGACTGACCTTGGCTGTCGTCCATTGATACTGCATCATGCAAATTTGGATCGAATTCGTCACCTACTTTGCCGAATTTTACTAATCCAATTTTAGTTAATTCTTTATTAAGCTGGCTGGCTAAAGTATTTATTCCTTTTACCCATTGATGATCTTTTATATCAGACGGCTCGTGCATTATGGCACGATCAATACTGTCGATAACAGGCAGAAGCGCGGTAGCCGCCTGTTCTTTGCCGACTAATATTGCATTTAGCCTTTCTTCTTCTGAGCGCCTTTTGTAGTTAATAAACTCTGCCTGGACCCTTTGAAGATCACTTGTTAAATCGTTTAATAGCTGTTCAACTTCAGACTTTGTAAACAATTCTTCTTGTTTTTTTGTCTTCTTTTGAACCGAATCGTTAGTTGAGGATTTATTACTCTTCAAGACTTCACTCCTTCAATTTATAAATTATTTTCAAGTGCCTGACCGGCATACTTAACAAGATTCATAGTTTGCGCATAATTCTGCCTAGTTGGCCCAACAAC
The DNA here is from genome assembly GCA_031973215.1 of Candidatus Saccharimonadota bacterium. Classification (GTDB taxonomy): domain Bacteria; phylum Patescibacteriota; class Saccharimonadia; order Saccharimonadales; family CAIOMD01; genus DALYDK01. The sequence continues at coordinate 31,737 of DALYDK010000004.1, forward strand.
CCCTATATAGCTATTATCGCTATATGGGCTGCGGTATTTGCAAACTATTAAACTACAACCACTGCTCTTACCAACTGGATTTTCAGAACCTATGTAAACACTAAGTGGTTTGTTTGGGGCTGCCTCATACAACCATGGCTCCAAATTGTCTAACAATGAAGCGACTTGTTGGACAGCGTTGCCGGCGGCAAATTCTGGTTGCATAAACAAATTAGCTATTCCACTCATATAAAGCTGATCACCAATAGTACCAATAGCTAAATTCCTTGTAATTTCAACCAAGCTATCTACGGCTGACTTAATAGTTTTTGAAGCCATTCCAGCAGACCTAATACGAGCATCGATCGCTCTCGCACTGCGATCCATGAGTGACATATTATTTTCGCTGGCATCAGCAAAGTCAGATACTTTATTTACATAATATCTATAGCCTTTGTCAGTTGGAATTCTGCCGGCTGAAGTATAAGGCTGTTCAATGTAGCCCATTTCTTCTAATCTAGCCATTTCAGACCTTATTGTTGCCGACGAAACGCCGAAAAGTTTTGCAAGTAGCAAAGAACCAACAGGTGCTGCAATTTCTGCATACTGCTCAACTATTGATCGTAATATTTGCTCTTGTCTTTCAGTCATTATATTAAATAAAGTGCTTAGTTAACACTACTATGATAGATTAATTAGCACTCTAATGTCAAGAGTGCTAATTTAAATTTCTAAGGAGTTCTTTTAACAGTTTTTTTGAAGTTTTTTGGTTCTCTAAAATTTTTTCATACCTAACAAGGCTGTCTATTTTGTGGACTGTGTCTTGCAAATTATCGTTAATAACATAGGTTAGGAAATTGTTATTAATTGCATATTCGAATTCTTTTCTGGCGCTCGTTAATCTTCTTTTTAGCTCCTCTTCAGACAAAAATCCCCTACCTTTTAATCTTTTCATCCATATTTCAAAACTAGGTGGCAACAGAAACACAGGAATAACATTGTGGCTAAGCCGTATTATTGAATCACATCCAACAAAATCAATATCTGTAATAGCATACTTGCCCGCACTCTTTGCTCGTCTTAATTCAGCAATATTTATTCCAGAAGCTTGTTGACCGTGAATTACAGCAGCTTCTATATATTCACCCTTACGAAGCGAATTTAAAAAATCTTTTTCTTCTTTAAACCAGTAAACTTGTCCATTTTTTTCAAGCTCGCCATTATTGCGCCTTGGTGATCTTGTAGTGTCAGAAACAATATAGTGGTAATCGCCCAATTCTACTAAGTGATTTATTACCGAATTTCTGCCGGCCGCCGTAGGCGCGACTAAAAGTGTCAATTTTATTTTGCTTAATTCATTAATAATGACCCTTTTTGGCTCATAGTTTTTCAATAAAACCTTAATACGATCTAAATTTAGTTTATTGTCTAAGCCCTTACTCATATCTATACTATATGTTAATAATTGCATTATACGAAAGGATTTAGCAATGACTAAGGCGTTTGATTTTAAGCTTAAAGATCAAAACGAAAACACAGTTTCTCTTTCTGACTTCAGCGGCAAATGGGTAGTATTATACTTTTACCCGAAAGATGATACGCCTGGTTGCACAAAAGAGGCGTGCAACTTCAGAGACGGCAGGGCCGTTCTAGAAGAACTGGGAGCAGTTGTGATTGGTATTTCTAAAGATAGCGTTTCGAGCCATAAAAAGTTTAGCGAAAAGTACGGACTAAATTTTATTTTATTAAGCGACCCCGATGCGGTTGTAATAAAAAAATACGGCGCCTGGGGTGAAAAAAGTATGTTTGGTAAAAAATATTTCGGAATCAATAGGAATACAATCTTAGTAGACCCAAGTGGCAATATTTATAAAGAATATAAAGGAGTAAACCCCGCAAAACACATTAAGGACATATTCTTAGACCTAGAAAAGGCTATTGCAAATTAATCTCTTTTTAGCATTACGGTAAATGCTTCGGCCGGGATATCTACTTTTCCAAACTTTTTTAATCTTTTTTTGCCTTTTGCTTGTTTTGCTAATACTTTCTTTTTTCTTGAAACATCGCCACCGTACAGTCCGCTTGTGACGTCTTTTCTGTAAGCACTTATGTCTTCCCTAGCAATGAATCGTCCACCAATAGCAGCCTGAAGAGAAACTTGAAAATTTTGCCTAGGTATAACTTCCTTTAATTTCTTAACCGTCTCTCTGCCTATGTAATCAGCCTCGGTTCTATGGACCATGACACTGAGCGCATCCATCTTTTCGCCCGCCACTAAAAAGTCTAGCTTCACTAGGTCTTGAGCTATGTAATTGCTTAGTTCGTAATTAAATGAGCCATACCCACTAGTTATGCTCTTTAGTTGATCGTAAAAATCTGTTAATAAATTTGCTAGTGGTGCTTCAAATTCAATTAAGGCTAGCTGTGCATCTACAAAGCTAATATTTTTTTGTAAACCTCTTTTATTTGAAATTAATTGTATTACTGGGCCAACATAATCTTTCGGACATACTACTTCTCCTTTAATCCAAGGCTCCCTTATTTCTTCAATAGATGCTGGGTCCGGCAAATCACTGGCACTTTTTATATCAACTTCTTCTCCGTTATTTAACAGTAAGCGATAGTCAGTACTTGGATTTGTTACTACTAGCTCAAGCCCATATTCTCGTTCTAGCCTTTCTTTAACAATATCCATATGCAATAAGCCAAGAAAACCTATTCTTACTCCAAATCCTAATACTGGCGAATTTTCTGGTGAAAACTGTAGCGCCGAATCACTCAGCGAAAGCTTTTCTATAGCGTCTTTTAAAAGTTGATAATTTTCATTGCTGTCTGGGAAAAAACCAGCATATACAAAAGGCTTCACTTCTTTATATCCCGCTAAAGCCTCTGATGCAGGATTTTTAGATAGTGTTACAGTGTCGCCGACCCTAGCTTCTCTAGTGCTTTTGAGATTTGTTACAATATAGCCTATTTCGCCTGTAGATAAGCTAGTCGATGGCAACATTTCAGGGCTTAAGCTACCAACTTCAAGAGCAAGGCCAGAGCTCGCCGTACCGATCATGGTTATAGAGCTATTTTTATCAATTTTTCCATCAACAATCCTGACGTAAAGAATTACACCTCTATAATCATCATAGTAGCTATCAAATATTAAAGCCCTTGTTTGGCCACTCGGATTACCGCTAGGAGGAGATACTGTGTCTATTATTAAATCAAGAACTTCCGCAACCCCTTCTCCTGTTTTGGCAGAAATCTTAAGGATTTCTTCTGGGCGACATCCAAGCAAAGAAACCACTTCTTTGGTAACTCTTTCAACATCGGCGGCTGGAAGATCAATCTTATTTAGAACAGGTATAATTTTTAAATCTGCTGCTAGTGCTAAATATACATTCGCAAGTGTTTGGGCCTGGATTCCCTGACTCGCATCTACAACTAGTATTGCCCCCTCACAGGCAGCTAAACTACGTGATACTTCATAGCTAAAATCTACATGGCCTGGCGTATCAATTAAGTTCAATTGATAACCTTTGTAGTTCATTCGAACAGGAGCAAGTTTAATGGTTATACCCTTTTCTCTTTCCAGATCCATTTTATCTAAAAGCTGAGATTTCATATTACGCTTTTCAACTGTACCAGTAATTTCTAATAGTCTATCAGCCAAGGTGCTCTTTCCGTGGTCAATATGAGCAATAATACAAAAATTTCGAATTTGATCCATACTTATCTGTAATTATAGCAAAACTATATCTTTACTGGCTTTAAAATAATATCTTTAATCTTTCTTAGAATAATATCGGCTTCAGGCAGACGTAAAATTTTTGCAACAATAATAAAGACCGAGAATGTTACAAAAGAAATAATACTAAGCTTAACTACTAACACAAAACCTAGGTCGGCAAGCTGCAGGGGTAAAAATTGCATAATAAAATAAGTACCTAAGGCTGCAAAAGCAGTAGCAATTCCTGCTCTTAATAAGTAGTTCAGGAATGGCCCAGAAAAAAGCTTGGGATCTCTTTTGGTAATAATAACCGTTAAAATCATTACTTCAACAAAGGCAACTATTCCCTGGGCCATGGCCAAGCCAACTACCCCAAATGCATCCGGCTGAGATAGAAAATATGCCAAAAATATATTTAGTACAATAATAAATAGCGAAACATATAATGGTGTTTTTGTGTCTTTATATGCGTAGAAATACCTAGAAATAATTGTATATATTATTCTAAAAAATATTGCAAAGCATAGCACCCCAAATATAATGGCTATTTCTTTACTACTACGGGCAAAAATAATTCTAGCCAAATAAGCTCTAGCAAAAAATGCTACTACAACAACCGGTAAAGCCAAAAATATTAGAATCTGCAACACTCTGACATATTCTTTTCTAAATAAATCTGTACGGCCCATTGCAAGCTTGTCTGTTAACCTTGGAAATGCCGCTGTTGATATAGAGTTTCCAATTAACATTATCGGTGCATTGTGTAAAATCATTGCATTTTCATACCACGTCACCGAACCAGTTACCAGTTTAGAGGCGAATCTTGTTTCAACTATCGCATTAATATAATCAACTCCCTGGTCTATAGACCTGGCAGGTAAAATACGCAATACTTCTCTAAAGTTTTTATCTTGAAAATTAATTTTTGGAATATACCTAAAATTAATTCCGATCATACCAAATGACGCAACAACAAGCTGCAATATTGCACCTATTGCCACGCCAATACTCAAGCCCACAACACCTAAAGAATCACCAAAAATATATATACTAGCAATAATTGCACCGTTATAAAACAATGGAGCAATAGCAAAAAAGAAAAACCTTCCAACAGACTGTTGAATAGTAGTCAGTAGTGTAGAAATTGAAAATATAAACACATTTACAGATACAATTCTCATTATTGCAACAGAAAGCTCAAGTTGCTCGGGGGTAAATCCTGGAACCACAACATATCTAAGTAGCGGCTCGGCAAAAATCATAAGCAAAACAGAAACTATAAGCGTAAGAATGCCTAGAGCATTAAGAAGATAACTAGAAACTTCCCATGCTGACTGCTTATTTTTTCTTAGTCGTTCGCTAAGAATTGGTAAAAATGCAACTCCTAGGGCACCCGAAGCTAAGGTAAAATAAACAAAATCTGGAATTTTAAAAGCCGCAAAAAAAGCATCTGTTTCAAAATTATTAAAATTGGCATTAATGAGTTTAGTTCTAATAATTCCAAGAACTGTTCCCGCCAAAGATGCACCGGCTAAAAGAAATGCAGCTGAGCCAAAACTAAGTCTTCTATTTGCTCTTGAAAGTAATCGATTCATCTGCTTTTTCTTTTGCTAATAAAGTTTTGCTTCAGTAGGCAATGATGTTCCTTTTAATATTTCAAGCACTTCTTCTGCTTCAACTGTTTCTTTTTCTAGTAGTGCATCTTTAAGCTTTTCTAGGAAGGCTTTATTTTTCTTAAGTACGCTTCTTGCTCTATTAGCAGCTTCGGTTATTAATGACTCTACCTCATCGTCAATAATTTTGGCAGTCTCATCTGAGTATTGTCTTTCATGGACTAACCTTTCCATCATCATACCGTCTTCGACATGGAATACTTGGTCTCTTAATTTTTTGCCCATTCCCTGATTAACAATCATCTCCCGTGCCAGTTCGGCGGCTTTCTGAAGATCATTACCAGCTCCAGTTGTAACACGATCCGGGCCATAAATAATTTCTTCTGCAATACGTCCGCCAAGCATTCTGGCTAAAACGTCTTTGTACTCAATTATACTGTGATAGCTTTTGTCTTCAGGTGGGATAAACCACGTAACACCACCAGTACCGCCCCTAGGAATAATTGTAACCTTATGGACCATATCACTGTCCGGTAGAGTGTGACCAACAACAGCATGCCCCGCTTCATGATATGCAGTAAGCTCTTTTTCTTTTTCGTTCATTACTTTACTTTTGCGTTCTGGACCAATAGCTACTTTTTCAAATGCATTAGTAACGTCTTCATTAGTAATTACATTTCTATTAGCTCTGGCGGCTATAATAGCGGCTTCATTTGCTATATTAGCCAAATCCGCACCGCTAGAACCAGCTGTTTTGGCAGCAAGTGAATCTAAGTCTACGCTTTTATTTAATGGCTTTTTAGCAAAATGAACCTTTAATATTGCTAAACGATCTTTTCGGTCGGGTAGTCCTATACCAACTCTTCGATCAAAACGACCAGGCCTTAGAAGCGCCGGATCTAAAACATCCATTCTGTTAGTAGCTGCAAGGACTATGACATTTTGTCCTTGTTCAAACCCATCCATTTCAACAAGAATCTGGTTAAGGGTTTGCTCTCTTTCATCGTGTCCTCCACCCATACCGCTGCCTCTTTTACGACCAACAGCATCAATTTCGTCTATAAAAATAATACAGGGTGCATTCTTTTTGGCCTTACTAAATAGATCCCTAACCCTGCTGGCACCAACGCCAACAAACATCTCAACAAACTCTGATCCCGATATGCTAAAGAATGGCACGTTAGCCTCACCGGCAACCGCCCGGGCCATCATCGTTTTACCTGTTCCCGGAGGACCTACTAATAGAACACCTTTAGGAATTTTTGCTCCAACAGTTTCAAACTTTTTAGGATACTTTAAGAATTCGACTACTTCTTCTAAATCAGTTTTGGCTTCTTCATTGCCGGCAACATCTTTAAATTTAACCGTTTCTTTTTCATTACCATAAAGCCGCGCGCTACTTTTGCCAAAACCTAAAGCTTGGTTACCTTGACCCTGAGCAGACCTAAGCATAAATAGCAGTACTCCAACAATTATGATCACTGGCAGTAAATTAATCGCCAGTGCGGTCCACGTTGCTCCACTGTTAGAAGCTTCCTTAAAGACAACCTCTACATCTCGGTTCGTTAGACCCCCGGGTCCATAAAGAGTTGCGTTATTTTCTTTTCTTGTCTTTTCAGTGGGCTTGTCATTACCCTTTGTTGTGACTTCAATGTTACTTCCCTGAACTGAAAGCTTAACAATTTCACCACTATTCGCTCGATTCATAACATCGTTAAATGTCTTTTCTTCAAGTTTAGATGGCTGCCTGTAACTAAATAAAAAAATACCTATAAAAAGTAGAATAATTAGCACAAAACCCGTGTTTTTTATCCAGGTTTTTTTAGTCGAACCTTTTTTAGGCGGTTGTTTTCGTTTATCCATATCCGACAATTATAACTGATTCACCTCTTGTTAATCTAGTACTTTATTAATAAAAACGAGCAGATCTTTTAGTGATAATTATTTTTCCTCCGGCAAATTCTATAACTTTTCCCGGTTTTAGCGTTTTAATACCTATGGCTATGTTATCAATATTTTTTTTATCGTAATTTTTATAGCCCAAGTTTCTAAGTAGATAATGTATAAATTCTTGAGACAAATTATCCGGTAATGATATGAACTTCTGCCTGCTAATTACAGGCCTTCCCTTGTGTTGAATTTGTGAAGCGAGCCTTGCAAGAAGTGGCTCAATTTTTTTATTAAGCTCCTTACTTGTTTTAATGTATTCCAAAAATTTACCTCTTTGAAGATCGCTCATCTTAGGAATTACCTGTAGTCTTACTCTGTTTCTTAAATATGCCGTGTCTAAATTTGTATAATCTTCTACCCAATTTAAATTTTTTGTCTGCGCATATTCTAGGATTTCTTTTTTAGAAAAAATTAGTAATGGCCTTGATATGTATTTGTTGCTCTGCATAGAACTGATACCCAAGCGACCAGTACCTCTTAAAATATTAATAATTGCAGTTTCTATCTCGTCATCTTGATGGTGAGCCGTGACAATTAAGTTTGCATGAGTATCTTTTTTTATTTTTTCAAGAAACTCATATCTTTTATTTCTTGCAAAATCCTCGCTTGCGCCAGAACCCAATTGACCTTCGGCGTAAAAAAAAGGTTTATTGTATTTATTTGCTAGCTTCTCTACAAAGATCTTATCTTCATAAGAGTTACCTCGAATACCGTGATCATAATGAGCGACAACGAACTTATAGTTCATATTAGACAAAATATCTAGTAAAACAACAGAGTCAACTCCTCCTGAGACGGCTAAAATAAAGTTATCTGACTCTAAGTGTGGCTTGTAATTCAATAACATGTAAATAAAAAAGCCAATCTAATGTGGCTTTGGTAGCAGGGGCGAGAATTGAACTCGCGACCTCAGGCTTATGAGTCCTGCGCTCTAACCATCTGAGCTACCCTGCCTTAAGGTTTAATACAGACGATATCATACCAAAATATAATCTGTTTTACCAAATTTAAAAGCCTCCCAACAATCTAGGAGGCTCCTAAAAGAGTTTACCTACGCAGCTTAGGAATTTTTAAGCAAGCATTTGATCTATGCTTAAAAATCTTGGATCACTTGTAGGAGAAAACTCATAAGCAAGAGATATATCGCTCATAAATTTTTCCTTTTTTTTAACTTTTTTGCTTTTTAGGCAATACCGTTATACTATACCATTTTCGTATTTTTGTCAAGTTAATAATGTTGTAAAAATCAACCCAGTAGAGTCTTAAGTTGATGAATTAACTTCTTGATATCTTGAAAGTTATTAACCAAGTAATTAGATCTTAGCAGCGCTTCATCTATAGCGATTTCTGCCGATACTACAGTAATTAGTTCAGAGCTTGCTAGAACTGTCGTTAAGCCACCGTCTAGGCAAATTGCTTGCCTGTTTTTAATATTCAGGATTTTACTAAATCTTAAAATATCGGCACTATTTACAGATATAAAACTCATTAATGGATAGTCAGCCTCCATTATAGACTTGTTACTTTTTTGCTCGAAATATTTTTTATCTATATGGGCCATACCTGGTGTAATAGCAATTAATCTTTTTGCAGTAGATTCATCTGTACAAAAAATTAAGTTTTTTCCCATCTGATGACTAATTATTCTAATCATTTCCTTAACTGAGTCAATTGGGGCGGGAAAATTAACAATTACAGTGTCTATTAACTTGGGTGAAATATAGTCAGTTGACTCATTTATGATGATTTCATTATTTTTTAAATTTTTCTGAATTTTCTTAAGTTTTCTTCCCAATTTCTGATGATGCTTTTCCATACTATTTAGATATGTATCACTGCCCGTTGCAACCACCACCCCAACGGCATGGCCGTACGTTACGCTAGATCCAGCAAATGCCATGTTTTTTAAACTTAAAATATTGTCATATTTAGCATGAGTTGTGTTTGAATTTTTATAAACGGCGACCTCAGATCCATCTAGAACAGATTGATTTACAGACAAATTATCAACGGCAATTAACCTAATATCGGCTGGAACCACTTTATTTTTTTCTAATAGTACTATGTCACCAAGAGCTAATAAATTATTCTTTGTTTGTGTTCGCTTTCCGTCTCTGATGACAAATGAGCTTAATAAACTCCACACTATATCGGGAAAATAACTAATATTGTTACCACCTAGCTTTGCCACTCTAAGAGCGGCTTCGGCAGAAGATAAGCCAGATTTGTCATTTGTTATAAAAAATTTCAATAGATCTGGTGCTGAAATTGATTGCCACTGCTTATTAAATCCGGCCATATGAATGATTCCTATAAGTTAATGTTATTATCATTGCCCGTTGATAGCAATTTAATAGATTGTCAAAATATCGTATAATTATTAACAACATGGGTGGAAAAAATAAAAAACCAATTTCATTTGACTATGACTTAGTTGTCATTGGGGCCGGTACCGCAGGGAGTGTAGCTGCAAACCTGGCTGCAAATCATGCTAAAAAAGTAGCCATTATAGAAAGTAATAAAATCGGAGGAGAGCAACTCTGGTCAACTACTATACCTACTAAATGGCTTATGGAATCATTAAAATTTTATCAAAAAGCTAAAAAAGCCAATTCTCAAGGCTTAGATATAAGCGTTTCGCCGATTAGTATAGACAAAATAAAACATTATTTAAGAAAAACTCAAAACAAAGCATCTGGGGCAGAAACAAATGTATTTAAAGATGAAAACATAAAAACATACAATGGTAACGCAGATTTCATAGACAAATACCATATTAGTATTAATGGTAAAAAAATATCATCAAAATACTTTCTGATTGCCCCAGGGGCTTCTCCAGACAATTCTATTGCCAAAAAGTTTAATGTAACCAATTTTCTTACATATAGAGACCTAGCTGAGCTTAATTTCAGTGGCAATAGTTTTTGTTTTATAGGAGCCGGGTCAGTCGCGTATGAATATTCGCAAATACTTACAATGCTAGGATTTAACGTGCATGTAATAGAAAAAAATAATCATATATTGCCCAAGTCCGATAACGAAGTAAGCGATATATCTGAAGATATCCTAATTAAACATTCAGTTAAACTACACACTGCTAGTTTTGTCGAAGATATTAAACAAAGCAACAGTAAATCAATTATTCATTTTATTAAAAACCAAAGAAGGTACCGTTTGGCTGTAGATAACTTAGTGTTGGCATCCGGTAAAATGCCTAATGTAAAAAACTTAGGCCTAGAAAATGCTAATGTTCATTTTGACGAAAAAGGAATTAAAACTAATAGGAAAATGCAAACATCACAAAAAAACATATTTGCGGCAGGTGATGTCGTAGGTTCCGAGTCGGGATACGAAGCAATATATGATGCACAAATTGCAGTTCATAATATGTATTTTAGAAAAAAACTAAAAAAATCTAGAAAAGCTATTCCGAAAGTTGTTTATGGCTCTACAGAAATTGCAACCGTTGGTGTTAGCGAATTGCAGCTAAAACTATCGGGTAAAGTATACCAATCCTCCATAGCGCCCGCTGGTATAACAGCAAGATCTCTTTACGGTCAATATGAACTTGGATTTGTAAAAATACTTGCTAACCACAAAGGCATAGTTGTTGGCGCAAGTGTAGTTGGAGAAAACGCTACAGAGCTTATTAATATATTGTCAGTTGCAATTAACAACAATATGCAAGCTTGCGACTTAGCAAAAACCGTTTATTCAAGTCCTAGCTGGTCAGAATCTATCAAAATCGCAGCAAGCAAAATTTATTGCTTATAAAAAACTGCCATGAATATGGCAGTTTAATTGTGCATCTGGTGGGGCTGGCTGGGTATCGCCTTGCTACTTCCTTTCGCGCCATGCTCGAATCAAGCTTCTGCGCGTGGCACTTAATACACGAACCACTTTTGATAAATCAAAAGACCTGGTTCTCACGCCATGCCAGTCCAAATAAAAAACTGCCATAAGAATGGCAGTTAGTTTGCATCTGGTGGGGCTGGCTGGGTTCGAACCAGCGACCAATCGGTTATGAGCCGACTGCTCTAACCACTGAGCTACAGCCCCAAATAACTATAAAAGTATACACTAATATATAATATTAAATACAGATGATAAACAAAATTAAAAAAATATTTAGCAATCAAGAGATATTCAACTCTAAAAATATGTCTATAGTATTGTTTTTAATAATTTCACTATCTGTGACCTGGAGTACGGCTAAAATAATTCAAAAAAACTACTATCTTCAACAGCAAATATCTCAGCTAGAGCAAGAAGTGTCACTTCAGGAGCAAATTAATCAAAATCAAAAACTTAAAAATAAATACTTTGAAACAGATTCATATCTTGAAATTGCCGCAAGAAGATATTTCCAAAAAAGCTTGCCGGGGGAAAGGCTCTATATAGTCCCTAAAGATGTAGCACTTAGCAAAATAAAAACTCCCGAAAACAGCTTGGCTCAGCCGGAAAGTCTGTCTGAAAAGTCATTTATTATTAAAAACTGGCAATCCTGGATTAATTTTGTTTTAGGAAAACAAAACAAGTAACGAATGCTAACTTGGCATAAAGATTGACAAACACCGGATAAATTGCTAATATTTACAGGCTTTATGCGGGGTAGAGCAGTGGCAGCTCGTGTGGCTCATAACCACAAGGTCGCAGGTTCGAGTCCTGCCCCCGCGACCAATTAAAGAATCTCAGCTTGTCTGAGGTTTTTTAATTGGTGATGGAGCTAGATTTGCTTCTGCGACTCGATAGCTTTAGCTAACGATAGTCGCAAGGTTCGGGCGCCAATAATTTGTCAGCAGTTGCTTGCAACGATGCCAAATTATGCGTAAATTGTCCTGCCCCGCATACCATAAAACACCATTATCAAATAATTACTGTTAATATTGAATATATGTCTAGCGCAAATAATCTCAACCATAAACTACAAAAAGATGCCGATGCCCTTCTAGAAAATTTAAATTTAGTCAAAATATTATCAAAATTTGGCAGGGCGGAAATTGGAGGTAGCTATATATATGGAACTATGGTAGATGAAGACATAGATATCGTTGTTATCGTCAAAAGTGAAAACTTTAGCTATGAGCTGCGTCAATTGATTATGGAAGTATTACTAAAATTAAATAACCTTGATGGCATAGCAATGACCGACAGGTATCACCATCAAAAAATGGGCGCTCCAAAAGGATTTTGGTTTGGGCCTTTAATTATTTTTAATCAAAGTAAATGGAATATCGATATATGGTTCGTAACTGAAAACGAGAAACTATCTCATCATAATTCGTCTCTTCATAAACGAATGCTAAATATATCCGAAAAACAAAGGCAAACAATACTACAGATAAAATACGATGCCCTTAAGTCTAATTTGAAGGAAAAGGGAAAAACGTCTTCTGAAATATATTATGCGGTTCTAGATGAAGGCGCGTCTAACTTAAAAGATTTTTTGGAATACAAAAAAACAAAAAACTGAGCTTAAAAAAATCCCAGCTTTATTGCAAAACTCTTAACAATTATGAGCGAAGGTCTTTTGTGCCGTTGGCAACTAAGGCTAAGTTATCTACAAGTACTTTTAGGTCGCCTTTGATATTTTCGCTCTTAACATTGCCCTCTTCATCAATTGCCGCCCAAGGCTCGTATATGTGCATTTGATCTCTTAGTGGAAATGCATTAACACCAACAGCAGCATTTACTAACTGTTCAATAGACCTCACTCCACCGACTGAACCATAACCAACAAAAGCCATTGGCTTATACTTCCATTCATTAAATAGAAAATCTATAGCATTTTTTACGGAGCCTGGAACCGAATGATTGTATTCAGGAGTTACAATAATATATCCATCCGCTTTGGCAATAGTTTCAGACCATTTCTTGGAATGATCATTTTCGTACTTTTGCATTGCCGGTAAGTTAGGCTCGTCGAGCAAAGGCAAATTATAATCGGCTAAATCTACAATTTCAAAATTTACATCTGAAATATCTAAAGAGTCAATTTCTTTATGTAACCATTTAGAAATAGGCAATCCAAGACGACCGGGCCTAGTGCTGCCAACAATTATTTGAATTTCTGTCATTTTGTATCCTTTCGTTTTTTACTAACTATACTAATTATAGTGACTAACTATATTTTGTAAAGTGTGTAAATAATGTAAAATAGTCAATATGCTTAATACAGACCTACCGGTATCAGAAGAAAAAAAGTGTATTGCTGGCGCCCTGCTCATCTTGGGAGATAAGTGGACGGCTTTAATTATTAGAGAAATGTCATCTTCCCCGCAAAAATTTAGTAATTTAGAAAAAAATCTTAACGGCATAAGCCCTAGAACCCTAAGCCAGCGGCTAGATAAACTTACTGAGCATAATATTATTAATAAAAAGCTGTACTGCGATAAACCACCTCGCTACAACTACTTTCTTACCAGAAAGGGCGAAGGACTAAAACAGATTTTAGAAGATATGGTTTCTTGGAGTGACCAATATTCTTAGTGTAAAAATTCTATTCTATCCTTAATTACTTTAATCATTGAGTCTATATCTTTTGTCCTAACTAGCTCGTTTCTAAACTTACTGGCATTTTCAGATCCATGAATGTAAAGCTTGGTAAGCCTTTTTAGGCTCTGCCAATTTCTTTCATTATTGGCATATGTTTTTTTAAACAGCTCCACGTGCTTTAGATAAATGTTCAGCCGATCTTTCTCTGGAGTAAATGGCCAATTACTATTTTTCTGGAAAACATACGGGTTATATAACGATCCTCGGCCTATCATAATGCCGTCCACGCCGGTTTCCTTTGCCAACACCTCCCCCTGCTCTCTAGAAAGAACATCTCCGTTACCCACTATTAAGGTATTTGGGCTGACTTTGTCTCTAATTTCTCTGACTGTTTTTATGTCTGACCACCTGGCAGGTACCTTACTCATTTCTTTAGTAGTTCTGCCGTGCACAGTTAGTAAATCAATATTTTGACGAAGAATTAGCTCTGGCCATGAATAATCTACCTCATTAAAGCCAGTTCTAAGCTTAACGCTCACAGGCACTTTTCCATTTGCGCCTTCTTTTACTGCTTTGACTATTTCAATTGCTAGATCACGGTTATTAATTAACGCCGAGCAACAACCACTTTTAACAACCGATTTATCGGGGCACCCCATATTAATATCAACACCATCGAATCCCATATCTACCAATTCTTTAGTGACTTTAAGATAATTTTCTGGGTTCTTTCCCCATATTTGGGCAATTAATGGTTTGTCTTTTTTTGAATATTTTAGTTTATGAATTAAATGCTTTCGCCCGCGACTTTGCAGACCCTCTACATTAACAAATTCAGTGAAAAATAAATCTGGCGCGTAGCACGAAGCAATTGTTTGCCTAAAGACAGTTTCCGTCACATCATCCATTGGCGCCAAAACAAAAAAAGGTTTAGGCAAAATGCTTAAATTAATGCTCATACTGAGATATATTTTACCTTATATAGGTAGGATCGTCGGGATAATCGCCAAGCATTTTGTGGTCTTCTGCCCCTGGCGCATTGCCAGCTTCTTCTGAGACTTTCATTGGCGCTACGCTTCGTTTCAAGATTGCCGCGACTAATTTGCCTTGCTGAAAATGCCTAACAGCATCTGCTTCATCGATTGGGCTACCAGTTCCCTCTGGGTCTCTCTTTCCTAGATTGGCCGAATTTTTAACGCTAGATGGTAATTCTTTATATTCCATTAATAAATATTATAGCACTTTTAAGCTAATTTGTCTATTCCCAGCGAAATACTCTGAAAGCTATAATATATATAGCTAAAGACCACAGTGCCAATAACCCAACCTGGGGCAGAATATCAATAAATCCCTTACCTTCGGTTACTATCAGGCGAATTCCATCTATTACAGGCGTAAGTGGCAAAAAATTCGTGACCGACTGAAGCCATTCTGGCATTAAAAATCTAGGGAAAAAGGTGCCTGATAAAAATATCATCGGAAAGGTTATTAGATTACTTAAGGGTGCTGCTTGTCGTTCGTTCTTAGCCCAGCCACCAATAGCCAAACCAATTCCGTAAATAGTGATAATGCTTAGTAAAACAAACATTAAAAATAGTAAATAACTGCCTCTCATTTGTAGATCAAACACCAAAATTGAAAAGGCAAACAGAATTACTACCGCCATGAGACCAATAAGCCCCTGAGAACCTACATTAGCCACAAAATATTGCCAAACCCGCAGGGGAGTAGTGTGTAGCCTTCTAAGAACTCCCTGTTTCTTAAGCTCTGGGAAAACACTAACGGGACCAAAAATACCAAGACCAATTATTGCAAAGCCTAACATTCCAGCAAAAGTATAATCGAACTGCGATAGGCCCTGTTCTTTAGTGGAAACTTCATTAATTGTAAATGGTGGGCTAACATTAACAAACTGCTTGTTAAGTTCTTCCATCTGCGCAGATAAGACAGCAGATAGTGCACCTGCAGCCTGTTGACTATTTTCGTTATAAAGCAAAGTCACCTGACCGCTAGGGATGCCATTATTAATGTTACCAAAGTCAGCGGGAAGAATAATTGTTGCATCAATTTCGCTTTTTTGCATTTCATTTTTTGCTTGTTCTTCCGTTGTGGCGGTCGAGCTAATTTGCAATATATCTGATTGCTTTGCTTGATTAACGAAAGTGGTGGCAATTTCTGAATCAGACTGATTAATAAGGGCAACCTTAAATGAAACATTGTTATCCCCACCAAAAAGAGAGCCAAAAATAATTAGAAATATTAAAGGAAAGGCTATGGTAAAAAATATGGCTAGTTTATCTCTGAAAAAGCGCTTTGTGTTAATTTTAGCGATTGTTTTAACTGTGTAAAAATTACTCATTATATTTTATTCTCTTAAATCTTTTCCAGTTAAATCTATAAATACATCTTCTAGCGTAGCCTGAGAAATGGTCCGCTTCTTTTTAAACCCTCTTTGGAGCAAAGCTGCTATTAAGTTTTCAGGGGTATCTTGGGCAATTATTTTACCGTTATCCATAATTGCTACTCTATCGCACAAAACCTCTGCTTCTTCCATGTAATGAGTAGTTAGAACTACTGTAATTCCCTGTTTTTTTATTTCTTTGACCAGGTCCCAAATGTTTCTGCGTGCCTGGGGATCAAGACCGGTTGTAGGTTCGTCCATGAACAGGACCTTAGGGCTATGAACAAGAGCAGCGGCAATGCTAAGTCTTTGTAGCTGTCCCCCGGAAAGATTTTCTGTATATGTGTTAGCTTTTTCAGAAAGTCGAACTTTTTCTAACAGCTCATCGGCCGATACCTTGACGCCGTAGGTAGCTCCAAAAAGCCCTAGAACCTCTTTAGCTTTTGTCTTATCTTGAAAAGCAGGCGTTTGAGGCTGTACACCTATAAGATATCTAGCTTTACTTGGTTCTTTGGCGACATTAACCCCGTTAATTAAAGCCTCACCGCCGTCTATATCTCTGAGGCCTTCAATCATTTCAAGAGTCGTTGTTTTACCGGCGCCATTGGGCCCAAGTATCCCAAAAACCTCTCCGCTATTAATTGAAAAGGAAACTCCGTTAACAACCCTTACCGAGTCATATACTTTAACTAGTTTTTTTGCCGCAACTAATGTTTTAGCCATATAAATAAACTATACTCCATAAAATAAAAATAGTCAGTGCTTATGAAAAACACTGACTATTTTAAAAATCTAAAATAAATTAGCTTCTTTTTACTGTCAAGAATCCGTTTCGTGGATTTTCGTTGACACTAAAGCCCGCTGGCAAATCGCAAGCCTCTGGCCTTTCGTCTTTGCTGAAGTAATAAATAGTTTGTAGCTTACCGCCTCTAAGGGTTACTTCCTTAGAATTTAAGTGATAAGTTACACCTTTTGAATTTGTGTGCTGATATGCCACTGTAATCTCCTTACCTGTTAGTAGTAACTTTAAGATACCCCTGTTGCTATCTTGTGTCAATGATTTTTTTATTTTTTACAGCAAAAACTTGCTTATGTTAGTAATAATAGTTAAAATTATCATTACAATTATTAGTGAATAATAAAGAGGGAAAAAATGAACGATTATTTGAATCGCGCCGGACGACCAGCAGCACAATCAGCAGCTAGAGTCGTTAACGAACAACCGGGTGTACAGGGCCCAGCTCCAGCACCAAAAAAGAAAAAAACTGATTCTAAAGTTGTTAAGGCAATTGTTGTTGTAGTAGCAGTTGTTGTTGCTCTAGCGTTAGTTGTGGGAGCTCTATACTTCTTAGGATCAAAAAATAGCATAGCTTCAAAGATACAGTCAGATAAATATCAAGCTGTATTCTTAAATAGCGCCGATGGCCAAGTATATTTTGGAAAGCTTAAAGTATTAAACGATAAGTACTACGAACTAAGCGATATCTACTATGTAAGAGTCGAACAAGTTCAGCCAGATAAAAATAATGCTAGTGCTCAACCACAGCAAAATATTTCTCTAGCAAAACTAGGTAACGAAATACATGGTCCACAAGACGTAATGTACATTAACCGTGATTCTGTAATGTTCTGGGAGAACTTAAAAGATGACGGTCAGGTTGTAAAAGCAATCACAGAATACGTTAAAAACGGAAGAAGCGATAGCAACAATCAGCAAAATACAAACACTAACAATAACAACACGACTAATCCATAACAGAGTTGGTTAGTCCTAAAACAGCCCCTTCACTCGGGGCTGTTTTTTTATTCTAGCCAATATAAGACTTAACTATAAATCCAACAACTAGTCGAATGATTAGTAAAAGACCAAATACAATTGCAAGTAATAAACTTATACCAGCTATGTCGGGAGTCCAGCCAGGACTGGCAAAGTCGAAAGAGTATAAGTCTTTTGGAGGATAGTTGATTTCTGCCACTTCCCCACCATTTTCAGCTACAAAAAGCTGAATACAATTTACTCTTTCAGATAAAGTAGGTGCGCTTCTTTCGCAAGTAGCCTGAGCATTTGTGTAAATATCCGATTTACCAGATTGTGTTAATTTAGCCTGCTGATCGGCTATATACCTGTTGTAGCTCGAAACTAGTTGTATTGGTGGTTCATCAGAGTCATTTGTTCGCAGCCTAGTGTTCATATGTGAAAACACATAGTTTCTTAGTTCAATTAATGCAGCGTTCACATCGCCTCCGCTTGCATCAACATCGACAACCTGTTGTCTTAGTTTAAGCATGTTTAAATTATTTTGCCTTAGCGCAATAACCGATGTAAACGAGAATAATATTAGCCCAGAGATTAGAATAACAAGACTTATATGTCTGTACTTGTGCCAAATTCCATAAAGCTTTCGTTTATTCATATTATGATTTTAGCGCAGCAAACCTTTGACTTAAAATACCAAGTGAAGCTATTGAGCCAACTACAAACATTGCTTTTAAAATGGATATATCATTTTCAATCATAAGAGATGCAATAAATGCACCTCCCCAAAAAAGTAAAAGCCCTAGCATTCTAAAGTTATCAATTAATGTTAAATATACAATTCTATAGCCAGGGACACTATCAGCAGCATCATAAAGACCTTTCATATATGGCATTTGATAACTTGCCGATACGGGCTCATTAATTAAACTAATAGATATCGCCTGAATCGGCGTTACAACAAAGGGCCTGAGTAAATGGATGAAGCTATTAATGTAGACACCAACTTTAAAAAGCAATCCACCCCTGTGGTTATCAATTAGCTTGCCTATCAGATATATTGCTAATAATGAAGCTGCAGTACCTATCGACACAAGAAGCCCAATTGCTGCATAGGTATTGTTCTGAAATATTACCAAAGCAATAAACAGGGGCCATATAACAATACTTACAATATTCTCAATTCCAAAAAAGAAAGCAGATATAAAATCTCTTTTATGTCGACGCCACGGAAATCCTTTGAGAGTAATAGCTTGGTTAGTCTTAATTGGCTCAGCTGTTTTAAATAATGGCACAAGCGAAGAAGCTAAAATAACAAGAGCAATTACTATTGTAGCTTTAGGGTTTACGAAACTAGCAACTACACCCCCCACTAACGGCCCAATAGACGCACCAACCCTTCCGCAAATAGTAATGAACCCAATTTCTTTACCACCATGTTCCGTATGTTTAACCTTGGAAAAATCTACCTGCAGAGCTATTCCAAATAGTGCATACGAAAGCGACCCAAGAATACTAAGAAGCGCTAGAGGCCAATTAACAGAATCAATTGTTACCAGTACACCAAGATAAACCATTTGCACGGCAGTTCCCAGAGCCATACTGTGCTTTGGGCCAAGCGCTGCTATGCTTTTGGCGGCTACATAAGAAAATAACGGCCTAGTGATCGCCCAGACTACCATCATTAAAAATATATCAGTTAAGTCATAGCCTAATTTATAAAGATATATAGGAACAAAAATACCTATGACACTCATAGCTAAAGTACGAAGAAACTCACTTGCATAAAGCTCGCTCAGCTCGTCAAAACTGACAGTGCGCCAGAAGTGCCTTTTCTTTAGTAATATTTGTATTGCTTTTTTTACCATTTTTATTTTTTAGCTTTGTGTTTATTATATCAGAGAAGTTTTATAAGATAGTACTATGCATATATATTTTTCTGGTATTGGAGGAACGGGTCTTGGGCCTTTATCGTTGATAGCCAGTCAAGCAGGATTCATTGTTAGTGGTTCCGACAAACAAGAAAGCAAGTACACAGACTATTTAAAATCAAAGAATATTTCTGTATATATTGGTCAGGAAGACGATACAAATATTAAGAACGCTCATTCAAAAATGCCGATAGATTGGTTTGTATACTCATCAGCTCTGCCACTCGAGAACCCCAACCACCCAGAAATTAAATTTTGCGAAAATAATAATATAAGGGTCTCTAAAAGAGATGAACTGCTGAATTATATTATTGAAGATAAAAAACTTAAATTACTGGCAATAGCCGGCACGCACGGCAAAACAACAACTACCGCAATGGCAGTCTGGGCCTTCAAACAGCTTGGGCTACCAATTAGTTATTCAATTGGAGCAAAGACAAATTTCAGCGAAATGGGAGAATACAACCACCAGTCTGAATATTTTATTTATGAATGTGATGAGTTCGATAGAAATTTCTTATCCTTTAAGCCTTACTATTCTCTTGTAACAAATATCGACTGGGACCACCAGGAAATTTATCCCACCAAACAAAACTATGATGTTGCTTTTAATCAATTTATGGATCAATCAGATAAAGTTATTATTAGAAAAAAAGAGTTAGTCGGTGATATTGTCAGCAAAAATAACATGATAATTATCGACGACAACTATAAAGATGCCTTACTTAGCCTAGCCGGAGCTCATAATCGTCAAAACGCTTCTTTGGTAGTTAAATTTTTGGAGCTTGAGTTTGGAGATAATGACAGATACACTGAAATTCTTAGCAACTTTCCCGGTACATCGCGAAGATTTGAAAAAATCAAAGATAATTTATATACAGATTATGCGCATACACCAGAAGAAATTACGGCAACAATTCAGCTAGCCAAAGAACTATCTGATAATGTAGTAGTGGTATACGAACCATTAACAAACCGAAGGCAGCATTACTGTAAAGAACACTATTACAATACATTTAATGCCGTTCAAAAGCTTTATTGGTTACCAAGTTACCTAGCCAGAGAAGACCCTTCCCAGCCAATACTTAGCCCCAATGAACTTATTAAATATATGTCTAATACTAGCGTAGCGGAAGCCGCCGAGAAAAATGATATTTTACAAAAGCATATTAATGATCATCTAAAATCTGGACACTTAGTGCTACTATTAGCCGGCGGTGGAGGTGGCAGCCTAGACGAATGGGCTCGCAAAAACTTTAGCTAATATAGCTAAAGACCAACCGATTGATAATCTATTACAGGCTTAGACAGCTCGTCTTCACTGCCAATTGGTTGAAGCTGGCTTTTGATTTTATTGTTAAAATCTTCGATATCCTGGCTCTTTACTGGACTGGTGGTATCGTACTTACTAAGATCTGTGGAATTTGCAGCCTTTACACCTTTTTGAATTTGCTTAACTGTTGCAAAAGAATCTGAATTAAAAAATATAATAGTCGATACAGCAACTAATGATGCGGCAATAGCAATAACAATCAAGAGCGCTAAAATCGGATTAAATCCTTGTTGTTTTTCATCAGACATTATAGAGAAAGCCTTTTCTTCAATGGATTAAAAGTAGTTTCGGGTGCAGTTAGTATTAGTATCCTAAGTTGCCTAGATTGTATCAATAAATCATTTTGAAGCTCTTTATATTCCGCCAAACCAGCCTTAAACTGCTCTGGCCTTTGCTGACAATCAATTATTCTAGTATCGTCAACAACCTCACCCATTTGATCTGCTGTAATAATTATTTGATCTTGTTTTTCTTGAATTTTACCAATTAATAAATCAAGTTCCGATGCATCAACACCCTGGCGAATCATCCTTAGCTCAAGTGCTTTAATTTCATTTTGTAAATTTGAATATATATCGACTCTTTGTCTAACCTGGAAAGCTGTTGATAGCTGGTTAGCAGTCATTTGTGCTTGTAATTTTACACAATTAGCAACTACATTGGCTCTATCTTGATCAGTTAATATGATGGAATGCTCTGTAACTAACCCGTTAAGCCTTTGCTCTAAATTTTTTTCTTCTTCTGCTAGAACTACGCTTTGAAATGTAATGAATATACTCAAAATAGATGCAAATATAAGTACTGGAATTTTTATCACATCTAATATTTTAACATGTATTCCTATTCTATAGCTTGTGGTTCTTCGGAGTTAATATTTACTATCACCGCATTAGTGTCGGTTAAATTAACTGGCTTTACTAGTAAGTAATTTTCATTTATCCAGAACGTGTCAGACAAATTACTCAAAGAAATTTCATCGTAATTTATTCGTTCTGAGCCACTTTTATTAACTACTAAATATATCCCCTTTGTTTTCTTTTCTAATATTGATAGTTTTGATCCAGAAGGAGAATATTTCTTAATAGTGTTAATCGATATATCCGTGTTCAGACTACCTACTTCTTCGATATTATAATTATTAAAATTAATTCTTTGCCATTTCTTATCGGAGGTATTAACCGCAAAAATCGAATCAGATATTTCTTCAATTGCCCATATTTCTTTATTTAAGATAGTTTTAACACCCGAACCATCAGTTTGAACGCTAAATAGTTTAGAGTTTTTGCCGGTCGTAGAATAGTAAACAGTACTCTTCCTTATAAAATAGTCTGAGAAATTATCGGATTTAGCTAATTCCGTAGTAGTATCGTTTGAAGTATCAAAGGATATTATTCTCTGTCTTCCTTCTTGAGCCGCACTAGGACCAGCAACTGTTTTAATAAAAATAATTTTAGGTCCATCCCACCCTATAAGCGAGATTTTTTCGGACTGAGTGCCAGGAACTTTTTCGGCAATTTTTTTATCAGGAAGTACTATGAATAAGTCACTAAGTAAATAGCCCTCGGAGTTTGTTTGACCCAAACGAGTAGAAACAAATGCTGCCATCTGCTCTTTGCCAGTTGGTTTAGGCAGGATTGACATTGATTCAAGGTTTTCAGAACCAGTACCGCCAAAAATTGTAACTCGATTCTTACCATCAAGATCTATTTTTTCTAGGTTATATTTTCCGTCTTTTTCAGTAATAAAATAATTAGGAACCGACGGAACTAGACTTATCTGTGATTTTTTGTCACTTAAAGTTAAAGTTTGGTTTCTATAATCATCTGATTCTATTTTGATATCCTTTGGAGCATTTTCATCTATAACAATTTCAGCAACACCATTTTTATTAGCAGTAACCCTAGAATCAGCAGACATAACAGAGACTCCCTCTATTCCCTTTTTTGTCATCCAGTCAGTTATTGTAATACTGTATAAATTGCCAGAAGGATTCAAGCCAAATGGCGCGCTAATAGGATTACTACCCCATCCAATTGTTACGTTTTGATTGATCTCATCAAAAGATCTTTTTTTAATATTAATAGTAGTAGGCCCTAATTTTAATTTTTCGGCTTTAACGCTTCCGCTATCATCACTAATATACTTGTAACCTTGGATATTTATTTCTGCTCCGCTAATAGGAAAGTTTGTCTTTGAGTCCACCACCTTAAAACTAATTGAAGATCTAGCTCCTAAATTATTAAGAATTAGGTATCTCGTTTTTGGTACAACAAATAATAATATAAGCGCAGTAACTAAAGTAAGTAGCAAAATAATGAGTAGTTTTTTCTTAGATATTTTATGATGCTTTTTATGACTGACAGTATTTTTATTTTTTTGACTTTTTGAAGGTGAAGCTTCTCTTGATTCAATGTCTTCAACGGCCAAAGAAACTTTAGATGAATAAATTGAATCTGTATTGTCTAAATCGGTATCGTGTTCTGTTTTCTCAACTTTTTTTGACAGCTCTTCGGCTTCTTCAATAGTAATTGATTTGTCGGCAACAATATCTGGTTCTGCTATATCGTCTTTAGCTTTGTTTGGTTCGTCCTTGGGTGCTTCATCTACGGGAACTACTTTTTGCTTTTTTGTTTTAACACTCGGCAAGTCTAATGGTGGCTTGGGGACGTCGGATGAAAGTGGCGTAATCTCTTCGGCCTTATGTACTTTTTTGCTAGTAACTTCTGGTTCTGAGATATGTTTGATATTTTCTGTCAGCGGATCATTCTTAATATTCTCTGACGATGGCGTAGTTCTAAGCGGTGGTGGACCCATCAACTCTGTAACCTGAGCTTGAATTTCATCAAAATACTCAGATTCATCTAGTGTTGGTTTATTATTTTTTTTTGGCATAAGCTTATTAACTATTCTAACACGAACAGCTAATTATTTTGGCTAGCTAAGAACTAATTTAGACTACGGCGCAAGTCTGTTAATGTCCCTTGGAAACGCCGAAGCCTCTTTTACGTTATTAAGACCAATTATTTTTTGCACCAGCCGTTCAAGCCCCATCCCAAAGCCTCCATGAGGAGGTAAACCATATTTAAATGCCATTAAATAATATTTGAATCCCGGATTATTTACATCGGCACCAATTTTATTAAGCTGCTCAACCAATACTGAGTAATTATTCTCACGCATACTACCCGTTGCGATTTCAACACCCCTAAATAACAAGTCGCACCTAATGGCAATATTTTTATCTTCTTCGCTTATTTTATGATAAAACTTTGCCTCTGAAGCAGGCCAATCGGTTATAAAAATTGCCTCACAATCAAAATTCTTTTTAGACCATTCACAAATCCATTTCTCTTCTTCGGGTCTTAAGTCTTTTTCGCCGGTAGTGTCAACTCCATTTGCTTTAGAGAACTTTTCATGAACTTCTTGTAATGTTAGTTTAGGAAATATTTCTTTTAATTTAGGCGGCGTTGCATTCCATCTTTTTAATTCAACTTCATAATTTTTCCATGCAGCTGTTACGGCATCATTGACAATTTTGCTCATAATTTCCATTAGCTCGTCAAAATTTATAAAACCAGCTTCAGCGTCTATGTGAATAAATTCAGTCATATGTCGCGTAGTTGCGCTTAGCTCGGCCCTGTAAGTCGGATTAATCTCAAAAGCTCTTTCAAAAACACCAACCATTATTTGCTTATAAAATTGAGCGCTTTGCGCTAGTGTTGCTTCTTTGCCAAAATAATCTAGCTTAAAGACTTCTGCTCCGCCCTCAGTTGCACCGGGTAATAATTTTGGGCTATTGAACTCAATAAAATCTTGCGAAATAAGAGATTTTCTTACCTCATCTTTTACTGTACTTTGAATTTTTAAAATGGCAGTTTCTTGAAGATTTCGAAGGCCAATAGGTCGATACTCAAAAAGTGTATCTAAATTATCTGGTTTATGATCAAGGGGTTTATCTATCTCAACAGGTGGAGCCTCCTCTACTGGTACTATGACTTCAATTGAAACATCATGAAGCTCGGCTCCTCCTGGCGCCCTTTCATCAGCAACAACATTTCCAGTTGCACAGACAACAGTTCCAATCTGTAAACCTCTAAGCTTCTCAACTTCTTGCTTGTCTTCGACTAATACCTGAATAAGTCCTTTTCGGTCACGAATATTTATAAAATTTAATCCACCTAGCAGTCTTTTTTTGTGAATCCAACCGCATACAGTAACTTTTTTGCCAGCAACAGCGGCAACTTCATTAGATAGTGTTCTCATATTTGTATAATTATAACAAATTATACATGGCTACCAGAATGTGATTTGTGTTTTTGAAGCGCATTCTTTTTTGCAACTGCCCTTAGATCATCATAATGATCATCTTCATCCCTAATTGGATGTCCAATAATTTGCTTAATCACATCCTCAATTGACAACACTCCAACCACATCTTCAAACTCATTTACAACTACAAATAAATGATGCTTTGTTCGTATAAATCCGTTTAGTGCATAATCTAAAGTTTGTTGTTCATTTATAAATTTAACATCGTCGCGCATTACTCTAGCAACCGGCTTGGGCTTCTTAACCCTAACCGCGTCCCTAAGGTACAAAGTACCAACAATATTTTGATCGCTACCTTCAAAAACAGGAAACCGAGAATGACCACTATCATGCAGCTCGCCAATAACTACTGGGGTTAATAGCTCTTCTGAATCTACAAATTTTACGGTATTAAGTGGTGTCATATGATCGGTGACTAATTCTTCACCAAAAAGCAGTGCCCTTTCGGCAATTTTTAGCTCGTGTTTAGTTACTTCGTCTTTAAATTCGTCCGCATTATGTCTAAGAATTTCCAAAAGCTCATCCTTGCTCTGAATTAACATAAACGGCTCCGGTTGAATCCACCGCCCAACCCACTTTTCAAGCCTCCTGAGTATTGGAAAAGATTTTCTAAGTATTATTTCTAGATACGGGCTAACAATGGCAGCCATATGAAGGCTTGGCTTTGGCCGTTTTGACCAAGGCAAAATAGCATGAAGAACTACAATTAATGGAACATTTATAAGTAAAGCCACCCATGCGCCCCACTCTCCAAAAATATCTTTTATTAATAAAATTATAGATGTTGTTAAGAATCCTAAAATGAACCATAAAAACATCCATAGTTGCATTCCATAAGATCTTACTGGATATACTTTTTTGGCATCTTCATTGCCTTTTCTAGCTTGTCTTTTGAGCTCAGGCACACTCATAAATTCAAAGCTTCTTATCAGGAGTATTCCATAAACTGTCAAGCAAACTAGTATTATAAATAAAATTATTTCTATTGTTATCATGGTTATCTTTAAAATATTTTAACTAAAAAAATTAATTTAACCTAATGATGATGATAAAATAAATAGAAGCAGGGAGAAACAAATGGATAAAAAATTTTTGATTATTTTAGCAGTGGTTTTAGTAGCTTTATTTGGATTATTCTTTTTGACGGGTAACAAAAAAGATTCGGGAAACAACTCTGGCACTGAAAGTTCAACTGTAAGTAATCATTCAAAAGGCGGCAATAGTAAAAATGTTGAGTTATTAGTTTATGGCGATTTTCAATGTCCGGTTTGTAGTGAATTCGCTGTTATAGAAAATGCTATTTATGAAAAATATAAAGATCAAATTAAATTTACCTATCGACACTATCCTCTTGACACAATTCACCCTAACGCTCGCGCTGCCCACAGAGCGGCTGAAGCTGCAGGAATCCAGGGTAAGTTCTTTGAGATGCATGACCTACTTTATCAGAATCAAAATATTTGGTCAGATTCGGCAAATCCGAAAACAACGTTTGAATCTTATGCGGAACAATTAGGCCTAGACATAAACAAGTTTAAAGCAGATTACGAAACTCAAGCCGTAAACGCAACAATAAATGCAGATAAAAATGAAGGCACTGGCAAGGGCGTACAAGGTACCCCAACCTACTTCATCAATGGTAATAAACTAGATAATAAAAACCTATCTTCAGTAGATGATTTTAGTAAAGTTATTGAACAGTATATTAATCAGTAAATAATAAACTGTTGCCAATCAGGCCTTTTTACCTCAACCTGAAGGTTTTTAGTTCCCGAAGAAACAGCCCTTATAGGTATATTCATTTTTTCCTCTTTTTTGTCTCTTTTGTTTTTTAAATTGACAATTATAATTCTAAAGCTTAGTCAAATTTGTGTCAATATTTGTAAAAAATTGTTATTATTAAATAGATAGGAAAAATAAAAAATGCACGGTAATGTTTTCACCGAAATAAGCCTAATTATAGCTATTGGAGCAGCTATCTCGTTGGTGATGCGCCTAATTAAGCAGCCATTAATAATTGGATATATTATTACCGGCCTGCTTGTGGGACCATCATTTCTAAATCTAATAAAAAATAGTGAAACTATAGATGTTTTTGCGAGCATAGGCGTAGCGTTACTGCTATTCATAGTCGGACTGGGGCTTAATCCAAAAGTTATTAAAGAAATTGGTAAAGTTGCTGGCATCACTGCATTTGCTCAAATTGCTATAACAAGTATATTCGGATATATATTTGGTCAGTTTGTTGGATTTACCAAGACAGAAAGTCTGCTTCTTGGCCTTGCCCTTAGTTTTAGTAGCACAATTATTGTTCTAAAACTGTTAAGTGATAAAAAAGAACTAACTAGACTTAACGGGAAAATTGCGATCGGTATACTGCTTATTGAAGATATTATTGCAACTTTATCATTGATATTCATTTCTGCCAGAGCAGATGGAACATTTTCTGTAAACGCATTGTTATTCTTAGCGGTTAAAGGAATTTTGCTACTAGCCATATTAATTTTAATAAGTAATTTATTGCTCCAAAAAATGAATAATTTCATAGCCAGCAATCAAGAGCTATTATTCTTGTTTGCAATAGGCTGGGGTTTTGGCGTGGCTTCTATATTTTTACAAATTGGCTTTTCAATAGAAATTGGAGCACTATTTGCAGGAATATCACTATCTGCCCTTCCATACGCCCAAGAAGTATCATCTAGACTACGACCGCTTAGAGATTTCTTTATTATTCTGTTCTTTATTTCGCTTGGCAGTGGCCTATCCCTAGCGAGCGCAGGTGAAAATGTTTTACTAGCAATTATTCTTTCTGTTTTAGTTCTAATTGGTAAGCCTTTAGTTTTTATGATTGTCATGGGCTTAAATGGCTATACGAAATCTACTAGTTTTAAGGTGTCGAACTACTTATCTCAAATTAGTGAATTCTCGTTGATAATTCTGGTTCTAGGCTTTCAAAATGGTCTTATTAGAGAATCGATAATTTCTTTAGTTACAATGGTTGCTCTAATTACTATCGCAGTCTCTACTTACACAATTACTTACAATAATCAAATATATGCATTCTTAGAAAAAAGATTATCTCTTTTTGAAAGACGAATAACAAAGAAAGATGAAAAAAGAGCAATTAATTACGATATGATTCTTTTTGGTTATAAAAAGGGTGGTCAAGAGTTTATACGAACAATGAAATCAATAAACAAAAAATTCATCGTGGTAGATTACGACCCCGACGTCATTGATACATTAGAACAGCAAAACATTCCATATGCATACGGTGACGTTTCAGACCCAGAGCTACTAGAAGAACTTAACTTAGGACACGCTAAATCGATTGTTTCGACAATTACAGATTTTAATACCAATGACTTTTTAGCAAAATGGGTAGATAAAGTTAATCCTTCGGCCGTTTTTATTTGCACTGCTGATTCTGCTCAAGAAGCTTCCGATTTATATCAAAGTGGGGCAGATTATGTAATGTTACCCCATTTTGTTGGTAGTGAAAAAATGAGCTCATTTATCAGAAAAAATGGTTTTAGCAAATCTGAATTTTACAAATTCAGAGAAAAGCATCTGCAATATCTAGAAACACATTATTCTTAATTTTTTGCAGTTCTAAATAAGTCTTCTAAGATTTTTTCTACAATTTTTGTAAAGCTATTTTTAGGGTTATTATGACGCGTCACCTTGTTATTGCTCGTATTAACCTCTACGCGACATTCAGGGCATGCAATAGAGCTTCTTTTAACAATGGCATCTACTGTTTTTTTACAAAATGGACATGTTACGCATTTCATGCCATCGTTAGTTCTTGTAATGGTTTTAAGCAAAGATTCTTCGGATGTAGATAAGTAACCTCCACATGAGATAAATTCAAGACCTTCCGCACTGGCTCTTTCTGATGCCAATGAAACCTCTGACTCTATCGAAAGTGTTTTGGCGCCCTTGTTTTCGTACCTGTAAATCAATGCACTGGCAACCATTTTTGTTAATTGAACTTTTTGACTTAGCCTTTCTGAATAATTGGAATTAGACAGGGCAATTGATTGTAAATTACTCATATTATAATCAAGCAGGTCTTTTTGATTTTTTACAAACACATAGGTTTCCAGGTTGCTATAATCAGTTCTACCTTGACGATGCCGCATATTTGTTTTTGCACTCAGCAAAGTGTCATATTCGCATATTAAAGTATCTAAATCATTAGCACCACAATGAAACCTTAGACCAAGTAAATCCTTAGAGTCGGAAATTGTCTCTCCTGTAATTTTAGACCATAAATCTAAGTCGGAATTATCAACAGAAGCGGTGGCGAGTATTACGGAGTCATTGTGTTTAGTGTATTGACGAATAAATGCCAAACGGCGGTGGCTATTAAAACCTTCCTGGTTCACAAAATCCTTGCCATACTTAAGCTCAAGTTCTTCAGGATAGGCAGATATTACCAAAAAACCATCACCATTCTTGCCAGATCTGGCTAACTCTTCAACCGCAAGACCTTCTTGATACTCTGCTTCTCTAATTGCAACTAAATCTTTCTGTCGAACATCAAATTTGGCCTTATTTTTAGTAAGCTCATAAGAATTTTGCCATAAATCTAGTAAGCTCGATCCACCCTTACTGACCAAGCCTGAATCTGTAGATTTAAATTCGAACTCTGTGCGAATAGGCCCATCAATTATTTCCGCAAATCTAGTTGCCTCTTCGTCTGCTACCTGTTCCAGTAAATTGCTTTCGCCACTCTTGGCAAATTCTTCGAGCATATTTATGCTCGACATCTCAGGATCGTATCTGAAGTGACTTTTATTGTTTGCTGTTAAGCTATTCACTTAACTGATTCAGAGATGTATATACAGTCATCCTGCTCGGGACTCTGCCTTTCTGGTGAAATAGTTGTTTGCGGTGGTCTGGCTTGCTAAGAAATAGCTTACAGTTGCGGCACAGCTCATGAATTACACATGATTCCCTAGAACAACAATTTATTAATCACACTTAATTTACAATTATTTGCTTATTATACCCTTTTTTATAAAGGCTGAAAACTATTTATGGCATCTGCAAAAATCTGGGGATTAGGCCTATTGTTCTGATCTACATAAACAAAAAAGAATGTATGTTTTTGACCACTTGAACCTTCCATAGCTTGACCATAGCCGCCGTCTTTACTAATAGCTGCTGTCTGAACAAATACATTACCAATATCGCATACAAATGGTATGCCCTGCCAACTAGTATTCCAAACCTTGTTCGCATCATTAGCCGGATTATACTTAGGTGCTCCAGCAAAATCTGAGCAATCGCCCGATAATTGTCCAGGAGTTAGTCTTTTGCCGTCGTTATAAACCATCATTACCTCATCTACTGCGTAATCTTTTGGAAAAACATCAACAAATATCCTTAAGTACCTTGCGTCATCATTTTTCTTTTTATCTTGCAGTTCATAGTAAACTTGTGTAGCCAAAGGATTTTTTTTACCGTTATTTTCAAAGGTCGAAGGAACGCTAATTGCAAAATATTCTGTTTTAATGGTTTTTTTTGCGTCTTTTGGAACAAACTGAGTATCGCTACTTTTTACAAATGTAGCAGTTGTTGATTTATTATTTTTTAGAAAAATGTACCAAGCCCCAATAACTAAAGATATAGCCAAAATAAGTAACAAAAATGCTGCGGCTTTGTTAGAGATTTTTGGTTTGTTTTTTTTGTAAATTATGTACATTTTCTAACCTATGAGCTAAGGTGCTGGTGAGTTTGGCACAACTACAACAAAAGTTGCTCCACTGGGCATAGTCTCGCCCTGAGGCAAACTACCAACAGTATATCCCAGAAGCTCAGCTGTTTTCTTGGCGGCTTCTGGCTCTTTTCCGGTAACATCGACAACTATTCCTGATGTAATAGCTGTTTGTGGGTTCGTTTTGCTAACAACAACAGCATTGTTAATTTTTTGCTTAATAGCCTGTTCTGCAGCTTCGGTTTTATCAGCCGGAGCAATGACTGCTATGTTTACAGTGCCAGCTAATATTTTTGAATACTGATCAGAAGAAATTATTTTTTTCTCAGATGGCCTGTACAAAACAACAGTGTCAGCTTTTTCATATGCAATTAAAACATCGTTAAGTTTTGCTTCTTTCAAAAACTTAGTATCTTTTTTTAATTGTTCTAGTGATTTTTCATCTTTAAAAACAACAAATTTTGTCGGTTTTTCTTCATCATAACTAGGTATTTTATAAAGCGCCGACACTTCAGTAACAGTCTTCTTAGTTCTTTCTTCTTCCGTCATTGTTAGTTCTGTGTATTTATCATCTAATTGTTGATATTTAACAAAATAAAAGCCGCCAAAAATTAATGCAATTAATAGTATTGCCGTATAAATATATGGAGTTTTTTTCTTGCGCCTTTTTGGCCTTGGTGAATGCGTCACGTCTTTTGAAGTTGTTTGCGGAGCTGATTCTTTTGCTTTAGGTTTTTCGTCTTTCATTATTACCTCTTAGTTATTTGTTAGAGTCTTTGACATAATTATAATTCTTAGCCCAATTTAGCACAAGCTTTATAAGATTATTGAGCTTTTTTCAATATCACCTTAAATGATGAACCAACACCTTCAACGCTGTCTACGCAAATAGAGCCCTCGTTTTTAGACAGTATGCTTTTTGCAATAGACAAGCCTAGCCCGTACCCCTTTTGACCTTCTTTTGATCTGGAAACATCCGCTCTATAAAACCTATCAAATATATGTTTCATATTTTCTTTTGATATACCTTTACCGTTATCCTTTATTTCAACCACGGCTTCCTGTCCTGAAACCCGGGTATTAACTGTAACCTGTTTACCCTTGGTGCTATATTTAATAGCATTTTCTAAAATAATAATTATTGCTTGTTCTATGCTGGCGGGGTCTACATTTACCATAATGGCATCTGAAGATTTTTTATATATTATTTTTATATTCTTATTTTTGGCCATAGCATCTATTTTATTTAGTGCTCCATCAATCAAATCCCTTAAATCGATTAATTCAAAGTTCATTGCTTCGTACTCGTTATATCTGGCAACCTGCAAAAGCATGTCGGTAAGCCCGGTTAGCTTATGAAGCTCTTCTAGGTTGGACTCTAGCTGATCTTTTGCTTCTTCAAGAGTTAACTGTGGATTCATTAAAGTAACTTCAGTCTCTGTTTGCATTGCCGCAATTGGCGTTCTTAGTTCATGACTCGCATCTGCAGTGAATCTCTCTAAAGATCTGTGGGTATTCTCAATAGGCCTAAGAGTCCATCTAGCCAGGTAATAGCTCAAAAGACCACCAACAGCAATAACAAACAAGTTTACTACAGTAAGTCTTAGTAAAATTCTTCCTTTGGCTTCTATGTATTGATTATTGGCTTCTTGCAAAAATGCACTTTTTGCATAATTTGGCATGTTAAATCTGTCCAACCTACTACTGTGTAATTTAAGGTCGTTTTCTATTTCATCTACTGAAAGTTGATAAATATTAACACTAAAAACAAAGCTTATAACAGCAAGTACTAGCAAATAAAAACCAGCTAGCTTAAGGTATGTTTTTTTAAACATCTATGATTTTTCCCCAAAGAAATAACCAAAGCCCCTTTTAGTATTTATGTAGCTTGGTTTTTTAGAGAATGGCTTATCGACCTTATTTCTTAAATATCCAACATAAACCTCTACGGTATTGGGTAAAATATCGGCATCATAATTCCAAACATGTGAAATTATTGCATCTTTAGTTAAAATTCTTTCAGGGTTATTCATAAAATACTCAAGCAAAGCAAATTCTTTTGCCGTCAGGTTAATTAATTGTCCATCTCGTTTTACTGCAAAAGTTTCTCTGTTAAGAGAAAGGTCTTTGTATTTTAATAAATTATTAAGAGTAGCTTTGGGTCGCCTTAGAAGGGCTCTAACACGAGCAACTAATTCAACAAATGCAAATGGCTTTACTAAATAATCGTCAGCACCGCTATTCAACCCATGCGCCCTATCTAGAACTTTATCTTTAGCAGTTAGCATAATTATAGGTACATGATTTCCACTAGACCTTAATTCTTCAATTATTCCAATACCATCAACAGTCCCTGGTAGCATTCTGTCTAGTACTAGCAGGTCGTATGGCTCGGTTGTTGCCATGGCTAGCCCGGTATCGCCATCATAAGCTATGTCAACAGCATAAGACTGCTGCTCTAATCCTCTTTTTATAGCGTTTGCAATTTTGTGTTCATCTTCTACAACTAGAATTCGCATATACTATATTTTAATCTTTATTATCTGAAAAGTAACTGAGAATTTTATAAAAAT
Source organism: Candidatus Saccharimonadota bacterium (assembly GCA_031973215.1). Taxonomy (GTDB): domain Bacteria; phylum Patescibacteriota; class Saccharimonadia; order Saccharimonadales; family CAIOMD01; genus DALYDK01. The sequence continues at coordinate 65,543 of DALYDK010000004.1, forward strand.
AATATTAGTCGAGTTGTATGCGTGCTACTTTGTAGCCGAAGCACAACAGTAAGGACATCCACACTTAGAGGCTTCTGCTGAACTTACTATAGATAATTGAGAATTATTTACGTCTGAATTATAGCTAGCGGTAACTACCTTATGGTAAATATGGCCTATAATTCTCCATCTGAAATCATTGTTAACAAACAACGTAATCAAAAAAATAGCTATTGTTAACATGCAGAAAATCAATAATGTATTTATGGAAGTATGGATATTTACTTTATTCATGATTGTTTAATTTTAGTTGTTTATGTTTTTTATTATATTACATAAACTACTTATATAATAAACAATATGCTGGTCAACAAAGACAATATACAACAGGGTACAGTTCACAATCTTCCGGATGATATCTTGGAATCGCTTAAAGAAGATTTATCGCTGGCGGAAAGATGGAATGACCTTACCCCGCTAGCTAGAAATGAATGGATTTGCTGGACCATTTCCGTAAAAAAACCAGAAACAAGAAAAAAACATATAGAAAGAATAAAAACAGATCTTTTAGCAGGTAAACGGCGGCCTTGTTGTTGGGCGGGTTGCATTCACAGAAATAAAAATTAATTAGAACCTTTTATCAATACATAAAAACAAAAAGCACTAACAAAAGTTACTACTGACATTATGCGCTCAAAAATTGTTTCTGCCGTAATGTTCCCAACTGTATTCATAAGCATCATAGCCATGAATATAATTAAAACTACATATAATAACCGAGAGCTAACTACTGCTCTTACATACTCAACCCTCATTGCAACAAACCAAATCATTAATATATTTACTGCCAGTGAAACAAACTCAAGTAGCAATATTTGATTATGATTAATCACCCTGCCACCCCATACCATATCACTAGGAATAAGACTAATTATCACCATTACTGCAATCATTATTCCAAAAATAGAAAAAAGTATTAAAGTATTTGCTGCTATTTTATTTTTGTTTTTTATCATATCTATATTTATTATTATAAAGCTTTTTTTAATTCATAAGCATTGTATTATATCAACAACATTAATTCTTCAGTATGCATACAATTGAGTTCTTGCTTCTGTATTAATTCAGCTTATAGTTATAAGTGTTACTAACCACAAGGAGAAACTTATGACTAAACAATGTCAAAGCTGTGGAATGCCCCTCCAGACCAAAAAAGGCGGTGACTGTAGGGGAACGGAAGCCGATGGCTCAAAAAGCGAAAAATGGTGTAGTCTTTGCTATAAAAATGGTTCATTTTGCAGAGCTGACTGCACTTTAGAAGAAATGAAAGCCATTGTAGATAACGCCCTAAAAGAAAAAGGTAGTGGTCATTTAATGCGCTGGGTGGCACAAAAACAGCTGCCTAGGTTAGAACGTTGGAAAAAATAAAATATTAACTTTATTTTCACGCAAAAAACCACCCAAAACAAACCCAGAGCCAAAATCACACTGAGCTCTTAGGTAATTTCAAACTTTTTCTGAGGGTATTTTTGGATCAATAAAAAAACAGAGAAGAGTGAGTCTTCTCTGTTAAAAAATGTTGGTATATTTAAATCTTGGAGAGTATCCAAATAGCGCCCGCAAGCGCAAGAAAGAATAGCCCCAAACCAACTGGGGAACCCCAGCTGAACCACGATCCCCATGATCGCCAATGCCTATGGGTTTGTTCATACCAATCCATAGCTTCTTTTTCTTCTGTCTTTTTAGACATAAATACGACTCCTTATTATTTTAATAGTGAGTCTCATAAATCGTTAACCAGTAAAATATTTATTCCCCGAGACTTAGGATATTTTATTAACTGGACTTATTAACACTTTGATTATAACAGAATTAATTGGAATAATTTTGGACTATATGGTGTCTTATTTATTTCATTGCCAAATTATAAATATTTCTTGTATGCAAAATTAATAGGGTTCAGAATCTATTTTAGGTATTTACCTGCAACGCTTAACGCAAACGAAGTAAGGATGATAAATATATTAACAAAGAAAAGTTTAGTAAGAATAGAGTGGTCTTCTGGCTGAATAAATACAACCAGTGAGCCAAGTAGCCCAAAGACTAACGACGATGAGATAAATACTCTGGTAGCTATTTTTGCACAGCTCAAGTATACCAAAATCACCTATGTCGGGTTGCTTCTTGGCACATTAATGCCAACTTGTTAGCTGTGTTTGCATTTCTAATTGTTACTGATTTGTAAGATTTTGTACCAGCAATTTTACTGTATCTTGTGCGACTAAAAGTTTTTATTGGCGCCGACCAAAAAATTACAGGTTCATAAAAGCCTACTTTTTCATATTCAGGATTAGCATCTCCTACTTCACGCATAACATCAACTGCTTTGTTTGGCGCAATGACAAAAAGTGCATCATGTTTAGCGTCTTCTTTATTCCACCACTGTGGAGCATTATCGATTGCCCTAACAAGGTCTATCGCAGAAATAACAGCACAAACAACATGAAACCCAAACTGCCCCTCAATAGCTTCTTCGCATTTTGTGACCAATTTAGCCAAATCAGCCTCATTGGACTCAAATAAAACATTACCCGAGTTTATGTAAGTTGTTACATTACTAAATCCTGCTTCCTCAAAGCATGTTTTCAGATCTGTCATTGAGACTCTGTTTTTGCCTCCGACATTTATACCTCTTAACAACGCAACGAAATTCATATTAACTAGTTTATAACATTGAAAGATTAATTAAATCACTAAGTTATATCTTCAAGTACAGCTTCCAAATTACTTAGGCTGAAGTATTCTATTTCTTTATCAATCTGGCTAAATTTGTATTTATTTCATGAGCCGTATTTTGAGCTGCTTGGTTTATTGGCGTCTGCACTGAATTATTGTTACTGTTTATTTCTACATTGTTTTCAGTATTTTTTATTTTTTTTCGGCATTCAGTAGCTGTTCAACAGTAACAAATTTGTAGCCATCGGCTTTTAGATTGTTAATTATCGGCTCTATGGCATTTCTAGTTGCTACTTTATCATTCATGGCATGAAGAATAATTATAGATCCAGGGCTTACACTATTTGTTACATTACTAATAATTGCTTCTGTATTCCCATAACTATCTCCATAAGATTCCGGCTCTATGTTCCACATTATTGTCTTCATGCCAATTTTATTAACATAGTATGGCAGGTAAACAAGCTTTTTGCCGTATGGTGGACGGAACATAATCTCACCTTTATAACCAGCTTTTCTTATTGCACTGTTAGTTTTGTTAACTTCTGACTGTATTTTATTTGGCAATGTAAATACAAGCCTTGGATGTGTGTATGAATGGTTTCCAATTTGATGCCCAGCCTCAATAAGTTTTTTGGTTTGCGATAGATTTTTATCTATTGAAGATCCCATTAAAAAGAATGTTGCCTTTACTTCGTTTCGACCAAGAATATCAATTATTTCTTCGGTTGCGCCGGCACTAGGACCGTCGTCAAAAGTTAGCGCAACAATTTTTTCGTTAGTTTGTACCCTATCTGTTAGGCCCCCAAATAACTGAAAAGTTCGGGCGTTAATTAGAATATATAATGAATAAGCCACAATTAATATGACAATCACAACTAAAACCTGCAACCATACTTTTTTGGAAACCATATTTATTTGTTGATGTTTGTTTGAGCTCATAGCCTCATTATACAAAAACAATTGAGGATTATTTATCCTTATTAATAACTATTATCATGGCTCGGGAGACAGGATGCCTTTGGTGCGCTTCAAGCTTACTCGAAACAAGTTTCTGCGTGAGCTTGCCTGGCGCCCGAACCGCGAGGCTATGGTATTTTCTTTCAGAAAATCCCAATCGCTGTTTAGAATTCAACCCCAGAAATGAAAAAACCGCCGGCAAATGCCGACGGATTTTTCATGGCTCCCGCAACCAGATTCGAACCAAGTGTCTCTATCACCTAATTTTTGGCTCACTTCATACTAGCTTACATCTGTTATTTATCGTAATTATTATTCGAATTTCTAAGAAATACCAAGTACAAGATCTACTTTTTTTCTATCAAAACCTAGTATCTTTTCTTCAGAACCATCTTCTGTTTCGATAATTGTAAAAGGAACGCCCAGCTGACCACTTTTTTCAAAAAGTTCTTGAGCTACCGATTGATCTATATCTGCATGTTTCTCTTCGTACGCAATATCTTTGCTTTGTAGATAACTCTTAAGCATTTTGCAGTATGCGCACGTCGCTGTGCTGTAAATTGTAATCTTTGACATAACTACTCCTTATTATTAGGTTCCAAATAACTACTAAACGACCGTATATAATGACATGTATAACCTCCCGGGTTTTCTTGCAAGTAATCTTGGTGGTAGGGTTCTGCTGGCCAGAATTTTGTAAATGGCTCAAGAGTTGTAACAACCGGATTAGCCCAATTCCCCGAATCATTCACTAGCTTAATCATTGCTTCCGCATCTTTGCGCTCTGATTCGTCCTGGTAGAATATGGCTGATCGATATGCAGAACCCACATCGTTACCCTGCCTATCGAGCGTAGTTGGGTCATGGACTCGAAAAAAATAATCTAGTAATTTCTTGTACGATGTTTTTGTGTCGTCGTATGTAATCTCAAGTCCTTCAGCGTGACCTGGATGATTACGATAATCAGGATTATCGTTAGAGCCACCCGTGTAGCCTACCTCAGTATCAATTACGCCCATTTGTTCTCGAACAAGGTCTTCGAGACCCCAAAAGCAACCACCAGCAAAATATGCTTTTTTAATCATTATTGCCAACTTTCTTTGTATCAAAATCAAGAGATAGCGAGTTAATACAGTAGCGCATACCTGTCGTATCAGTAGGACCGTCATTGAATATGTGGCCTAAGTGACCACCGCAAGCAGCACATACCGCTTCTACCCGTACCATCCCGTGTGAGCTATCGGTAACTTCTTTAACGGCACCAGGTAACGCATCGTCAAAACTAGGCCAACCCGAACCTGAATCAAACTTTGTATCAGACGAAAAGAGTTGTGCATGACAGTTTGCGCAATTGTACATACCCGACTCTTTGTTATTTAGATACTTACCTGTAAATGGTGCCTCAGTAGCTTTATTGTGAAGTACGGCTTTTTGTTCATTTGTTAAATGGTCATTTTCCATGCTGCTTTGCTCCTTCTTTAAGTTTAACTACCAAATGTAAATGCGTTAACCGTAACGCCTGTCGGGAATGTTAAAGTTAACTTTTTACCAGTCATGTACTTATCTAAATTCACAATTTTATATAAACGAGCGCCATTAATGCTAACTTGATTTTTCGAATTAACATCAGCCCCACCAGGAGAGCTTTGACCGTCAACTGACACTCCAACTAGCGCTCCTGGAGGCCCACTCATTACAAGATAAACTTCTTTTCCTGAAAAGTTAAAACTAAGTTTTGATTCGTTAGAAAGACTTTGGCTAGACTCATCATTAATTTGCCATTGCCCACCTAGTGACCACTCATTCGCCTTTAATGTATTGGCTAATGTGTAACTGGCGGGTTGATTGGCTACGAATTGGTCTGTGTTGGCAAAGCGTTCGGCGCGTTCGTAGCCTAAATATGTTTCCGGGGTTTGTCCGCGAGCGCTTGAGTTTATGCTACGGTCAACTTCAATCTTATTCGTTACTGTCTGTCCAGATTCTTTAAGTAATGCCTGAATGGTTTCTTCAGTTTCTGTATAATCACCCTCGCCAAAATGCGTGTACCTAACCTGACCATCTTTATCTATCAAATACTTTGCTGGCCAGAATCGATTTTCATAGGCTTGCCATGTAGCGAAATCGTTGTCTAGGGCTACAGGATACTTAATATTTGCGTCTTTAACTGCATCTTGTACATTCTTTGTAACTTTTTCAAATCCAAATTCTGGGGCATGAACACCAATTATTACTAGCCCGTCATTATTGTATTTATCGTACCAAGCATTTAAATATGGTTGCGTACGCTGGCAGTTAATACAAGAATATGTCCAAAAATCTACTAAGACGACTTTCCCTTTCAGACTTTCAATTGTTTGTGGGTCGCTGTTAATCCAAGCGGCAATGTTCTTAAGCTCAGGTGCATCATATGCTGTGACATTAAACTTTTGCTTGTTGACTGAACTATTGCTATTAGATTTGGGAGAGTTATTGTTTTCTGGAACCAGCTTTTCTTCCAGTAGCTTTATACTCAAAAAGTCTTTTTCAACCAGGTATGTTTGCACTTTTTTGTCCAAACCAGTTGCGACAAAAATACCAACAATGATGAATAGAATAGCTATAATTCTTTGAAACCATCCTTTTGGATCGCTGGCCCATTTTATTCGTGCGAGTAGTCTACGACCAAGTAAAGCAATAGCTAATAATGCAGTGGCAACACCGAGTACGTAGAAAGTTAGATAAAACATTCCCAGTAATGCGCTTGAGGGCAGTACTGTAGCTATAACCCAAGCATAGGTTGGACTACAGCTACTAAAAATTGGCCCAAGTGCGGCACCAATTAGAATTGCCGATATCACGCCATTCTCTTGCTTGTAGGCTTTGCCGAGTAGGCCTTGCGATCTATGCTCGATACCGAGCTTACCAATTACTTGCGCCCATAGGTCCGGGAACAACATAAAGAATCCAAGAATTATTACTAGAACGCCCGAGCCAATAGCCCAAACTCTTGGATCAATTCCAATGAGTGCCGTCGAGGCTTTCAGCAGGATTGTAAAGAGTATTAAGGAGATGACCAAGCTAGCAGTAATTATGTAGGGCCGCCATTTATCCTTTTTATCTCCAGCCAAACTACCACCAAGGATAATTGGCAGTAGCGGAAGTACGCACGGGGCTAGTGCAGTTAGTAGCCCCGCGACGTATGATAGGAATGCTGTAAGCAGCATATGGCTACTATGACTTTATGCCAGCAACGGCTTTATCTAATGATGTTGCAGACCATTGTGCTGTTTCGTTGCCACTATTATCTACTTGAACAAATGTGTACTGAGTTGTGACACCGTATTTTTGGCGTAAGTCAGTTGAGCTATCAAAATCTGTTTTAATAAGCGTTACGCCTGCTGGAATTTTAGACATATCGGCATTTATTTCTTTATCGATACCTTGGCATATTGGGCACCAGCTTGCATGGAAGAAGTATACCTTCTTTGAATCAGCATATTTGCTCGGGTCTTTATTATAGTCAGCAAGTGTTACGTATGAACCTTGCTTGGCCATAGCGTCTTCTTTCGTCATGGCGTCACCTTCTTTTGCCATCTTGTCCTTTTCCATGGCTGCTGCTTCGTCTTTTTTCATCATAGCTTCGTCGGTAGCCTTTTTCTCCATGGCCATCTTTTCTTGCTCTTTTTTATCGTTCTGATTATTGCTGTAGGCCAATGCACCACCACCGACTAAAAATAGTCCGACGACTATGCTTACGATTACTAATGCTTTTTTGTTCATGATTACCCTCACTTACGTTTTATTGTTGATCTAAGTATAATTAAGCGATACACACAATGTCAAGTTGACTTAACAATTACTATTTACCATCTTTGGTTCGCTGGACGTTAATTTTTGTAGCTATCATTGCCAGAAGTGCTATGGGAATTGCAGGATCTAGATTGTGATGAAGGCTTTGAACTATAAGTGCGGTAATAAGTACAAGCGAGCCAACAGTATATGCGGAACGACTTGCTAAAGCTTGGTTCTGCATTTCTCGTTCATCGTCGGGTTGTTCACGCCAAAACAGAACTAAGAATGTCGCAATAAGACCGAGTACAGCTGCGAGGATTAACATCTGCACGCTAGTGGGCATAACGAAGGTTTTTGGGGCAACAGCCAACAATGCAATGATAGCTAAGCCAAGAAGCAGGATGACATCAAGTAATTGTTTATATTTTTTCATATTGAAAGATCTCCTCCACCTTCTTGTCTAGTATAGCGGCAATCCTTAGCGCAAGCAGTACACTCGGTACATAGTTACCTTTTTCTATAGCGATTATTGTTTGACGTGTGGCTTGTACTTTGTCGGCGAGATCATCTTGGGTCATCTTTAAAGAAGTACGTGCCTCGCGTACAGTATTCACCACCGTGTGTTCTTTATCTCGTATAAACAACTATTCTCTCCTAGATGTATAGTTAACCATACATATAGTAACACGCCATCAGGGAAAGCAGCATAAATAGCCACCAAATGGTGGCTATTTATGCGGGTTCGATCAATTACTACATCTTAGCTAGTTCGTAAACGACGACGCTGGTAATCATAGGGTTGGTCTTAGCTAGTGCAATCGCTTCTTCTTTGCTCTCAGCACTAATGATGGAATAGCCAGTTAAGGCGTCCATTCCCATTTCAAGTGCCGTAACATCAGTCTTTGAGACTTCGCTACCATCACTGAATGGATTGCCTCCGTCGATCATTTTGTCACCGACTTCTTCGAACCATTTCATCCAAGCCTGACCAATTTCTGGCGTTGGTTGCATAAAACCTTTGTATAAAAATATGAACTTCTTCATTTCTTCGATCCCTTCTTTAGTTTATTCTCGCCCTTCTGAATACTGGCGACGTAGTTCTCCAGTTTTTCTTGATTGTTCCCCCAATAAGCATGATATTGAGTTATCCAATTTTGCATCAACAATAGTGCTGTTCTGTCTAGTGCTAGGAAGTTGGTTTTGCCAACTTTCTTGCGCAGGACTAAACTTGCTTGCTCGAGCACTCTGATGTGCCTATGTATAGCTGGCAAAGACAACTTTTGTTGATCTGCTAACTGAGCAATAGATGCTGGGTGTAAGCCAAGTGTATACATAATTTCTCGCCTGTGTTTGTTGGCGAGGGCGGTAAACACTTGGTCTAGTGACTCGGTATCATTAATCTTAGTTAACATTAATGTTAAGTGTACTCTATTTATAGTGAACTGTATAATCTAAATATGGAGATCAATTTCAAGAGCAAACTATGGGAATGGTCGGGCAAAGGTGCGTGGTGTTTCGTTTCCTTACCGAAAGAATACTATGACGAAATCAAGGTAATAAGTAGCTCGCCAAAGAGGGGTTTTGGATCTGTAAAAATTGAAGCGAGTGTTGGAAAAACAGTATGGAAAACATCGATATTTCCAGACACAAAATCAGGTACTTACTTGCTCCCAGTTAAGAAAGAGATTAGAAAAGCTGAAAATCTTAGTATTGGGAGTGTCATAGATATGAAAGTAAGATTGATCGATTATTAATAGCGACAGGTCTAGGGAACAGGTCTGATTTTGGAGTGCTTGCTCCTTCAGGACGGGAGGGGCTGGGTTAGAACTAATTTACAGGGGTAAAATGAAAGAACCGCCATTTCTGACGGTTCCAACATTTGTAACTTACGAACTGTAAATTAGTATTTCTCTGACCAAAGAGAGAAGTTATTGTAGGTCTAGGAACTAGGTCTACGTTTTTCTCTGCTTGGTCTGGCTCGGGAGACTGGATTCGAACCAGCGACCTAGTGGTTAACAGCCACCCGCTCTACCGCTGAGCTACTCCCGATTAATCCAAGCATAAAACTTGGAAAATAAATTATAAGGTGCGTCAGGTGAGACCTGAATTACAGGTGATAATTATAAATACAAATATATATGTCGTCAATTATTTGTTATATGTCAATCTAGTATTAGTAGCCAAAACTATATACCATATCTAAAAAGGAGGTTTTAAATGAAAGATTTATTAATTGGCATTGCTGCCATGGGCATAGGTACGCTACTGTGCTTTGCTGGCTATAAAGTAGCCAGAATATTAATTCCTATATGGGGATTTTTTGCAGGCTTTTTTATGGGCGCAGCAGGTGTATCCGATGCTTTAAATAATCAATTCTTAGGTACAACGCTTGGAATTGTAGTTGGGTTAATTCTAGGTTTAGTTTTTGGTTTGTTTGCATACTTCTTCTTCAGCCTAGCAATTGTTCTAATGGGCGCATCTTTTGGATACTGGCTAGGCACCGGCTTAGTAACAATGCTAGGTTTTGACAAAGGTTTTCTATCAGCCACGGTTGGAATTTCTATAGGCGTTGTTTTTGCAATATTGGCAATTATTATTAACGCACCAAAGTACTATTTAATTGTTACAACCGCTTTTGCGGGCGCTGTATCTGTATTTGTTGGATTCTTAATACTTATAAACAAAATTAATCTAGACAGCCTTAGCTATATTGACGGCAACGACATAAAGGTGTCTGTTCTATGGAGCATTTTGGCTGCTCTACTAGGTATTTTTGGATTAATCTTCCAGGTACTAAATACCAGAAATCAAGAAATAGAAAAATGGGGAACGCCTTTCGAAAAACCAGTAAACACCACCCCCTCAACCCCAGCCTAGTAATATTTAGGCAAAATAAAAAACGACTCCCGCTTTCTGGGAGCCGTTTTTTATTAGAACCAAACTAAGCCTGAGGAGCTGGTGCCTCTGGTGTTTTAGCCACTAATGGACCTTGGTATTTGTCTGAGCCAAAGCCTAGAATTAATAAACCAATTAAGCTGAATATAATTAGCAAGAAAATACTCCAAACGGTGTCTTTTCCAAAAGCTTTTCCAAGTTCGAGCGCGATAATAACAAATAAAATCACAACTGGAATCCAAGCTATGAAGTTAACTATTGGTATAGCCATTAAAATTGGAGTTAATCCCCACCATCCTGGTTTTCCAACTATTTCACAAAGTACCCAATAATTGTAAAAAGGAATAATTGACTTCCAGCCTTCTACTCCTGCTTTTACAAAAATCTTCCACATAGCAATAATCTGTACTACCACTAGGGCTAGCATTAATAACAGCCAAACGACCATGGCACCAGCAAAAATTCCAGCTCCTGCCGTGTCAGTTGTTGTAGTTGTGTATGTATATGTTGTAACTGCGTCTTGTGCAAACCACATACTTAAAGTCCTCCTTATAGTTTGTTTATAGTGGTGATTATATTCTCAAATTAAACTCAGGTAAATATATATTTTTAGCGGATTATAAGTATTAATATATAATTTAAAGCAATGGAACAATCAAAAGAAATACAAAGAAGCTCAAAAGCTTTCGAATACAGATTAAAAATGTTTTCTTTAACTTATATAGTTTTAGGATTGTTCGTAGTAATTATGATTTTTAATTTGTCCAGATTTATTAATGCCAACGAAATACTAGATGTTATTGTATCGGGAATATTATTTTGCATAGTCTACCTAGTTTTTGCTTCTGTTCTTTGGTATCAGTGGCAAGGAATAAAATATTTTTTAACACCCCATTCTTTAATTGTTAAACAAAGAACCAAAGGTTTGTTCTCTAACTACGTAGAAGAAATTTACACCTTAAAAAGCATAAGATCGGCGCGAATTACCCAAAGTGGATACGCTGTAAAAAACCACTATGGTGATATTACCCTCTTCTTAAGCCCTGGCGATCATCAGGTTGTTTTAAAGGATATAGACAAACCAGATTCACTATCTACTAACCTTAGCAGATCAATTGGTATTACTACGATGCAAAATCAAGAAAATGTAAACAATTTATAAAATATATTGCACTAAAATAAAAAATAGTAAATAATTAACTTACCAAGTAATAAAGGAGAAATTATGCAAAAATTAGTAGTGCATAAGGTGGGCGTAATGTCATTAGGAAAGCTGGTTGGTGTGTGGGGCGCTATTTTGGGCGTTATAATCGGTGTTATCTCAGCTGTTGTTTCATCAGTTGGCGTAATTGCAAATAACGACTTTAGTGTATGGGGAGATATTTTAGCTGCTGTCGGAATTGTACTGGGTTGGATTATTGTTTACCCACTAGTTATGTTCCTACTAGGATGGATACAAGGTGCAATAATGGCAGTTGTATTTAATGTTGTAGTAGCCGGTTCTGGCGGTCTTGATCTAGAGGTTGCAGAATCTAAGCTAGAATCAAAAAAATAATTACTTTATAAGATTAAAAAAACCGCTCTAAAATACTTGGAGCGGTTTTTATTTTACCTTTTCTCTTACTTCGGCTATTCTTGGCAAAAAGCTAGAATAGGCGCCATCTAGCCCCAACACCCTAAGCGCTCCAACTAAAACGTAAAGACTATCCATCTCTTGCTGTTCAATATGCGACTGCTCTTCGGCAATTTTAAACTTAGCATCAATAATTTTTACTAACCATTTTTCATCACCAGATTTAATATCGGAAGGGTCAACGATAGGCTCGTCTAGGTCAATATTAATAACCTCTAAAGACCGGGCCGAGTTGTTTCGTTTTACTAAATGCCCCCTGCTAATAAGACTATTCACATGAAGCGCGACGGTTGCAACAGATGTGTATCCACAGCCACGCATAATTTCTCGGTAACTGGGGCTGTATCCATGCTCGGCAATAAATTCAGCAATAAACTGCAGTAGCTGTTTTTGTCGCATGGTTGGCCTAATAACTACTGAGTCAGACATGGTGCCTTATCCTTTTTGCATACGGGGTTGCTTTAAATACCCAAGTTTTATACCAAATAAAATTCCAGACTGTAAAGAATCCGGCCGATATAAATTGACCAATAGCCGGCTCAATTCCTACACCTCTTAATGCCTTAAGCATATAGGCGCTTAGTACAAAATTTGCTGCTGTAAATACAATGTATTTCCAAGATGCGTGAACTGCATGCTTTTTATTACTGGTCTTAAATACCCAATATGCAGATAAGTAATAATTAATTGTAACCCCAACTAAATTACCAATAATATTAGCCCAACCTAGGCCAATATATGGATCTAGCAACAGAGTAATTAAATAGGCGCTCCAAAACCAGGCTCCTCCGGCAACCATATACTCTGCTATTTGCAAGAACAATTTTTTTGTCTTCTTTTTTATAACCATTTTTTTGTTTGTAATTTGTTCTTATTAATATATTACCACCCCGGAATAAGATAAGCAAAATAAACCTGTATAATTACATTACATGGCAAAACAAATAAGTATATTTAAGCTAAAGTATTACCTTTTTATATCTTTAATTGTTCTGGCACCTCTGTCTAAATACCCATCCATATCATTGCCATTATTTAATTTTAGTTCATTCAGAATTGGACTATACCAAATTTTGGCAGTACTTTTTGTTGCGCTATTTTTCTGGAATAAAGACTATTCTTTTATGAAGAAAAATAAGCCGGTTTTAGCGGGAATATTAATAATGGCTGGCTCATTAATTATTGGCGGTTTTTTTGCTATAGACAAATCTAGGTGGTTACTACTTAGCTCTTCGTTAATAATGCTAATTTTGCTACTAATTGCCGCTTGGGGTTTTGTTTATAATAACGCTAATTCTGTTAACTATAGAAAGATTTTTAAATATGCGCTAATAAGCGCAATTATCTTCTCCATTTTAGCAATATTACAATTTGTTATTAATTCTTTTACAACTGAAGATTTTGGAATCTTGTGCAAAAATTGCACCGGAGCTGTATTTGGTTTTCCAAGAATTAATTTATTTGCAGCAGAGCCACAATTTTTAGCAAATAGCCTATTACCATTTTTGTTTATTGCCTTATATTCATTTATTAAAGATAAATCAAAACTGTCTATACTTGCATTAATACTTGTTTCTTTGTCTATTGGCTTAACGTTTTCAAGGGGTGCCTTTATTGCGGTAATGTTTGGATTATTATCATTTTGGGTTTTAAGCTTTAAGAATAAAAAACAGTTATTAATTGGAAGTTTAGTAATTATTGTTTCAATGTTCGCCGCAATAGCAATGCTAATTACATCGGCGTCAATTAAATACAAATCAGTAGATAACATAACTTATGACACTGCCAATACTGTTCTTGAGCAGTTATCTCTTGGGGTATTGTCTTTGCCTAAAAAGCAAGAGGCTGTAAGCCCACAAACAGCACCAAGTGCAGAGCTACAACAAATTCAAAATAATGAACAAGAGACATTTGAATCACCAGGCCTTATTGAAGAATCTTCCAATGAAAGGCTAGAAGCTGCATCGCTAGCTATAAAGTCTTGGACTAGCAATATTAAAAATGTGCTAATTGGCACCGGGCTCGGAAACTTAGGTCCATATGTAGTAGCAAATATTAATAGTTCTGCACCTGCCAATTTAACTGTCTACATATATTATGTATTAATTATTTCCGAGCTAGGTCTGCTAGGAATAGTTGGGTTTTTACTATTATTACTAAGTTCTTTAGTAATTTTATTTAGCAAATATAAGTTTAACCAACCAATATTTATGCCTGTTGTTTTTGCAATTATTGTTGCTTTTGCGGTGCAATACATCTTCTTTGGTAGCTATATAAATGTTGTTTACATATGGCTTTGGCTTGGTTTAGCCGCGGCATTCGCTAGTTTGTCGCAAAAACAACTTAGCAATCTTATCAAATAGGTTGTATACTAGCCCCTAGGTTAACAGTTTAAAATAATGAAAAATAGTTCTTCACTTGCCTACTCTTTTATACTTTTAGTTGGTGATTTTGCCGCACTATTAATTGCGTTTGTACTGGCATACATTTTAAGGGTTACTCTAGACAGCAGATCTTTAATTAATCAAATAAGCTCTTCAGACTACCTAAAATTGTGGTTAATTTTAATTCCCATTTGGTTAATTATTTTTGCAGTTCTTGGGCTATATCAAAGAAGAGTATATGAATACCGCTGGCGCGAAATGGTCATGTTGCTAACCGGTAGTGTACTTGGAATAATGACCGTAATTACTGTAGATTTTGCATCTGAAAGGCCAATATTCCCAGCCAGGCTTGTTCCAGTATACGGACTAATTTTAGGTTTCTTATTTTTAGTATTAGAAAGAACAATTTTAAGAGCCACCAGAATCAAACTATGGTCAACAGGATTTGGTGTTAACAAAATACTTTTAATTGGTGAGGGTAAAACATTAAAAAGCATCATTAAGGGCATAAATAAACCCTCAAGAACCGGCTATAAAATTGTGGCAATAGCAACAGAAAAAACAGATATTTCATTCAAGGGCAAAAAGTTTAGTAATTCTGCAGATGCTCTTGCTCAAATTCAAAACTTAGGAGTACACACAATTTTAGTAGCTGGTATTCCAACAAATACAAAAAACGCCGATGAAATACTAGCAGCCGCCCAGGCAAACCATACCGCATTCAAATATATACCTACACACGACGGCATCCTAAACAACAAAATAGAAGTCGAGCTTTTCCAGGGCCTACCTGTAGTTTCGGTACATCAAACCGCCTTAACTGGCTGGGGTCGAATAATTAAAAGGCTCTTTGATATTTTCGCCAGTTTAGTAGCACTAGTTATTGCCTCACCTTTCATGCTTATAGTTTGGATATTAATTAAAATATCCAGCCCTGGCCCCGCAATATTTAAGCAAACAAGACTAACTAGGTTTAATACGTATATTAATATCTATAAATTTAGAACCATGAAGCAAGAATATTCAGGCCTGTCACCAGAAGAAGCCTTTGAGAAAATCGGCAAACCTGCACTTAGCGAAAAATACAGAAAAAATGGCGACCATTTGCCAGATGACCCCAGAGTAAGTAAAATTGGTAAATTTTTAAGAAAAACCAGCCTAGACGAACTGCCACAACTAATTAATGTTTTTAAGGGAGATATTAGTCTTGTTGGCCCCAGAGCACTGGTTCCTCAAGAATTAAAAAACTACCCATACAAAAGCCTTATATTAAGCGTTAAGTCTGGATTAACAGGACTAGCTCAAATTTCCGGCAGACGCGATATAGACTTCGATGAAAGACGCGCTCTTGACTTATTTTATGTACAAAATTGGTCTTTTTGGTTAGATATTAAAATATTATTCCGAACCGTAATAGATGTACTGGGCGGCAGAGGCGCCAAATAAAAGTTGTACTTTTATGAATGTAGAAGATAGAAAAACGAAGATAGAAAGTTTTGAACAATTAACAGTTTGGCAAAATTCTATTGAATTTTGTGTCCTCATTTACAAAAATACAGAGAACTTTCCCAGTAGTGAACAATTTGGGCTTACAAATCAGCTACGCAGAGCAAGTAGCTCAATATCTGCCAACATTGCAGAAGGTTTTGGCAGAAGAACCAAAAATGATAAATTACATTTTTATACTATTGCTTACGGATCATTACTAGAAGTAAAGAGTTTTCTATATCTAGCTCAAAAGTTAGGATATTTAAATGATATAAGCTCATTAATATTAAATACTTCAGATTTACAAAAGCTACTAAATGCCTTTATCGCATCGACGAGGAAAATGTGAAAAGTCAATCTTCAAAATTCAACAATCAAACTTCATCATCACACCCCAAAGTAGCCATTATTCATGATTGGCTTTATGGTGGTGGAGCAGAAAAAGTAGTTCAGGCTCTGCATGAAATGTATCCTACCGCTCCTATATACACAAGCTACTGTACGCCGCAGTGGCAAAATAAACTAAATAACAAAGTAGTGACTGGGTATTTAAATAAATGGCCATTTTCTAAACTACGCAAATTTATTCCTTTTTTAAGAATATGGTGGTTTCAAAGTTTAGATCTTACAAAGTATGACTTGGTCATATCTAGCTCAGGAGCAGAAGCAAAAGGCGTAAAAAAATTGAATAAAAACGCCCTACATGTAAATTACTGCCACGCACCTACGCATTATTATTGGTCTAGATACGAAGAATACTTAAAAGAACCGGGCTTTGGTATTTTTAACTCCGTTGCCAGGCTTGGTTTAAAACTTTTGGTAGGCCCTTTAAGAAAATGGGACTATAAAGCCGCTCAAAGACCCGACTACATTATTGCCAATAGCACCAATATTCAGCAGCAAATAAAAAAATACTATAAAAGAGATTCTGTAGTAATTCACCCACCCGTAAATGTAAAAAATTTTCTACCTAAAAATAATTTGCCCAATAAATCTGGCCTTGTAATAACAGGTCGCCAAGTACCCTACAAGCGTGTAGACATAGCCGTTAAAGCTGCCATTGCAGCAAATGAACATATTTCTGTAATTGGTAACGGACCACTACATAACGAGCTAGTTAAAAATGCCAAAGATAGTCAATATGTAACATTTTATACAAATATGTCAGATACAGATTTAGTTTCAAGCCTACAAAATGCAAAATTGTTTATTTTCCCCGGTGTCGAAGATTTTGGTATAGCACCAGTAGAGGCCCTAGCAGCAGGCACAGCGGTTATAGCGTATAAAAAAGGTGGTTCATTAGACTATGTAAATAGTAATAATGGTATATTTGTAGAAAATCAGAGTACCAAAGACTTTGCTCAAGCAATAAAAACTGGCTTAAATAAAAAATGGAACTATAATGAAATTAGCAAAAGTGCAGATCAGTTTTCTGTAGAAAATTTCAAACAAAATATTACAAACTTTTTAAATTCTATCTAACTTACTGTTGGCCTTTTTTATTACAAAAAGAAGTAGTGTTACCAAACTAATAAATCCAATCATAAAATAAATAAATCCTGGCAGGTTAGATTTTTTTACTATAGAATCACCAAGTACTTCAGACTTCTCATCTTTGGCGCTAGAAGTTTGAGTATTGGCAGAATCAGTCAATACCGTTGCAGAACCGCTAGTGTCATTGCTAGAAGTAGTGTCAAAATTATTGTTTTCTGAATATCCACCTAGGGCAACTGCACTACTTGGCGCGCTAACACTTGGTGACTGAGCGGCTAAAACAATAGTTGACTGTACAGACGAATCATTTGGTAGTGTTAATGCTTTTTCACTAATATCACCCAGGTTTTTCGCGGCCAAATAATCTTCCTCTGAAATTACATTATTAGAAATGTTTTGATCATTTTTATCTTCATTAGCTTCTTGTTTTGGAGGTGGAAAGTTTTTTATTTGCATCCGCGTACTACCCACTTCTTGGCAGTCAATTAACAGCTTAAATACAACAAAGTCACCTACAACATTATCTGAATCAACTACCAGTTTATTTGTGTCTGTACTATCTAAAGTATTACCCTCATCGTCGTAAACTGCGTATAAATGTTGTCCTAAATTATCATTCAACAAACTATATTCATAAATATTACCCTGCAAATTATTATTGCTAATATTTAGATCAATTGTCTTAATATTTAGATTCTGGGCAATAACACTTACTTGCTTGTACATTTTTGCTTTTTGACCGTCCGCAGATTCAACCTCTAGGCCAATAATTCCATTGTAGTCCGCTCCATATTCGCATATGGCAGTTGGTTGACTGTCTTCTAGCTCATATAGTCCATCATCGTTACAATCCCACCTATATTTAGTAATAAAACTGTTTGGATCATAGCTATCGCCGCCATTAACAAATAATTGGCTGCCCTGCTGAAATGTTTCACCAATTACAGCCACTGGCGATGTGTCGAATTCATTGGCAGTTTTATCAAACGCAGCTGCTACTCCGGTTAAATCGCTAGTTTGAACAAAACCGTTAGTCAAGCCCACAATTGACTCAAGGTTTTCCTTGGCGTCAAATAACCCTGTTTTATTGTCGGGAACAACAACTACATTAGCTACTACCGGGTCAATTGTGTACATTTTTCGTAGTATCTGTTCTTTGCTAACAAAGGTTTTGCCTTGCCTTGCGTAAATATCTACACCACCAGCAAAAGGCCCTCCAGGATATTTATTTGTATAGACAATATATTGCTTTTGCGCCCCAGGCCTGGCAATGCGCTCCATAACTTCGTTAGCTTTGTTTAGACCGGCATACATTGGAGTATAATCCCAAGCACTCGTTGCAGGATCGGTAAATATCGACTTGAGATTTTGTTCTAGTTGCCACTGAATACTTGTTGTGCCGTAAGTAGTATTCGGCTCCCAGCCCAATGTAGGAGTAGAGCCAAAAATACCAGGGGTTTGGTTAGAATACCTAACAATTCCAACTTGAGTGTTTTTGTCTTTCAGTAAGCTCTTTGAAATAGCCCCTGCATCTTGCCTGAGTTTTTCTATGCCTTTTTCATTTGATCCAGCACTATCAATTATTAAAACTATATCGGTATATGGCCTTGTACCATTTTTTCTGTAATACATGTTCATATTGGCTGGGTCAGGATTTTTGTTATATACATCCATTGAACCAATGCTGCCAACAATTTCATTCATAGACCTAGGCATCCATTTTTCCTGATAATAATTAGAATGCACTGGTTCTATAAACTTTTCACCAATAATCCTACCAATAGGGTCATTAAAGTTACGGCCAGTACAAATTGTGTCCCCAAAATCGCACCAACTGCCAGCTTTGCCCCTCATATCATCTGGTAAATACTGAACTCTTGCACCTAAAATTCCGCTAGATAAGCTAAACGCATTACCCCTAACCCACGGGCCTTTTTTATATAAACTAGTATTATCTTTGGTGTTAAATTTTGGGTCACCATAAAGAGCCGCAAATGCTACTTTTGATCTTTCTAAACTTGTTAAGCGCGGTAAGCTTTCGCCAACAACCTGGGCTCCCTGCGAATATCCGCCCAAAATAATTTTTT
>DALYDK010000005.1:0-46711 GCA_031973215.1 Candidatus Saccharimonadota bacterium
TAGAAGTATATAAAAAAGCGCTTAGGTAGAATTTAGGTTTTAGGTGATAGGTGTTAGGTGATAGTTTTAGATTATAGTGGGCGGAAGGTAGATTTTAGATTGTAGAATGTAGATATTTTTTGCCCGTAGGCTTTTTGGCTACTTTTTAGCCGGTAGAAAATGTAGCAAATTTATTATATTAGTTAGTGCTTAATTACTAGAAGGTAGCAATTTAAAGATGTAGAATTAAGAAGTATGAAAAAACAATCTCTTAAAAACAACTATGCGTTTATAGACAGCCAGAATTTAAATTTAGGCGTTCGCTCGTTGGGGTGGCGTGTAGACTACAGAAAACTAAGGCTATATCTAAAAAATAAATACAATGTCGAAGAAGCATATATTTTCATAGGCTTAATTCAAGATAACCAAAAACTATATACAATGCTCCAAAAAGCTGGTTTTATACTAGTATTTAAGCCAACTATTAGATACTTTGTTAACGGAGTAGAAACTGTTAAAGGGAATGTGGATGCTGAATTGGTTTTGCATGCGGCAGCAATTGAATTTTCCAACTACGATAAAGCAATAATTATTACTGGCGATGGTGATTTTGCATGTTTAATGGATTTCTTAAAAGATAAAAACAAATTGAAAAAAATAATTACACCTACAGAAAAGTATTCTCAGCTACTATCTCCTTTCAAAGACTTCATAGTAAAAGCAGAACAAATCAGACATGCAATAGAGCTACAAAAAAACCAGACTCGGCGTTCGGTCGAAACCTTAAGCTTATCTGGTTATGGTGATAAAAAGATTATACCAAAAAAGCCCAAAAAAAGCAATAAATAGACCGTGAATGTTAGATGACAGAAGGTAGATGGTGGACCACGGAGGGTCGAAGATAGATTCTAGATTATAGAAGAAAGATATTGTAGGATTCAGAAAAATATAGTTATTGAATTGTAACAGTATTAATATTTTGAGTAAGTTTGATCGTCTCTTTTTGAAATCTGCAAAATTTTAACTACATCTTTTTCTTTAGAAAATATTATTCTTATATTCCCTTTTCTGGCTCTGTAAATATTAGTACTGCCCTTTAGCTTTTTTACATTAAGATTATCTATTTGGTTTTTACTAAGAAGTAAAATAACTTCTTTTATTATTTTTAAATCTTTAGGGGGTAACTTTTGTAAAAACTTAGATATTTTGTCGGTCATTGTCTAGTTTTTCTATTGACTGTAGTATTTGTTTTGCAGATACACCGTTTTTACTGATACTGGTGAAGTCGGCAACCGTTACCCAGTTTTCTTGACTGTTGATTTGTTTAATTACCGAATGTTTAATAAGTTCACTTCTAGACATATAATTACTTTTTGCGTAATTATCTATTTGGTCGACTAGCTCTTTTGGAAGCGATACATTGAACGTTTTAATCATACATATATTGTATGTTATTTGTATGCGATTGTCAATCCTTGTCATTTATTACTTGATAGAAGGTGGAAGAGAGATTATAGAAGTTAGATGTTGGGTTTTTGGTTTAAGTTTCGATTGATGATTGAATGTTAGTAACAAAAATGTCACGATCGTGACATTTTTGTTACTAAATCTTTAATTATGAACATATAAATACTGTCTGTTTGTTGGCAATTAGTAAATAATGTGTTGTTTAAGGTAAAATGTATGTATATGAAAAAAATATTATTTGTTTTGGGTGGTTTAGTAATATTGAGCCTCAGCACCCAAGTAGCTCTTGCTCAAGACGTAAACACCTACCCTAATACAACTCCAGAAGATGCCGCAAAAATTAACGACATACAAGGCCAGGTTAATAGTTCATACTTTCAAAATAACAGCCTTAAACAAGACGCCACAGGCGTAAGTCAAAACCCAGACGGTGCTGCAAATTTACTAAAAAACTCGACAGATCAGCAAACCATTAAAGTCACAGGCCCCATACCCACAGCAGATAACGCTACAGACAATAAAGATGTGCCGGTTATTGGTTTAATAATTTTTCTGCTAGTTATGATTGCCCCAATAGTTCTTATAATTAATATGCTAAAAAGTAATAAAAAAGAGGTTGCTACAGAGCCAGCAACCGTTAATGCGGTAGAAGAATACAGCCAGGCAGATGAAGATATAACAGAGGCTCAACTAGCCGAAACTAACGAACTAAATGAACAAAACAGCGATGAACCTAAAGAAAAGCCCGACGAACCGGTAGAAAAAATCAAAAAAGATATAAAAAAGAAGCCTTCTAAAAAATCTAAGAAAAAATCAAAAAAGAAGAAAAAGAAATAGTTTATTTGTCTTCTTTTTTAGGGGCGAAAATAACCACATGACGATCGCGTCCAAAACCGTCTGATTCTGTTTCTAGGCCGTGATCATTCGCTACCTTATGAACAATGCGCCTATCTGCGGCGTTCATTGGGCGAACTTTGTAGTCTTCGCCTTTTTCTTTGATTAGCTTAATCCATTCTTCTACTTTTTCGGCTAACCTTTCGTGGCGGCCTTTTTTGTAGTCGGCTATGTCGACATTTACTCTACTATATTCATAATCGTTGTTTTTAAGAGCTGTGCTAACCATGTACTGCAAAGAGCGCATTGTTTCACCGCGTTGGCCAATTAAAAAGCCATTCATGTGAGTTGAGGGCACCGAAAGCTCTATAACATCATCTTCGTGAGTGGCGTGCACTTCTGTGTTTAAACCAAAAAAAGACAAAATGTCTTCTAAATATTTTTGGGCATAAGATATTGATTCATCTAAACCTTTGGCCATAATTATTTCCTCCGTTTTTTAGTTTTTTTACTTTTTTTGGTTTTGTTTTTTGGTTTTTTAGTAGTATTCGTTGATTCAATAATCTCGGCCTCTACTGGCTCGCCGTCTACTTCTGCTTCCATTTCGGTAACATCTTTCTTTAAGATTCTGCTTTGTTGCCAAATGGCTATTAAGCCACCTACCATCCAGTAAAGCGATAAGGCTGAAGCTAAGTTAATTGCCACAATAAACAAAAAGAAAGGAATAATATACAGCGTTAGTTTATTGGTTGCTGCCTGGACCTCTGACTGATCTACCTCTTTACCGGCGGCGGTATCTTTAAGTAGCACTCTTAGGCTACGAGTATTTTTATCTGTCATCATTAACTGGCGGCTTTGGTAATATTGAACAACCACCGAACCAATAACTAACAGCATAGCTGGCCAGTAAAAGCCCTCTGGACCGGTTGCTGACCTAGTAAGATCAACTAATCCCATTAATGACTCGTCAAAGTTCTGTATATTGTTTGCTAAAGACTCTACATAAGGCAGATTCTGAACCCAAGAATATGTTTGAGTTACTAATGAGTTTGGGTCTTTAATTATTTTTGTAATTGCCAGGTAAAGAGCTAGTAAAATTGGTAGTTGAGCCAATATTATTCCTATAGAACCAAAGGGGCTGACCTCTTTTTCTTTATAGAGCTCCATCATAAGCTTTGACTCTAGAGCTTTGTCACCCTTGGCCTGCTTTTTTATTTTTTTCATTTCTGGCTGGAGCTTTTTAAGCGCCATAGCATGATGAAGTTGCTTTTTTAGAAGTGGGTATAGGGCAATTCTAACCAACAAAGTAAAGATAATAATTGCTACACCAAGATTATGGCCAGGCAAAATGGCAATAATTATTACTAATAGGTTAAATATTGGTTGCCCAATAAGGACATGAAAAACTTGTCCAATAAAATTAAACATACTTATATTCAATTTTAGCACGAACAAACAGATATAACAGAATTTATAACAATTTTATAATTGAAGGTTTTTTATTTCTGAAAAGTGCTTTTTTACAGATTCGCTGAGTTCGTCAAATGGCATATTAAGTATTTTTTCATCGTAAACGGTAAAAATAATATCCTGATTTGTTAAAAAGCTATCTGCCTGTAACCGGCAAGCTTCATAAAAGCGTCTTCTGATTCGGTTTCGTTTTGGGGCACTTTTAGTGACTTTTTTACTAACGACTACAGAAATTCGGTATGTTTTTTTAAGATTTTTACTAACTTTTAAACTGTAAAATTGGCCACGTAAAGCAATGCCCTTTCTGTATGTATAGTTAAGGCTTCCAAGTCCATGAAAACGATGATTTTTAGCTAACAAAATATTTCCTTTTAATAAAACAAAACTAAAGCTACTAAATATAATAGTAGCTAATTTCTTTTTTAACTAGTAGAAACCAAATTAGTAGCTAATTTTAGCGCGGCCTTTTTGGCGGCGCCTTTTTAGCATTAACTTACCAGAAGCAGATGACATTCTTTTTAAAAATCCATGTCGCTTGCTAGCTTTGCGGGCTTTTGGTTGATGAGTTCGTTTAGGCATAATTCAACTGAATATATTAACAGATATGGTGTCCTTTAACAAGCACTAGCCTTGTGGAATAAATTTACTGTTTGTAAAATTAACATTCTTTTTTACCTTTTTACTATGTTTTTTTCCACAGTAAGGGTTTAGTTATCCACCCTTGTAACAGGGGTGGATATATTGTGTGGAAAAAGACAACCCCTTTTTAAGTATGCAAGTTAATAATTATCTATATTTTTCAACAAACTGTGGAAAACATACCACTTTTTGTTTATAGTAAGTGGTAACGAAATTCAAAAAGAGGGTAAAAATAGATGGACAAAAAGGTTGCCTTAAAAGATGCAGCATTATGGCAAACAATACAGGGCGAAGTTGAGCTAACAATTTCTAGGGCCAGCTACATTACTTGGTTTAAAAACACTAGGGTTTTAAGACAAGAAGAAAATGTTTTAACTATTGGGGTTCCTAATATATTCACCAAAACCCAAATGGAATCTAAATACAAAGCCCTATTAGATGAACTTTTAGAAAAAAACAATGCTAGTGACGTTGTTTTAGAATTTAAAATTCACTCTTCTGTTGCCCATAGCCGTAAACCCGAAAAAACCAGCGAAGAAGTAGTAGTAATTACAGAAGAAACAAGATCTGGCCAAAGGCAACCACAATTACCAGTAAATGGCCCTAGTGCTGTTGCCCATTCCTATAGACAGGGCCTAAACAACCAATATACATTTGATAGCTTTGTGGTCGGTGGTGGTAACGATCTTGCTTACGCAGCTTGCCAGGCTATAAGTAACAATCCAGGAACAAAATACAACCCTTTGTTTGTTTATGGTGATTCTGGACTAGGAAAAACTCATCTTATTCAGGCAGT
The DNA here is from genome assembly GCA_031973215.1 of Candidatus Saccharimonadota bacterium. Lineage (GTDB taxonomy): Bacteria > Patescibacteriota > Saccharimonadia > Saccharimonadales > CAIOMD01 > DALYDK01. The sequence continues at coordinate 5,186 of DALYDK010000005.1, forward strand.
AGGAAACGAAATTACAAAAAAATTCCCTGGTAGCAATATTGTTTATGTAGCTAGTGAACAATTTGTTCAAGAGTTTTTAGATTCTATAAGATACAAAAAAATATCTGACTTTACAGCCCACTACAGAAGCGCCGATGTTTTAATAGTAGACGATATTCAATTTTTTGCCGGTAAAGAAAAAACCCAAGAAGAGTTTTTTCATACTTTTAATGCCCTTAGGCAGGCGGATAAGCAAATTATTATAAGTAGCGATAAGCCGCCTAAGTCTATACCCAACCTAGAAGATAGGCTGAGAAGCCGTTTTGAATGGGGTATGTCTGTAGATATTAGTGCCCCAGACTTTGAAACTAGGTGCGCAATTATTCAAAACAAAGCCGAAAATCATTCGGTTAGTTTAGATCAAGACTTAGTAGAGTTCTTAGCTAAACGGGTTCAAAGCAATGTTAGAGAGTTAGAGGGTGAGCTTAACCAACTACTCGCTTTCTGTGAAATGCGAAACCTAAGCCCAAATGTAAACATAGCCACTGCCCTATTTGGAGCCCAGGTTGCCAGGCCGAAACATATATCTCCTAAGCAAATTATTGAAAGAACTGCCAAATACTTCGATATTCCTATGGATGAATTACTAAGCCCAAGAAGAGATAAAGAAATTGTTCTGCCCCGGCAAGTTGCTATGTACTTACTAAGAAGTGAACTGCACCTTAGTTTTCCAAAAATAGCCCAAGAGTTAGGTAGAAAAGATCACACAACAGCCATGCATTCAGTAGAAAAAATGAGTAAAGAACTTCAGTTCGACGCCCTACTAAAAGATCAAATTAAAGAAATTATGGATTCTATTAATGCCTAAAATGTTGCCTAATACTGTGAAAAAGCCCGTGGAAAGTATGTTTATAAAAACTACTTTGTACACATTATTTTCACACCATAGTCTAAACAATGGTTCTTACACACATTTTTTGCCCACCCAAAACAACCCACTTTTAACCAAGTTGTACACATTTTTTATAGAAATTTCATCTGTTAATTTTAGTTTTAAACATTATTCACAGGGCCTATATAAACTAAAACTAATTAAATATATATAAGGAGTATTTAATAATGAAGCTGCAAGTCACCCAAGAAAATTTAAGTAAAGCACTTAGCAATGTAGCTAAGGTTGCTATGTCAAACAAAAACCCCCTGCCAATATTAAATAACGTCCTTTTAAGAACAGACGATAACAGGTTAAGCATTTCTGCCACTAACCTTGAAATTGCCATAAGTGAAAAGATTGGATCTAAAGTTAAAAACGAAGGTTCTATAACAGTTCCCGCAAGACTAATGCAGGAGTATATATCTAGCTTACCTACAGGCGTTATAGATCTTGAGTTAGATGAAAATAAGCTTCATATAAGTACCGAACAGTTCAAATCTACTATTAATGGTGTTGTTTCAGACGACTACCCAGATATCCCTTCTGTTGAAAAAAATGTTGAATGGTCTATTCCTGCCAAAGAATTTAAGAAAGGTCTACAACAGGTTGTATTTGCTGCTAGTAGCGATGAAGCACGCCCAGTTTTAACCGGTGTTTACTTAAAGACAATAGATGGTGAATTATTTGCAGTTGCAACCGATAGCTATAGATTGTCTGAAAAGAAGCTACTTAAGACCAATCAAGACATTTCTTTATTAGTTCCCGCATCTGCGCTGCAAGAAGTGCTTAGAGTTATTCCAGAATCAGCAGACAAGGTAGAGGTTTTTGCCGACAACCAACAAGTACTTTTTAGAATAGCCGATATAGAGGTTGTTTCTAAGTTAATTGATGTTCCCTATCCAGACTATAAGAAACTGATTCCTAAAGAATTTGCCGTATCTGCGACACTTGCTAAAGAAGAATTTGTTTCTATTACAAAAGTATCTAGCTTATTTGCTAGAGAAAGCGCCGGCAGCGTAACTATTAAAGTAAATGAAGATGACGGCACTATAAGTATTGCTTCTATTGCCTCACAAATAGGCGAAAACAATTCTAAGGCCAAAGCTAAAGTAAGTGGCGAGGGAGAGGTAACGCTAAATTCAAGATATCTTCTAGATGCGCTTAATTCTATGGATGCAGAAGAAGTTACATTTAGCTTTAATGGTAAGTTAGAGCCGTGTCTACTAACCAGTAATGAGGCTCAAGATTTAACTGGGCTAATAATGCCTTTAAAATCGTAGATTTAGATATTTGATAATAGATTTTAGAAAATAGATAATATAACAATGGGTGAAGCACTGAGTTCTAGGGTCGATAGTCAATCACCCAATGACAATAACTATATATCTAGTTTGAGACTTATGGACTTTCGTTCATATAGTGATTTTGCGGTTGAACTAAGCCCTGGAGTAAATATTGTGGTTGGACCTAATGCTAGCGGCAAAACAAACTTAATGGAAGCCGTGCTAGTAGTTAGCGGTTTAAAGCCATACAGAGCCTCTTGGGTCGATTTAATTTCATTTAATAAGCAATGGACTAGTGTTGATTGTTTAATGGCCGAGAAGAGCCGCTCAATAAAAATTAAAAAAGATAATGAAAAGGTAGATAAGTACTATTTAATTAATTCCAAGCAAAAAAAGCGCCTTAGCCTAGAAGACAAGCTAGCTATTGTATTGTTTGAACCAGAAAACATGCGCCTATTAACTGATTCACCGGAATATCGTAGAAACTTTTTAGATTATATTTTAAGCCAAACAATACCAGTTTATAGTTCTATTTTAAGTTCTTATAAAAGAGTTTTAGTGCAAAGAAATCATTTACTTAAAAATTACAGTCCAAAATATAGCAATCAGCTTTTTGTTTGGAATATTCGTTTAAGTGAAATTGCCGGAGAAATTGTAAAAGCTAGAATAAAATTAGTAGATGAAATTAATAGTTTAATTACTGAAATATATTCTGAAATTGCCGGAGAGGCTCAAGAAGTAGTTGTTACCTACAAGAGTAAATTAGGCCTAAATGACTATAAATCTAATTTAATAAAGTCTTTAGAAAATGATTTTAATTTAGATTTAGCCAGAGGCTTTACTGGTAGTGGCCCGCACAGAGAAGATTTTGAGGTCAGCTTGCGTAACAACCGAGCTGATATATCTGCCTCTAGGGGAGAAACCAGAACAATAATATTAAGCCTTAAAATAATCGAAAAAAAATTAATTGAACAAGCCAGAGGCGTAAAGCCAATAATATTACTAGACGATGTTTTTAGCGAACTAGATGGTGCCCGCCGTAAGCAATTAACAAAGTACTTAGTTAACTATCAAACTGTTATTACAACTACAGACGCCGACATTGTCAGCAAAAACTTTGCCCAGCACACCAACTTAATTAGCCTTTAGCGGCCTAGTAGTTCTCATAGGAGTATTCCTTTATGTTTTTAGAAAAATCACCCGGTAATACTGTTGCTAAAGTTTCTGATGTTCTACTATTTTCAACTATTTGTATACTAAAAGTTTTATTTATACTTGGAGACTGTACTGTCAAAGTATAAATATTATTGTAATTACCAGATTCTCCTAAAAATTCTAAATCTGATTTGAAGTCACTGACTATGACAGTGGGAACGGGATTTTTACTAACACCTTGGGTACCTAGATATTCACCTATAAAATATCTAATTTCAATATATTCTTGTGAGCCGATAGCTTTGAATAGTTCTCCGTTTGTTTGATCATCAAAAGTCACTATCTGGGTGCCTTCGTAGGGAGGTGCTGTTTGCTGAGAAATATCTGGTTTGGTAGTTTTATTCTTTTGATTTATAAACACAAAAACACCTATTAAGTATATGGAAAAAGCAAATATGATTACTCCCAATGCTATAATTATTTTTTTCTGGTTACTCATTTAATTACCTTTTTTAGATATTGCATACATTTCAGATAGGTTAGCCTTTGTTGCTAAAAATTCTCTAGTATAACTTTTTTGGTTATTCTGATCATTAACACCCCTTAGGTCATACACTAAGAACTCTCCGTTACTTTGAACCTTTCTGATAACCATCATATGTACATTTGTAGTAAACGGAGGCCCAGTAAAGTAAGCAGCTATAAGACCACCGTCTCTTAAAGTCTTTTCTGCCTTATCAAAATTCGTTCCAATATTATCCGCGTTAAGACCTTCTGCTATTGCGGGAGCGTCTGGGTAATGGGTTGTTCCGTATTTATTTAATAGTTGCCCAGGATTTATTTTCTTATTTTTTAATGTAGATATAATTATTGCAGTTGTTACTACCCAACATCCACACTTACCAATGGTTCCACAATTACTATATGGTTTACCTGCCCATTTAGGATCTGACTGCTCGTAAACTACTATAGAGTTATGGCCCTTAAGGTCCCAGCCACCTTCACCCGCCGTTGTTGTGCTGCTCCCGCTATCTTCGCACGCATTAGTTGAGGTAGTGGAAGTATAATCATCTACGCTACCACTGCCAATGTCTTTGTATTGAAGCAAACTAGGTTTGTACATTCCTTTCGGCTGTTCATATTCATTTGTTCCAATAATTAATCCTGCAGTTTTTTCATAATTATTTTTTACAGACTTTACCAGATCAAGCCTACCTTGGTAATAGGCGTCGGGATTTCCTAGACTAGCAGCAGCCCAAAAAGCATTTCCTTTATATTTTTCATAATGAGTCAAAGCATACATAAAATCTGCTGCCGTAGAATCCTTTTTGCTAAGTACTATACCTAGCCTATCTTGGTTGTCTGTTAAGAATTGCCTGGCGTATGCTTCTATTCCTACATCAAATGATGCGTAGCTCTGAGTTCCATCGGTTCCCGCACCCCATTTTTTAGTAGGAAGGTCATCTGCGCTTAAACCAAGGTTCATAGGGTTGAATACACTTTGATTATTAATATCTCCACCCTCACCCAAAGCAAATGCCACCAAAGCAATAACATGCTGTTTGGTGACAAAATCTTCCTCTGGTTTATCTGTTTTTTGTGCAAGGGCTTTTAAGATATGAATTGCAAACATTTCCAAAATGAACGGTCCGTTGGGGTCAATACCACTTTTGTATATATCTTTTCCGCTATTGTCTGTTAATGCACCCGATGCATCATATTGTTCTTGTTCACATGAATAGTCGTCTGGGTCAAAATATAGAATGCCTTTGTCTATCATTTGTTTTGTTGTTGGTACTTCTGCTCTAACGATTGTGCTCGAAAATAGGAATATTGATATTAAAAACAAATAGACTACTTTAATGCTGATATTTTTTAATTGCATGACACCGTCCCCGGCCCATCCTTAGGCAGAAAGTCTAATGGGTTTAAAGTATTTGTTCCAGTTGTTCTACTGGAGAGTGTCTGGGCATCCGTAATGGAAAAGTGCAGATGAGGTCCAAAGCTGTACCCAGTATTGCCACTTTTACCAATTAATTCACCTGCTTCCACTTTTCCGCTTTTCTTGATTATTGTGTTTAAGTGTTGGTAGTTAGACCAATTACCACCGTCATGTTTAATCATTACAAAGTTTCCGGCGTCTCCACCGTCTCCGCTCTCAACAACTGTACCTGCTTTTGCTGCGTAAATGGGGGTTCCCACTCCAACACCAAGGTCTATACCTGTGTGCCCTGGTTTTCTCCAACAGTTTGTTATTTCTCCGTTAAAATCACTTTTCCTAACTGGCCACTGCCAACCTGTTCTGCTAGTTATTTGACTTTCTGAACTTTCTGGGGCTGTGTCTGGTAGGTTCGCATAAAGATCGTTCATAATTTTAATTAAATTCTCGGTTCTAGATGAGACTGCGTGACCATACTCCTTTGACTGGTCTAGGTGTAGGTGGTTTATTGTGTTGTCTCCACAGGCAAGTGAGCCAATTTCTGCAACTTTATCGCCTTTTTTAACTCTTTTTGTATCGGAACTATTTTTTAATATTGGATTTTTTGTATGACCATAGAAGTAGTCATAACCGTCGTCACCCAATATGTGGAAGTTGTAACAATTTTCTACACCCCCATGATTTTTGGTTAGCCACATTTTCCCGTCTGTTATTGCGTATACAGGCATATTTTCGGCTTCTTTGGTATTTTTGGTAGATAGATCGAAAGCTGGCGAATCATCATGGTGGCAGTAAGGAGGAGTGGTTGGGCATGGCATAGTTGGTGAGCCTAGGTCTTTTTTAAATATTCCCACAGGCCAGGCGTAGTCTCCCTGGATAAAAGCTCCCCCTTCACCAACATCTCCGCTTTGATTGTTTGCGTCTTCTGGCATTATCTCATCACAAGATTCAGAATCATTAAACTCAGCACATACAAAACGCTTCATATTATTAGTTGAATTTAGGGCATCCCTAATAATGTTCAAGTTTTCGTCGTTATCATTGCTACATTCTTTAGGGTATTCTTTACTATCGGGGTCAATCAAGAGTGGGTCATCTGCTGTGCCGTTAATAGACTTAAAATCAAGTTTATTATCTTTGCTAAAATCAACTTCAAACCCATAGCATTTTTTTACCAGATCTTTGTATTTACCGGCATCTGGACCGGTTAATATATTATTTGCCTTATCTGCGGTTTCGTAAGGCTGATCATATTTATTTAAAAATTCAGTTGTTATTTTTGCTTTTCGGGTGCCGTAGTACATATCGGTATCATTTACTTCTGCTGCGGCCTTAGCCTTTGGAGATAGCTTTTTATTAATAATGACCGAAAAATTTGAAAAGACTTTTTCGGGGGTATTTTGTATTGGAGATTTTTGTAAAGACAGTGCTACCTGATTTACGGGTGTGCTACTGTCGTAGACATCAAAATATTTTTCGAATATAGATTTATTACTATTTTCGACTATGTATTTTTGCTTTTCTATTTCATTTTCTTGGGCAATTTCCTTATCTGTTAACGCTCTACCACCATCTTGATACCAGAGTTGGTTGCTGTACTCTCTACCGCCGGCATAAACAGCTTCTTTAAAAGGGCCGCCTCTATATTGTTTTTCTGTCCAGTCTATCGCATCATCTTTGAAATAGTTCGTTATTGCGTTCATTAGTATTGGGCTAGCTATAGCAGTAGCTATTCCGGTTACTGGTGCAGCAGCAATGCTTATAACTGCTACAACCGCACTATTTAGTACTTTACAAATGCCATCTAGGCCCTGAATATTGTTCAGAAACTCTCCTATTTCAGAATTAGCTAGATCTTGTCTGGCTTCGTCCGGGAGCTTTGCTCCACTGGTGTCAACGGCGCCTGTGTACTTTGTAGTTTCATAGTTTTGTATTGCTGATGTTTCGTAAACGGGTAATCCTTGCGCTTCTGCCTCTTTTTTATAACTTGGGTCTGTTCTTAGTAGCTTAACGACCTCTCCTAGGCCTTGGTAATTAATTGTATTTGGCTCTCCAGACTTTGCCTCGTCCCCAAGTGGTACGGTTTTTTGAAAAGCTCTGATTGTATTCATCTTTGCGGTTTTTCTATTCGCACTATCTACATCATCTACGCCGGCTTTTAGCATACATACTAAACCTAGGCCTGCCCCTGAAATACCACCTGCAATTTTTTTAGATCCTAAGAATTTAGAGGCTGTGCTTTTACCATTTTTTATCTCTGATTTTGCTGTATTTCCCTCTTCGGCCGTTTGTCCAGTTCTTTCTGCGGCTGCCTTTTCTTCTTCTGAGGCGTTTTCACCTGCTTTTGTACCCTCTGCACTGGCTACATTTCTTTTACCAGTTAATTGATCGCTAAGCTTTTTTAATACGGCGTTTCTTTTTTCGTTTGCTTTTCCATCTAACTTTGCAAATACATTCCATTTTCCGGCTGCAGTTTTTTTGTTTAAAGTTCTTGTAGCCAAAGCGGTTTGCACCTTACCTACATCCAAAGAGTTGCGAAGTACATACTTGTTTATGAATTTATAGCTGGTAAATATTTTTCCTTCGCTTTCAATGACAAAAGTATGTCCTTCTATCTTGCCTTTTATTCCATCTCTTGCGGCAGCTTTTTGAAGTTCTTCTGCCTGTTTTTTTGCTGCCTTTTCAGAAAGTGGGTTATCACCCTTGGTAGCATCAAAAACATACCTGAATTTGTTTCCACCGTTATTTTTTATTGATACACCGCTTTTAGCTAGTTTTTTATCTATATCTTGAGAATGTAGGTTTCCTAATACCCCTAGCCGTGTAGTAGTGTAGTCCCCGCTAGACTTTGCGTAGAATATTAACTTGGTGGTTTTGCTGGAAGACGCATCTTCGTGTTCGCTGAAAAATGTTTGTTTTAAATTCTCGGTTAAATTAATTACTTCTAAAGGCCCTAGACTTAAAACACCGAGGTAAACTACTGATAGTAAGCCAAATAGCCCGAAGCCTAAACCGGCTGATTTTTTTGGGTTTTTTGTAACAATTAGTTTTGCGTTTTCTACAAAACCATTTATGCTTGTTTTCTCTTTATTGTTATCACTAATTAATTCAGATTCCTTATTAGAAAGCGTATCTTTATCAATTGCCTGTTTATTGCCAAGCTCAGCTTTTTTTATGTCATCGTCATATATTTTGTGATTATCTGTTTTTGGTGGCATTAGAGTAAACAACCTAAGTTTTCTTAGGTATTATTATACCATCTTGCTTTTGCTTAGACTATTGCATTATCTTATCTAAATTTGTGTTTACATTTTCAATGTATTTTTCAGAACCTTTGATTAATGCATTGACCTCGTCTTGACTTAGAGCTCCGCTTTCGATGTGATAAGAAGAAAAATTAATATTTGTTTGCTGAAGGTTAATTAAGTCTTGTTTCACGCCATCGTTGCCTCGTACCCCGAATAAAAAGTCACCTGTTGAGTTTAGGGTCTGGAACATTGTGTCTATAGTCGTGGTTTGAAGGGTGCATTTTCCTGGTAAATATTCCCAAACACCAGATTTAATTAAATAATTTTTTACATCTGACGCTGTGGTATCTAGACTCACTTTTTTACCACTTGATTGATATAGTAATTTTTCCATCACATTTTTATAATCTTCTGTCCAAACTCCTTCGTTAAGAGATACGGCTAAGTCGATTAACTGTTTAGAAACACTGGCATTTGTTAATATTTTTCCAGCCTGTTCTGGGTTGGTTGAAGATAACGCAAATGCTTCATCCCATTGTGCCTTGTCACTATCCTCGATATTTTTGACCCAAACCTCGGCGACGGCGTCAAGGTCTGAAATAATTTTCTTACCCTCTTGTTCAAGTGCAAGTTTTTGTTCAGGGCTTAAATCTTCAATTTGCACGCTTGTGCTAGTAGAATCTTTTTCGCTAGAGTCCATAACTTTTGAGACACCGAACAATGCCCCGCCTACTGTAGCTACTGCCGCTATTCCTGCGCCCAACTTTTGCCACGGTTTCATCTTGGTTTTATTTTTTTCATCTTTTACGTTAACTAATGTTGTTGCGGCTTTTACTTCTTGCTGTTCTTGGTTAGGGTCTTCTTGATTCTGATCTAGCTTTAAATCTACTTTTTGTAAATCTTCTTCGGTAGGCTTATTAGAGTCTTCTTGAACAGAATTTTCAATATTTGCATCAGACTCTTCTTTTTTAGGGTTGTCGTCAACTACTGCTTCTTCTTCGGGTTGGCTGATCTCTGCTGAACCTGTCTTATCTTCGTTTAATTTCTCTTCTGATTCTGAAATTTCACTATTGTCTGTAGTATCCTCGGCTGTATTTTCTGCTATATCTGCCGTTTCAGTAACATTGTTAACAGAGAGTTTTTCTGGCTCATTTTCTTCCTGAGCCTCATTCTCAATTTCTGTATCTACACCCACCGGCTTTACCTCGCCGCTTGGTTCTGTTACGTAGTAAAGAGGTGCTGAATCTGTCTTTGACTCAGCAGTTTCGCTTTTTTTTGCTGCTGTTTCTGGGTATACAGGAACAGCTTCGCCGTTTTCGCCCGTTGTGTAATGTGTTGGTTTTTTTTCTTGTTCGTTCATTTTTTAATAATACATCAAAGTAATATTATTGTGGAACTTTACCCTTTACAAGAAACTGTTTATCTGATGCGCCAGAACCAGTTTTTGTAGTGTCTCTACCGGCAAAGTCTTTTCCGGCGGTTAAACTATCAATTTTGGCAATGTCGACATCTCTCATGGCAGTTAATGTTGTTCTCATCTCAGAACTAATGTTTAGGTTAGTATCTGTTAGTGCTCTATCGGCCTGTTCAGATACGCTAGCAATTTTATTTAGCAACATATCTCTTTCTGTGAATCTGCCGTTGTTTGCGTGCTCTTCTGCCGCTCTTTGCCATGATGCCAGTTGAGCGGAATAGTTCCGAAGAGTTCCTGGCTTAATCGAACCTAGGTCAATATGTCCAAGAGCATCTACATCTTTACCATAAAGATCTGGGGCTGTTTTTATAAGAGTGCCCACACTATCTTCTGTGATTTTAGCAGCAACAGCACCTCTATCAGATTCTTGAAGACCAGTAACTGCTGCGCGGACTTCATCAACCGCTCCACCTTCAGCCAAGAACTGGCCAGCGGTTCTTCTAAGTGCGTCATTTACCTGAATTGTTTCTTGTTTGCCGTCGGCTCTTGTATAGGTCGCGGTATCGCCAGTAGCGCCGGCAATTGCGGCCGCTGCCTTGACCTTGTCATCGAATGAACCGAAATCTCTTGTCCTAGCATTAAATTCCAGCTTCGCATCATTAAGCTCATCTCTTTCAATTTCTCCACCATATCTAGCTACCTGTCTTGAAAGCCTGTCTTTACCACCGGGCAAAAATCCTCCAACGCCCAGCTGTGCCCTACCCCGAACTCTTTGGAATTTGCTGGCATTGGGATTAAGAGCACTCGTGCCTACTTCCCGAGCTTTTCTTTGTAGCTCATTGGCCTTCATTTCATCTGAAACCTTTCTGTAGGCGTCTCTTTTTCTCCTTAAACCAAAGCCACCGTCACTAATCTTTTTGCCACCTCCACTTATGAAGCCTGCTATTTGGCCAAAAATGCCACCAGCGGCCTTAAAAGTGCCGGGAATTAAGAATAGTGGAGCAAAAAATGCAACTATAATCATTATCATATTTACACTCCCAACCACTCCACTTTCATCTATGTTAGATAGCGAAGCGGCAAATATTTGACCTGCAGCAAAAAGTATCATAATAAGCGGGAACATTATAAGTAGTTTAGAAAACAGCTGCCACCACATTGACCAAATTTTTTGCGTACCTGGCAGTATCCACAGCGCCAAAGCAACTGGTGATAAAATTAGCAGAGTAATAATCAGCATTTTTCTAACAATTAATGTAATTAAGGCGACTAGCATAGAAACTATAACTCCTATGCTAACTAATACAAGTGTCATCCAACCACCCGGAGTTAAGGCGGTTATTAAAGCACTAATTGTTCCGGCGCTAAGACCAAGAAACAATAATAGGCCTCCAAAGCTTTGCGACCCATAGCCAACAGAGTCGGTTTGATTCGTTAGATCCGTTAAAATATCACCAGCGTTATCGAAAGGTAGGGTTAGTAAATTGTATATACCCGCTCCTACGCCATTAGTTATTTGAATTAGCAGTGTAAAAATAAACCAAGAAAGCTGTATTGCAATTGCAGCAATTACCAGCCTGGGGAGTGCTTTTTTTACAGTATAGGCGCTAATAAATTCAAAATTAAATATTTGCGCAGCAATCATCACTAACGCAACAAGTACAATGATCGCAGAGGCTATGTTTTTCATATTATTCCAAGACTCTTTAAGTCCTGCATTAGAATTATAGGTAGCTTCAGGTATGAAGAGCAGGTTTCTAACAATGCCAAACATCCAGTTATACAATGTGTTTGCAAAATCTAGTATTGGGCATAGTATCCAACCAAAAGTTCCCACAGATAACCAGCACGGGTTATCAGCCGGTTGCTGATCTTTGCAACGGGAGTCGTCGGGGTTTTTATTACAATTTACAGGATTGTTATTACTTGCGTCGAGATCTTTATTTTGTTTAATTTCAGCCGGTAGATCACCTTTGATTGTTATAGAGCTAGTGTTGTATTTTCCTGAACTACAATCTTGACCAGCTAACTTCTCTACATAAAGCTTGGCATCTCCACTTTTTGCCTGCACCGTAATGTATGAACAGCCACCATTACTGATTGAGTATTTATACTCTTTCCCCGTTTTCGATGAAAAAGAATAAGTTTGGTTGCTTTTGGGGTTGTTGGGGTTGTCGTTGTCCTGCACATCGATGTTGTTTGCATTCGTCCATGTATACTCCGGGCTGTAGGCGACTGCAATTTTACTAAAAAACGGTCCACTTAGTATGGATATTCCTAATAGTAAAAATATTATTATTTTTAATTTTTTCATTTAAACTGTCTTTATACTTATAAATTCTACATTAAAAAACACTACAGTTAAAGCAAATGCTTAAAAAATAATTCAAAATGTTATATAGTAAACATAAATTATGTATAAAAAAACAAATATATACTTATACACATTATTTTTGAGCATAATTTTGCTATTTGCGCTTTTGGTTGCACCTAATTATGTTGTTGCGGCTAATGCATATACAGAGTGCTATAACAAAGATTCTAATTCTGCTCAAAAACAGTGCATCATAGATATGGTCAAAAAAGAGTGTCCAAAATTAAAAGACTCGTGTGTTAACGATCAAGCTAAGAAAATCCAGAATGCATACGACGACGCTAGAAGTGATTGTTTGCAAAAAAATAAAAACCAGACAGACAAAACTGAGGTTTGTAACAGTAGTTTGGTGAGTGTTGCAAATGTCAAAAAAGGAATAGCCACCGAATCAGCATCTAATGCTGATGGTGAAAAAACAGAGACACTGCCAAACGAGGCGGAGGCTCAAGCGTATTCTTGCGATGGGCTTTCAAAAGAACAGTGTTTACAAAAAAATCCCATAGTAGAATGGATTAATTGGGGAATAAATATTCTTGCTGGAATTGTAGGGCTTGGAGCTGTACTAATGGTAATATGGGCTGGTATTCAATACACAACCGCGCGCGATAATGCCCAGGCAGTAGCCGAGGCTAAGCAAAAAATTATTAATGTTGTTATTGGCATTGCAGCATTTATATTCTTATATGCTTTCTTAAACTGGCTGGTTCCAGGAGGTGTATTTAAGTGAAGTCGATAAAATTGCTGATATTAACAATTGTGTCTGTATTGTCTGTTGCGGTGGCCGTTAGTCCTTCTGCTTATGCAGCCAATGATGGATGTAGGTCTTCTTTTTTTGGAATCCCTGTTTGGTATAAGTACCTCAATTTAGATGATGACTGCAATATTGTTACAGACAAACAACAGAATGTAGCCGCAAAAATAATCTTAGGAATTATAGATATTGCCCTGTTTTTAGCGGGTTTGCTTGCGGTAATAATGATTCTTTGGGGTGGCTTCCAGTTTATTTTTGCAAACGGAGAGCCCGGCTCTATTGCTAATGCCCGGAAAACCATTTTAAACGCAGTAATAGGTTTAATAATTGCCATTTTAGCTTCGCAAATTGTTAGGTTTGTGGCATATTTACTAAGTAGATAATATGAAAAGTTTTTTATTTAATTTTGCAAACGGCTTATTAGAAAAACCTAAGTCTATTCCAGACACCAACGCCTCTCAAGAAAAACTGGCAAGCCTAATCATTTATGCTGGTGCGGTGGCTGCAGTTATAAGCGTACTTGTAATTGTTATAGCTGGTATTCAGTTTATTCTTTCTTCTGGAGAGCCCGGAAAAGTAGCTAAAGCACGGAACGCAATTTTGTACGCTGTTGTTGGGCTGGTTGTTTCGCTTTCTGCAACGGCTATAGCAAGTTTTGTGGCTAGGAGTATTAGTTAAATGAAGCGTTTAGTTTTATCTTTAGCGGTATTATTTGCACTTCTGACCCCTGCCTTGGCATACGCTCAGCCAGTAGATATTATTGGTGATGACGCATGCAAGGGTGAGGCCGCAAATTCTTCTGTTTGTAATAAGAATAAAGATGATCCAATAACCGGTTCAACTAGTAAACTTCTTGTTATTGCAAATGTTTTAGCGTGGTTTGGCGGAGCAATAGCGGTAATTATGGTTATTTACGCTGGGTTTGTTTATGTGACAAGCTCAGGAGATGACGGCAAGATTAAATCTGCCAAAAATATAATTCTTTATAGTGTGGTTGGCTTAGTTGTTATAGTAGTATCTAGAATAATAGTAGCTTTTGTAATAGATAGGACACTAAAATGAAAACTATATTAAAATCTATATTAATTATTTTTGGCTTTGTATTAGTTTTGGGCACGGCGACACCGTTAGTTGCTAGTGCGGCATCAGCGAAAGAAGAAGTTTGTAGTGGAATTGGCGCATCAACCGGGTCTGGTGGCTGCACAGAAGGCAGTGGAAAATCACTTAATGATATTATGGCACTAGTAATTAACATATTTTCTTGGGTAGTAGGTGCTGTTGCGGTGCTCTTTGCAATAATTGCCGGGTTTAAGTATATTACCAGCGGTGGCGACCCTTCTGCCGTAAAATCTGCCAAAGATACACTGCTTTATGTCGTTATAGGGCTGGTAATAGTTGCTCTATCGCAGGTAATTGTGAACTTCGTTCTTAAAAAAAGTGATAGCTTGACAACGCAAAATGAAACGACTATTTATGTTGTAGCAAAAAACAATAATTTAGTTTGATTTATTTAGTAAGTATGTTATAAATAAAAATATAAGTTAATAAGGAAATTAATTACAATGAAAATAAATAATATTAAAAACTTCTTTGCCGCAGCATTTTTGATGCTAGGCTTAACTTTGGCGCCTTTGTCAGTTGCGGGAATGGCAACTGTTCAAGCCGCAACTTATGCTCCAGGCAAACAGGCTTGTTCCGGAGCAAATGGCGGCGGAGTTGTTTCTGGGCAAGAAGGGTGCGACGAAACTGACGCCAACAGTCTACCGAAAATAGTGGCCTTTATCATCAATGTTTTTTCATGGATTATAGGTGCTGTATCAGTAATTATGATAATTTACGGAGGCTTTAGATATATTACAAGCGGTGGAGATAGTAACGGAGTTACAGCAGCTAAAAACACTATTCTTTACGCAATTATTGGTTTGGTTATTGTTGCTTTAGCGCAAATAATTGTTAATTTTGTTCTTAATAAAACTAATGAGGTTGCAAGCGGTTCTGTATAATAGATAAATAAGTCAGATTATAAAAAGCGCATTTATTATGCGCTTTTTATATATTGGAAACATATCTAAATATGAGTACAATAGTATTGTAAGGAGTCTAATAATGTTGGCTAATATTAAATTTAGCAAACCAATTTTCTTCGTAGCTACTTTACTTGCGGCTGTCGTTTTTATTTTAATTTTGAACGCCTATCCGGCAAGTGCTCAGACTGTTAATATTGCTCAAAGTTTATGTGCTGGGGCTAATTTAGATTACAGTGCAATTAATAACTCTGGCGCTTGTGGTTCCGGGCAAATAGAGGCTTCTACCCTACAGCTAAATAATTTTGTGACATCTATAATTTCATTATTAAGTTGGGCCATAGGTGTTGTTGCGGTATTTATGATAATTGTTGGTGGCTTTAAGTATATTACTAGCGGTGGAGATTCGGCGGGCGTAACTGCAGCCAAAAACACTATTCTTTATGCAATTATTGGCCTAGTGATAGTTGCTCTTTCGCAGTTAATAGTTAGGTTTATTCTTGGTCGATTAACAACTGTTGGGTTAGGCTAATTCTTTTTTAAGTTTTTCTATAATTTCTACAGGAGTTGGGTTCACTCCATTTAAAATGGCGGTGTATATGCTTGTAAAATCTCCTAAGGCTATAGTCCATAGAAGCTGCTCTAGCAGAGTGTTCCCTTGCGCATTAACCTGTATAGCAGCTGGGCGCCTACCGCTTAATAGCTTGTCGCTAATTGCAAATCTTTTTAAGACCTGCGGATGGTCGAATGAGGATATTAAATCGAATATCCTGTAAGGCTTTTCTAATGGGTGGCTAGTCCAGCCCAAAAACTCATTATGGTTAAATTCTGGGTAAGCGTTGCACCAGGCAACATTTTTAGCATTTTCATTAAAGCTAATTTTCCATTTGTAAGCCGCTGGGAACAATAGACCGGCGTATATTACCGGGCTATTTCCAATGCTTTCGTAGGCCAATTGCTTTGCCAGATTGTCACTTTTCGGCACAGTAGGCGTAAAACTTGCGCAACTTTCTTTTAGAAATACCGATGCATTTGTTATCTCGCTCAAAGCCGTTTCATTAACTATTTTAATTTTAGAAAATAATGTAACAAGGGCCTTTAACCCGTAAAGTGCGGCAAACCTAGGCTGTCCTGCTGGCGGCAAAGTAATGTAGGCAATATTTTTATCTTTGGCAATATCTAGTAGTTTGCCTCCCCCTGCTATAATAACCACTTTGCACTTACGGTTAATTGCCTCATTTAGACTAGAGAGTGTTTCTTCTGTATTGCCAGAATAACTACTGACAATAACTAATGTTTTTTCATTGGCATATTTGGGCAAGTAGTAGTCTTTACTAATCTCAAACGGTACACCAATCCCCGGCCAGGTCTTAAATATTAGGGCAGATAACGCAGATCCGCCCATTCCGCTGAAAACAATGTTCTGTATGTTCTCGGCACCAACCTCACCTTCAATATTAAAGCCGTACTCTAGCTGTTTCCATTGATTTTCGGCATAACCCAGAGCATCTTGGGGGTCTTTAGCGTGAATTATCTTTAAATCATCTAACATATTTATTCCTTAAGTTCGTTACTATTTAATTATATTTTATAGTCTAGCTTTAACTATAGTGCTTAAGCTATAATTAGGTAAAGCAATTTTTATAATAATTTAGGGGGGAAACATTTAGATGTTTGGGCAACAAAACAATAACAATCAACAAGTAAATGATCAGAACGATTCAGTGGCAAGCAGTCCAGTAGACATGAACAGTCAAATTCCGGCAGCACCTGCCCCAGAACCTCAGCAAGTAAACGATCCATTTAGTTTTGCCCAGCCAGCTCAACCTCCGGTTGTACAGCCGGCTTCAGTAGACAGTAGTGCAAAGTTGGACGATTTGTTAGATATTAAGCAAAAAGCTCTTCAAGACTTAACGCCACTAGTAAAGCACCTAGAGCAGTCACCGGTAGATAAATTCAAAACTACAATGATGATGATTCAAGCTTCTGATGATAAAACTCTACTACCTGAAGCATATGAAGCCGCAAATGCCATTGAAGATTCAAAAGAAAAAGCTCAGGCGCTATTAGATGTAGTGAACGAAATCAACTACTTTACCCAAAAAGACGCCGCTTAAATTAGTTCAGATTTAGCAATCATAGCTAGCATCAATAGTTAAATATATAATCTTAAGCCCATAACCTGGGAACTAATAGTTCTAATAATTGTATCTTGGGTCTGGGCCTGTATTTGGTATTTCTGTTGGAGTTGCACCAGTAGATGGAATTGCAGAACTACTCGAAGTATTTGAGCCGCTAGCTGACTGGCTACTACTCGAACTGCTACTGGTATTGCTTGAGCTAGAACTAGCACTATTTCCGCTATTTGACTGACTGTTAGCACTGTTATTACCTTGGCTGTTGTTTTGATTCGTGCCACCACTAGATCCAGCGCCAGATTGCGAATTAGTTTTATTGTTACCACTCTGCTCGTTCTGAGACGAGGTAGTTTTGCTGTTAGATGAGTTTATTCGATCATAAATCCATTTTCCTGCCCAAAATAGTCCAAAAACCAGCGCCGCTACTACTAAACCGGTTATTAGAGCACTAATAATGGGAACAGGTCTAGTAACCGTATCTGGGGTGCTTAAATAATCTTGGTTATTTTTCCTGTTAAATATTGCCACTACGGTAACTCCTTATTTGTTTCAGATTGTACAGCAATGTCTTTACAATTACAATATATTATTTTATAGATATATTATTCCGTTTAAGCTTACTAGTTTAAATTAAAAAAGAGTTACCGCAGTAGATAACTCTTTTATAAATATATTTTTATAGTATTGTTCTATATTCTATCTTCTAACTTCAAAAGTCTAATACCCCATTCCCATTCCACCGCCTGCTGGGGCTGCGGGTACTTCTTTTTCTGGGATATCTACAACTAGTGCACCCATTGTCATGGCTGTTCCAGCTATTGATACTGAATTTTGAATAGCCTCTTCGGTTACTCTGGCTGGGTCAACAACCCCAACTGTCTTCATATCAACTAATTTGTCTGGATTGTTTACGTCAACACCCTGCCCGGCTTTGCCTTTTTTAACCTGAGGTAGCCACTCGTCTGCATTAAGACCGGCGTTAGAAAGTAATATTCTAAATGGCTGTTCTAGAGCGTTTTTAAGTAGCTGCTTACCCGCTGCAATTGCATCGCTTCCTTCTACTTTTATTTGTTCGGCTAGGTTAATTAATGTTACTTCACCGCCGGGTACAATACCGCCGTCAAGTGCTGCCTTAACGGCTGCAACTGCGTCGTCAACTCGGTATTTCTTTTCTTCTATTTCAGTTTCGGTTGCACCACCAACCTTAATAACTGCTACTTTACCACTCAAGGATGCTGCTCGCTTTTCGTAGTTTTCTTTTTCGTATTCACTACTGGCGCTTTCTGACTGAGCAACAATCTGTTTGATTCTAGCCTCAACCTCTATTGGGTTGCCGGCACCTTCGATAATTGTTGAATCATCTTTAGATACAATCACTTTTCTAGCGGTACCTACAAAAGATAAATCGGCATTTTCGAATGAATGTCCCTGTTCCTCTGAAATAACCTGGGCCCCAGTTAGTATGGCAATATCCTGCAAGATCTCTTTTCTTCTATCGCCAAAAGCGGGTGCTTTAATTGCAACCGTGTTAAATACGCCTTTTAGCTTATTTAGTACTAGTGTCGCAAGAGCTTCGCCCTCAACGTCTTCGGCAATTAATACTAGATCTTTCTTGCCAGCCTGAGCTAGCTTTTCTAGCATTGGTAAAAAGTCCTGTACACTACTAATTTTTTTATCTGTTAGAACAATAGCCGGCTTTTCGTAAACAGCTTCCATTCTGTTAGCGTCAGTTACAAAGTATGGGCTAACAAATCCTCTGTCTATGGTGAATCCTTCGACAACTTCGCTTTCTAGGTTAAGGCCCTGGCCTTCTTCTACGGTTACAACACCGTCTTTGCCTACTTTATCTATAACATCGGCTATTAGTTCGCCAATTTCGCTATCACCGGCACTAATTGTTGCCACTTCTGCAACTCGCTTTTTATTGCCTTTAATATCTTCTGACATAGAACCTAATTTAGAAATTACTTCGTGAGCGGCAGCTTCAAGACCTTTTCTTAGCTGCATTGGATTATGCCCGGCGGCAATAAGCTTATTGGCTTCATTTAAAATGTGATAAGTAAGCACAGTGACAGTAGTAGTGCCATCGCCGGCTACATCGTTCATTTTGCTGGCAGCTTGCTTAATAAGTTCTGCACCAACCTTGTAACCAAGTGTTTCGTCGTCGTCCTCTGGTAAATCAACACCTTTTGCGACAGTTACGCCGTCGTGGGTTACGCTTGGTGCCCCGTAGCTTTTGCTAATAACAACATTACGACCCTTAGGACCCATAGTTGTTTTTACTGCGTTGTAAAGAATTTCTGCACCGGCTAGAACTCGTCGCCTTGCATCGTCATCATAAAAAACTTTTTTAGCCATATTTACTCCTTAATTTTCAAATTATTTAACGGTTGCTAGTATGTCTTCTTCGTTAACTAACAAGTATTCCTTGCCATCTAGCTTTATATCTGTAGAGCTGTAACTTTTGTAAATAATGCGGTCTCCGACTTTAATATCTTCAACCTTTTTACCCACAGCTAAAACCTTGGCTGTTTTTGGCTTTTCAGCAGCATTGTCCGGTAGATACAAGCCACTCGCAGTTTGGTTCGATGCTTCCTCGGTTTGGGCTACTACAAAGTGTTTTAATGGTGAAATTGGTGAGCTCATTGTCCCTCCTGTTTATTAATTATTAGTGTATTTCTAGATAAATTAGCACTTTAATGCTAAGAGTGCTAATTAATAGTATCAAAGCCAATAAGCGGCCGTCAAGACCGCAGAACTCTATAGCATAGGCATAATATCCAAGTAATAATATTGACAAATAACAAAGCTTATGCTATATTTTAATATAATGGAAAATCAAACAAAAACCTCAGAAATCAAAAGAAAGAATTCTTTTTCTCCCGAAAAACCCGATCAATATGGCTTTGATTTGGGCTATAAAATTCTTCCACTACAGGCCATTAAGAAAATTAATACAAGATCGGCTCAGGGGTTGGGAAATGAGTTTTATTCTATAAATAAACTAGAGTCAATGTATGTTAGTCTTGCGGACGGTCTCATAGGTATTCAGGATGGAACACTTAGGGTTTCTGATGAAGTAGTTGGAGATAGCGCAAAGTATAGTTATTCTGAATTTGAAGGAAGCCCATCTGATCATGTAGTTTATCTAGATAAATCGGCTAGACCAGTTCAGTATTTGGTTTCTGGTTTGTGGAATAAGCTTTCTTCGGAGAGCTCTAGTGAGCCAGAGCACAGTTTTGTTAATATCGACAAAGAGATATGGCTACAGTATATGAATGTGCCAATTAACAGATTGCAAAACCCTAAGCCATCTGATTATGATTTTGATAAAATGGATCAGCAGTTACTTAAAGATAGGATAGCTCAACTTAGGGCAATTTATCTTAAGCCTCAGTATATTGACAAGATTAACGAAGAAGATCTATCCTCTTGCATGAATTTACCGACAACTCTTGATGGCAAAAGAGTGCTAATTGTTGATGAGGTAGAGTCGTCAGGTTATACATTAAAAATAGCCTTAGAATTATACAAAAGGGCTTTTCCTGAAACCAGTTTTGCTACTGCATACTGGGCAAGCCCCAAAAAAATTAGTTGGACAGTTGTTGAAAATGACGGTACTGAATCAAGAGAGTTTGCGGCATCTTGGGTGCCGTTTTGGTATGATGCAGATACGGTTTACGGCAGGGGCATAGGAGACATAGACCCCATATATTCTGCTCAGTCTGATGATGTGAGGATAAGATTAGGAAAATTTTTGTTGAGTGCTCCAATTAATACAAAAACACCCACAGGCTTTGAGTTGATTACCGACAGAAGAAGTGAGGATACTTACCATGACTTGGAATTATTAATCAAAAGGTTTAATAATGGAGATGTTTTGTATAAGCCCAATGCTCAACGAGAAGACTTCGAAGAGCGTGCAGTTAGCATGAATGGTCTGAGCAATATGTCTCAATATATTGATAAATTGAGAAGCATTTAATCTTCTGTTAGTGTACTTAATCTTTCTAGGTAATCTAGCCTAGATAAGAGTTTTGAGTATTTTTCGTATCGGATTACGCCATAACCTGCTGCATTAAACTCTTTTGATAGATGTAAATCAGTGTGCATAGACTCTTTTATATAGTCTGGCTCTGCAAGTGCAATTCTACCTATTAGGCTGATAGTTTTTTCATAATCTTCAAGAACTTCATCGACTTCGAATACCGCTCCAACCGCCACATTACCAATATATTCTTGGGAATTGTTAATAATTCCCAAAGATATTTCTTCTGGATTATCTTTGCTTCTACACCAACTTAGAACTACAACTTCTCTAGTGTCCATAAGAATTAAATTATATCATAAATATATAATATTGTAAATATATTAAAGTGTATGAATATTGATGATTTATAGGCATTTTGAGGTACTGCTAGAAGTAAATTGTTGACTTATTAATAGTTTTATATTATTTTAGTTTTTGTCACTGTAACACATAGTTTTTTATCCTACTTTTGAAAGGAGGTGATGGCTAAGGTGAATGGTGATAAGATCTACATTGATTCAGAAACCGCTGATTCAATGTTAAAGGGTCAAGATCCGCGATTGTTTGCTCCTGCGGGAATAAACAATTACGATTTTGGGCCACTACGCACACTAGCAGCGCTAGTTAATTCAGTCTCGGGCTGGAAGGCTAGCATTGTTAGCAAAGGCTTCGTAGAGATCGAGCACGTGGGCACAAACTATACCCACAGTGTATTCGCGCTTAAAGAAGTCATATTTGCGCCCAACAGTAATGAAGCGGCGTGAATAAATCTAAAAACCAATCCCTCGAAGAAAATTTGACAAACAAATTAGAGAAAAATGAGGATGACACTCATGGACAAAAACCCAGGATTGGACAATGAAGTCCGGGTGGGCGTTAACTAATTACAATTAATGTAACTTATGTTGACGCCCGCTCGGACCGTTTTTTTATTATAGAGATGATTTTTTATATGGAACTAGTTTCATTTCTATGAGGTTTGCTAACAACCGCATTTCTCTCTCTGCAGTAAGTATAGGCATTGGTATATTGTCTTTTTGCTCCATAAATACAGCTAGCTCTATATCTATTTCTTGCTTATTAGTACCACACGGTTGGTGTTCGGCTATTCCCGTCTCGTTTATATAGAAATAACTCGCAACAGATTCATCTTCTGTATTGGTTTTTACTATATAAAACTCATTTTTATTAACTAAGCTTATGAAATTTTCTAACAAATAGTCGGCCGATATTACGGAGCCATTAAGCGGGAACAAGATTTCATAAATAATGCCCTCTCCCATTCCGTCTTTATTCTTTTGTTGAGCTAACTTACAGCTAACTGTATCATCGGGTATAAACTCGTTTTTCTGTCTACCCCATTCAATATAGTGGGTTAATTTAGTTGGGGCACCTTTTGTTTTAACCTTTTTAAGAGCATATTGTTCGACAGCATCTTTCTCTATTGCTACTGCACTAAAAAGTGTCTGAGCTGCTTCAGTGATAAGCTCTTTCCGTGTTTCTGTGTTTATAGATTCTAGATTTTGCAATACTCGAGTATTGAAATCATCAGCAGATTCGAATCGATAGGCTCTTTCCATTAACTATTATTTTGAAACTAAATTATATATTTGTCAATTTAGTTTTTTTGGTGTATAAAATATGTATCGCACTAAACAAACAGTGTGCCCGGGAAAAGTTTCCGGGGTAAAACCTGAGAGGGGGGTGGGTATATGCCCACCGAAAACGAAAGGAAGTTGGCATCGGCCACGGAATGTCGTCATGATGTCCGCTGGGGTGTCATTATCGATCTGTCCAAGATCGGTATTGCTGACCCATTCGTGGCAAGCAGTATCATGGCTACGGTTGACGCCATGAACGGCGTGAGCGCCAAACTGTCATACGGTCATCTGATGATCGAGGTGAAGGGCAAGACGGACAAGAAGACCGTTGAAACCTTCTCTTCCATCAGGGAAACCGTTCTGCACTACATGGAGACCAAGGTCACCATGAAGCCTTCCCCGACCCACTAGACCGGTGGGCCCCTGCGGTATTCTCTTCACCATCCTCCGAAGAGACAAGCCCAGGGGCCCACCACCCTAGCATCAAGCCCTTGCCGAGGCACCTATGCCCGATCAAGGGCTTTTTAATTGACAAAAATTAATAAATCTTATATATTTTGTTCGTTCCTATAGAGAAGAGGTAACGATGGCGTACTATACTATACTCACTCCAGAAACGACTGGAGAGGGACTGGATGGTGTCAAAGTCGCCGACCTGATTGACCTGCTGAGCGAAGCAAGGGATGACGACGGTCGTCCATGCTTTGGACAGGTCAAAGAGGTCCGGAGGCAGGGTGGAATTTTTGTTGAGGTGCTGGGCGAAGATGCCCAGAAAACTAACAAAAACACGGCCACCATGAACGCAATTATCAAAAAGTTTCGTTCATGAAATCTTGGTGGGCCGGCGAGAATCAATCGCTGGCCCACCAAGTACCCAAACTTAATGTATAATCAGTAACTTATGAATAAAATTAATAGTAAAGTCTTAATGAGCGGAGTTGATTATTTTGCAGTCGAGGAGCTCAATCCCTATAGTTCCATGAGCAATCAGCCCAAACTAAGCGCTGCTAAGACGGAATATAATTTACTACAACAGACGTTTAATAACTCAGGCATTGAAGTTGTAAAAGTGCCTGCCCCAGAAAATTGTCAGGACGGTGTTTATACGGCCAATTGGGCTCTTTGTTTAAATGGACTAGCAATTATGGCTAACTTGCCAAAAATGCGAACCCAGGAGACGCCTTTTGCTACAAAATACCTAAGAGACCTAGGCTACGATATTATGAACCTTCCGGAAAATGTTCGTTTTAGCGGCCAGGGTGATGCTTTGGTTTGCGGAGATTATCTGTTTGCTGGTCATGGCTATAGAACGGACTTAGAGGCTCATGAATATATTAAGAAAGCTTTTGGTGGCGAAGTTGTTAGTCTAAAAACTGTACCGGCTTATGATGTTAATAAAAAACCAATTATAAATTCAATTACTGGTTGGGATGACAGTTATTTTTATGATATTGACTTGGCGGTATCTGTAATAAATGATGATCTAATTGCATGGTGTCCAGAAGCTTTTATGCCAGAAAGCCAAGAAATAATTAGGTCTGTTAAATTAGATAAAATTGAAGTTAGCTTAGAAGAGGCTCTTGGAGGATTTGCCTGTAATTTACTTTCCACTGGTGACGTGGTCATTATGAGCGATAATGCACCTCAGCTTAAAAATAATCTTGAACAAAAGGGATTAAAAACCGTATCACCAAAAATGACAGAACTATCAAAGGGCGGTGGCTATATTCGCTGTACTACGCTAACTCTTAGTTAGTAGGCAATATATTATCTTTTCTTTTAGCATTAATATAATCAGTATCCGAAGGGATAATATTGTCCGTTCCTGGCTCCTGAAACCTAGAACCTTGAGCCTGTCACCTATAAATTAGCTATTTCTCCAGATGCGTTATGATTTAGCGGAATTTGCCCAGCCTGTTCCAGTGCTTTTACCTGTTCTGGGTTGGTTGTAATTAGGCTAGTTTCCGTTGGACTACCAGCAATTTGGATATGAACATGGCTTTGGCCGGCAAAAAATAGACCTTGCCCTACTGGGAACTGGCTTAAACGTTTTCTTTCTTCGCTAGTAAGCTTGAATACGTCTGCCAAAACATCTACCGCAGATGGAGATTGTTTAAGCAAAAGCTGCATAGATGAGTTTGCTACAATTGCCCTACCCATTCTTGAGCCCATAAAGTCTTCAACATCCTGAGAAATGGTTGTAATGCCAAGGTTATATTTGCGGGCTCTTTTTGCTAGGCTAAACATAAAATTAGCACTATCTTCATATTTCATAAGTTGCCAAGCTTCATCTATTATTAATAATCTTCGTTTTTGGTCTGACTTGGTTTTATTCCATATAAAATTAAGAACAATATACATGGCCACTGGCCTAAGCTCGTCTTCTAGATCGCGGACATTAAAGACTACCATTGGGTTATTAATGTCTATATTGCTTTGCTGGCTGAATACCCCGGCAAAAGTTCCACTTGTATACTTTCTAAGTCTTTGAGCAAGTTGTGGCCCCGTACCGCCCATATGAAGCAAAGTATCGTATAGATCATTGATTGTGGGTGGTGTTGCTGTGTGTGTCAAAGGATCATTGGTTATTCCGGCCTTGGCATAAGTTTCTATAAGCGCGGCATCTAGATCTGCTTCTTCTACTGGGCTTAGAGCTGGCGCTGTGTTCATACCGCCTGCTTGAATTTGGGCTTGAGCGCCACCCATCATTAATCTTAATAGCCCATGAAGCGTTATTAGGTTACTCCTAAGAGCGTTGTCGGCCTCTTCTGTGTCTATTACTTTAGGTAGGTCAAACGGATTAATTCTTGTGGGAGAGTTAAGGCTTAATTTAACATAGGCTCCGCCTACAGCCTCTGACATTCTTTGGTATTCATTTTCTGGGTCAATAATAAATATTTCCGTACCCATCATCATGCTTCTTAGGGCTTCTAGCTTAACGGCAAAGCTTTTACCGGCTCCTGACTTAGCGAAAATGACACTGTTACCATTTTCTAGACTGAATCTATCGAATATTACAAGTCCGCTGTTGTGCATATTTATGCCATATAGAATTCCATGGTCGTCTGTTAGGTCGGCGCTAGTAAACGGAAAGCTAGTGCTTATCGCACCCGTGTTCATGTTGCGGCGTATCTGGAGCTGGTCTGAAAATTGGGGTACAGTACTGTTTAAGCCCTGTTCTTGTTGAGCCGATGCTGGCTTTGAATACACGAGTTGTTGGCCGAGCATAGATTCAACCTTATGACTAATAAAATCCAGTTCATCTAAACTGCTGGCATAAATTGTGAAATACAGGCCAAACCTAAAGAACCTTTCTTCGCCAACCTGGAGTTTGTCCCTTAGTTCTTCGGCGTCAACAATTGCTGCTTGCTTGGCGGGGTCTCTTACCCTGCCCTTTTCTGCATCAATTTGTAGCCCCGCTTCTAATTGACCAACTTTTTTGCGCAGATTTTCTAGAACAACCTGGCTTTCTACTGGGTATACAAAGATACTTAGATCCATTACCTCATCGATATTTATCATTCCGCTTAACCAGCCTGTGTATATTTGTCTGGGGTAGCCATATACATAATATGTTCGAGCATATCTTGTCCCAAGCTGAAAATAGCTACTTTGGTATTCAATACTACTTGGAGCAATAAAATCCCTTAGTGCGGTGATTCCTTTTTGAAATGCAGCCTGGACTTCTTGCTGTTCAAGCATTCTTTGCTGTTCGGCAAGTGCGACTGGGTCTAGTTGAGGTTGTTTTTTGCCAAAGATACCCATAATAGTTACTTCATTTCTCTTTCTAGGTTTGGCTGATAGGCCATTCCTTCACCCTTTGAGATAATTGGCGCTGTTAAATCATCAAAGTTTTTGAGCTGCTGTCTAGTGGCGGTATCTGGGTTGTAAACATCGTAATATAGCTCGATTAGTTCATTGGTGTCTAGTGGAAGACCCTGAACTCCACATTGCATGAGCCCCGAAAGAACAGCTTGTGTGCGGTCTCTCAATTCTGTTTTAGCGGCCTCTAGGTCCGGTTCGTTGATGGTTACCTTTTGCTCTTTTTTACCAAAAATACTTTCCAAAAAGCCTTTGCTAGCTTGAACTACTTTTTGGGCATCTGCACTTGGAAAGAAAGGAATAACCAAATAAAATTTTTTATCCATAATATTGGTTTGTTCGGCAAGGGCTGACATGTAGCCAATGTAATCTTCCATTAATAATGCCAGCAGCATATTGTCATGTTCGGAGCGAATTTTATCTAACTTCTGAATATATGGTCCAATGTCTACTTTTTGTGATCTGACAAAAATTTGTACAGGAAAATACAAAGAATTCAAAAATCCCTGGTATCCGTATTCGACTCCT
The DNA here is from genome assembly GCA_031973215.1 of Candidatus Saccharimonadota bacterium. Taxonomy (GTDB): domain Bacteria; phylum Patescibacteriota; class Saccharimonadia; order Saccharimonadales; family CAIOMD01; genus DALYDK01. Next base: position 32,406 of record DALYDK010000005.1, read on the forward strand.
TCTCTTTCCTGAGGGCTCATTAAGTCAAAATTGATACTTTTGAGCATAACCACACTCCTAAAGGAGCCGTCATTCATAATTACTATACCGTCTCTAATTTCGCTAATAAGTAATGTGTTCTGGGTGCTATTAGGATTGGTCTTGACTGGTGCAATTTGGCCACCAGGGGTTTGTGGAGTATTATTCGGTGCAAAACCAGGTTGAGCGGCCATTGGCTGATTGGCCATGGTGTATTGCCCATAAGGTAACTGCCCTGAGGCGCTATTTGGTTGCTGGTTGAATTGATTATTTGGATCCATAATGAGTTCTCGCCACCCTAGCGTAAATCTACCTCGACAACTCCATCATCTTTTTTACGATTTGCCAATTTCGAAATAGTGTCTACGCTGAGATCATTGGATTGAGCTAATTCCATATTAACAGGGTTTAAGGCCTGTGTCATTTGTTGCTGTTCTAATTCGTGTTCCAGTGCCTCAACTTGCTGTCTTGCAAGATTTTCTTTTTGAATTTGCTCTGGTGTTTTGATTGTCTTGTGATGTGGATTAAATAGAGCATCTTGAGCTTTGGCGCTATGAATTTGTTCAAGTAGTTTATCTTCTGCCAGTACTTCACTTTCATCTTCCTTTGTAAGAAAAGTATTTTGATCATCACTTTTTGTAGTTACGGTTTGTTCTTTGAAAACTACATTGTTTGGGTCAACTGGGTTTTCTGGCTCGTGCATAAAGTAAAAATCTTTTGGCTGTGAAGGTTCGTTCGTGTTTTTTGGATCATCGCTGGTCAATTGAGCAGAAGCAGGCTGGCTCGACTGTATAATTGCTTGTTGCATTTGCTGGACTGCTTGAGCTTTATGTTGAGCGGTAGATGCTTGAACCATTTCTTCAAAGTGCTGAGCCGTTGGGTTGTTGTATGCGTCGAGGATGTCATCGGCGCTAGTAATTGTTGTATCTTCTACAGCACCAGGTAAGCTACTAGGGTCTATTAGTCTGTCTTCGCCGCCAGCATAGGCATATGCAAAAGCGGGGTTTTGAAAACTATTAAGGCCTACATTTTTTATTGCCCATCCCCTGCTGTCTAAAGTATCTGCTAAAGCTTCAAGCCTGCTTTTGACTTCACCCTGAGAAAGATTATCTGTCAGTTGTTTAATTTCTTTCTTGGGTACGGTAATAGTTACTAATTCTTTTATGCCAGATTGATCCCAGATTCGTTTTCTGGGCTTAAGTAAAAACCGGATTCTTGCCGCTAGCCATAAATCTGTGGGTTGGTCCTTGCTGAGGGGCGCTGCTAGTACTCCAAAGGCAATAATAAACGGCAAAAATGGTATGGCTAAATATATAAGTCCGGTTTTGCTGACAATCATAAATGCAACAAAAATAAACCCAGCTGAAATAATTGCAAAAATAAACTGCTTGAGCGTTAATGGACCAAGTAGTTTATCTTCTGCTTCTATATCTTGGATTACTTTATATACTGCCATGTTTTTTCTTTTTTAAATCTTATGCTTATTATAGCAATAAATAAGATAAAATACTGCTTAGAATTTTTTAAGATTTTTTAGCAATTTTTTCGTAAGAGCTATTTCGTCCCAAGGGTGTTCGCCATCTGCTCTTTCTATTGTCTTTTCGTGGCCTTTACCCAGCAGCAGTACTGTGTCGCCCTTTTTGGCTCTTTTTAGAGCAAACTCAATTGCCTCTTGTCTGTTATGGACCATAAATAGATCTTTGTCTAGGATTTTGCCGGCCTGTTCGGCGCCGGCACCTATTTCTTTTAGAATCTGAAGGCCGTCAATGTCACGGTCGTCTTCTTCTGTTAAGACAACTTCGTCCGAATACTGCCCCGCTAGCTGGCCCTGAATTGGTCTTTTTGCCTCGTCTCGCCTGCCGGCTGAACCAAAAACAGTAATGAGCCTACCTTTGACTACAGGTCTTAAGTCTTTAAAGAGTTTTTCAAAACTATCTGGTGTGTGTGCAAAATCTATAATTACCGTAAATGGCTGGCCTTCGTCAATTTTAGTCATTCTGCCTTCTACTGCCTTTAGAGATGCAATCCCCTGCTCTATTTGGGTTTTAGAAAGCCCTAAAGATCTACCAACCGCTACAGCTGCTAGTGAATTATATATATTGAATTGTCCTGGTATATGGCACGATATTTTGTAATTTTCGTCATTGATTGTGGCATTAAATTCGGTACCGGTCGACTTTATATTTAAGTCAGAAGCTTTAAGGTCTCCGTTTTCAATTCCATAGCTAATGGAATTTTTTATAGCTTTCTTAAAATATTTAGAATTTTCATCGTCAGCGTTAACTATGCCCAGGCGTAGGCCGTTTTTATTTTTATTGGCTAGCTTAAATAATTTAACTTTTGCGCTACGGTAGTTTTCGAACGTACCATGATAATCGAGGTGCTCGTGCGTAAGATTAGTCATTACAGCAACCGAAAACTTAATTCCCCAAACTCTGTATTGGGCGAGCGCGTGAGAAGTTGTCTCTAGTACTAAGTAGTCAATCTTTTGGTGACGCATATTTTTGATTCTTTTCAGCAATAACCCCGGAGAGACGGTTGTCATATGTGCAATTTGCTCTTCGAGCTTGTCCCCTACCCCATAAGCCACCGTGGTCATTAGGCCGCATTTATAGCCAGCGTTTGTTAACATTTTATGAATCATAAATGCGGTTGTTGTTTTTCCGTTAGTCCCTGTTACCCCTATTACTTTAAGGTCTTTTGCGGGGAATTTGTTTTTGGTTTGCTGGATTACTGATTCGGCTAAATGGCCATATGGCTCAATTGTTCGAAATACTTTTCTAGGGATTATTTTTTTTACTACTTTTCTAGAATTCATGCTTTCCTACTTAATAATTTTCACGTGAAAATTCACAATATTACCTAATTAGATATAATTATGTAGATGATTATACTAGGAATTGAAAGCAGTTGCGACGAGACGGGCGTAGCCATTGTAGAAGATGGCTCGAAGCTACTTGAAAATAAAGTCGCTTCAAGCATGAGCGTACATTCTGAGTACGGAGGGGTTATTCCGGAAATTGCAGCTAGGGCTCAGTTAGAATATATAATTCCGGTTATATCAGAGGTAGTTGATAAATTTTCACGTGAAAACTTGGTAGGCTGGGATGCCATTGATGGCATTGCAGTTACTTATGGAGCGGGCTTATCGGGCTCTCTGCTTATAGGAACTCTGGCTGCGCGAACCTTGGCAATAACCAAGAATAAACCTCTATACCCCATTAATCATGTCGAAGGCCATGTGTATGCTAATTTTTTGAACGAAAAACAACCTGAGTTTCCCCTTTTGTCTTTGATAGTTAGTGGCGGTCACACGCAACTAGTTTTATTTACTAACCATTTTGAATATCGAGTTCTTGGCCAAACTGTGGATGATGCAATTGGAGAGGCCTTCGACAAGGTGGCAAAAATACTCGGGCTTCCCTACCCTGGTGGTCCATCGGTTTCTATGGCTGCCAAATTAGGAAATGATAATAAGTTTAATTTTCCCAAGCCGAGACTAGATCATAAGTACAATTTTAGCTATTCTGGGCTAAAAACCTCAGTGCTTCGCCGGGCTCAATCAGAGGTAGGAGCCGATTATCAACTTAGCTCTACCCTACTACCCGAAATGCTTAATGAGGAACAAAAAAACGATATTGCCGCCTGTTTCGAAAAAACCGCTGTTTCAATTGTCGTAGAAAAAACCATTGAAGCATTTAACGAATATACTCCGAAAAGTGTTGTTATTGCCGGTGGGGTTGCAGCAAATATGCGCCTAAGGAATGATTTAGCCCAAAGCCTCCCCATAAACATTGACTATGCGCCTCCATATCTTTGTACAGATAATGGGGCCATGATAGCTACTCTTGGCTGCTATAAGGCTATGGCTGGGATACCGCCTGTTGATCCTAAAAATCTGGCCATTGAGCCAAATTTGAAAATGTAATTTTCACGTGAAAACCGCATTTTTTGCGATATGATTACTATCCCTGTAAAATATGTGTAGAAAAAGACAACTTTAGGAGAATAATGAAACTTTCAAAAGTATACGAACCTAATCAGTTCGAAGAAGATATTTATGATCTATGGGAGAAGAGCGGGGCATTTGTGCCCAAGAAGGGTAACCATACAAACAGTTATATAGCTCTTATGCCACCACCCAATGCTAACGGAGATCTACACATTGGACATGCTCTTGATATTGCTCTGAAGGATACAATAATCAGAAGACAACGAATGATGGGCAAAAGAGCGCTGTTTCTACCGGGAGCAGATCATGCTGGTTTTGAGACTTGGGTTGTTTTTGAAAAACAACTAGCCAAAGAAGGGAAAAGTCGGTTCGATTACAGCAGGGAAGAGCTGTACGATTTGGTCTGGAAATTTGTTGAAAAAAACAGAGATAATCTTACGAATCAGTTTCGAAGGCTGGGTGCAAGTGTCGACTGGTCGAGATTCGTATTTACCCTAGATGACCAAGTAGTCAAAACTGTTTATTCGTCTTTTAAAAAATTATGGGACTCGAACTTAATTTACAGGGGTGAAAGATTAGTAAATTTTTGTACTTTTCATGGGACGGCTTTTGCGGATATTGAGGTTGAATATCAAGAAGTAAAAAGCAAAATTTGGGAGATTCAGTACAACTTAACCGATGGTAGCGGATATTTAACAGTTGCAACCACTAGGCCAGAAACATTATTGGGTGATACTGCAGTAGCGGTTAATCCGGCAGACAAAAGGTATAAAGAATTTATTGGAAAAACTGTTCGAGTGCCTTTAACAAACAGAGATGTCCCTGTTATTGCAGACGAAATGGTAGACAAGAAGTTTGGGACAGGTGCAGTGAAAATAACTCCAGCGCATGATCCTAATGATTTTGAAGTTTCTGAGAGGCATGATTTACCTAGAATTACAGTAATTGATCATGAAGGCAAAATAAGTCACGAAGCCCCTCAGGAATTTGTTGGGCTAAGTGTTTTAGATGCAAGACAGGCTGTGTTAGATAAACTAACTAAGCAGAAATTATTGGTTGGTGCCAAAAACTATAGTCATTCGGTTGGGCATTGTTATAAATGTAAAACCATTATTGAGCCTATGATAAGAGCGCAGTGGTTTATAGATATGAAAAAACTATCTGCTCCAGCCATAAAAAAGCTAAAAAAAGACGAAATTAACTTTTTGCCCTCTAGCAAAAAAAATCTTGTCATTAGGTATCTAGATAATATAAAAGACTGGAACATAAGCAGGCAAATTGCTTGGGGCATACCCATTCCAGCATTTCAGAACATCGACGATGAAAATGATTGGATCTTTGATGAACGTGTAGATAAAGAACTCATAAAAGTTGGCACAAAAATATATAAAAGAGACCCAGATGTTTTTGATACCTGGTTTTCTAGTGGTCAATGGCCCTTCGCAACACTTGGGTATCCAGATGGCCATGACTTTAAGCAATTTTATCCCAACCAGCTAATGGAGACGGGTGTTGATCTTTTGCAGCAGTGGGTAAGCCGGATGATAGTTCTTGGCTACTTCGTAACTAATAAAGCGCCTTTTGAAACTGTTTATTTTCATGGAATGATCCTAGACTCCAAAGGAGCCAAAATGAGCAAGAGTAAGGGCAATGTAGTCAATCCCTTGGGTATTGCAGATAAATACGGCGTAGACGCCCTTAGAATGGGTCTGCTGACAGGAACGAGTGCTGGTAATAACATGCCCTATGAAGAATCTAAAGTCATTGGAGCAAGGAACTTCTGCAACAAAGTGTGGAATGTATCTAGGTATATAGAAGGTGTCATAGAAGACAAATTTTCACGTGAAAATAAATATAAACTTAATTCTACAGCAGACCATTGGATAGCTAAACGGTTTAATGAAACCCTCGATAAGGTAAATGCCAATATGGATAAGTACAGGGTAGGGGAGGCCTATAACAGTGTTTACCATTTTATATGGGGCGATCTTGCTGATTGGTACATTGAGGCGTCAAAATCGAACTTAAATAAAGAACTTTTGGCGCATTTGCTAGATAATACCCTAAAGCTACTACATCCTTTTGCGCCGTTTTTGACAGAAACAATTTGGCAAACAATTGGCTGGCATAAAGATTCTGATTTAATTTCGAAAGAATGGCCAAAGAAAATTACAGGAGTTAAAAAAGAGTCTGTAGGTGCTTTTGTTGAAGTTATAAATTTAGTTAGTGAAACAAGAAACATAATAGCTGAAGTTGCTGTAAAAAAACCAACACTTTACTTTAAGGAAAGTGACTTTATTACAGAAAATGCCGAACTAATAAGTAGATTGGCTGGCCTTGCCGGATGTAGGCAGGTTGAAGATGGTAGGGGGGTTCATTTAACCAACACCAAAATAATTTGCTGGCTAGATATTGATTTCGAAGCTGCTCAGGCATATGTAACAAAGTTAAAATTACAACGAGGTGTCCAATTAAAAATAATTGAATCTTTACAAAACAGGTTGGCTAATAAAGCTTATATTAGTAATGCTCCAAAAAATATCGTCAATCAAACCAAAGAAAAACTAGCAGACGAGCAAGAAAAGCTTGTAAAAACAGATAAAGAATTAGCGAAATTTTCTAATTTTTAACTAGAAATGTAGCCATTCGTGTATTCTCGTTGCGCTTTCTTGGGGGCGGTAATCGTCAAACCACAAAACATTCCATCCTAGTTTTTCTGCAGCCATTAAATTTTGTCGACTGTCATCAATAAATAATATTTCACTTGGTGACACTCCAGATTCTAGGGATGCAATTTCAAATATTTTTTGCTCTGGTTTTATTGCCTTAACAACAGAAGAGTCAACTACAGAAGAATAATCAACTTGGGGTAGGGTGCCGCTATTTATCATTTCGGGCACTAGTCCGGGCATAGTGTTTGTAAGTAATCCAACTCGGTAGTGTTCACTTGCCCACTTTAATGTATCTATCATTTCCGTAATGGGGTCTACGTTTTCTAAGTAATATTTTTGCCATTGAATAGAGTCAATTCCAATTCTGTTAGCTAAGGCCTTGTTAAAATCATCTATTGCCACCTCACCTCGACATACTAGGTCGTCATAGTGCCAGTAAATTGATTCTATAGCCTCTACCGGAGCTCCCGTATCGGCCGCTATATGGGTAAACGCTCTTTGAAAGAACCTAACCAAGACACCATTTACGTCGAAGTATACAAATTTAATGCCATTAACAGAGGTCTTGTATTCTTTTGAGGCATCGTTGTTACGATGGTTGTTTTCGTAACCAGTTAATTGTTCGACTGTAGTGTTGGTTGCGACGGCAATGGCTGCAACAGTAAAAACGCTTGGTGTTTTTATGGCACCTCGTTCTATTTTAGCCAGCGTACTGTACGAAAGGTTAGCTTTTGCGCACAATTCCTGCTGGGTTAGCCCCGCGTTTTTTCTAGCCAAGGCTATAGCTTTAGCCAACTTTAGCTGATCGTTATTCCCACCGCTCATTAGAATTATTCTAGCACGATACGGCTAGTTATTGTTAAAATTATAACCGAATAAGGTTCGTAATAGGATAAGAGGGAATAATGGAAAATAGAATTATTATAAAAATATCTGGCGAACAGCTTGGAAGTGATGAGTACAATTTTGATATTTCAATGGCTAGTAAATTAGCTGATATACTTGAGAGTTTAGTTTCCAACGGTTATCAGATCGCCTGTGTTATGGGAGGTGGAAATATTGTCAGGGGCAATAAACTACATAAGAATGGTTTTTCAAACAATGTGATAGCCGATCAAATGGGCATGATGGCTACTGTTCAAAATGGTTTGTTCTTGAACGAAGTGATAACACAGCGGGGGATTGTTCAAAGTAGATTATTCAGCAATATACCTGTCGAAAGTCTTTGTGAGAGGTTTTCTTACCAGAGAGCAATGAAATATATGAATGATAACAAAGTTGTTTTAATTGCGGGAGGGCTCGGTAAGCCCGGGTTTACCACCGATACTGCAGTAGTGGCTCAGGCCTTTGAGCTGCACTGTTCAACTGTAGTGAAAACAACTAAAGTGAGCGGCATATATTCGAGTGATCCAGTGAATAATCCTGGAGCAACCAGATATGAAAAAATGACTTATGAACAGGCTATGCAAAATCCTGAAATTAAGGTTATGGATAAAGCTGCCTTAGCACTCGCTTTTGATAAACGCATCAAGGTAATTGTTTGTGCGTCTACATCGGAAGCTGTGCTGGCGACTCTAGCAGGAGATACTAGCCTGGGAACTGTAGTAGCTTAGGCTATTGGCTTACAGTTCTTTTGAGCCATTCATGCTCAAACTGACTTATAGGTGCTTCTAAATAATATAAAACTCGTTCCAAGATTTCACCGGTATGATAAACGGCTAATGTTTGTCCATTCTCTTTAGCTTTGTCTTTTGACTCTTGTAATACAAGAGTCCAGTCGCTAATATCTGAAACATCAGCTCTCCATATATATATTGCATTGTTTTGATCTGGTGAATCAGCTACAAATGCGACTACTTCATCTTGGTCATTTTTTAGTAAAGCAGCTATATAACCGTGAAAACCGTTTTGTTCTTCATTAATGTGTTGATTTTTGCTTACTACTATTACGCTGTTATTTCCTTGTCTATCGACCAGGTATGTCATCATAGAAATTATTTCTTTTTGTTCTTTTTGCAGAGATTTATTTGATTCACCACCCCTACCTCTGATTATCGTTGTGGCACTTGTACCGGGGGGAAAGAAAATGAAATCTGTTGGCAATAATTCTGTTGACGTGCCATGATTATTATCAGGTAATGGGTAGATACTCGGTTCGTTTTCTACAATACCCTCGTTATCACTGATAAGCTGTTTAGTTAAAGCATTAAGTTGAGCTAAAATGTGTAAATTTTCTCTGGTATCTGGGGTTAGTGTATCGCCTATAGTTTGAGGGGGTAGGTATCCTACAGTAAGTACGCCTTGTCCCGCTTTCAAAGCATCGTCTTTTATTTTTCGCTGCTGTCTTTTAAGTGCAGCGTGTTCATGGCTTAGGTGGGCACTACTTGGATTTGGGGTTGGTTGTTCTTTTTGCATTTTTTTTCTTTAATTATAAAAATATAAAAACAAAATATTTATAAAGTGTCAACTTCCGGGTCGTACTTTACTGTGTTATAGGCCTCTATTAAGCCTTCAAGCTTACCTAGCTGCCTGGCACTTTCTGTTAGCTCATAAGTTTTTACTTCTGCATTGTTTTCTAGTAGCACTTCTTGCATTACTGTCTGTATACCGAGCTTCTCGCTGAGTGCAGCGATTTTTTCATGTACCTCAACTAGTTTTTTGTTGATATTTTTTGCCAATAAATAATCATCAGCATCTTGGTCATATACCCAAGTAGGTTTGCAATCTGGACATACGGTGGAATCTAACTTATTTTTATAGTCACTCATAAATATATTATACAATAAAATAAACAATCAATCTACGTATAATTTGGGCATTTATTTAGATCATAACTCAATTATATTTTCCGCAAACACAGACCTATTTACATATGCTTTTATAAGCTCTTTGACGCTTGGGACAAGTTGTATTGAATCAATTTCACTTATTTTCACAAATATACCCTTGTCTTGAGAGCGACCCTTTATATCGCAAGTTAGCATAAGTGAAATATAATCAGATATTACAAAATCATCTTGTTTGATAGTCATGTGAGCAGTGCCGAAATGCTTAAGGCTGGTAACTGACGTATCAGGAGAGACTTTTTCTTGAATTTCTCGTTTGGCTGCTTCTTCAATTGTTTCTTCTAAATGAATTTTTCCAGAAGGAAGATTCATCACTCCCATAAAGGGTTGTCGTTTTTTGGGGACTAGTAGAATTTCTTTTTGATCATTGGTGACGAATATTGTAGTTATTATTTTAGGCTGCGAACGGGTTTTTTTAAGGCTAGTACTATGTCTGTCAGCGTAGGCAAGGCCTCTACCGGTTAGGGTGTATCCGGCTTCTGTTTTCTCAACAAAACCATCCTTTTGCAGCTGCGACAGATGATATTGGTAAAGATTGCTTTCTACGTTAGGCGGTCTCATGTCTCGATTACGTAGAACTTGTGAATGAATTAATTTGTCAAGAATAAATGTTTGAATATAATGCATTTGACAAAATAATATCTGTAAAATGCACAATAGTCAATATAATTTGAGTCAAATTTACTTAACTAGAATAATATTGTTTAATATATTATTCTCACATTGGTCAAGATAAAGGCCATAAAGGAGGAAGAGATGGAAAAGCAACAAATTGAGATAAATGAAGAGAAAATGATAGCTTTATATTCTAGAGACTATCACTCTCAACGACTATTACAAAAACAATTAGCCAAAAGATCTATAGAGATCTGTCTTGCGCAGAGTGGTAATCAATAGAACCTCCCATGTATAGGGAGGTTTTAAAAAAGGAATAAGAATGCCTACAACTAAAGAAGGTTTAATACCAAGAATAGTACTAACTGGTGGCCCTGGTGGCGGCAAGACAACCACGCTTAACTATTTAAGGGAAAACTATCCTAGCCTATATATAGAACCAGAGGCGGCTACGATAGTGTTACAATCTGGATTTCCTGTGCCAAACGAAGAAAGACCGTGGACATACGAATGGCAGCTTGCTTTTCAAGAAGCTGTAAGAGGCGTCCAGTTGGGTCTAGACGATTTAGCCGATTTCGAGGCATCACGCGTAGGAGCGGAAGCTATAATTCAAGACCGGAGTCATGTCGATGCGGCAGTATATTACAAAAATATAAAAGCCTACGAAAGACACGCTAAAACAAAATTAATAAGACAACTTGGCAGAGCGAGTATAGTTTTCTTTCTGCCAACCTTTGCCGGGACGCCAAATTTTGATCCTAGAGCCAATCCACATCGCTTTGAGGAGCAACAAACAATGATAGAGCTAAGTAATAATTTGGAAGAAATCTGGAAGGCACATCCTAGGTTATACAAAATTGAAGCTTCGACGGTAGAAAATAGAGCACTAATCATCGGGGGGGTAATTGAGGCACTTATACATTAGTAGAAAGGAGATAATATGGAATCAAAAAACAGCAGCTCAGTAAATTCTTTACTAAGAACAATTGAACAACAAAAAAATGAACTTCAAAGAAGTGAAAACGAGTTAAAAAAATTAATCCCTGATCTTCGAAAAGAAATTGAAGAACTTAGAACACAAGCAAGGATATTAAATGAACGGGCTAAAGAAGTTGAAAAAACCGTGATTTTAATATCTGGTATGGGCACAGTTGCAACAACTTTAGTATCTGGGAACAGCTATCGATCTGAACCGAGTCACACTAGAAATAATTGCCCAGATACAGCGGTTGGCGGATGTATACATCACGCCGACAGTTGCTGACTCAAAAAAAGTAATAAATTAATGTTCAGAAAAGGAATTATTTATGCACGAGAAAAATAATGAATTTGCTAAGAGTTTAACTTTCGATCAGATTATTTCTAAATATACGGAAAGAGCAGACTATTTTTATCGACAATTTCATGATGATAGCTATGATTCTGATATATCCGGAGCTATTTGGACGCAAAAAGAGACAGAAGCTAGAAGAATCTTCGACTTATACTGCGAAGTGTTAAATGATTTAAATGCAATAAAGTAGTTTAGGTGTGGTGGTAGCCTGAATTTTTAATGATCTCGTTGCTACGGTACAGCTGTTCAGTTAGTAGAAGTCTTATTAATTGGTGTGGAAACACAAGTTTAGACATACTCCATATAAAATTTGCTTTTTCTTTAACTTGGTCGGTTACTCCGTAAGGACCGCCAATAATAATAACTAAACAGTTATCTTTTTCTTGCGCAACACCAGTTATTTTTTCTGTCAGTTGATAATTATTTAACTGCTGGCCTCTTTCGTCTAATAGCCAAACAATAGATTTATCTGGAAGCATTTTGATTATCTCTTCAGACTCTTTGTTTATCGCTAAATATTGAGGCAGGGAAGAGGGTTTAATGAGTATCCAGCGAATACTATTAAAGATAGATATCCTTTTTTCGTAGTCGCCAATTAGTGCGTTGAGCTCTAAGGAATTTTTTTTGCCGACTGTAATTATTTGAAGTTTCATAACTAGCTAAGGCCGCTAATAAAGCTAAATAGCGCCCAAGAAACAAAAAAGCTGAATACAAAGACCGCTACAGATGCAATAATGCTGCTTTGATTGTTGTTGCCGGTATATTTCATTAGTTTTGAATACACCCATACCGATACTCCCGCAGCAAGCATAAACGCAATTAGTGCTGTTGGCATTATAGGTTTTCCTTAATTTTATTGGCATTTTCTGCGAGTTGGGCGTGGTTAATGGTTTCCGGCATTTCAGGCACATATCTGTATTCATCTATTGTGTTAAATGGAATGAGGTGAACGTGAGCGTGTGGAACATCCAAACCAACAACCTGTACGCCAACTCTTTTAGTTTGAAAAGCTTTCTTTTGGGCTTTTGCTATTTTTTTTACCGTCTCCCAGAGTGCAGTGTAGTCATCGCTATCTAGGTCGTCGAAATGATCTACTTGTATTTTAGGTACCACCAAACAGTGTCCTGGTTGAACGGGGTTAATGTCCATAAATGCTATTGTTAGGTCGTCTTCGTAAACTTTGTGAGAGGGTATTTCACCGCTAATAATTTTACTGAAAATTGATTTTGCCATTTTTAGATTACTCCGTCTATTTTGCCATCTAGTAATATATCGTGCAGTGTTTTAGCGCTGGGCAAAGTTAGCCCAGGTATGTAAGCCTCTGACTTGGCGGTATAACCCCCAATAACTTGCATGGGCTGAGTAACTGCGCTACCCGCTGTTTCAATGCTAATACGAGCTAATCCGAATAATCTATCTACCAGTGATCGCTCTATATTTACGTTCTGGACTTGATCAAAAGGCACGCTAATAGTCTTTTGGTTAATAATCCCGAATTTTATAAATAGGCCGTCATCTGTAACTTCGTACCAGAAGTTACTATAAGCCCATAGTGCAATGATTAGTAATGTCACTACGGCCAATAATGTAACTAAGCTAAAAATGAGTGGCTGCATAACAACACCAACAATTAGTAGCACAAAAAGTAAAAAACTAACTTTAAGGTAATTAAAAAAGAACAAAATGACAACGCTGGGGCTTAGTTTGGATCTGGCAATTGTATCGGGTGAGCTTTTTAGGTTATGTGCTGGTTTTTCTTCTGTTGTGGTAGCTGGTTCATTCGCCCTGAAACCAGAAGCCTCTTGGCCGTGTTGGGCCGCCCCGCAATATTTACAAAAGTTAGAATTATGGGGGATTAATTGTCCGCAGTTGCTGCAATATATTTGACTCATTAATTAAAAGTATATATTAAAAAAACTGATGGTTGAATTTTATTTAAGAGTTAGTGCATATTTCGGTATGTCGCCGGCATAACGAACTTCTTCAACGGTTGGAGTCCCTAAAATTTCGTCAGCTTCAGATAAATAATTTATTACTTTAGAGGGGAATAAATACGCTGTATCTACTTCGATTAATGCAATTTTACCCATTTTTTGTTGAGTAAGAGATGCAATCTCAACGGCAAATTCTTCTGAATCTGACAAACAGACAACCGGATGGTCTTCTCCTGGAAGGGTAGAAGCAATAAGACCTCCTTGTAAAATATTGGGAATCCAAAGCGAGGGTGTTGCATGAAAAAGAATACCGGGGATTGGTTTTCGAAGTTTTTCTTGTCGCTGAAGTTCTTCCGCAATAATACTAAGCTGATCCACAAGATTTTCAATCAGTTGTAGTGATTCTTCAGGAGAAGAAGCTGAATCTGGGAATAGATGGCAAATGTCAACTTTGGGACTGTGCATATAAACATAATTATAACATAAATTAATAATTTCCACAAGTAATATATTGTGAAAAAAAATTTACATTGTATTTGTACCTATTATTGTCGTATAAAATGCCTGCGAGTGATTTGTTGGCGCTCTGAACCTCTTCTCGGGTTCAAATTCTTTTCTTTTTTATAAAAAGAAAATCGCCCGGTCATTTTGACCGAGCGACTCTCTCTGGCGGAGAGAGAGGGATTCGAACCCTCGGAACCATTGCTGGCTCACTTGTTTTCGAGACAAGCCAGTTCAACCACTCCTGCATCTCTCCATGTATAAATTATAAAGGTTCGAATCCCGGGATTTCGACCCTCCTTCGGCGGGCCCGTCGCAACATCTTTGAAAACCAGTTTTCAAGAGTTGACTCCCTTGCGAAATGCCACAGGCATTTCTCACCTCGGAACCATTGCTGGCTCACTTGTTTTCGAGACAAGCCAGTTCAACCACTCC
>DALYDK010000005.1:46811-83930 GCA_031973215.1 Candidatus Saccharimonadota bacterium
CCTCGGAACCATTGCTGGCTCACTTGTTTTCGAGACAAGCCAGTTCAACCACTCCTGCACCTCTCCTGATAGGTATAATTATATTTAATTGAAAACTTTTTGCACTATTTCCGAAAAATATATGGAGCAGAATTAATAAAAGCTTCGTCTTCAATTTGGTTGACCAAGGAGATTGCTACGCTATGCCGATTAATTGTTCTAAAGGGCAGGGGGTATTTGTTTTTCAGCTGAAATTTGCCTGGTTTTCCGACATTATTCATAACAGGAGATCTAACTACAGTCCAGTTTAAGTTGCTTGATTGTAATAATCTGAGATGCTCTTCGCCGTCAAATAATATCTTTCCAGCTAATAATTTAAATATAGGATGTGTAAGTCGTTGAATAATTCCGATTTTTTCTTCCTTAACCTGCGCCTCAGATCCTGTTAAAGAAATAATTCTGTTACAGCCAGTACCCTCCATTAAGGGAATGATATTTTTCATAGCTACAGACAAAACATCTTTTCGTTTGGTGCCCCAGCTACCTAAGCAGGATATGACAATATCAATATCTTTAAGTGCTTGCCTAAGACTCTCTTGGTTATAAATATCGCCTTGAAAGAATGTGACATTTTTATATTCTGGTAAGAGGTTTTTTCCGTGAATGAATGCACTAATTGAGTATTCTGTTTTTGATAGCTCTTTAACAACCAAAGACCCAACTTTTCCATTAGCTCCAAGGACTAGAATGTTCATTTAGAAATCTTTTTACCTGTTAATTTGTAGATTATGAAGTTTGCAACCACCACCTCAACTACACTTAAAGGAACGGCAAATACTAAAATTTTAGAAGGCAATACCAATAAATTACCAATTACTAGCCACATCATTACAAAACCGTAAATCCAGGATATTATTACCAGCTCAACAAAACTGAGCTTTTTAGATAGAAAAAATATAGTAACAGCAAAGACGAGAGACCAAATCATCCAAATTATTCCGTTTATTGGCTCGGATGGAAAGGTTAATCCAAGGCTATTGAAATGATCTTTCCAGGTGTTAATAAAAAGCAGTTGGTTTCGAACAAATTCAGATAATCCTATCCAAAAAGTGGCTAATAATATCGCAATTGTATTTTGTAGAGTTCTATTCATTCACTAATTTTTCCATAAGAATTTTATGAATTCAATATATTTGATACTTGATATTTCGCGTAAAAAGCAATTCATCTGGACAAACTAGACATCCGGCGCGATAAACAAGTGCATTCACCATGCTCTAAGCAAGCTTATGGGCGTGGCTCATTGGCACCCTGAACGCACTTCGTACGTTATGGCATTCGCAAGCAAATGCTACCAACTTAAAACCCCTAGGAAGTAGGGGGCTTAAGTTGGTACACCCGGCGCGATTCGAACGCACGACCTTCAGTACCGCAAACTGACGCTCTATCCAGCTGAGCTACGGGTGCATAAAACAGGGGTAATAGTATCATAATTAATATATTTTGTCTATGAAGAGGATATTTTTAAAACCGTAGTTTTTGGCTGATTTTGTCAGCTATGTCTCTTTTTCTGTCTTCAAACGGCAGTATGTCACCTAGTATATCTATAATCTTGTCAGCACCAGCCGGATCTATGTAAATTGTAATTGGCATCATAAGTTTTTTGATTGGCATTAAATGAATGCTTGGAATGGCTTGGTCTTCTATGATACTGAAGCTTTTAAACTGGTTAAAAAGGTAGAATTTATTTCCAACATTAATGCCAGTTTTATCTATGCTATAGTCTAGAACTCTGGGTTTAAGTCTACCGTAAAATGCAACCGTAATTCCTAAAATTAATATGACTATTGCCGAGAAAACTTGTTTAGTAAGAAGGTATGTTAATCCGGCAAAAACAAATGAACCAAAAGCTAGTAACAAGTACCATGAACCATTTTTATCAGATGAAGCAAATTCAGATGCTCGCCAGCTAAATAAAGGCTCTTCTGGGCTGGGTTTTGCTGCTTGATTATCATAATTTTGAGTGGGCTGTTGTTCTGTTTGAACTGCCGGAGCGGCTTCCTCTTGTTTAGCATGGTCTGGTTGCGATTGTGGTGTATTAATTGTTTGATTTTGCGTTAAATTGCCACTTGTGTACTGCCACTGAGGCTGTATAACTTGGGGTTCTTGGCTGTTTTTATTTGGATCCATTTGTATATATTGTACAACAAAAGATAAGCGTATTAATTTATATATATGTACGTATTGCCATTGGGAGTTGGCAAGCTAATTGTCAAACCACATTTCAGCTTATAAATAAAAAAAGCCCATATAAACTGGACTGAAATTATTTTGCAGAGGAGGAGGGGGATAATTCACTGCGTTCATGCGCACTCATCATTCTCGGAATATATTCCTGTGAGTGATTCGTTGGCGCACTAAACCCTCTTCTCGGGTTCAAATCCCCTTCTTTTTTAGAAAAGAAAATCGCCCGGTCATACGACCGAGCGACTCTCCTTGGCGGAGGAGGAGGGATTCGAACCCTCGCTGGAACTTTCGCCCCACTAACGATTTAGCAAACCGTCCCCTTCAGCCACTTGGGTACTCCTCCTAACGTGGCATAACAGTGGTAAATTATAGCAATCAAACACCATATAGGGCAAACTATTTAAAAGGTTTTTGCAAAAACGCAAGCAATTATCTCTGAGGCTCCAGCTTTTTTAAGGATCTTAGATGCATAATTAATTGTTGCCCCAGTCGTTGCAATATCGTCAATTATTAGAATTTTTTTACCTATTAATTTCTGTTGTTTGATAATTTGATAATAATTTTTAATTGCTTTAATGCGATCTTGTTTGTTTAAGTTGTGAAGCGGGGCAGAGTTAACGCGCTCTATGGTTTTCTTGTATTTTAAACCTCTGTGTTTGGCAAAGTTCTTAGCTATTAAGAATGAATGGTCATAGCCATTCTGTCTTATTCTTTTGGTCGACGTAGGGACCCAGGAAACGACATAGTCATTATCAAAAAAGGGTAAATCTTCGTTCATGTATTTTGCCATTTCCGAGCCGCCAAAACGCCTGGTTTCGAACTTGTACTTAATTAAATAGTCTTTAATTGTTGTTTCGTATTTATTAATACAAAAAACTTTATTGGGTGCGAACTTTGAATTATGGGTTTCACAAGGTTGGTTTAAATGAGTAGCTTTTTGGCAAACAAAACAGATGCTGCCTAGCTTAGGTATAGAGTAGTAGCAACCAGGGCATAGTAGAAAATTTTCTTGGCCACATTCTATGCAGTGTTCAGGCGCAATAATGTTCAATAGTTTCTCGATTGGGTTCATGTTGTATAAATTATGTTGTTAAGCAGGCTACAATGTATTGCTCTTAATTGTTATTATCAGATATACTTCTAGCACACACAAAAATATTTTAAAACTAAAAATGTAGATTTAAAATAAATCGTGGAGGGTAATAATGGCACGACGCTCAGCAAATGATGATGATTTGCTTATGGAAGATGAACTAACTGCTGCTTTTTTGGGTGAGGAAGAGCTAGGTGCGGTTGAAAATGTACCACAAGTACAAGAAGAAGAATGGGACGAAGAAGAAGCAGTTCCAGGACAACTAGCTATTGATGTATACGAAACAAAAGAGAAGTTGGTAGTTAAGGCCAGAACGGCTGGCGTTAACAAGAACGATCTTGATGTTAGCATTGCAGATAATACTTTAACTATCCGAGGCACACTTAATGCCGGATATGAGGAAGATGTTGAAAATTATCATCTTCAGGAATGTTACTGGGGAGAATTCTCTAGAAGCTATGTTTTACCTGTACAGGTAAAAGAAGATGAAATAGAGGCAGTATTAAAAGATGGTGTACTTACTATTGGCTTCACAAAAGTTAAGCAAGATAGTGTAAAAAAGATTCAAATTCTTTAAAAAATCAACAAACTAAAAAGCACCCACCAAACTACAGGTGGGTGCTTTATTGTTGTATTAACAACATACACTATTCATATCTAAGTGACTGTATTGGGTCTTTTCTGGCAGCCTGTATGGCAGGGGCCATGCCAAAAATTATTCCAACAGCTATTGAAACCAAGCTTGCCAAAAGTATTGTGCCTACTGATACTACTGGGTTTAAGTCAGTCCATATTTTTATAAAGTATGTTATTAATAATGAACTCAGAACGCCTATTATTCCTCCGACTACACTTATAACCGTGGCTTCGACTAAGAATTGACTCAATATTTGCTGGTTAGTAGCTCCTACGGCTTTTCTGACTCCAATTTCTTTCGTTCTTTCGCTAACTCCAACAAGCATGATGTTCATTATTCCAATTCCGCCTACTATTAATGATGTACTTGCTATGGCAACAATGAATGAAGTTAGTTGTGACATGGTTTTATTGGCAGCAGCAAGGTAGTCTTCTTTTTTTAGTATCGTAAAGTCTTCTTGACCGGCATGGTTGGCTAATAGAGTATTTTTTATTTGATCATTAATTGAGTTAACATCTTTGATGTCATTAACTTGAACGAAAATTTCATTAATTTGGCCGCTGTTATTACTAATTTTTTTAGCCATACCATAAGGCATGAAAACAAAATTATTTAAGTTATCGGATATTGTAAGAGTGCTTTCTTTAAATGGCTGAAGAATACCGCGCACGACAAATGTTTCGCCTCTAATAGTTATGGTTTGTCCGATGGGGTCTCGGATAGTAAATAAATCCTCGGCAATATTTCTGCCAATTACTACCGTGTTTCGCTCGTTATCATTGGGTCCAAAAAAGTCTCCGTAGTCGACTTTATCGCCTAGAATATTTTGTATATCACCTGTAACTCCGACTATTCTTGCTTCAGAATAGTTTTGTTTGCTGTCTGTACTTAGAACACCTCCAATTTGCATTGAGGGAATAACTGTACTAACACCTTTAATACTTTTTAGAGATTCAATATCTTTCTCGGAAAGCGTGCTCACTCCTTGTTGAGCGCTTGGATTAAAGCTCGTAATGGCACCTGTGCTTGAGTCGTATGCAAAAGTTTTGCCAGGTTTAATAGTAATAACATCTGAACCGAACTGATCTATTTGATCAACAACTTGTTTTCTAATGCCGTCGGCAATTCCTACCGTTGTTACGACGCTGGCTACACCTATAACAACCCCCAGCATTGTTAGAAAGCTTCTTGTTTTTGAGGCTTTTATACTAGTGAAAGCCATTCTTATATTTGTGCTAATCACTTCGTTTTGCCTTTCTTTGCTTTATTTTTAGTAGATTTCTTTATTTTTGGTTTTTTTATTACATTATCTTCATTCTTTTCAATTTCTTCTGCAGCTTCCTGGTCTTCTTTTGTCAATCTTTCAAGATCAACTATTTCATTCTTTTTGAGTGGCTTATCTTCTACAATAGCGCCATCTCTCATATATACAATTCTACTGGCATAGGCTGTTAAGTCTGGGTTATGTGTAACCATTATTATGGTGTTTCCGGCGGCATGTATTTCTTTTAGCATGTCCATTATAGACTCGCTGCTAGCGCTATCAAGATTTCCGGTCGGTTCGTCTGCAATTATAAGACTTGGTCTATTAATTAATGCTCTGGCAATTGCTACTCTTTGTATTTGTCCACCGCTTAATTGATGGGGCAGGTAATACTCTCTGTTTTGTAAGCCAATTTTTTGCAGCATGTTAGAAGCTTTTTTGTATCGATTTATTTTTAAGATTCCTTTGTAGGCAAGCGGCAAAGATACGTTTTCAAGCACAGTCATGGTGCCAATTAAATTAAAACTCTGGAATATGAATCCGAAGTTATCCCTACGAATTTTGGCTCTTTTTCTTGAGCGGAGCCTGGAAACATCTCTTTCGTTAAGATAGTATTTGCCTTGTGAGCATCTGTCTAGTAGGCCGATAATATTAAGTAGGGTACTTTTGCCGGATCCACTAGCGCCCATAACCGCAATGAATTCACCCTTGTCTATCTCTAGGCTCACTTCATCTAGGGCAATGGTTGTTGCATCGCCAAAACCATATACCTTGCTAATACTGTCTAGTTTAATTAATGACATTTATAAAATTTTACCTTTTATAAGATATAATTAGCAAGTTATATAATAAAAAAAATGGAGGGGTCGCCTAGTGGCCTATGGCGCACGCTTGGAAAGCGTGTTGGGTGCAAGCCCTCGAGGGTTCGAATCCCTCTCCCTCCGCCAGGGAGAGTCGCTCGGTCAAAAAGACCGGGCGATTTTCTTTTAATAAATGTTCTAACTCCAGTAATGGATCGGAGACATAACTAATTAATTGCAGGAATTTTTTCCGACAAGGTGATTGCGTTTGAACATTGTGAATTATCCCTCTGTATCTAAATAATTTAAAAATATAAAAAGCTTGTGTTAATTGAATTATCATAAGACAATTAATACAAATGAATATCTTATCTGTATATTGTCACGATAACCCTAAGTCCTTGACCGCGTCTTTGAAAAATATTGCCGTTGGGGAACTTGAAAGGCAAGGACATAAAGTTTATGAAACTGACCTATACGCATCGGCATTTAACCCTGTAGCAACGAAACTTGATTTCACATATTTAAGTGGTGGCCATTTTAACTATTTGCTTGAACAAAAAAATACCTCGGCCAATGGTCATTTATTTTCTCCCGATATTATGGGAGAAATTGAAAAAGTAGCACATAGTGACATAATTATTATTCATATGCCAATTTGGTGGTTCGGCGCACCAGCTATTTTAAAAGGTTGGTTTGATAGGGTATTTGCCATGGGGGTGACGTGGGATGCCGGTAAAATGTTTTCTACGGGGCTACTAAGTGGTAAATCGGTACTATTAACTGCTACTAGTGGCTTTCCGGAAACATTTTATAAAAAAGACGGTCAGCTGAAAATGACAATAGATGAGGTACTTTATCCAATTCAGAATGGGCTTTTTTC
Source organism: Candidatus Saccharimonadota bacterium (assembly GCA_031973215.1). GTDB lineage: Bacteria > Patescibacteriota > Saccharimonadia > Saccharimonadales > CAIOMD01 > DALYDK01. The sequence continues at coordinate 53,715 of DALYDK010000005.1, forward strand.
TTTTTGCGGGTTAAGCGTAATAGAGCCGTTTATTGTATATAACTCACTTGGACTCAGTTCATCTGATTATGAAAAAATCATTAAAGATTATCATTTTAAAATTTCTCATTTAATTGACAGTCCTTCTTTTTGGCGCAAGGCCGATTAAACCCAGTTTGCTAAGATAATAATATGAACAGAGTAATAGACGCCAAGGAGACGAATCCGAGAAGTCTATTTATATCATCTATTTTATTGTTAATTATTGTAGATTTAGGACTACTTATCGTCCGGTTTATATATAGCCAATCTTTAAATAATTGGTATTTAGTCTGGAATTTATTTTTGGGGACTCTGCCATTAATTTTTAGTTATCTATACTTTAAATATACAAATACGAAAGATTATTTTTCATTCAAAAAGATTATATTTTTGGTGCTATGGATTTTGTTTCTACCTAATGCATTCTACTTAATTAGCGATCTTGTGCATTTACAGGAATCCTCTAATAAAATGATTGTCTACGATGCGGTTATGTTTTCTTCTTTTGGTATAACTGGGATTTTGTTAGGCTTTTTATCAATTGCCCTCATTCATTTCAGATACTCGTCTTTACCAAAAAAATATACATACTTTTTAGTGGTGGGCAGTTTACTAATTAGTAGCTATGCAATTTATTTAGGAAGGTACTTAAGATGGAATAGCTGGGATGTAATAACTAATCCGTTTGGCATAATATTTGATGTTTCTAACAGTTTTATAAACTTTAGCCGTTTCACAAAAAGCATTGGAACAACATTGTTATTCTTTGTGTTTTTAATGTCTCTTTACTTAGTTTTTTGGACAGGAGTATTGTTCGTCAAAGATCTGAAAGCCAAAAGAGTGTTAAAATAAAATAAATGCAAGAGTTTACAGACAAAATCGCAGTTGCGGTTAAAGATATTTATGGAATCGACGCTAATGTTGAGCTAACCGTGCCAGATGAATCATTTGGTGATTATTCAACCAACATTGCCATGCAACTTGCCCCAAAACTAGGCAAGAACCCACGGGAAATTGCCGGCCAAATAAAAGATGCACTAAATAATGATGCAGCTATTAGCGGCGTAGAAATTGCCGGACCAGGCTTTATTAATATATTTCTAAATAATAATTACTTAATTAGCCTAGTTAATACTACAGTACCAAAAAAGCTTAATAATAAGGTGGTGGTAGTTGAATATTCGTGCCCTAATGCATTCAAGGAACTTCATGCTGGTCATTTGTATCAAACAATTGCCGGAGATGCCTTATCCAGATTGCTTGAAAAGTCTGGTGCAAAAGTAGGTAGAACAAATTTCGGAGGAGATGTTGGTCTTCATGTAGCAAAGGCCATGTACGGAATAATCAGCAAGCTTGGCGGAGAAAAACCAGAACTGTTAGAAAGTATTCAAAACGATCAAAGGGCACAATTTTTGAGCGCAGCATATGTTTTGGGTGCTTCAGTTTATGAAAAGAACGGTGCCGAAAAAACAGTAATCGAAGAATACAACCAAAAGATATACAAACTTCATGATTCAGAAGATACAACTAGTGGCTTTGCACAAATTTATTGGATCTGTAGACAGTGGAGCTATGATTATTTTGATCAGTTTTATGAAACCATTGAAGTTGACCCTTTCAAATATTATCCTGAAAGCGTTTGTACGCCACCGGGCCTTGAGCTAGTTGATAGGGGCTTGAATGAAGGTCTTTTTGATAAATCAGAAGGAGCAGTTGTTTATTCAGAGGCAAAAAGTGGGCTCCATACTAGAGTTTTTGTTACTAGTGGCGGACTACCAACATACGAGACGAAAGACCTTGGGGTTATAAAACTAGAATTAGATGATTTTAATTTCGAGCATAGAATTTTAATAACTGGCCGAGATCAGACTGAATATATGAAGGTAGTTTATTCTGCTGCTGGCGAACTAATGCCCCAAACTAAAGGAAACATGACACATCTTTCTAACGGAATTATAAAATTTGGTGATGGTAAAAAAATGAGCTCAAGACTAGGAAACGTTACTACTGCGCTTGATGTTATTGATAACGTAAAGTCTATTGTAGAGAAAACATCTAGCAAAGAAGCAGACACAATCATGCTTGGTGCAGTCAAGTACGAATTCTTAAAACACAAGCTTGGTGGAGATATATCCTTTGACCCTCAAGAATCAGTTAGCTTACAGGGTAACAGTGGGCCATATTTGCAATATGCCCATGCTAGAGCAAGAAGCATATTAGAAAAAGTTACCAATAAAAACTTTGAAATTACCAATAATATAGAACTTAACTTGCACGAAAGATTATTAGCTAGAAAACTTGCTCAGTATCAAAATGTCTTAAGTCAGGCTATAGATAGTTATGAAGTCCACATTATATGTACATATTTATACGAGCTTTCGCAGGTATTCAACAGATTTTATGAAAATAATAAAGTGGTGGGTGATGAAAGAGAACCAATAAGAGCATTTTTGGTTGAGCAGTATGCAGATACCCTAAAAAACGGCCTAGAAATACTTGGCATCAAAGCCCCCAATAAGATGTAATATTGACATTTTAGCATAAAACTGCTATAATATAGATATCTATCCTAGATGCTGCAAAGTGCAGAATAACATCTACTAGCCTTTTAGGAGGTGAATGTGATAGGTCTAATGCTGTCAGCGTCATTTTGCCTGATAGGTATAGGGCTGGTTACTCTTGGCTGGAGTTTTTTGGCATTCAGCCGAGTGGCTAGTATGGCGCTGGTTTTTACCGGAGTAATAACTTCGGTAATTGCACTGACTGCGCTAGAAGACTATGGCATTTGGCGTTCGGCAATTGCCATGGCTAGTATAGCCGCAGTAGCAATTGCCACCATGAACATACCATGGTTTAGGCAGGATGGGTGATGAACCCATCTAGCACTTGAGCGGGGATCCTTGCGAAATTACTATAAACCATAGGAAAATGGCTAAGGTATATAAGCAGGGGCGAGACCGCAAAAGGCTTTCTAGGCGAGCCCATCAAATCACCTAAATCGTCCCGCGTGTGGCCACTTTGGCTCTGCGGGACTTTTCTTTTACCGGCACATTTGACACAAACTATACTGCTGTGATTATCTATTAAGGGTAAAAAATGTTTGAGTTAAATAAACGAAAAAAGAATATAACAATAGTACGAACGAGTCACTAATCAGTGGCTCGTTTTTTTAATAGGAGGAAAAATGTCAGAAATTTTGCTAAATAATGAAAATCAATTCTTTAATGACAAGCTAACCGAGGTTGATCTTAGTCGCTATGAGGCTGATGACTACCCTGATCTCGATTATTCATCTGTTATGCTACCGGTTAATGGAAATCCAAAAAGTAAAAATTTATTATCCGCCCTCCAGCTTACGGAACGTGATTACTACATGTATCTTAAAGAATCATATGCAGCTGAAAGAATATATGAAGAAGGAATGGACATACTTCCAAGACAGAGGCTATACGCGCTTATGAGACAGCCATCTACTAGAACCGGTGGTGGCTTTGCTCATGCAATGACAAAACTGGGTGGTTCTGGAGTAAACCAAGGTGGTGCTAAAGATTCATCCGAGGCCAAAGAAGAAACTAGGCTTGATTCAGAAGTTGCATTCGATACCCAGTGTGATATTTATGCCATTAGAACCGCAGAAGATTACGGGCCTGCATTTGCGGCACTTGCTATAAATCAGGAATATCAAAGAGGTAATTTAACAAAAAAAGTACCAGTTATTAATGCTGGTGACGGCAAAAACGAGCATATAACTCAAACGTTAGGTGATTTTTTTACTATTCACAAAAGGTACAATACACTAAAAGACTTAAATTTATTTATTTATGGTGATCTAGAAAGATACCGAGCCTTTCATTCGCTTGTTATTGGCGCTGCAACAGTTGGTATGAATGTCGTAGTAGTTGAGTCTCGGGCAGCTCCATTACCCGGAAAATATGTAGACATGTTGGGTGATCAGCTAATACAATTATCTGATTTTCAAGAAGCTTTAGAAATTTCAGATATCTTATATCCAGGAAGAAGACCGAAAGAATATAGTAATGAAGAGGATAGACTCGAACAGCTAAGGAATCAACAGCTGATTAGTGACTACGAGAGATGGAAATTAGATGAAAAAGCTCTTCAAATTTTTTCAGACGATGGAATAATTATGCACGCCCGACCAAGAGGATTTGTAGAGCTCCCAACCTGTTCAGATAACGACCCAAGAAGAAGAGATGTTTCTCAGATGGAAGATGTTGTAAAGTCAAGAATGGGCGTGTTGGCTCTTCATATGGGAAAGTCAATTGTTAATGAACTGGATGATCGGAACGTTGCCTACAATAATCCTTTGGTATAGTAAATACTGCTATAATTGACAAAATGACAGACATAAAGCACGATAAATCCACTAAATTATTATGGGTAGATTTAGAAATGACGGGGCTTAACCCAGAAACAGATAGAATGCTGGAAATTGCTGCTATTGTGACCGACTTTGACTTTAATGAACTAGATAGTTATGAATCAGTAATTAATCAGTCAGATGCAGTTTTAAATAACATGAATGAATGGTCAAGGCAGACGCACGCCGCTAGTGGTTTGGTAGCAAAAATTAATAACGCTCCCACAGAACAAGCAGTTCAAAATAGCTTCACAGAATTTATAGACAAAAATTTTGGCAATGAGCCAGCGATTTTAGCGGGTAATAGCATTCACCAAGACCGTCGATTTATTAGACAATGGTGGCCACAAGTCGATAGTAAACTTCATTACAGAATGTTAGATGTATCTAGCTATAAAATAATTATGCAAAATAAATTTGGAAAAGAATTTACAAAAAAAGAGACCCACCGCGCCCTAGATGACATTAAAGAATCTATAGCCGAACTAAAATTTTACCTAAAAACCTTGAACCAGTAACATAAAACCTTTAACCTATAAAACAATGGAACATAAAGAAATTGAAGAATATGTTTTAAGTATGCCAAATTCTTGGTTAGACTATCCTTTTGGTGAGGATGTCGCAGTATATAAAGTTGGGCCAAAAAATTCGGCTGATTCAAAAATGTTTGCTCTAATTGCCGAAGGTTCTAGCCCGGTAAGGCTAAGTCTAAAATGTGATCCTAAATTGGCCCTGTTACTAAGGGAAAAATATGAAACTGTTTTGCCGGGATACCACTTAAACAAAAAACATTGGAACACAATTATTTGTAGCGGACAACTTAGTAACCAAGAAGTAAAAGATTTAATATTACACAGTTATAATTTAGTTGCTAATTTGTAGCAGGGGCGGTTGAGTTATTTGGATTCTCGCTATTTAGGCTAAGGTTTTCAAGTTGCTTGTACATTGCACCAATTTCTTCTTTGTATTTTCCGCTAGCCTTAGAATAAGCAACCTTTAGGTTATTGGCGTATTCATCAAGCCTATTTTGGTATATCCCGACGTAAGTTTGCTCAAAATTGCCGCTTGCCTCTGCGCTGGCTAGTAGTTCTGCATATTTTTTATCTTGAAACGGAGCAATGCTTTTAGAATTAACGCCGTTATCTTTAAGTATAATCAGAGTTTTTTGGTTTTGAGATTGTATTACCGCACTGGCTGTTGTCATTATTTTATTAGTTTTGCTGTCTCGAACTTTTTCGGCTCCAATTGTAGTAATTTCAATTAAATCAGCTTGTTGAGCTGCTGGTTTAACCATTTCTTCTGCAAAACTTTTCTTTCCAGCGAAAAGTAGGTTATATCCTATTAAAAAAAGTATAAATACTACTGTGGCAATGATCGCTACAACTATAATTCTAGATTTTGTATCATTACCACCAAGCAGACTTTTTTTAGAATTAGTCTGCGGGTTAGTTATAAATTCATAAGGATTTTTATTTGGTTGCATTACATTTTAATTATATCAAAAACAGCCTTTATGGTTATTATTGTTTATAAGTGTAAAATTAGTATATAAATGGATGCGGTTGAAGAAATAAAATCGAGGCTTTCTGTAGAGGAAGTAATTGGTGATTATATAGAACTAAAAAGGTCTGGTCGCAATTTTAAGGGACTTTCGCCTTTTTCTGCCGAAAAAACACCTAGTTTTATGGTGAGCCCAGAAAAGCAAATCTGGCACGACTTTAGTAGCGGAAAGGGCGGTAACATCTTTTCTTTTGTAATGGAAATGGACGGAGTCGATTTTAAGACTGCTCTTGAAATGCTGGCCAGAAAAGCAGGTGTAAATTTATCTGAATTTAGCGAAAAAAGAGGAACATATCAAAAAACCAAAGATGAAATGATCAAAGCCACAGAGCTAGCGGCAAAATATTACCAACATTCACTGCTCGAGAATAAACAAGCACTAGATTACGCAGTTAAAGTTAGGGGACTGAATAAGCAAACTATTGCTGATTTTAAAATTGGCTATTCTCCAATTGAGGGTCATGCTTTAGTTCACTTTTTAGAGAAGCGATCAATAGATGGCAACATATCCAAAAAAGCTGGATTAGTGATTAATTCATACAAAGGCCCAAGGGATATGTTTAGGGGAAGGCTGATGGTATCACTTGCAGATATATCTGGCAATATTATTGGATTTACGGCTCGCCAAATTGAAGATGATCCAAACAGTCCAAAATATATAAACACTCCAGCAACTGCTATTTATGATAAAAGCCGCCATATTTTTGGGTTAAATTTAGCAAAAGAAGCTATTAGGCAAACTGGCTATGTTGTCATCGTAGAAGGTAATTTAGATGTAATAACATCGCATCAGTACGGAGTAAAAAACGTAGTGGCAACAGCTGGAACTGCCTTAACTAAAGATCAAATTAAAATTTTACTAAGGTTCACCCCTGACATAAGACTGTGTTTTGATCAAGACAAAGCCGGTATTAATGCCGCCGAAAGATCTATAACCGTTGCGCAGGGTGCTGGTGCACAGCTTTCAATAATTACCATAGATGGAGCTAAGGACCCTGACGAGTTAATAAAGAAAAACTTGGAAAGTTGGCAACAGGCAATAGAAAAGCCTCAGTATTCAATAGATTGGTTAATTGATAGATACATGAACCAGTTCGATATAAAAACCGCTAGTGGCAAGAAAAAATTTACAGATACTTTAATGCAAACTATAAATAAGCTAGATGACCCAATAGAAAAAGAGCATTATTATAAAAAATTAGCCCAATTAACTGAAGTTAGTTTAGATGCTGTTAGGCAAAAAAGTTCCGAACAAAGATTTGGCGTTGAGCACAAAAAAGCTCCAAAAAGAAATGACCTTAGTAGTACTGACGTGGATAGGTTTGCCTATGAAGATCAGCTGTTAAGCTTGCTTGTTTCGAATCCAACCACCCGAAGACTGATGGAGACTGAAAAAGGCGGTCTTGTGTTTCATACCCCTGAAAGACAACGTGTTTATGAGTATTTAGAGACAAATCCTCAAGTTTCTTTAACGCCCGAAATACCAGAAGATTTGAAAGATGTTGAAGACTATGTCAAAATATTAGTATTCAAAGCTGAAAATCCAGTCGACTCTATCAAAAGAGATAGCAATGATCGATTACGAGAATTAAAGGATTTAGTAAAAAAGTTAAAAATAGATAATAAAAAAGAAAAAATTAATAAGTTAACAGAGCGGCAAAAAGAGCTCCAAGAAAAAGGAGAAATAGACGCCGCCCTGCTACTTACCGAGCAAATTAGAGATATTTTAAAGGAAGGATAGGCGCACGTGGCAGATGATGCAAATCAACTAGACGAAGTTAAGAAAAACTTAATTGAAAAGGCTAAAAAAGACGGGAAAATTGAACAAAGGGAAATTTTTAGCAAAATTGCTGACACACCCGAACACTTAGATCTTCTTGAGTCAATTTATCATGAGCTTTCAGAGGCTGGAGTTGAGCTGGTTCAGGTAGAAGAGCCAACCGCTGCAGATTTTGCAGTTGACGAGGAATGGGTAGATGAAGAAGAAGAGGTTGAAATAAATCCTCAGGTATTTTTAGACGACATATCTGACGATTCAGTTCGGTTATATCTTAGAGAGATTGGTAAAATTCCACTACTGAGCGCAGAAGAAGAACTAGAACTCGCCCATAAGGTCGTTGAGGGAGACAAGAGGGCCAAAGACAAAATGGCCGAAGCAAATATGCGTTTGGTGGTTTCTATTGCAAAAAGATACGTTGGTCGAGGCCTAGATTTACTAGATTTAATTCAAGAAGGAAACACCGGGTTACTTCGGGCTGTAGAAAAGTTTGACCCAGACAAAGGATTTAAGTTCAGCACCTATGCAACTTGGTGGATTCGACAGGCTATTACTAGAGCAATTGCCGATCAGGCTAGGACTATCCGTATTCCGGTTCATATGGTAGAAACTATAAATAAACTACTTAGAACTCAAAGGCGTTTAACTCAAGACTTAAACCGCGAGCCAACCAATGAAGAGATAGCCAAAGAAATGGATCTTGAGGTTGAAAAAGTCGAACACATAATGAAGATTAAGCAAGATATTCATTCACTTGATCAATCTGTTAGAGACGATGAAGAAGATTCTGTACTAGGTGATTTTGTCGAAGACGAAGACACTATCACACCAGAGGAATCAGCTACCGGTCAACTACTTAAAGAGCACGTGAAAGAATTACTATCTAGCCTCAGTGAAAGAGAACAAAAAATAATCCGCCTTAGGTTTGGGCTAGAAGATGGAAAAAGCCACACTCTAGAAGAAGTAGGCCAAGAATTTAATGTTACCAGAGAGCGTATTAGGCAAATTGAGGCAAAAGCACTTGCCAAGCTTCGAAAACATAAAGATGGCAAAAAACTTTTAGATTACATTAGATAATTTATTTGCTCAATTATTTTTTAAAGATAATAAAGTATATTTTTTGAATACTTTATTTCTGTTACACTCAAGTTAGAATCAAGTAACAGGGGCAAGCATATGTATAGTGAGACTAAGTCGCTGGCATTTCATAAAGTATCCTATATTTTTGCTGATTCCACATTTTCATCGAGTTCAAAATCTGTAAGTGATTTTTTTGATTTAGTTAATTCCGTAGAATTTAGCAACAAAACCTCGAAACAGCTTCATAGAATTTTGGAACTTTGGAAAGGGCACATACCGCGGGGTAGGGTCTCTGACAATACAAGAACTATTTTTTATAGTCTAAAGAATTTCTTATCAGATAATGAATTAGAGGAATACATAGTATCTGATTATCTTAAAGCCCGAATTAAATACTATAGAAACTTTTCGGTTGATACAAAAGAAGATCAGTTAGAATATTTACACAATATAGTAGAAGCAGAAGGCTTACTATCCTGTTTTGCGCATGGTATGTCTAGAATGCAGTTAGATTTTTTTAAGCAAGATGCAAAATACAACTATCTACTATCCAGTTTGGTAAATATTGCTGCAGACAACTTTGAAATAAATTCTATTACACCAACATCAGAGCTAAAAAGGTATGGTCTTAAGACAATTAGTCTAAATGAGTACAATAGGCACCCTGGTGCATTTAGGGAATTTTTAGAGCATTTCATAGATGAAATTTTGTTTTACAAAAAACTATCAAATCAGTTCTCCAATAAACTACCCATAAAATTTAGGTTAGCCAAAAAAGTATCATCTAGCGCAGATCAAAGGTTACTAAAAAAAGTCTATTCTGACCCAGGTTGGCTATTTTATAACCATCCATCTAACTTAATGTCGTATAATTTAAAAAACAGCATTGCAAGGAGATTATATGCTTAGTCTAATTTACATAGTGCTGGTGGGACTTTTATTTTTAATTGGCTTCTTTACAAATGTAAAGCTGCACAAACATATATTGTCTTTAGTTTTGTCTTGGCTTGTTATTATTTTACCAACTGTGGTGTTTATAGTTTGGGCTAAAAATAACAGCCTTGCGAGTGTTGGTGGATCTGGTTTTGAGCTTGCATTGTTGCTTAGCGCAAAGCTACTTTTTATTAGCACATTATCTGTTTTTGCATGGGGTTGGGTAAAGAAATTTGTCGTAGATTTTCAGCTATCTAGTATTTGGCCCTTATTATTTTTATATATACTTATTGCTCTTGCGTTTGCAGGAATAATTTTTAGGAGTGATAATTCCTGGAATTTCGCACTTTATGCGTTTATTATTGGAGCGGTTATTATGAGCTTGTCCAGGCTTATCTACTCGTTAAGATTTTGGATTTTTGAACTAGCGGCCCTTGTTATTTTTAGCGCAGTAACCTTTGTACAGTACTTATTTATGCAGGGTAGTATTTTTGATCAGTTTAATATTTCTAATTTATTATTCGGATTCGCGTTTACTGGACTATTTATAGTGGTATTTAATTGGTTTGACGAAAGATGGTCAACTGCTTATGTGAGTGACATGAACGGCTCTGGGCTAGAAACCGACTCTATGCAAAATAGTAGGAACTATTCTTTGGTAAATAAAGATAGCTACATAAACAACCAGCCAAAATCTGATTCTAAATATAAAAGCAAAATAAGCCCCGAGAATTTAACCACAGAAAATAATATAGCTAAACATAGTAAGAGAATAATTAGGCCTAGCACAAAACTTGCTTCTACACTTTACGACTTACGCAGCCGAAGGCGAAAAGACTATACCATTCAGGAAAGTTATTTTAAGATGCCGTCGTTTAATTTCGAACAGCAAGCCAACCTCGACAAAAAATAGTTAAGAGTATTTTTGACTTTTATGGTGTTTATGGTTAATATATAACTATAAAGCTTAAAATAAAAGCTAGTACCGCGTTAAAAAGAGACAAAAATAACAATAAAAGGGAACTCTATTGGACTATAAACATCCGCGTCCAGGGAAGAGTTCGCTATCTGGTAATTTAAATCGGGCGAGTTCGCAGTCGTCTGATATTTCAAATTCTGCCAGTGCGGCTCTACCCCTGCAAGCACATCTGCCCTCGTATTTACGGGCGGCACACAGAGGCTATGATATGCCCGAAGACGCGCCGGTTAAATCGGCACGGTCTATTATTGGCTATGCCCCAAATACTGAAGCTAAGGGTGGTGTAATTAAATTTGCCTCTAATGCCAAAATTTATAAAAGACAAGAGCTGGCTAGGCGAGTCTATCTTGTTTTATTATCTGTTACTGTATTCTTGGCCGTTGTGATTGTAGCTCTTGGTGGCATAGGTTTTTATTTAAACTCTAAGTACGTAGGCAAAGCGCTGCCATTTGCAAAAATTGGAAACTTAAGCGTAGGGGGCATGGATAGACAGCAGATTACTCAACTATTAAATGAAACTAGCGGTAATTTAACTGTTACTTTTAGTGACGGCGGTTTGTCTTGGACTGAGCCTGTCTCAACTTTTAATCCTAAATATGATTTTAATAGTGCTATTGATCAAACGCTAGCAAAAAGGTTTAACCCCTATACCTTTTTAACAAAAACACAGGTTCCGGTTGGTGTTCAGGTTAACGAGCGACACGTTGAAGGATATTTAAGGCAAAACATTACTAGCATGCAGACCAGATCGGAAGATGCTTATTTAATGAAAGGTTCGGATGGGGTGATTGTTAAACCCGAGGTGCTAGGTTTTAGTGCTAACGCTGCACATGTAACAAAAAAAATGAATGAATCTTTGGCTCAACTATCGGAATCAAATATAAGAATGAATTCCGTTGCCGTTAAACCAAATATTTATACCGCCGATTTACAGTCTGAGCTTGCGAAGGCCAATAATCTTATAAACAATAATGTATCAGTTAGATATAACGGTGCAGTAGTTTATCCTTCTAAAAAAGATAAGTTAAGCTGGCTAGAAATAACCCAAGTGCCAGGCTCACCAGCAAGTTATAATTTTGATTTTTCTAAATCTAAAATTAGGGACTTTGTTGTTGCTCTTGCGGTAAAATATCAAAAACCAGTAAAAGTTGAACAGCCTGATAACAAGGAGAATCCAGCAGGATATAGTGTTCCGACAGTTGTTATCAATAATGTCGAGCAAGTTACAGACCAAATATATTCTGGTCTAAAAAATAACCGATCAACAGTGGCTATATTTACAAAAGACACCAGCGTAAAAAGAACAGTACCTGGTACGGCTGTTGCTGGCGCAAGCACATCTAAGCCAGCAAGCGCAGTTGAACAAAATAATTCACAGGCCAGCAGTTCATCAAGTAACCAAACGACTGTAAAAACCAACCAAATTAGCGTTACTCAATAAAGCTTAATCGTTAGTATATATAGTGGTGGTCGAGTATACTACTAGTAATACTATTTGGGTGTTTTATAAGTTGACGAAAGCTGCGCAGAAAAGATTAGTTCTAATAGACGGTAAAAGTATTTTTTATCGGGGTTATTATGCTATGCCTAATCTTTCTACCAAAGACGGAACTCCGACTGGAGGAGTTTATGGGTTTGCGTCATTAAGCCTAGAAGTCATCAAAAGGCTTAAACCTGACTATGTTGCCGTAGCTTGGGATAAACCAAAAACAAATATTCGCAAAAGGTTAGAAATTTACCCAGACTATAAGGCGGGTAGGAAGCCCGCTCCTGCAGATTTCTATGCTCAAATCCCTATACTGCATGAATTATTAGACTCTTTAGGTTGGCCCCTATATGAACTAGATGATTACGAGGCCGATGACATAATGGCCACTTTGGCTGCTCAGGCCGATAAAAAAGATATTGAAACAATATTAATTACCAGCGACCTAGATGCGTTGCAGTGTCTTAGTAATAACACAAAGGTTTATGCATTAAAGAAGGGGCTTAGTAATATAGAGGAGTTTCATCCGGAAAGTTTCAGGGAAAAATATGGATTAGAAACAGATCAGTTTCTAGACCTTAAGTCGTTGCAGGGTGATAGTAGCGATAATATACCAGGCGTTCCTGGCGTGGGTGCAAAAACGGCAAGTAGTCTCCTACGTGAATACAAGACACTGGATGGGGTGTATGAAAACATAGAACTAATAAGTGGGTCTGTAAAACAAAAGTTATTAGATGGTCGAAAACTAGCATACATGAGTAAAGAATTGGCTAGGCTATATACCGACGCCCCTATTAAACTTGATTTAGAGTCAATGGATGTTAATAGATTCAATGGCGCACAGCTCAGAGCCAATCTCGAGAAATTAGAATTTCGAGCAATTTTAAGGTCTTTTGGCGACTTACCCTTAACGACTGATGCACTTGATAGCGTGGGCGCTCAGGCTCCAAGCGGCAATCTATCACTACCAAAAATTGTAAGTAATGACAGGTTTGAAAAAAGCAAAATAGTTTACGTGCATGCTATTTGCAAAGATGTGCATTGCAATCAGCCAGTAGCTTTGCTGCTTGGCAATAAAAAACAAGTTACTTTAATTGAAGATTTTAAAAATAAAGAGAATATACAGACTCTATTAGAAGGCACTGTATTGGTTGGATATGATGTCAAAAAAAGCATTAAGCTTCTATTTAACTTAGGTGTTAATAATGTTGGAGTTGAGCACGATGTTCAAGTTGCTAACTTTCTAATTAATTCATTAGATAAAAATAACTCACTTGCCGAACTTTCAGCTGAAAAACTTCACTATAATCTGCCGGCTGAAAATGATATTCCACCTGAAGATATTGGAATTTATGCAGCCGAATATGTAGGAGCAATACAAGCTTTGTATGAACAGCAAAATAATATTCTGTCTAGTGAAACAAAACTTAATGCTTTAGCACGTGAAATTGAATGGCCAGTTATTCCGGTTATTGCCAAAATGGAAATTGCTGGCATTAAAGTATCTGAGGGTACTCTTGAATCTATTAATAGGCAACTCGAAGATTACATTAGCGATCTTGAACAAACTATTTATGGTTATGCTGAACAAGAATTTAACATTGCTAGCCCACAGCAGCTAGCGGATATATTATTTGTCGTTTTGGGCTTGCCAACCGTAGGTATAAAAAAAGGTAAAACTGGATATTCTACGGCTGCTAATGAGCTTGATAAGCTAAAGGACTACCATCCTATCATTGAGTCTATTGTTCAATTTCGTGAGTACACAAAACTTAAAAACACTTACCTAGATACACTTCCTGGTCAAATTAATTCGGATGGTAGAATACATACTTTATTTAATATGACCGTGGCGCCAACTGGCAGATTAAGTAGCGTAGACCCGAACCTACAAAATATACCAATTAAGTCAGAAGCAGGTCGAGCTATTCGTTCGGCATTTATTCCTAAAAATGGGCATGTTTTTATAAGCGCTGACTACAGCCAGTTTGAACTTAGGCTTGCTGCTGTACTTGCGGGTGATGAAGATATGATTGAAACGTTTAACAGTGGCGAAGATATTCACACTAGAACAGCGGCTGAGGTTTACGGGGTGGCACTCGATGATGTTACGCCACAAATGAGAAGTGCCGCCAAAACAATTAATTTTGGTGTTCTTTATGGAATGAGTCCCCATGGTTTAAGCGTTGCTACTGGAATGAAAATTAATGATGCCAAGAATTTTATTGATAGATATTTTGCTTCTAGAAAGCCCTTGGTGGAGTATATTGAAGATATAAAGAAAAAAACTAGAAAACAGGGTTTTGTTGAAACTTTTTATGGCAGAAGAAGGCCAATGCCTGAAATAAATTCTCCAAACTTTATTATACGTACTGGCGCCGAACGGCAGGCGGTTAATTTACCTATTCAAGGAACCGAAGCCGACATTATGAAAAAAGCTATGGTCGCAGTCGAGAACATGCTACCGGCGGAAAGCCAACAGCTGCTTCAGGTTCACGATTCTATTTTGGTTGAGTCGTCCGAAAAGGGGAGCCAAGAATTAGCCAGTAACATCAAAAAAGTCATGGAAGATATTGCGCCTGAGATAAAAATTAAATTAGCCGTAGATGTAAAAATTGGTAGCAACTGGGCTGAAGTCTAGGCTTTTTCTTTTCCAAAAATAGAGAAGCTTCTTTTTCGAACTTTTTTTGTAGCCTCTTGCTTATTTTTATTTGATTTGCGGGGGTGAACGGCATTATATAATTCTTCGAAGTAAGAAAGTAAGTAAAGCCCCTGAGCTCTTTCAAGTACTAAAGAGTCTATATTTCTTACTTTTAAAGGTGTTAGGGTGCTATTTTGCCTTATAAGCTTAGCTTCATCGGTAAGTAGATAATCACCAACTAGAACAGACTGTAATTTTTCTAAATCAATTTTTGTTTCAATTTGTTCTTTCGAGAATCTCTCGCCAATATACATATATAAATATGACCAACCAATATTTTCCTGGTCCTCTATTTCTAAATGTTTATTTTGTAAACCTCTGGACTTAATTATTTTTTTATTCAGTTTAACTACTGGTGAATTACTATTTTTGGTGTAAAATTCTAAAAATTCCACTCCGTATTTACTCGCATCATCTATTAAACTATTCAGTAAGTTTATGGCAATGCCTTTATGAAGATATTTTTCGTCTGAAATTGTTGCTACAGCAACCTCCTGAAGCCTTTTCTCTGATTTTTTACAATATATCTTTGGGCGTGGGCAACAATTTTATTGTCAATTGGATCTACTGCGACCAGTGAAACAGTTTTACCGTCAGCTCCAAGGAGTGACTGTTTTTGAGCGCCACTTAGATCTTCAATATTATTAAAGGCAGTGTTAAATCTGGCTACCTTAGAATCGTAGGACAAGTCATTATAGAAATCTCTTAGCTTATCTTCCCAAAATTCATTGATTTCTGGGTAGTTATAAATTTTATATATATTTATTGGTAATGTTTTATTTTGTTCTGAGCTAATTTCAAATGATTTAAGAAGTCTACTGTCTGGGAGCTCCACTTCATTGAGATCCGTATTCTCGCCGCGTTTTTTATTTATTAAAAAATTAGCAATTCGTTTTGCCAGGTCTGTTTTTTGATCTTGATCTTTAAAAAACTCCATAACATATATTAAACAATAAATAAAATATATATCAATACTAAAAAACCTATTTTAATAAACTTCAGCCGGTAGTATTCTAGGTAAAAGCATGATTACAAAAAACGAGATAGTTAACAGCAACATAAGACTTATTATTCCTAACCCTAAAATTCACGCACATGAGTCTATTAAGTGGCTAACCGGCGAAAATGGTCGCGAGAATATGCGCTTAATGGGCTGTTTGGTTGATGATGATTTTATGCCTCGCTTAAAAGATGAAGTTCGCAGGTTGAAATCTATGCTAAAAAGTAAGACCGAATATATGCTTATGATTGAATACCGAGGCAAGGTTGTCGGACAATTAGAACTTTGGACTCAGCAGTTAGACAAAGTGCCAACCCCTTCGGTAAGTATTTTAATTGGTTGTCCTAGTATGCGCGGAAAGTCTATTGGCTCGGAAGTATTGGGTGCCGCCCATAAAATATTAGAATCTGTTGGTTTTGGATCATGTCATACGAGAGCATTGATGGCCAATCAGATGTCTAATAGTTTTTATGTCAAAAACGGATACAAAAAAATTGGCTCGCCTTATCATGATAATTTTGGCTTAATATGGCAAAATTATTCCATTCAACTTAGGCCACTACGAATGGTTGTTGCGAGCCCGAAGCTCGCTAACAGTAACTTTGTTTCTAGAAAAATGTTAATATCTTCTTGGCTAAGAGGTAAAAAACTATATAACCCCAAGTATTAAACTAAATACTATACTTGTTAACAAACTAAAAAAGTTGTATAATAATACTTATGGATAATGGTGTCGTAAAAATACTAAGGTGGGTATTAATTGCGCTTGGTGTTTTGCTTTTGCTTGCCATCTTAATTCTATTATTTACAAGAAACGGCAACAATCAGCAAAAAGGTACCGAAAGCCAGCAGGTCGTGCTTGATCAATATGCTACTAATGGTACTTTTCGCTTTGTTCAAAATGGTCCTGTTGAAGCACCAGAAAACCAAAATTCGGTGACAATATCAATTAGTAATTCATCTAGAAATATAGCAGTTTATAGTTCCTATGGTGAGACAGTTGTTAATAGTAAAAATTATTCCAATACCCAAGCAAGTTTTGATGCGTTTTCAGACGCTTTGACAGGCGCGGGATTTACTAATACTAGGCCTACAGATATAAACTATTCTACTTTTTGTAACCTAGGAATACGCTATAGTTACCAAGTTTTGGCCGATAGTAATATGAAATTAGACTCTTGGAACTCTTCTTGTAATCCAAAAAACGGATCTTTTGCCGGTAACAGTTCTCAGGTACAGCAACTATTTAAATTACAAATTCCTGACTACAATCAAATTATGAACTCGGTTAATCTATAATTGACCTTTCTTCTTTGCGGTGCCACAATTAATTAGATGAAAATTAAGTTCAAAAAAATAAATAAACTGGCAAATATGCCTGCGTATGAAACGTCTCAAAGTGCAGGTATGGATATTCGGGCCTGTATAAATAAAACAATTTTACTTAAACCCTTGGAACGAGCTTTAATTCCTACTGGTCTTGCGGTAGAGGTACAAAATGGTTACGAGGTGCAGGTTAGGGCAAGGAGTGGATTGGCTTTAAAGAATGGTATATGTCTGGCCAACGGAATAGGTACAATAGATTCTGACTATCGTGGAGAGATAGGGGTAATTTTAATAAATCTTGGACAAGAAGATTTTGTGGTTAATAACGGCGATAGGATAGCTCAGTTAGTTGTTATGAAGCACGAAACACCAATAATAATAGAAGATGAGAATTTGTCAGACTCAAAGCGCCAAAGTGGAGGTTTTGGAAGCACTGGATTAAAATAACTTGAAATTAGTAATGATTAGTTAGATAATTAGCTTGTAATCTACAAAAATAAAAATAACAAAAAATATGACAAATATAGCAGTAGCCAGCCTGGGCCATAGACGACTTCATAAAGGCGTATTCATTGGCGTAGCCCACGACAGTAAAACGTTAGAGTGTATTAATGCTCATTGCTGGATAATTGAACCACGGCTAAAAAAAATATTGGTTCAAAAAAGGAGCCGTCAAGATGGCTGCTTTGGTGGTTTGTACGACATATCTTTAGCCGGGCATGTTGATGAAGGAGAAACGCCATACGAGGCAATTATCAGAGAGGCAAAAGAGGAGGGTGGTATTGATATCTCGAGCTATATTAATTACAAGCCAATCAAAATAGTATTTAGCGAAAAGTCGGCATATCATAACGAGCCTTTTATACACAACCAACAAGCATATGTATATATAGCTTCTTTGGGTTTTGATCAAATCAACAAAATACAGCCCGCCGATAAAAAAGAGGTAGCCTTATTTCGTTTAATAGATTTTGTATATTTTAAGAATGCAGTTCTTGGCAGAAACATTCATTTTAGTCCTCATCCACGTAGCTATTACCAAGAGGTAATTAGGCAAATAGAGAAAATATTTGATGCACACGTAAGAATGGCATGATAAAAGCTTTTATATTTGATTTTTTCGGTGTTATTGGAGCTTCAACATACCAGTTAATTGCCGAAAAAATTGACATAAAAACCAAAGGCCAACTAACTGCTATATCAGACCTCCATAAGAGTCTAGACAATGGTTTTCTTACCCAAGAAGAATTCTTACATCAGTATGCCGAGATAGCTAATATATCCTATGAAGAGTTCTTGAAAATTTATCATAATAGTAATAATAGATTTTCTGTGTCAGAGAAGCTTCTTGATTTCATAGCCAAGCTCAAGAATGAAGGCTATAAAATTGGCCTATTAAGCAATGTAAATAAAGAAGCGTTCGAAGAGTTTGTAAAACCAATAGTTTCTAAAAATAAATACTTCGATGAAGTTATGCCCTCATTTAAAACTGGCTTAGTTAAGCCGGCGTTAGAAGCTTTTCTTGTGATGGCCGACAAGCTTGGAGTCGAGCCCGAAGAATGTGTAATGGTAGATGACCTTGAGCTTAATGCGCATGCCGCAGAAGCGGCCGGGCTTAAGGCAATTGTTTATAAGAACTTTCATCAGTTCAAAGATGAAATATCTAAAAACAGTTATCTTGAAAAATCATAAAAAAGTAGTATAGTAACTAAAAGATACTATGCCACATACATTAAAATTTGGCTATCCTGTCGGCGATTTGCAGGCAATGGTTAGGTACGAGGATTTAGCCAATGCAAAAGAAGAACAAGAACAAAAGCCCTTTTCTAACACAAAGGAGCATTATTTTGGTGGAATAAAATATTCCGTAAAAAATCATTTTCCATCTAAATATAGAACATATATTAACGAAGAAGGTGAAAGTGTAGTTTATCCGCACCTTCTAATGGTCCATGGCGTGGCGTCAGACGCAAGCTATTTTGATCCATTTTGCACAGACATGGCACGTCTTGGAATAGCTAGCTCAGTAGTTGAGCTGCCCAGAACAATGACAGCAGCAATTAAAGGCGGTAAGCTGCTCGATTGGCAAGTTGGTGCCATGGCCCACACCTATGAGCTGCTTAAAGAGACATCTAGAGCAGATGGTGAAATAATACTAGCCGGGCATAGCAGGGGTGCAATAGTAGCTACTTTAGCCGCTCAGAAGTTATACGACAATGATTATTACCGCCCAAAAGGATTAATTTTATTAGCTCCGGCGGGTATTGATAAGATCGCTGAAGGAAAGTTATATAAAGGTGTACCGCTGCTTGGGCCGTTGCTTGTGAACAATTTGGTATCCGGAATCGGCTCGGAGAAAGAAAGAGTTAAAAGTAATGCATCGATGGTTGCAAGGGTAATATTAAAAAATATTCCCCAATCTTTGCTTGAAGTTAAGCAAGCAATGAATACTGTTGTATCAGATAATTTTCAAAAAATGCCGAACTTAGATATTCTGGTTCCTTTTGCCGAGGACGACGAATTTATTAAATACGAAGAGCTATATAAAGTTGCATTAACTAACCCAAATGTTTCGGTGGTTACGGTAGACTCGTCTCACATGCTTAATAATCCAAGCTACGAAGATATATTAAGTCTAAGCGACCCTAGGCTTTTGCCTGGACAGGTTTTACAGTTTATGCAGTCCCAAATCAAAAACTATACCAATAGACTATTAATATCAAAATATGGAGCTGTCGGGAGGGTCGGAAGGGTTAATTTATCAGACTATATAGAGAATAGTCTAGAACTAGCCGATTCTAATAGATAACTTTTTTGTTAATTGACACCTCTTAATAATATCTTTTTGGCGCATTCTAAGCTCAGTCGCTAGAATTCCATTTGGTACAAAAAGCGTTATATCTGTTTCGCTTACTTTTATTTTTGGCTCAAACGCGTATGAGTCAATACAATATCTTTTTAGGGCTGTAATTTCGGTTGGCTCATCTAGGTTTTTCTTTTGAAGCAAATCTTTAATGCTATCCATACATTAATAGTAAACAGTAATTAATAAACAGTAAAGAAAACTGTTATCTGTTAGCTGTCTGCTGTAAACTAAATTAGTATGCCAGAGCTTCCTGAAGTAGAAACAGTAACAAGAGGTTTAAATAAATTCATAGTAGGCAAAAAGATTATTGCCACTAGTTGTGACAACCTGAAAAGCTTCCCAATTGACCAACGCGATATTGAAGATTTTGTACTAAATTCAACGATAGAATCTGTAAGACGTCGGGCCAAAATGATAGTTATTGACCTTTCAACTAAAAAAAGTTTGGTTGTTCATTTAAAAATGACCGGGCAACTTGTCTATAAAGGTAGCCAGGACTGGGGCGGTGGACACCCAAGTGATAGTTTAGTTGGGTCACTACCGGATAAATCTACAAGAATTATTTTTGATCTTATTGATGACAATATGCTACCTTCCAAATTATTTTTTAACGATCAAAGAAAATTCGGATGGGTTAAACTTTTTAATAAGGATGAGCTAGACCATATTCCATTATTTATTAATCTTGGACCCGAACCTTTAGGGCATAATTTTACATTTAATTCATTTAACAGCAGGTTAAATAAACGACAAAATTCTAAAATAAAAGCTGCCCTACTAGACCAAAATGTCATCAGCGGAATAGGTAATATTTATGCAGATGAGTCATTGTTTGCTGCAAAAATTATGCCCGACTCAGTAATTAAAGAAATTCCACTAAGTAGAAGAAAAAAATTATTTAGTTCAATAATTGAAATACTTGAATTAAGTATTTCGTTAGGTGGAAGTACTAGCAGAAATTACATAAACGCCGAGGGCAAAAAAGGTAATTATCTAGAGTTCGCAAAAGTATACGGCAGGAGCGGCTTGGAGTGCTTGGGTTGCAATAACAATATCATTACTAAAATTAAAGTAGCCGGCAGAGGAACCCATATTTGCACTAAATGCCAAAAGTTGTATTTGTAATTTTTAGATTTAAGTAGCGGTCGTTTAGAATATAAATAATGATTTCAATTTTTATAGGTGAAAACACAGTAGAAAGAGATGAAGCGGTAAGCTCATACTTAAGTAGTTTTAAAAATGCTCATGGAGAGCTTTCTATCTTTAAAATTGATGCAGAATCTGATTCCAAAAATGATTTTTTAGATGCTATTTTATCTGTACCGTTTTTTTCAGATAAAAAATTGGTAAAAGTAGTCGGTTTAGAGAAAAATAAAGAGAACCTAGAACTGTTGTTAAGCCAGCAAAACAACATTCCCAGTAATTGCGAAGTAATGGTAGTATCTAGCGGTTTTGACGGTAGATTAAAAACCGCTCAAGAGCTACTAAAGATATCTACTGTTCGTGAGTTTGCAAAGATAGATAGGTATAATTTAGAGTCGTGGTTGGCTAATTATTTTGAGAAACAGGGTGCTAAAATTACGCGAGATAATATTAGATATCTTATAGACAGAGTTGGCGAAGATCAGCAGAGTCTGTATCAAGAAGCTAACAAACTGGCCCTTTTAAATACTATAGACAAAGAAAAAATTGATTCTATGACTACTAAGTCTTTGAGTAGCACGGTGTTTAATTTACTTGATGCCATCTCGGCATCCAATCAGAAAAATTCTTTAGAAATATACAATGAACAAATTCAGCTAGGTAATGAACCTTTGGCAATTCTGGGAATGATATCTTGGCAGTTGCATAATATTGCTGTAGTTTTCAGCGGTTTGAAAAAAAGACCTAAACCAGAACTTATGAGGCTAAGCGGAATGAGCCCTTTTGTTTTTCGCAAGACAGTTTCTGTCGCAGAAAGACTAAACAGGGCATTGATTCTTAATTATTTAGAAGAGGCAATTAACGCTGAGTATCTAATTAAAAACAAGCCCGTCAATAGCCAGGCTGTTCTTAAAAATTTAATTCTAAAACTAACTACAAAGTAATTACTTTTTTGCGGCTGGTTTTTTTGTAGTAGTTTTTTTAGTAACTGCTTTTTTTGTAGCTTTTGGCTTGCTTGTCGATGAGGCTTTAGCGGCTTTTGAAAGTTGCTGTTTTTTTCGAGCAGCTTTATTCTTATGAATTACATTTTTCTTGGCTGCTTTATCAATAGCTTGTTCGGCGCTAGATTTTGCCTTAGTAATAGATTCGGTTTTGCCGGTCTTAATTGCGTTATTAAATGCTTTTAAAGCCTCTCTTAAAGACCTTCTTGTCTTGGCATTGCGAACAGTAGCCTTTTTGGTTACCTTTACTCTTTTTTTAGCTGACTTAATTATTGGCATTAAATTTTGCTTCCTTATCTACTTTAGTTAGACTATTATTCTTATCAACGAACTACTATACCTAAAAAATCGCTTTTTTTCAAGCAAAAGCTTGCATTTATTATACTGTTTATGGTAATCTGCATCTTATAAAGGCCTAAAATAAAAAACAACATTAAAAACCATGGAAAACAATGAAAAACTTCAGGCTATTCAAAGGCTAAAAGATGCCAAGAATATTCTTGTTACAGTTAGTGACAGTCCTTCTATAGATCAACTAGCTGCTGCGCTTGGATTTACCTTGCTCATGAACAAGCTAGACAAACGCGCTACGACTGTTTTTAGTGGTCAAATTCCTTCTGTTTTAGAATTTCTAAAACCAGAACAAACTATACAAGATAACACTGACAGTTTAAGAGATTTCATCATTGCACTCGATAAATCAAAAGCCGACAAGCTTAAGTACAAAGTTGAAGAAGATGTAGTAAAAGTATTTATTACTCCATATAGAACTTCGCTATCAGAGAATGATTTATCTTTTTCTCAAGGTGATTTTAATGTTGATGTAGTTGTTGCGCTAGGGGTTGATTCTAAAGATCACTTAGATAAAGCCGTTGCTTCGCATGGAAGAATATTGCATGACGCAACAGTTATTGGAGTGGCAAATGATAACAACCCTAGTGATATTGGCTCAATTAACTGGCAAGATCCATCGGCAAGTAGCTTATGTGAAATGCTAGCTAGTATTAGTGATGAATTTAAGAAAGGCTTATTAGATGGTCAAATTGCTACTGCATATTTGACCGGAATAGTAGCTGAAACAGAGAGATTTAGCAACGAAAAAACAAGTCCATCGGTTATGTCTTTAAGCTCGGTACTAATGGCAGCTGGGGCAAACCAGCAACTTATTTCTAATGAGCTTAGTGCACCGGTAGAAGCTGAAGTTGTTTCCGACGAATTGCCGGCGCCTGACGCTAGTTCAACAGCCGATATTGTGGCAGAAGACGGAACTTTAACCGTAAGTCATGTATCTGAAGATGCCATACATATAGATGAAGTGGGTAATTTAAAAACTGCCGAAGACCTGAACAGGGTAGTGAACGAGGTTCAAGAAACTGCTCAAAATATACCCGAACCGACTCAGCAGGAGGCTGATCAGTTTACCAATCAGCCAGTTCAGGAAGATCAGCCAGAGCAGCCAGCTGCAGATTCCGCGCAACAAGAGCCGCAAGAAAATGCTCCAGAACAGACAGATCAAAACAATAATTCAAATAATGCTGTTTCGGAAAGAACTGGCAAGTTCTCTAAGTATGTTGGCTATAAAGAACCAACAAATCCTCTAAATGCTAACGCTGTATCACCAGATGAAGTACCATTATTCGATCCAATGTCTGAAATCCCTGCTTCGGGGCCGGTCGACAACATCGTTAATAGCACAAATAATGAAGAAAATGTTGCGCTAGAACCTACCAAGGAAAAGCAGGTCGTTCAGCCTTTGAGCGATAATCCAACTCAGCCACTTGGTCCTAGTGTAAATCCTCAAGAAACATTAGATAATATTGAACAACAAGTATTGTCTTATGAGGAAACAGCTAACGCAGAAGTACCTCAGCCGGCTAGCGCTACAGATGAAGATGCAGAAGCGGCTAGACAGGCTGTATTAGACGCAATGAACGAAGCTGGCAATTTTAACGAAGATCGCCCCGAACCCTTAGAATCTATGGGAGCCGTAGAGTTTCCAAACCCAGATCAAAATTCAGTAGAGACGGTCAATAATGATCCTTCGGGATTGCCGCCAGAAACTCCTCCTCCATTTGTTCCTCCTTTTCCTACCTTTGACCCCGACCAAGAAAACAAATAGCAATAAGTGATACAATTGCTGTCGTATGCAGCCCTATAACGGACTACTTTTAATTGATAAACCAGAAGGTTATTCTAGCTTTAGGATAGTTTCTGTGGTTCGTGGAATTTTGCGAAAGGCTAGTGGCCAGAAAAATATTAAGGTTGGTCATAGTGGGACTTTGGACCCTGCTGCTACCGGGCTCTTAGTTCTGGCGATTGGCAAATATACTAAAAAAATGCCTCATTTAATTAAGAAGCCAAAGGAATATTTGGTTGAAATGACTTTGGGTAGTGTCAGCTCAACAGGTGACAAAGAAGGTGAAATATCTAAAATTAATAGCAATAATCCTACTAAAGATGAATTACGGCATGCATTAATTAAATATTCTGGCAAACTCATGCAAGTACCTCCTAAATTTAGTGCTATAAAAATCAACGGACAAAGAGCATATAAACTCGCTAGAAAAGGAGAAGATTTTACTCCAACTGCTCGTCCTATTGAAATATTTGGCAACAAGCTAGTTTCTTATGATTATCCTGTGGCTGTATTTAAAAGTCATGTTAGCAGTGGAACCTATATAAGGACATTAGTAGAAGATCTGGGAAATTTCTTAGGTACGGGAGCTTATATGAGTAACCTCCGAAGAACCAAAGTAGGCGACTTTATTTTAGACGATGCCATTACCATAAACGATATTAGTTTAGATAAGATAGTTAAAAGCCTTATAACTATTGAATAATTTAGGTTAATCTGTTAAAGTTGTTTTTAACGCCATCATCTAACAACTTAATTAATAAAGGAAATATTTTGATATCAAGTGATAGCAAGAAAAAGCTTATAAGCGAAAATCAACGGTCAAAAACAGATACAGGCTCTCCTGAGGTGCAGGTTACTATTATGACCGCGCGAATTAATGAAATTACTGAACACCTAAAAAACAATAAACACGACTACATGGCCAGAAGGGGCTTATTGCAGCTAGTTGGTAAAAGAAAAAAGTTGCTAAAATACTTAGCAGAAAAAGACCCAAAGGCCTATATAGCCTTAACAGACAAGCTTAAAATTCGCCGAGCAGGCTAATTTATTTGTACTACAGGCTAGCCTTTCAATTAATTGATTCCGCATTTAATCTGGCTAGCCTAAGAGTACTGTAGGGTGGTAAAATACCTATGTAGTAAACAGGTTTTGTGGGCAGTGCTTCCGCTATACGAATTCGTATAACCATAGCAGTGCCAATAAAACTTGATTAATTAAAGAAAGGACTTATTGACAAAGATGAGTCAAATAATAAACCCATATGGAAAAAAACTAATAAAAGTAGAGAAAGAATTTCTTGGAAAAAAACTATCTCTAGAGGTAAATAGGCTTGGTTTTCGAACCAGCGCGAGCGTTTTAGTAACTTATGGTGATACCGTGGTTCTTGGAACGGCCATGGTCAGCCCGGAAAGACTCAGTGGATTCGATTATTTTCCACTCAGCATAGACTATGAAGAAAAAATGTATGCAGCAGGAAAAATCAGCGGCAGTCGATTTATAAAAAGAGAGGGTCGCCCAAGTGACGACGCTATTTTAATCGGCCGTTTAATTGATCGCCCAATAAGGCCTCTTTGGCCCAAGGGCTACCGACACGAGGTCCAGGGTGTTGCTACTGTTTTGTCTATGGACCCAAGCTTTAGGCCCGATATGATTGCCATGCTAGCAATGAGTGCGGCATTTTCTTTAACTGGAGCGCCATTTGATGGTCCAGTAGCCGGTTTAAGAGTGGGACTTAATAAAGATGGCTCATTTGACGCATTCCTAAGTGGCGAAGATTACGATAAAGGTGACCTAGATTTAGTAGTTGCCGGTACGGAATCAGGAGTGATGATGGTTGAGGCGGGAGCCAACGAAGTTTCAGAAGATACTATCATAGATGCAATAGAGTGGGCTCTTAAAGAGATGCAACCCGCTATTCAGCTTCAAAAAGAGCTAGTTGCCCAGGTTGGTGTTGTTAACCAGGAGTTTGAGCTAGACTTGCCTAACGATTCCATACAGCAAGAGGTGAACGAATGGGTAGACGGAAAGCTTGGTCATAAGCTAAGAGCCGCTTATCCTGAAAGAAATGAAATGGTCAACACTTTAAGGCATGATTTTCATAATGCCCTCGAGGAAAAGTACGGCGAAGATATTTACAAAGATCTAAAAAAAGAATATGACGAAGCGTTTACACTAGCCGTACATAAAGATGTTAGAAAAGGCATAGTACAAGACGGTATTAGGCCAGATGGTAGAAAGCTGACCGACATTAGACCGCTATCTTCTCAGACCGGGTTACTTCCAAGAGTCCATGGTTCTAGTTTGTTTACCCGTGGTATGACTCAAGCCTTAAATGTAGTCACGCTCGCTCCACTTAGTTATTCTCAAATTGTAGATACAATGGAAAAAGACCAAGAACGAAGATATATGCACCACTATAATGCGCCAGGTTATACCGTGGGCGAAGTTCGTCGTTTGGGTAGCCCCGGACGCCGCGAAATTGGGCATGGATATTTAGCTGAACGAGCACTAACTGCTGTATTGCCAGATGAAGCAGAGTTTCCTTACGCAATTCGTTCAGTCACCGAAATTATGAGCCAAAATGGTTCAACCAGTATGGCGGCAACTTGTTCTAGTTGTATGGCTTTAATGGATGCCGGTGTACCACTAAAGCGACCTGTTAGTGGAATAGCAATGGGATTAATGCTTGAAAATGACAAACCATTTATTTTAAGTGACATTGCCGATGCCGAAGACTTTGCGGGAGATATGGACTTTAAAGTAACCGGAACTGAAAAAGGTGTTACCGCACTTCAAATGGATATGAAAGTTCATGGTTTACCTGTAGATATCCTTAGGCAGGCATTGGCTCAGGGTAAAGAGGGCAGAGCAGAAATACTAAACCATATGCTTAGTGTTATTGCTGGTCCAAAAAGTTCGTTAAGTCCTTTTGCGCCTAGGGTAGAGTCAATAACTATTAATCCTGATAAAATTCGTGACGTAATTGGTAAAGGTGGTGAAACAATTAATAAGATAATTGCCGAAACCGGTGCCGACATAGACATTAAAGATGATGGAACGGTATTCATTGCTAGCCCAGATACAGCAAGCATAGAAAAGACTATTAAATGGATTCAATCACTAACCGAAGAGCCAGAAGTTGGCAAGATATACGTTGGTAAAGTTGTTAAAATTATGGACTTTGGTGCCTTTGTAAATATATTGCCTGGAGTAGATGGAATGGTCCACGTCAGTGAAATTTCCGAGGAAAGAGTCGAACACCCATCCGATGTGCTTAAAGAAGGCCAAGAAGTAACTGTCAAATTAGTTGCCATAGACGATAGAGGACGATTAAATCTATCTATCAAAAAAGCCTCCAATTAAAAGGTTCAAAGTAGTTAAATTCAACAATATTTGATGATAAATAAGCAGTCTCAATTAGATAAAATTAAGGCGGATATACTAAACGATAATGTTTGCCCTGAACTTGCAAAAACTGCCACGCAATTAGTTTTTGGTAGCGGAAACCAAAATGCCGATATTGTATTTATAGGTGAGGCACCAGGCAAAAAAGAAGATGAACAAGGGGAGCCTTTTGTGGGTTCCTCTGGACAATTCTTAAATGATATGTTACAATCTATACACCTAAACCGAAACCAAATTTACATAACTAACATTGTCAAGTATCGTCCCCCCAATAATCGAGATCCACTACCAGAAGAAAAAAATGAGTTTTTGCCATACCTAGAGCGTCAACTGAATGTCATTAATCCACTATTAATTGTGACATTAGGCCGGCACTCTACAAATGTTTTTCTACCGGGACTTTCTATAAGTCAGATCCACGGTCAGCCTAAACGCAAAGATGGCCGAGTTTATCTGCCTCTTTATCATCCTGCGGCGGCGCTGTATAACGGATCACTCAGAAAAACTTTAGAACTAGACTTTAAGAATATTAATAAAACTTTACAACTAATAAGAGAAGGAAAATAACAATATATGCCTAGACCAAATATTAAACCAAACAACAGGCAAGATAATTCAAATCAATTATCGGCTCCTAGATCAGTTTCAAGGGGCGCTGCTATTAGAGCATCAAAAAGGAACAATGAAATGGCCACTAAAATGGCCAATGAATACTTGGATGCTTCAGCAACTAAAATAGAGCGAAGAGCAAACCAAATAGATGACTCCCCAAGACTAAAAATAATAGGACTTGGAGGCATGGACGGTGGCGGTTCTAAGAACATGATTCTTATTGAATACAAAAATGATGCCATCGTAATTGATGCTGGTAACGATCTTGGTGTCGATTTGCCGGGCATTAACTATGCAATAGCAGATACTACTTACCTAGAGGGAATTAAGCACAAGTTAAGAGGCTATGTTATAACTCACGGCCATTTAGATCATATAGGCGGGCTTCCTCATATCGTACCTAAAATACCTGCTCCTATATATGGCAGTAAGTTTACTATTGGTAGGGTAGAAGAGATTTTTCAGAATTTTGGTTTACCAATGCCAGAAGGTTTTGAACTTAAAACTATTACAATGAACGAACATAATCATGAGCGACTTAAGCTAGGTGATTTTTTCATAGAACTAGTAGGTATTACTCACTCTATTCCTGGTTCAACATGTGTAGTTGTTGACACTCCAGTTGGACGAATAGTAAACACAGGCGATTTTCGCCTCGACCCACAGCCTCTTGATCATGAGAAAACCGACACAGATAGACTAAAAGAGCTTGGTGACGAAGGTGTACTAGTGCTTCTTTCGGAAAGTACAACAACCGAAAGACCAGGTAGAACACCCAGTGAATCAACGATAGCTCAAAGTTTTGTTGATATTCTAGATAACGCACCAGGCAGGGTATTTGTCGCAATCTTCTCAACTAATATAAATCGTATTCAAATGATTATCGATGCAGCAACGCATCATGGTAGAAAAATTGCTATAGACGGTCGAAGTATGGTGAGTACTCTTGAAATGGCTATTAGACATGGTTTTGTGAAAGTTCCAAAAGGTACTTTTGTTCCAATAGCTAGCGTTAATAATATCCCTGATGAAAAAGTAGTAATTATTTGTACTGGCGGTCAGGGTGAACCAAGCGCCGCTTTGGTTAGAATGAGTACTGGTGACCACCGAAATGTAAAAATGAAGCCTCAAGATACGGTTATTTTAAGTTCTACTCCAATTCCATATACCGGCAATGATGCCAGCATTAGAACAATGGTAGACGATTTACTCAGAAAAAATGTTCATGTTTATCGTCATGAAACCCGCGAGGTGGATAATTGTGGCCCTCTTCATGTTTCGGGTCATGCCAGTCAAGAAGAATACAAAGATATGATAAACATGCTAAAGCCCAAGTTCTTTGTTCCAATTTACGGTGACTATACAGCTAAAAAATATCACATAGAACTAGCCGTAGAAGAAGGAATCCCCAGAAAAAATACCATTAATGCCGATAACGGTGAAGTACTTGCTTTTACGGCCGATAAAATGGAATCTCTTGGACAGGTGCCTCATGGCTCAATACTCGTTGATCAAACTGGTGCTATTGTTTCCAATGTTGTTATTAAAGATAGAATCATGATGAGCCAAGACGGTATTGTGGCGGTCGTTCTAACTGTAGATAGAAAGACTGGTCAAAACCTAACCAGCCCAGATATCATTAGTCGCGGATTCATTTATATGCGCGATAACGAAGAATTAATGACAGAACTTAGAACAGAGCTTAAGAGAGCGGTCGTTCAAAGATTCAAACGCGTAGAGCTAGATAGATTCAAACAAGAAATAAAAGAGCATGTCACTCATTTTCTATACGATAAAACTCAACGTTC
>DALYDK010000006.1:0-16336 GCA_031973215.1 Candidatus Saccharimonadota bacterium
TTTGGCTAAGACTTAGCCAAAATGAAGCAGGCAAGGGCTTTGAGTTTATTAACAGCATTAAGGGTGGTGTTGTGCCTAACGAGTACATCCCTGCTGTTAGAAACGGTATTGAAGAAGCTATGAATAACGGTGTTCTTGCTGGCTACCCTGTTGTAGATATTAAGGCTGAGCTATATTTTGGTAGCTACCATGATGTTGACTCAAGCGAAATGGCCTTTAAAATTGCCGGTTCAATGGCCCTTCAAGAAGGTGTTAGAGCAGCAAGCCCAGTGTTACTAGAACCAGTTATGAAAGTTGTTGTCGTAACCCCCGAAGAATTTATGGGTGATGTTATTGGAGACCTAAATAGTAAAAGAGGTCGAATTGAAAGCATGGAAGACCTTCCAAGTAGCATCAAGGAAATAACAGCATTTGTGCCATTAGGTGAAATGTTTGGTTATACAACCAACCTGCGCTCAATGACTAAAGGCCGAGCAAGTTCAAGTATGGAACTTGACCATTATGCAGATGTACCAGGACATGTTGCTGAAGCTATTATTGCCAAAAACGGCAAAGGATAGTTTTACTAGCAAAAATCTTTGCAAACAATAGATTATTTTTGATACAATATACCGGTACGCGCGTTTTGGGCATTGCTCAAGTGAGCGGAAAAAATGCTACATAGCGCAAACAAGTAATAATTAATTAAGGAGATATATAAGAAATGGCAGATTTCGATCGAAGCAAGCCTCATGTGAATGTCGGTACTATGGGTCATGTCGACCACGGTAAGACTTCACTAACTGCTGCTATAACCATGACTTTGGCAGAAAGATTACCAAGTGATGTAAACAAGCCAGTTAACTACGACCAAATTGATAACGCACCAGAAGAAAAGCAAAGGGGTATTACCATTGCTACTTCTCACCAAGAGTACGAGAGCGAAAAAAGACACTATGCTCATGTCGATATGCCTGGTCACGCCGACTACATTAAGAACATGATTACCG
The DNA here is from genome assembly GCA_031973215.1 of Candidatus Saccharimonadota bacterium. Classification (GTDB taxonomy): domain Bacteria; phylum Patescibacteriota; class Saccharimonadia; order Saccharimonadales; family CAIOMD01; genus DALYDK01. Next base: position 990 of record DALYDK010000006.1, read on the forward strand.
GTGCTGCTCAGATTGACGGTGCTATTTTGGTAGTTTCTGCAGCTGATGGTCCTATGCCTCAAACCAGAGAGCATGTTCTACTAGCAAAACAGGTTGGTGTTCCAAAGATCTTAGTTTATCTAAACAAGATGGATCTAGCAGACCCAGAGTTGGTTGAGCTAGTAGAAATGGATGTTCGTGAACTTCTAGCAAAATATGAGTTCGACGAAAATGCTCCAATTATTAAAGGATCTGCAACTAAAGCAATTGAAGGCGATAAAGATTCTCGTGATTCCATCATGGAACTGATTGCAGCTATGGATGACTACATTCCAGAGCCAAAGCGAGATCTAGACAAGCCATTCTTAATGCCTGTAGAAGACGTTTTCTCAATTAAGGGTCGTGGTACTGTTGCTACTGGCCGTGTTGAGCAAGGTATTGTAAAAGTAAACGACGAAGTTGAAATCGTTGGAATCAAGCCAACTACCAAGAGCGTTGTTACAGGTGTAGAAATGTTCAAGAAGAATCTTGACCAAGGTCAAGCCGGTGATAATGTTGGTGTTCTCCTAAGAGGCGTTGAAAGAGACGACATCGAAAGAGGTCAGGTTCTTTGTAAGCCAGGTTCAATTACTCCACACACAGAGTTTGATGCAGAAGTTTATATTTTAACCAAAGAAGAAGGTGGACGACACACTCCATTCTTCAAGGGCTACAAACCACAGTTCTACTTTAGAACTACAGATGTAACCGGTGAAGTTGAACTTCCAGCCGACAAAGAAATGGTTATGCCAGGCGATACAATAACCTTTAAGGTTAAATTACTTGCTCCAATTGCTATGGAACAAGGTCTAAGGTTTGCTATCCGTGAAGGTGGCCGCACTGTTGGTGCTGGTGTTGTTACTAAGATAGAAAAATAACACACGCTAAAAAAGCCTAAAAAGAGCCTCTACCTTTTGGTGGGGGTTCTTTTATTATTGAAAGTTTATTAAATATATGCTCTAATTATAATATGAACTGGGAGCGGCAAGCCGACAAAATTTATCCTATTACCACTCTTATTGATAATAGGCTTATGAATGCAAGCGAATTTATCGACCCTGAGTCAGACCAAAGAATTATTGTCGTCGAAAGAGGCCAGTACGATAGTGAAAACAGGGTATATGAATTGCTTAAGCAATATAATATGCCACTTTTTGAACGACAATTCGATCAAGATACTGTAACGTATTTTGTGCCCCCAGGTACTGAAACTATAAAGTCTTTCATGCCAAAGTTTTTGCAGAATCTAGATCTTGAGTCAGAATCTAATATGGACAGCGGAATATATATTCCATTTTTTGAGCTTGGAAAACTATTAGGCTATATGTCGGCTCGGGGTGTTCGTTTCCGCTCAGGAGAAAATATACTAGAAAAAATTGCAATCTCACCAGATACTGAAGGTAGATTTGGACTTCAAAACTATTTAATTCCTCCACTTAACTTTACTTTTGGAAAAGAAAGTATTCTTGATTTCGCCCAAATTTTAAACGAAATTAAAAGCCTAAGGCTCAAGAAAAAACAGTACGAATATTTAGTAGAGAGTATGGGAGAAGGTTTCGTTAGTCAGTATGGGCAAATTAGCGCTTAATAATTCTTTACAAAAAATTAATGAAGTTCGAGTTCTAAAAGATTTTAGTTCAAGTATCAGGCACGATATGAAGCCCCAAAGAATTCCGAATTTAGAAGATGGATTTTATGCTCCACCAAGGTCAGATTTACTGCAAAATTCAAGTGTAGCTTTAGATTTATTTTTTGATGAAATGCCCGGGCTTTCATTGGGCCGTCAAGAGGCAAGGCATCAGGTGCTTTTTGGTAGATTAGGCAGTTTGGCAGTTTCCGGGCTTGAGCAGCTAGTGGCAGTTAAACAATCGTCTAAGCCTGAGCAGCTTATGGGGGAGCTTGCCATGCTTCAATATATACAAGATAAAACTCCCTTTCCAACATTTAGGCCGGTTGCATATTTAGCCGAGGAACAAGAGAACTATTTGTTTACAGAATTTAAGCCAGATATTCAAGTAATAGGAATGTTTGATTGGTTGCATGCCAACGATGATCAGAAAAAAGCTGTAATAGCAGAAATATCAAATGGTCTTGGCAGGCTACATGCTAATTTTTTGTATCATGGAGATGCCTTTACCAGAAACTTAGCCCTAAATAGTCGAAACAAATTCTTCATAGTCGATCCAGAACTAATGACTTCCGCTCAAGATATTATCAAAAAAATAGATTATGCCGATATTAGCTCAGAGCAAAATGGTCAAATTTTGGGGCAGCTACTTAGACCAATGATAGTAGATGTTTCAAATTTTTATAAATCAGTTATTGCAGTTGCTTATAAAAACCAAATTAAAACCAATCAACATTTAATAAATTTTATTAAATCGTATATTCTCCCTTCATACAAAACAGGACTAGAAAACGGAGCTAATATCAAAAATTTAGACTTAGTTCGCGCAGCATATGCAAGTTTATCCGAAACCCTAGAGCAAAAAGCTGAGCAAGAAATTTTATAATAGTATTTTGGCTTTTTTCTCGGCTGCAAGGATGCCAACTATTGTCGCTATAAGCAGGAACCCAAAATTAGCATTTGGTGATATTTGTAGGGCCATTGCTACTAGTGTACTACCGACGAATATCATAGGAAAAATTAAACCTCCCTGGTAACCAAGGCTTTTTGACCATCCAACGGCAATGAGTTTGGTGATCCAGATCCATACAAGACCGGCTATTCCCAGTGTAGGCGCTTGGTCGAGTAGCGGCTTAATTGATTCGTTTCCAGTGAATTGTATTAGTGGTCCGCCAATTAAATAAATAAAACCTAAGCCCACAGATGCAATCAATGCTATTTTTAAAACATTTTCGCCAACTAAAGATTTGTGAACTTTGTCGATAACTTTATATATTTGCTTAAGAGCCATTGTCGAAACATAACCCAGACTTACTAAAACAAGGGCAATCAAGCCATCTTCTAATTTAAGTTCTAAACTGTTTTGGGGAAGTCTAAAATAGTTTGCGCTAGTTGGCTCAATAATATTTAAGGTTAATGTTGCAGCACCAGACGCAACTACAGCAATTAGTACTAGGGCAGGAGTGATCTTAGCGCCAGCGACTTTCTTTACTAAAAAGATGCAGAGCAGCCCAACAATAAATGAATGAAAGAAAGATGCAAATAGGGCAATAACTGCGGCAGCGCTGACTATTTTACCGGAATTCTCTTCGTTATTAATGAATTTTTTACCAATTAATGCACCAACAGTAAGACAAGCTGGAACCAAAATGGCCTCAGGCCCTAGTGATGCCCCAGCAACTAAAGAAAAGTAACCAACTATTAATATTATAAAAAAATACTTAACTGTCGGGCTGGTAGAACCTTCGCCAAGTCCATGGCTTTCACTAGATTTTTGCCCCGGAAGTAGCTTATTTTTTAGGCTAAAAAATATTAGACCAAAAATAATGCTGGCGGGTATTACCATATATCTTTTGGAATCGGTGTTAAATAAATCATTCCACAATATATTTATTGAATGATGCACTATAAATTCAAATCCGTAGTAAGTTAAAGCTACCGCAACACCTATTATTAAACAGGAAATTAATATTTTTAATTTTGAGTTCAACATATTTAAAATGATTATAACATTAAGCAGTAACATTTGTTATTTAACTTAAAAAATGTTATATTATTCTTATTAATATAAATTGTGATGACTAAAAGTCGTTGGCAAAGGTGCACTCAAAAAAACCTTGCCAAAGATGTTACATCGCTCTGACCAATTCAAAGGAGAATATATGGCAGAAAATACTAACCAACAAAGAATTAGAATTAGGCTTAAGGCCTATGATCATAAAGTCATTGATCAGTCTGCAAAGCAAATTGTTGAAACAGCTCTTCGTACTGGTGCTTCAATAGCAGGCCCAATTCCTTTGCCTACTCGTAAAACTACTTATACAGTTGTTAAGAGTCCTCATGTTTACAAAAAAGGTCGTGAACAGTTTGAAATGCGTGTTCACAAAAGACTTATCGATATCACCAATGCTACCCCAAAAACTATTGACAGCTTAATGAACTTGTCATTACCAGCTGGCTGTGATGCTGAAATTAAAATGTAGTTTTCGAAAAATTATTTTGAATCCCTAAAAAATTCAATAATTTCTTCGGTGGTGACAGTTACTTCTTCACCAGTTAACTGACTTGCCATATTTTGAAAATTGTAAATAGATTCTACCAAGCTTTTAACTTCGGATCCTTTGACATTAATTTTATTATCTGCAATTAGCTCTTCTAGTATGTGCTCAATTTTTAATAATTTAGTTTGCTCTATTAGTCTTTCTGACTCTTCAAAATCTAAAGCTTCATTTATTCGCGTCATTGCTTCTTCAGTCTCAAAAATGACCTCCTCGGGGCTTGCAATAGCAAAATCAATTATATCTTCTAGGTCTGGCATTAATTCTTTAATGGCCAAAAGTGCCCTTGTTCTTTCGAATGGGTTATTAATCTTTCGAAGCATCCTACCTAGCGCAAATTCACTAACATCAATGAGTTCAGGAAAATAATCTAACTTGTACTGTTCATTTATTGTTTCTGACTCAAGTAAAATAGCTCTTAGCATTTCTAGTGCTGCACTATAGGACTCTGGTGTTTCTTTGGGAGTAATACTGTACTTGTGAAGCAATCGTTCGGCGATTTTATTTAGTGCTTCGTCTTCAATATATTCAGCGATTCCTTCTTCATAACTAAATTGTTCAGCTTTTAGGTATGAATGTAATAGTAAATAGTTTGTATTTTGGACAAGGGCTAAACCGTTTAGCTCAAACGCATCGGTGTTGCGAATTTTCATATACATATAAAAACATATTATTTTAAAAAACACAAATAATATTTAGTAAAATTTATCACTATTTATCCTTGTAATACTCATAGTTTTTATGCTTAAATATTAGTTAATGTCAAATAAAAAAATAAAAACTCAAAAAACAAATCAAAACCAAGAGCTTGATGCAGTTTATTTAATGAAAATTGTCCTTTTCTTCCTATTGGGATGCATATGGATAAACATAGGTACTGAACCTGGCATTCCTATACCGGTAGGTTTATTGCTGGGTATAGTTTTTGCCAGTCATGATCATTTTCAAATTGACAAAAAAGTTGAATTTGTAGTTTTGTTTATGGCTGCGGTATTAAGTTTTATAGCGCCAATTGGTTTTGTGCTTAATGTGGGGTAGGTGAGTGAATTTGGATAAAGAAAAAGGCAACCAAGATAATTTTGAATTAAACCAAGAGCAAATAATTGCTGATGCCGCCAGGAATATAGTTGAGCAGCAGGGTCAGCTATTTCCTGATACTAATCCAAAAGGCGAGAATGCTAATAGGCCTGTTTTATCTAGCCCTGTGAATACTATTCCAACTGAGCAATCACAGCAAATAATTAGTGAATTCGAGCAGCCTGCTACGCAGCAGTCTTTGAACAGTGTTGTTGTAAATAATGTGGACTCTTCACAACCATTAAGCCAACAGTCAAACATCCCAAAAAAATCTTTTCTTAGTAAGTTGCCTTCTACCAGAAAGAATTTCTTTTTTGCTTTGGCTGGACTTTTGTTGTTTGCAGGACTATTAGTGGGCTTGGTTATAACTACAAACGCCATGTTTAATAGGCCTCAAACTGTTGTGGCAAAATCAATTTTAAACTCAGCAAAAGCTGATTACTTTAATGCAGTTAAAACAAACATAAACGTTACTAATGACGATGGTACTAGCATTTCTTTCTATGCAATTGGAGGCCAAAAAGATTCTGTTTCTAGGGCCGATTTTAATCTTAGATATGCGGTATTTAATATCGACGGTTCTTTTCTTTATGACAACAAGCAAGAATCCGCTTATTTTAAAGTTAACGGATTAAGTGATTTGGCTAAGGCTTTGGGTGCACCGGTAAATACAGAACAAAATTTTGATAGTTGGATCAAAATGAATAAAGATGACATATCTGGCGCGAGTAACGCAGTTGGGGCTGGCAAACAAGAAAATCAAGTCAATCCAATGTTATGCATAGAATCAATGTCTAAATTTATTCAAACAGATGAATTTCGTTCGAAAATATCAGAAGCCTACAAAAATAATCAATTTGCTAATGTTCAAAAAGTGGGCAATGAAACAGTAGATAATCAAAAAACTGGCAAATATTCAGTCGCTGTAGATAGCAACTCATTCGATTTATTCATGACTGACTTAAGTAACAATGCTCTAAAGCCTAAACTATCAGCAGTAGATCCCAGTTGCGATGTTTCATCTGATGAAACAGTTTCGCCAGAAACGTCGGGCGATGTACAAATAAAAAATGTTTTTGTTTGGGTCAATTCAAAAAAGCAGTTGCTACAAATTGCTGGTGAAATTGAGTCAGGATCAACCAAAGCCACCATACAGCTAAATATGGTTAATGATAACAAGCTAGACTACGCAGTTCCGGCTAATTCGGTGAATAGCCTTCAACAGTTACTCGGAGTATAGACTCATTGCAATTTTTGCCAAAATTTATTATTTACTTTTTTTAAAGTTGCCTACATAATAAAAGAAAACACTTCAAAAAATAAAAAATCATTTTAATATCAGTGAGGGAAAAGTGACTAAGTTTGTTTTTGTAACCGGTGGGGTTCTCAGCGGTGTTGGTAAAGGTGTAACCGCTGCAAGTATAGCTACTCTGTTGCAAGCGCGGGGCTACAAGGTAAATATTCAAAAGTGCGATCCGTATTTTAATGTTGACGCCGGCACACTTAACCCGGCCGAGCATGGTGAGGTTTTTGTAACCAAAGATGGCGCCGAGACAGATTTAGACCTTGGCCATTATGAAAGGTTTTTAAATAAAGAGCTTACCGCTTCTAGCTCTACTATGAGCGGTCGTATTTTCAGGCAAGTAATAGAAGATGAAAGAGCGGGTAAGTACCTAGGAAAAACAGTTCAAATTATTCCGCATGTTACAAACGCTATGCAAGAAGCAATACTGGCTTCTGCCGAAGGTTATGATGTCCATATTGTTGAAGTTGGTGGTACTGTGGGCGATTATGAAAGCACGGCATTTATTGAGGCAATAAGACAGCTTAAAGATAAGCTTGGCAGTAAAAATGCTATTTCAGTACATGTCGTATATCTGCCATACATAAAAGCTAGTGAAGAGGTTAAGAGCAAGCCTGCTCAAAATGCAGTTCGTGACTTAAGAGAAGTAGGAATTTATCCAGATATTTTAGTAGCCAGAGCTGATCACGATATTTCTAGCGGCATTATAGAAAAACTTAGTCTATTTACGGGTATATCAAAAAATGCTGTAGTGCCAATGCCGACTGTTGACACAATTTATAGAGTTCCAATTATGGTAGAGGATCTAGGGGTTGGGTCTTTAGTGTGTCAATATTTAGACCTTAAAGATAAAAAGCCAAATCTAAAAAATTGGAATAAATTAGTAAAGACAGTTACCGATAAAAATCTTCCAGTTGTAAAGGTTGGCGTTGTTGCTAAGTATTTAGATCATCAAGATACATATGCTAGCGTAGTTGAGGCGGCTAAAAGTGCTGCATGGTCATTGGGTAAAAAAGCCCAAATATTCTGGATAGACGCCGAGAAAGTCAACGACGCTACGGCCCCAAGAATGCTTTCAAGCTATGATGCAATAATTGTTCCGGGAGGCTTCGGAGAAAGAGGCGTGGAGGGTAAAATTGCCGCAGCAAAATACTGCTTAACACACGATCTCCCCTACCTTGGGCTATGTCTAGGAATGCAGGTATCGGCAATAGCGGCCGCACGGTTAGGTGGCTACTCAAAAGCTAACTCTACAGAATTTGATCCTGCCACAAAAGATCCGGTTATTGACTTAATGGAGTCTCAGAAAATGGTTGCCATGAAAGGCGGAACAATGCGTCTTGGAAATTATGATTGTCAGCTAGAGAAAGGCAGTAAAGCTGCTAAACTTTACGGCGCAACTAAGATTTCTGAAAGACACAGGCATCGATACGAGTTCAACTCAGATTATGAAAAAATTATTGAAAAATCTGGCCTTAGAGTGGTCGGCAAAAATCCACAGACTGGACTTGCTGAAGTTGTAGAAGGCACAAACAATCGGTTTTTTGTTGCAACGCAGTATCACCCTGAATTTAAATCCAGGCCCCTTCAGCCACAACCATTATTTGTTGGTTTAATTAAGTCAGCTAGGGCAAAATAATGACAAAAAAAGAAGTTATAGAAGCCGAAATAATAGAAGAACCAAAGGGCTTTAACTACAGAGAGAAGTATTATGAATACTCCGAAGAAACCAAAAAAGTATCCAAGTTTGCCTGGATAATTGCTCTATTGTCTCTGCCGCTTAGCTTAATACCTATTTTTGGTTTTATTTTTGCTATATTTGCCTTTATTGTCTGCCAAGTAAAAAAAGTCCCAGTAATTTTGCCATTTTTTGCGCTACTAGTATCAGGAATAATTACCGCTTTTGTGCTCGTTATATCGGCATTTTTGTCATTAATTTTCTAAACATCATCAGCCCTTGACAAAATACCAAGTTAACAGATATAATACATCGGTATATTAAATTGTTCCTTGGTGTGCCAAGTGGCAAGTCAGCCCGCTAACAGGGGTGAAACTGCCGGTCACCAAGCATTTTTATGTAAAAAAGCCAAAAAATGGTTTTTTTAGAGCGCTAACTTTAGATAGGAGAACTATGAAAGCTCTCATAACGAGAAAGGTTGGAATGACAAGTATCATCTCAGATGATGGTTCTTTAACTCCAGTTACTTTGCTTTCCGCTAGTCCCTGTGTTGTGACACAGGTCAAAACTGCCGAAACAGATGGATATTCGGCTGTTCAGCTTGGCTTCGAAGAAGCCAAAAAGGTCGGTAAAGCCCAAGCCGGTCATTTTAAGCAAGCGGGCATCACACCAAAAGTAGTAAAAGAATTTAGACTAGATCAGGTCGATGATTCTATTAAGCCAGGCGATAGTTTTTCAGCTGATGTTTTTGAAGTTGGAGATGTAGTTGCAGTTACCGGAACCAGTAAAGGTAAAGGTTTCACTGGCAATATAAAAAGACATAATTTTAAAAGAGGTCGAAAGACTCATGGTGGCAAGGGAAACGTTCGCCGACCAGGATCTATTGGTTCTATGTACCCACAAAAGATTTTCAAGGGTAAGAGAATGGCAGGTCATTCAGGCGACGAACAAGTAACTGTTCGCAACCTTAAAGTTGCACTAGTCGACATGGAATCAGCAGTCATCGGCATAGTAGGAGCTGTCCCAGGTCCACGAAAAGGTATTGTAATTGTGAAAGGAGCTAAATAATGGCTACCACTACTTCAGCTTCTAAAAGCACTACCACTACAAAACTACCTAAAGAAATTTTTGGCCTAAGCGTAGAGAATCACCAGCTTCTTAAAGATGCTTATCTTGCCCACCTTGCAAATGGCAGAGACAATCTTGCTAAGACCCTAAAAAGAGGTCAAGTTAGCGGTGGCGGTAAAAAACCTTGGCGCCAAAAAGGCACCGGTAACGCTCGAACTGGATCCATACGAAACCCAATTTGGCGTGGTGGTGGTATAGTTTTTGGTCCAAGCGGAGAAGAAAACTATTCTAAAAAGGTAAATAGTAAAGCTAAGAAACTTGCCCTAAAACAGGCTCTATCTTTGGCTGCTGCAGATAAAAGAGTCGTTGTTACAGATGATTTTGTAGTTAAAGACGGAAAGACAAAGTCCGCTCTAAAAGAACTCGCTAAACTTAATCTAAGCTCAAGAGTAACTCTTGTAGTCGATAGTATTAGCGACCAAACTCAGAGGTCTATAGCTAATCTTCCTGAGGTAAATATGGTATTAGTTGCATTTTTATCAGTTAATGATTGTCTGAACGCAAACACCTTGGTATTTACTGAATCATCATTAAAGTCGTTAGAAGAACGCCTAGGAGGTAAAAAATAATGAATATGCTGTTATCTCCAAGAGTAAGCGAAAAAGCTTATGAACTTAGCAGTGAAAAGAACACATTTGTATTTATTGTTCCTTTAACTGCAAATAAAATCGAAGTAAAGAAAGCGGTAGAGTCAGAATATTCCGTTGAGGTCGTTTCCGTTAATATCTTAAAGCAAGACGGAAAAAAGAAAGCTGCCATAAAGGGCAAGCGACAACGACCCGGTGTCGGTAAAAGATCAGATTTTAAAAAGGCATTTGTCACATTAAAAGAAGGTCAAACTATTCCTGTATTTGCTGCACAAGAAGGAGAGGATAAATAATGGCTATTAAATCTTTAAAACCCACCACTCCTGGCACTAGGGGAATGACAACTCAGGATTTTTCTTCAGTAACCACTAAAAAACCAGTTAAAAGTTTAACTGTCATTAAAAAAGGTTCTGTTGGTAGAAACAACCAGGGAAGAATTACAACCAGACATCGTGGCGGCGGAGTAAGACGCTACTATCGTATTATTAATTTCAAACTTGAAAAAGGCACCGAAACTACTGTTGAAGCAATTGAGTACGATCCAAATAGATCTGCTAGAATCGCAAGACTAAAAGACCAGAACAATAAGTATCACTACATTATTGCACCAGAAGGACTTAAGGTTGGTGATAAAGTTGTTTCTAATGAAGAAGCAAACCTAGAAACTGGTAACAGACTGCCACTAAAAAATATTGCTGTCGGTACCAGTATTTATGCAGTAGAGCTTCAGCCTGGAAAAGGTGCTCAGCTTGCAAGGTCCGCTGGCAATGGCGCACAGTTAATTGCAAAAGATGAAAACTGGGCTCAGGTTAAGTTACCTAGTGGCGAGGTCCGCCAGGTCTCACTAGAGTGTATGGCGCATATTGGCGTTGTTGGAAATTCACAGCATCAGAATGTGAAAATCGGTAAAGCCGGTAGAAACCGTAAGTTAGGTAAAAGACCATCTGTTCGTGGTGTTGTAATGAACGCTGTTGATCACCCTCATGGTGGTGGTGACGGCGGTAGACACCGAATGGCCAAAGCTCCAAGAACTCCTTGGGGACAAAAAACACTTGGCTTTAAGACCAGAAGGCGCAAAGATACAAGCAAGTTCATTATTAAGAGCCGTCATCAGGCTAAGAGGAGAGGTTAATTATGAGTCGATCATTAAAGAAAGGCCCATTTGTAGACCCAAAGCTTGCCAAGAAAGTGGCGGCTGTAGGGAACGAAGACCGTACCATCATAAAGACATGGGCAAGGGCTTCAACTATTTCACCAGATTTTGTCGGAAAAACTATTGCAGTGCATAACGGTCGAGTGCATGTTCCAGTTTTTATTACAGAAAATATGGTAGGTCATAAACTTGGTGAGTTTGCTCCTACTCGTAAGTTCCGTAGTCATGGCGGAAAGTTAGCAAAGAAGTAAGGTAAAAATATGCCAGTAAAAGCAATCTCAAAAGGTGTTCGAATGAGTCCGCGCAAAGTAGCTGTTGTTGCCTCGCTAGTAAGAGGTAGAACTGTTGCTGACGCTTTAGTGATTTTGGATCATACTCCAAGAAGAAGTGCTGATCCAGTCAGGAAAACTATCGCTAGCGCAAAGGCAAATGCCGAACATAATCATAATTTAAAACCAGATACTCTAAAAATTGTCGAAATTAGTGTTACTCCAGGTCCTCGATTAAAGAGATTTCGTCCTGCAGCTCGTGGCCGAGCTCTTCCATTCCAAAGAAGAACAAGCCACATTCGAGTTGTAGTCGACGGAGACCAAAGAGTCGTTAAGAAAGCCAGTGATAAAAAAGCAGAAAAACCTGCCAAGAAGGAGACTAAGTAATGGGTCAAAAAGTAAATCCAATCAGTATGCGTCTCCAGGTGAATAAAGATTGGCGAAGTAAGTGGTTCGCAAGTAAAAAAGACTATGCAGCTGCCCTAACCCAAGATTTAGCAGTCAGACGCTTAATAGATAAAAAAATTGGCTCTAGGGGAGCAATTAATAGAGTCGATATAGAACGATCACCAAACATTGTGACTGTAACTATTTACACAGCAAAAGCTGGTGTTGTTATAGGTCGCGGTGGCTCTGGCGCTCAAGAGCTAAAAGCTGCCATAGAAAAAATTTATGGCTCTCAGGTAAGAGTTAATATCGAAGAAATTAAGAAACCTGAATTATATGCAAAATTAGTTGCCGAAAATATTGCCAACCAAATTGAAAGAAGAATTGCCTTTAGGCGTGCTATAAAAAGTGCCGCAGCTGCTACTATGCGAGCTGGAGCAAAAGGTGTTCGTATCGAAATAGCTGGCCGTTTAAATGGCGCAGAAATGTCAAGGCGAGAAAAAGAAATCCAAGGTAGCGTTCCGCTACATACTCTAAGAGCAGATATTGACTACGGGTATGTCAGAGCTAAGCAACCAAGTGCCGGTATTATTGGCATAAAAGTATGGATCTATAAAGGGGAGGTAAATTAGTATGTTACTACCCAATAAAATGAAGCACCGCAAGGTGTTTAAAGGCAAAATCCGAGGCAAAGCAACCAGAGGTAACAATATTGCTTTTGGAGAGTATGCTATTCAAGCCTTGGGTCATGAAAGAATTACCAGCCGACAAATAGAATCGGCTCGTCAAGCAATGACAAGGTATATAAAAAGAGGTGGAAAAATCTGGATTAGAATTTTCCCTCATACTCCCGTTACTAAAAAACCACAAGATGTAAAAATGGGTAGCGGTAAAGGAAATCCTGAGTATTTTGTAGCTAAAGTAAAGCCAGGTACCGTTTTGTTCGAAATGGAAGGTGTAACTGAAGAAGTTGCCCGAGAAGCAATGCGTTTAGCTGCTCACAAACTACCTGTCAAGACAAAGTTTATAACAAGAGAAGGAGACAAGTAATATGGCGACCAAGAAAAAGTCAGCTAAAAATGCTGTTGAAATCTCAAAGAGTACTTCTTTTAAAGACCTAAGTGCAATGACTGCGGCAGATTTAAGCAAGAAATCAGTTGAACTTCGCAAGGAATTAGTAATGTTAAAGAAAAGTACCATTGATGGAGTAGTCCAGAACTACAAAATTAGTGGGCAAAAGCGTAAAGAGCTTGCTCGAACGCTAACAGCTCTTAATCAGAAGAGCAAGGAGGAGAAATAGTTATGGCTCGTACTATTACTGGCCGTGTTTCTTCTGACAAGGGCGATAAAACCATAGTTGTGGCCGTTCAGTCCAGGAAAACACACCCAGTTTATAAAAAACAGTACTCTGTCACCAAGAAGATTATGGCTCACGATGAGAAAAATGAAGCCAAAATTGGAGACAAAGTTCAGCTAGAAGAATCCAGACCAATATCAGCTAGAAAGAAATTCAAGTTGGTAAAGGTTCTAGAAACCGCTCATATTAAGCATGTTGAGCCAGCAGAAGTTAGCCCAGAGGAGGATGCATAATGATCCAACAAGAATCTAGGCTTGTAGTATGTGATAACAGTGGAGCAAAAGAAATCCTTTGTATTAGAGTTCTTGGCGGAACCAGAAGAAGATATGCTCGCGTTGGTGATATTATTGTCGCTTCTGTTAAACAAGCTAACCCAAGCGGCAACGTTAAGAAAAAGCAAGTAGTTAAAGCAGTAGTTGTTAGAACTAACAATATTATCAAAAGAAAAGATGGTTCAACCATCCGATTCGATGATAATGCCGCTGTAATCATTGGTGAAGATAAAATGCCTAAAGCTACTCGTATTTTTGGTCCAGTACCCAGAGAACTTCGTGACATGGGATATTCAAAAATCATAAGTCTTGCACCGGAGGTTCTATAATGTCTAAAAGTAAGAAAGTATTCAAAATCAGATTAAAAAAAGGCGATACAGTCGCAGTTTTATCTGGTAAAGAAAAAGGTAAAACTGGTGTCATTACTGCAGTCCATCCCACAGAAAATAAGGTTACAGTAGAAGGCGTCAACATAGTCAAGAAACATGTTAAGCCCTCATCTAAATACCCTCAGGGCGGGATAATTGAAATTACAAAGCCTATTTTTGTTTCTAAGGTTGGCATTGTAGACCCATCGACCAAAAAACCAGCAAGAATTGCTTATCAGTTCAATAAAGAAGGTAATAAAGTAAGAGTTTACTCAGGTTCAAAAAAGGAGATTAAATAATGGCTACTACATATACAGCTCGTCTCCTTGATGAATATAACAATACATTTAGGAAACAGCTTCAAGAAGAACTGAATATATCGAATATTAACGATGTGCCTAAGCTTGAAAAGATTGTAATTAACGTTGGTCTTGGTAAAGCAAAAGATGACAAGAAGTTAATGGAAGTTGCTACTAATACACTTAAAAAGATAACTGGTCAGCAACCTATTGAGACTACAGCCCGTTTAAGCATTGCTTCATTTAAGTTAAGAGAAGGCAATAAAATTGGTCTAAAGGTAACACTTAGAGGTGAACGAGCCTACGAGTTTATGGATAGACTAATAAATATAGTAATGCCAAGACTCCGAGATTTTCGTGGAGTATCTGCAAAAGCTTTTGATAAGCAAGGTAATTACAGTCTTGGACTTAAAGACCAAAGTGTTTTTCCAGAATTATCTTTCGAGGAAACAACAACACTTCATGGATTACAGGTTAATTTTGTAATTGCTAATTCAGGTTCTGCAGATGCAAGTAAGGCACTTCTAACTAAGTTTGGAATGCCATTTGAAAAAGAAAGGAAGGCGTAAGTACTGTGGCAAAGAAATCAATAATTGCTCGCGACAAAAAGCGACGAGAAATGCACGACAAATACGCTGCAAAACGAGCCGAACTTAAAAAGCTCGGTGACAGCGAAGGTTTAGCAAAACTGCCTCGTAACTCAAGCCCGACTCGTTTGAAAAATCGATGTTCAGAAACGGGAAGACCAAGAGGCTACATGAGACAGTTTGGACTAAGTAGAATATCATTCCGCGAAAGAGCCTCTAAGGGCGAAGTTCCCGGCGTAACTAAGGCCAGTTGGTAAGGAAAGGAGTAAGAAATATGGGAAACATGGTATCAACAGATCCAATTGCAGATATGCTTACTCGTATCCGTAATGCGATCGCAGTCAACAAAAGGCAAATAGTACTACCTCACAGCAATATTAAAGAAAAAGTTGCTGAAGTATTGGTAAAAGACGGCTTTTTAAGTAAGGTCGAGTCAAATGGAGAGGGCGGCTTTAAATCTTTAGTAGTTACAATTAACGAAGAAGGATCAAACCCAACCATTACAGAGATTAAAAGATTAAGTAAGCCAGGCAGAAGGCAGTATGCTGCAGCTAAAGAAATACCAACAGTTAAATATGGCCGCGGAGTGGTAGTTATATCAACCTCTAAAGGCATAATGACTGGTTCAGAAGCAAAGCAAGCTGGCCTTGGTGGCGAATTAATTTGTCAGGTATATTAA
>DALYDK010000006.1:16436-56361 GCA_031973215.1 Candidatus Saccharimonadota bacterium
AAAGGAAATTAAAGTGAGTCGAATAGGAAAACTACCTATACAAATCCCAAGCGGTGTGACAATCACTGTCGACGATACTTTGATTACCGTTGCTGGCCCCAAGGGGACTCTTACTCAGGCAATGCAGCCAGGAGTAGTTGTAAAGCAGGCAGGTAATGAAATTGTCGTAACCCGCGAGAGCGATGCTCGTGAGCATCGTGCCAAGCATGGTCTTGTAAGAGCCCTAATTAATAACATGGTAATTGGAGTAACCAAAGGTTTCGAAAAGAAACTAGAGGTAAATGGAGTCGGATTTAAGCTAGCCATGGAAGGCACTAAGCTAAAAATGGCACTTGGTTTTAGCCATGATGTTTACTATCAGCCACCACAAGGTGTTCAGGTTTCTGTAGAAGCCAACAACATTATTGTTAGCGGTATTAGCAAGCAGCAGGTTGGGCAGGTAGCAGCAGAAATTAGATCGCTCAAAAAGCCAGAACCTTACAAGGGCAAAGGCATTAAATATGTTGATGAACGAATTATTCGCAAGAGCGGTAAGTCAGGTAAGGATTAATAGGTAATAATTATGAATAGATTAGTAAAGAAAACTCAGAACCTAGCACTCCGCAAAAATCGTGTTCGTTCAAAAGTTCATGGAACAGCTGAACGGCCAAGATTAACCGTTAGCATAACTAACTTGCATGTAAGTGCTCAAATAATCAACGACGATAAGTCAATTACACTAGCATCAGCGACAACAGTTGGCAAAAAAGTTACTGGAACATTGACCGACAAAGCCAAAGTTATTGGCGCAGAAATCGCTAAGAGTGCAAAGAAGGCTAAAATATCCAAAGTAGTACTAGATCGCAATGGCCGACTATATCATGGTCGCATAAAGGCACTAGCCGATGCCGCCCGCGCAGAAGGACTGGAGTTCTAAAATGGAAAGAAGAAGAGATAACCGAGAAAAAGAAGAAAAACTATTCGACGAAAGAGTATTAAATGTCGATAGAGTGGCCAGAGTCGTAAAGGGCGGTCGTAGATTCCGATTCCGTGCATTAGTTATTGTTGGCGACAAAAAAGGTAAAATTGGTATTGGTATTTCTAAAGGTGCCGATGTTACCAGTGCTGTCTCAAAAGCCGTTGATGGCGCCAAGAAGAGTATGATCGAAATCGTATCCGAAAACGGAACAATTCCTCATGAGGTACAGGCCAAAGTGGGTGGTGCAAATGTTTTAATTAAGCCAGCTTCAGCCGGTACCGGACTTATTGCTGGTGGCGTAGTGCGAACGATACTTGAAGTTGCGGGAATTAATAATGCGCTTTCTAAGAATTTAGGATCTAGCAATAAGCTAAACACATCTTATGCTACATTGCAGGCGTTAGCTCAGCTTAAGCCAAAATCTGAATGGATTGTTAAGCCAAAAAAGGTAAACAAGCCAACAGCCGCTAAAAAAACTGCTGAAACAACTAAAAAAGCAGCCGTTGCAAAAAAGCCAACCACAAAGGCAAAAACCTCTAAAAAGGAGGCTAAGTAATGAAGTATCACGAATTAAACGCACCTAAGAAAAAAGCCGCCAAAAGAGTTGGCCGCGGAATTAGTGCTGGGCAAGGTAAAACTGCCGGTAGAGGTACTAAAGGCCAAAGCGCCAGAAGTGGCGGAAAAAGGCGTCCAGGATTCGAGGGTGGTCAGACTCCGTTAATGATGCGCACACCAAAACTTAGAGGTTTTCGTAGCATTAGAACAAAGGCAGAAACAGTTTATACTGGTCAAATCAATAACCTTAAAGGCGCAGTAGATAACTTTACCGTTTTTGACGCAGGTCTAACAACCAGCCCATATGTTAAGGTTAAGCTTGTTGTTAAAGGCGATCTAACTTCAAAGGTTGATATTGCACTCCAGGGTGCAAGCAAGCCAGCTCTTGAAATGATAAAAAAAGCTGGCGGAACCTTCAAGGAAGTTCCCACAGTAGCAAGACTCGCAAAGAGCGAATCCAAATAGTTCGAACGCAATATGAAAAACCCACTCATTAATTTGAGTGGGTTTTTCGTTGTCTTACTAAAAAATAATTAGTAACGGTTGTTGGTTCTAAAAGAACCACTTCCTCGGCTTTTTTCTTCTTTAGGCTTTGCTTCAGAAACTGCAATTGAGCGGCCTTGCATGTCGCTACCATCAAGTTGCTTGATAGCTTCTTTAGCTTCTTCGTCGCTGTCCATCTCTACGAAACCAAATCCTCTAGACTTGCCTGTTTCGCGATCAGTAATAATTTTTACTGATGCCACAGTTCCGACAGCTGCAAATGCTGCTTCTAGATCTGATTCTTTTAATGCGTAGGGTAGACCCGCTACAAATAATTTTGTTGCCATATAGCTCCTTATTCACTAGAGGTATATGGCCGAACCAGATAGCTGCTCCTCTTATAGAACTTGATTAGTAATTTTGTTAGCACAGCAGCTTGTAACACTATTACTATATACTAAGTACTAGCATTTAACAAATACCTTTTTTATCAAAATATATGCAATAATTTATTCTATGAAGGCAATTTTTAATAATCAAGTTATAGCAGAAGCAGATAAAGAAGATCTCATTTATATAGAGGGTAATTGGTATTTTCCCCCTACAAGTATAACCAGGCAGTATTTCGTACCTAATAATGAACACACAACTTGTTTTTGGAAAGGACAGGCCAGTTATTATGACCTGTTGGTAGATGGCGAAAAAAATAAAAGTGCAGCTTGGTACTATCCTAATCCTTTGCCCGGTTCAATAGAACGAGTAAAAAAAGATTTCTCTAATTACGTAGCTTTTTGGCGAGGCGTCCAGGTCATTGAATGAAAAAACCCGCCGCAAGAACTTTAAGTACTAAATCTAAAAACTTTGTAATTCAATACTTTGATAAATTTTCATTTCTTGGATTAGTTTTCGCTGTATTATTTTTTCTAATTTCTATGCTTCCTTCGCTCTTGCCAAGGCCTTGGCTTTATCAAGGTTTAATTAGTGGTTTAAGCATGGCCGTTGGGTATGGCTTAGGCATTTTACTAAGCAAGTTTGTTAGATGGCTCATAGAAAAGGAAGTATCCAAAAAGATTAAATCGACGCTTTGGAAAATATTAATTGTTGCTGGACCGATTTCAATGTTGATATTTTTGTATTTTGGCGCCAATTGGCAAAATCAGGTAAGGCAGTTGGTTGGCGAGCAGCCGCTAGATGCAAGGCATACTTTTAGGATTTTATTCTTAACTATAATCATTTTTGTTATTTTGATATCACTAGCGAGATTAATTAGAAAATTTAATAGTTTCCTAAATTCATATTTATCGAAATTTTTACCTAAAAAACTCGGTATATTATTGGGAGTAGGTTTGGTAGTTTTTCTTTCTGTACTTCTTGTGAAGGGTGTCCTAGTTGATACTTTTGTAAGCCAATCAAACAAAATATATAGTGCAAAAAATGACACCACCCCAGTAGGTGTTAATCAGCCGACCAGCTTTTATAGATCGGGCAGTCCCGAATCTTATGCAAAATGGGAAACCTTGGGCTATCAAGGTAAAAACTTTGTTGCCCGTGGTCCAAGCCAGCAGCAACTCCGAGACTTCACAAAAACAAATACTAAAGAACAAATTAGAATATATTCCGGAGTAAACAGCGCTCCTACTCCAAAAGAAAGAGCAAATTTAGCAGTAGCTGAATTAAAAAGAACAGATGCGTTTAGCAGGAAGGTTTTAGTTATTGCTACTGTAACCGGTACGGGCTGGCTTGAGCCACAGTCAACAGATAGTATTGAATATATGTACGGTGGAGACACAGCTATAGTCGGCCAGCAGTATTCTTATCTTCCAAGTTGGATTTCGTTTTTAGTAGATCAGCAAAATGCCACTGACGCTGGCCAAGAGCTTTTTAATGCAGTTTATAAAGAGTGGAGCCAGCTCCCGGTTGATAAACGGCCTAAGCTATTGGTTTATGGTCTGAGCTTAGGGTCTTTTGGAGGACAATCTGCATTTACAACAGCTGGAAATATTACAAGCCTGGTAGATGGTGCGTTATTTATGGGCACACCTAGCTCGACTGTTTTATGGCAAAATATTACCCAAAACAGAGATAAAGGCTCGCCTGAATGGCAACCAATATATGAACAGGGTAAATCTGTCAGATTTGCAGCAAGTACAAACGACATTCAAAAAGACCAAAATAAATGGCAATTCCCTAGAATTCTATATATGCAGCACGCTTCTGATCCGGTAGTTTGGTTTAATTTCAATTTGCTACTTAGCGAACCAGATTGGTTAAAAGAGCCCAGAGGCCCGGATGTTTCTAGTAAAATGCATTGGTATCCTTTTGTAACTTTCTTTCAGGTTACAGTTGACCAGTTTTTCGGAGTTACGGTTCCGAATGGACATGGCCATAACTACCCTAATACAATTGTTGATTCTTGGGCTGCAATTTCTCCACCAGACAACTGGAATGAACAGCAAGCGCTCCAGCTTCAGTCAATTATTGATACTTATTCGAACGAATAATTATTGTATAGCGCTATAAATTAAATATATTAGCACCACTATTCCTAGTAACCGTCTAAAATAGTTCACGCCCTGAAAGATTTCTAAATAAGCCCAAACAAATAAAAAACCAGATGCTAAAAAACTAAACATATTTTCAAGGCCATTATTTAAATTTGGAAGAAAACTGAGCAATGAAAATACTAGGGCAAAAATTATCGGTAAATTAGGAAACTGCGCAATAGCTATTTTTCCTTTATCATCACAAACACATTTTTCTATAAATTTATTCATTACTATAATTATAAGCCGATTTATAAGAATCACTAGCAGTAAGCTTATTTTGCAAAATACTAAACTTTTACAAAATAATAATTATGTTATATAATATTATTATGGAAAAAGATTCAGATATAACACAAGAAATTGATCTGTCTAAGAATATATTAGAACCTTCAGAACTAACTAGAAAAGAAATTTTAAGTTATATTGAAGAAATTACAGTCGATCTCCGAAAAGCAAAAGATACAAAGCATTCAATTTATGAAAAGCGACTTGCTTTAGCCGAGTTACTAGATGCTCTTGGATTAGACTATACTACTCCGGCTTACTACCCGAAGCTAAGACAGCTAATGGCGGAACAAACAAAAGTAGATAAACTTGCTGACATTGTTGCCGATAGAATAGGCGAAAACGCAGACACAGTAGATTTACAAACAATTACAGATATTAGAAACATGGATCTTGAACATGCACTATTTGCTGCAACAGTTACATTAGCCAGAAACGGCAAAACTGCCGAAGATCTAAATAAACTTATTCGTAATACTTAGAAAGTAACATTCCCACTGCGTTTCTAAGAGCGTCTTCAAATTCTCGGTTCCTCGGATAAAGACCATTGGTTAATAGTCCATTTGTGCCAAGGCTATGCCTTATTTCATTGTTTACATCGCCGGTAATTTCTTGGACTAATGGACCAAGTTCTTTGCCTTTTTTTAGTTCTTTGGCTATATTGTTTGGCAGTCTTACGCCTCCACTATGACCTACGCCAACCTTTCCGCTGTTTGCAGCCATAACAACCGCCCAACCCAGTAGATACAATCCATTGCCCGGGCCTTCTTCTACGCCACCTTCTAGGCCAACATAAATATCACCATTAGGTTCTGCATCTTTTGCTGCTATTAATCTGTTATGTGCGCCCAAGTAACTTTCTTGGTTAGTCATAGGCATTGCAGAAACACCTGTATCTACTTCTATACCTTCTAAAATATATTTATCTTGGCCATAAGCCTCATCAAAAACTATCTTACATGCACTTAGTTTTGCTCTGTTCTTTGTACCTACAATTATCTTTTTCATAGGCAAATTATATACCAATTTGCGAATATATTTATTTGCTTAAGCTTTTCTGAGGAGCTCTACAAGTTCAGGAAAAGATTCCTGGTTAAAATGCTTTTTGTCTTTAAAAGTAATAATACATGACTTAGTTAGTTTATTATTGTATAGTTTGCTATCTGAAAACGGAACGACCGGATCATCTGTGCTATGTAGAATAAAAGTCTTTTGTACTTGCTGGTTTATTTTAGAAAAGTCGCTACCAAGACTAAAAGATGCCAAAGGCTCTTCTGGAGTATCACTAAAAGGTGCAGCAATTAAAATTAGCTTAGTTATTTTGTTATCTATCAAGTGTTCAGATAAGTACTTGGCTAAAAAAATACCGCCCAAACTATGGCCAATTAATATAATTTCTTTATTTAGCACGGTTAATATGTTTTCAAACCATATTTTCCATTCACTATATTTTGCATAAGTACTGTTTGGCATTTTTGGGGTAAGAACTGAATAATTTTCGCCTAAATCATCTCCTAGGGTTAATTTCCAGTCGTAGCCGGGCATTATTCTGTCAATATCAATGGTCTGACTCTCTAAATAATTCAGGTAATCTTTTTTATTATTAAAAGTAGTGCCACCGTGAATTATTAATACTTGTTTCTTCATATTAATAATTATAACTTGTTGGCGTAACTATTGCTAAAACTATAAAAAAGTTATAAAATAATATTTATGAGTGAATGGTTACCCGTGCCACGAAATATTGGCAATAGTTTAGATGATTCAAGTTTAGAATCAAATATTAATGTAAATAAAAATATTGTAAGCCGCTTAGGACATAAAATAGTTGGTATATTCAGAAATAAGTCTGACAATTTTAATAGTCAAGAAGGTGTTTATTCCTACTTTAATCGCATAAGCGGTGGTGATGACGAGCATTACAATGCTTTAGTAAATTGCTTTAATGAGTCCGTAGAAAGTTCCGGCTTTGACGCTTCGGTTCAAGATATTCTAGATTCAATTCTGGCAGGAGATCTGCCAAAACCCAATGGTTTTTTAAATGCTATGGCTCTTCCAAATGATCCAGCCCTAATAAGCAATGAGCGTTATTTAGACGACATCAAATAAAATATATTTATGGAAATTCCTCAAGCAGCAAAAGGTGTCGAGATATCTCGTAGAGATCTACTAATTGGAGTAGCGGGTTCTTTAGGGGGGTTAGTTCTTGGTAATAATTACGGTCCTGCTGGTGCAACGGAATTATCGCAGAGTTTAGCCCCAATTATTTACAGTGCTAATAAAAACCAAAAAGCAGTTGCTTTTACTTTCGATGACGGTCCCTGGCTCCGGAATACTAAAAAAATTATGAATACTTTTCAAGAATTTGGGATTGAAGGCCAAGCAACATTTTTTCAAGTTGGAAATAATATTAAACAATATAAAGGAATTTCAGAAGAAGCCGCCGAGCGTGGTTATGATATTGGCAATCATAGTATGACCCACCAGTACAACCCAAGTGTTATTGCTAATGAAATAGAGCCAGTGCAGGAACTTATTCATAATCTAGGAGTAGAAAATAGATTATTCCGTTCGCCCGGCCTAACAAGGGGAAAAGCCATACAAAGAAAGCTCGCCGGCTTGGGAATGGTTAATGTTTTCACCGACTACAATGTTGGCGATTGGTGGTCTCCAAGGATTTCAGCAGATAAGATTACCCGCCGGACAGTAAGGTCTCTTCATGGCGGTAGTATAGTTTTGCTTCACGATGGAGGCGATCATGAAAACACAGTTGCTGCAATGCCAAGAATATTAGAAAAAACGCTAAACAAAGGCTACAAAGTAGTCCGCCTAAGCGACCTACTAAATAATTAGTTGGGCGAATTTAAAAATAATTAATATCTTATATATTAGTTAGTATTTAGCTTAATAATAGAAAAAATTATGATACAATAAACATGGACATTGTCAAATGGAAAAGTATCGCACAAATTATTGCACAAATTTCGAAGAAGCAAAAAATTATTTGTTTTATGAACTCAGTTCTTCAGAAAAAAAGCTCTACGGAAGAGAGAAGGGTATCGAACGAACAAAGTATTTTATGGAATTAATTGGGAATCCTCAAGAAAATATTAAAACCATACACATTGCTGGTACTTCTGGTAAGGGATCAGTCGCTTACATTCTTTCTAACCTATTAAGGGCCAATGAAAAAAATGTCGGCCTAGTTGTTTCTCCGCATGTCTACGATGTAAGAGAGCGTATGCAGGTTAATAACCGATATATAAGTGAAGAAGAGTTTGTTGAAGAAGTGAACAAACTAATACCATTCATTAATACTATGGACGAAAGTTCCTACGGAAGGCCAACATATTACGAAGCTAACCTTGCTTTAGCTTTTAATATTTTTAGCAGATATCACTTAGACTATGTAGTTTTAGAAACTGGTGTGGGTGGTTTATTAGATAGCACAAATGTAATTAAGAGAGAGGACAAGTTATCAGTAATTACCGCTCTAGGTTTGGATCACACCGAAATACTTGGGGAAACTATAGAAGAAATTGCCGCGCAAAAAGCCGGTATTATTAATAGAAACAGCCAAGCTATAGTGCTAGAGCCAGTTCCTGTGGCAAGAAGCGTAATTGACAAAATAGCCGAACAAAATAATTCAAATGTTGAATATCTTAAAGATTCTGATTATTCATATAAGTCTGTCAGCGAGCAGGGTATAGTTTTTTCAATTTATGGTTCAGTTAAAAAAAATAAATATAGGCTTCCACTTTATGGAGGCTACCAAGCGCAAAATGCTGCTCTTGCCGTAAAGGCGCTAGAGTACTTGGCCACAAAAGACAACTTTACGATAGATAGCTTTTCTGTCCAAAAAGGCTTAAACAGTGTAGTCATACCCGCTAGAACAGAGATTAAACATATTAGTAACAGAAATATTATCATTGATTCTGCTCATAATCCGCAAAAAATTACAGCATTTTTTTCTCTATTAAAGGAAATTGACACACCGGGCGATGCAGTAATAATTTTTGGTACAAAAAAGGGAAAAGATTTCTTAGCAGAGCTTCAAGAAATACAAAAAAATTTCGATACTATAATTATTTCTGGCTTCTTTAAAAATGAGCCAAGTAATATATTTCAAAGTGAAGAGCCACGAGTAGTAGCGGACAAGGCGCGGGAGCTTGGTATGAATGTTTTGTGTGTAACCGAGCATCCTGAAGAGGCACTAAATGTTGCAATTCAATATACAACTCCGGAACAACCTATAATAGTAACTGGTTCAATGTATATGATAGGCGAGCTTAACGCCTCATTAAATCAAGACATTAATTAGTTTTACTTAGAAGATTTATTGTTGTTTAGGGCGTTTTGAGCACTAGCTAGTGAGGTGTTTAATTCGCTCAGCTCTGAAGCAATCTCTTCTATTGTATTCAGGGTCATACTATCTTTTTGACCAGTTTTTTGAAGCATATTTAAATTTACTGAATGTTCTTTTATGGTCCGTTCGGCGTAGTTTATGTATTGCTGCAAAAATTCCTCTGATTCATAACCGTTAAAAAGCAAACCTGGCTTATTGGGTATAGTCCATCTGTGGCTTAACCTTACTAGTTCTTCTGAATATTGTTCTGCTCTGGCTTTACGGATAGAATATGGAATTTCAAAATCGTCCGACCTAACATATTGATCTACAAGACCACAAAAAGCCAAAGCATCATCAGTTAGTTCTACGGGGCATTTGCCAATTAGTGTGTCCAGCTTTTGAGCCGTTTTTAAACCAGCATGTTTGAGCGTGTAATCTGTTTTAATTGCTCGGTGCCATATACGGTTTTGATCAATCTTATATTCATCAGATAGGATTATGTCGGAATAAAACAAAGCTTCGGCGGCAATAAATGTATATATATCATCTTCGTCTTTTAAAATCTCAAAATCTTCTTGGTCAATAATCTGAAAATTAGCTTGTTCAAAAAACGGATATCCATTTCTTCCTTTTAAGTCAGGGTGTATGTTGTGGGTCACCTCTAGTTTTATGTCGCCTAACTTTTTTCCTTCATAGGCAGGGTTATAGTCGCTAAATTTATTAGCTAGGTCATGTTCAAAAGCTGCAATAAATATATTCCCACCTACAACTGACAAAGAATCAAGAAAGCTTTCCTCTAGGCTAAGGCTGTTTTTATTATCCATCTTGCTTACATTTAGCCACATATAAGTCATTTTTGCAAACTTTAATAAATATATTTGACAATTAAACAATTAATCAATAATATATTGACGGCTTTTCTTATAGAAAAGTACTCCAGTTTAAGGAGGTGATTTAGTGGAATATTTTCTCATTTTCGTAGGAGTAGGAATATTTTGGTTCATAGTCACGAGCCTCGATAGTGTCCTGAAACGCCAAAGCGATAACAAGGTTAAGGTCGCGCTTGCAAATCGCGACAAGGCCCAGGCAGAACTCGAGCTTGCTAAGCTCGAATCTGCAAAGAATATCCAACTATAGTCACATCGTAAGCAGGGAGAGGTGCAACAAACAGCGCCCTCCCTGCTTACTGCAAAAATCTTATTTATTGGCAGAATCTAGCAACGATTGGTCTAGGTTGACATACCAGGTTGGGCCATTACTTAGAACCCATGTTTCAAGCTGTTTATCTAGGCCTGTAAAAACAGATAATCCTACAACAATAAATATTATTCCAATGCTTCTTCTAAATGCACTATGCGGATCTGCCGCCCACTTAAAGCGAGCCAAGAATTTATTGCCCCAAATAGCTATTGCTAAAAGAACTAATCCAAGCCCTAGGCTGTAGGCAAGCAAGTATATAATTCCTGTTATTACATTTGTTGGCAGTACTGAAGCTAGTACAAACGCATATGTTGGGCTGCAGCTAGTAAATACTGGTCCTAGGGCTGCTCCAATTAAAATTGGCCCCACTATATTACTTTTATTTTTGTAGCCACTGCTTAAGGCTTCTTGGCTCTTTGCTTGTAGCCCTAGTCTGCCAATAATTTGTTCCCAAAGCCCAGGAAAAAGCGTAAAAAAGCCCAAAATAATCACTAACGATCCGCTAATATATGCCCAAAATTTTTGGTCAACTCCTATTAAGAGTGTGCTTGCCTTAAGGAGTAAAGTAAACAATATTAAAGATACTATTAGCGAGCCAATAATTATGTAAGGTCTAAATTTTTGCTTCGCATCTCCCGTTATACTGCCTCCAATAATTAAAGGAAGCAATGGCAAAATGCACGGCGCAAAAACAGTAAGTATTCCTGCAAAGAACGATAATATTAGTAAAATCATTCTATATTTGCTCTAAAACACTTTCTAAACTATTTCCGCCACTCCATTTTTTAATTTGGTTACCGTTAGAATCTACTTGGACTAGCGTGTGTTGGTAGGTTACTCCGTATTGTTTTTTTAAATCTGAATATGTATCGTAGTCTACGCTTACAATAGTTACTCCGTTTGGTATATTTCCTTGATTCTTTGTCAGATTTTCATTTAAAACTTTACAAGTAGGACACCACTTGGCATTAAAAAAATACACAACTTTGTCACTAGAACTGGTATTTTTGTTATTTTGGTATTCTTCATATGTTATATATGAGCCCTTGTTGGCAGAAGTTTCTGCCTCTGTGGTATTGCTGGTTGTCGGAGCAACGTTTTGTTCTGTTTGGGCATTGTTATTAACTTGGCTTGTTTCACTGTTCTGCTTTTTGTCATTATCATTAAATACAAAAAACCAAATGCCTAGAGCGCTAATAATTAATATTGCTACTAAAATAACAGCTGATAATTTTTTCATACCATATTATTATAACAATTTTGAGAATCATCAATTAACAATAAGCACTATTAAATATTTTAGGTTACTATTAATATATGAAATTTTTTAAAAAATCTACCAATCAAAAAATCAAATCACTAATTAAATTAAATAAAATTGCTTTAGTATTACATTTGGTCCAAGGCATTTTAATGGTGTGGCTAGTTCAGGCCATTGGCGTTGATGCCAGTTACCCCGTTACTGCTAATTATTTATCTTTTAACCCAGCCACAGAAAGCTTGCAGCCTGCCAGCACGGTACTATTTAATATAAATTTCGCTTGGCTAGTGGCTAGTTTTCTATTTATGAGCGCTATTGCTCACTTAATTATTGTTACTGTTTATAAAAAAACTTACGAAAAAGATCTAGAAAAAGGCATAAATAAAGCTCGCTGGATAGAATACAGCATAAGTGCCAGCACCATGATGGTAGCCATTGCATTACTGAGTGGTATGCAAGATCTTGCCAGTCTTATTATGATATTTGCGCTTGTGGCTGGCATGAACTTAATGGGTCTAGTTATGGAAGTTGTTAATTCCGGTAAAAAGAAGCCAAGTTGGCTTAGTTTTGTAATTGGTTGCATACTCGGAATAGTCCCCTGGATAGCTTTCGGCATATATGTTTGGGCAGCAAACGCAAACAGCTTAAACGGTGTTCCGGGCTTTGTTTATGGAATATATATTAGTATTTTCATCTTCTTTAATATTTTTGCAATTAATATGTATTTACAATATAAAAAAATTGGCAAATGGGCAGATTATTTATACGGTGAAAGAGTTTATATTATTTTAAGTTTGCTAGCTAAGTCCGCACTTGCTTGGCAAGTTTACGCTGGCGTCTTCCAGCCCTAGCTTAATATCTAAATATCATTAGAAGGGAACCAGGCGTCGACTAATTTATTTAGATTCTCTTGGTCAACCTCAGCATTTCCTAATTCAAAGTTATAATATTTTTTGATTTTTTTAATTTCTGGCACCACCGCATCACCCAAAAATGCTTCAACAATAAATTCCTTTTTTTGGTAATCGTTTGAAGGCTCGTAAACTACAACAGTCAGCGGCCCTTTATGATAATTTGGCTCTGTAAAGCTTTGAAAATATAATCTGTCATAACTTTCTCTTGGATGCAAAGCAGCTTCTTTTGCCCGTTCTTTAGCAAGTTTTTCATTATGTGCAAGACCAGCAATAGATGCTTCTAATGCCGTATATGTATTTTTGGCATCTAAAGCAGAGCCGTAATCAAATTCCGGGAATTCTGGCCTATGTATAAGCGCCCATATTTTGTCGTCTTTTTCTTTATATATATAAGCTTCTGGCAGCTTGTCTTCGTCTTCGAATCTTTGCTTTGGTTTTGGCTCATTATAATCCTCTACAACCATGCCATTTAAGTGAATAATCTTATCTGTACACATTTCATCAACTGCAAGCCAAATATCTTTCCACTCGGCATGTAATATCTCATTAACGGATTGTAAATAAAAATATCCGCCCCAAAATCTTGCGCCATTATTGGCTTCTAGTACTTCGCCGGCCTTTGATCTTTCTATTAAGTCTAATATTACGGCTTTAATAGTTTCTTTTTTATCAATCTCAAATTCATCTAAAGTGCCATTTGTAATATATTCTTGCCTAATTTCTTGGTGTCGAATATCAATAGCCTGTTTTTTTATAGCGCATTCTGTTCCAGCCAGTTTTTTGATATATCCGTATTTGTCATTCAATTCCCATCCTACATTTTCTGCAAAAGCGCAGGCGCACTCAACAATATTAGTTTTATTGATTGTTTCGTCTGCCTCGGACTCATCGTCTACAAAATCAAAAGACATCCAGGCAACTTCATGACCGTCTATATTCATTAATCTCTCAATTCTATAGTTTGATTCATTGTCATGAGTTTCAAGATATCTTGGTAGTAATTCAATTATTGGTGTCGTAACCTTATTTTGCTCGTATTTTTTACTTAATTCATTATTCATCGGTTTGACTCCTATACTTACACTATCTAACACTAGTAAATATTTATCTAGTCGAATAGAATTGAGTAATGGTAGATCATCACATTCAAAAGAAGATAATTGCAAAACTTGTAGATTCAAAATCGGCGCGCTACGGCGATCTTAAGCCCGACTCACTAGAAGGGAATGTGTTTACTTATCATTTGCATAATTTAATTAAGCAAAAACTAATTTCAAAAAAAGAAGACGGATCGTACCAGCTCACCGCCAAAGGAATGTTATATGGAATTAATAGCAAGCTAAGTAGCGTAGATTACCTAGAGCAAGCCCATTCGGTTATTTTTATTTCAGCGGTCAACGAACAGGGGCAGTGGCTGTTAAGAAAGCGCCTAGCTCAGCCCATGTATGGCTATATAGGCTTTATGCACGGCGAACCAAAAGCAGGTCAAACAATTCAGCAATCGGCTGAAGAAATTTTAAAATATAGAACTGGCTTAAGAGGTGACTTTGAATTTAAGGGCAGTGGTTATGTGCATATGCATCAAAAAGGTGAAACTGTGGCCTATACCAGTTTTTCATTAGTAACGCTTAAAAATATTAGAGGTGATTTTATAGCCAAAGACTTTCATGGCGAAAACTCTTGGTACAATGAGGCAGATATATTAAGTAACGAAAATATGCTTCCAAGCATGACAGATATAATCAAAAAAATTAAAGAACCAGGCCTTTTCTTTTTAGAAAAATCTTACGAAATATGACGTACCTTATCGTTTAAAATATTGGTTTTTAGCAATACTTTAAATAAATTCTAAAATTCTATTGACAATCTGTAAACAAAGTATTACAGTATGCAACAAAGGGTGCGAAAAGTTAAAATATGGGTCAAAATAATGCTAACAACTGCTTATGCAGATTTTAGTAATTATTAATAATGCCAAAAGACAATTTGGCACTTATAAAATTTTATATAACTGTTAATAACAATCAGCCACGGAGAACATGCACTAATGTCCAAGCCAAACAATATAGGTGATATTTTTTCATCGACTGATAGAGTTAATTTACCCCACAATAATCTCGTAAACAATTCCCTTCATATAGGAGTTTTAGCTACGGCAGTACTATTTTCAGGCTCAGTATTTGTCGGCTGTCAAGCCGACAAGCAAGACATTATTCATGCAGAAGTTACCAATGAAGTACAACCAGATACTAAATATGATATTTTGTTTGAATCTATAGTAGAGCAGCCCCTGCCTCAGTTTGGCATGATCTTTGCGAATATTACCGACGGCAAATGGCATACTGTAAAAGTAGTAAATGGTGAATTGCTTGGCAAGAAATACACTTTCACCTTACCGGCAACCGGTAGGGCGGTAGAATTTTCTAATGTTCCCGTCAAGGTAGAAACTGCCGGCACCAATTTTGGTGTTTATAGTTGGAAAAAAGGCGATATTGACCCACAAACTAACCTACCAAAAATTGAAGTAACTGTTAATAATGACAAAATCGCACACAATGTCAGCTTTTTAGAAGAAGGCTACAACACCGCTGGCAATTCCGGAAAAGAGTCTTACATTATAAATAAGAACGATCCGTCTACAAGAATAGGAGATAAGTTTATTGAAGGCCCAGGAGATTATGCAGAGGCAATCTGCAATGGCGCCAGTGGACTCATAGGCAAAAACCCGCCTGAATGGTGTTCATACTTGGGCTCCGTAGCCAAAGAAACCGCAATACAAGATTCAGAAGTTGAAAGCACTGGTCGTCATGCTGCCCTTGAGTCTGTAAGAAAATGTTTGCCATTAGTTTGGCAAGACGAACGGCTAATGATACAAGATTCTGTTAAAAAAATAATTGGTACACAAATGCAGTATCAACCTAGTCAATGGGATGACCTAATTACTGTCAATTTCAAATCAGATAAAATGCCCGATTATACAAAGAGCACGCTCGATCAGCTCGTTAAAAAAGGCATCTTAGCCAAAGAAAGCCTAGAGCAACAGGGTTATGTAACCGAAAATTCCATACAAGTAACCTGTCAGGCCAGTGATAACTTTAGTTCTAATAATAGTGAATCAGGAGCAAATTAAAATGGAAAATTCAGGTTCACAATATACTAAATTAGTCGAAGGCCCAGGCGGTAAGCTATATAAAGCAATAGTAACAATTCCAGCTAATAAGCCAGAATCAAAAACCGACGTTCCTTCAGTTAATATGGCACAATTATTTGCAGATAATTTAGTTCAGCCCATCAACCCAACAAACTCTTCTAAAGAAAAGAAACCTTCTAAATTAACCAAAAGAATCGCTTTTGCATCAGTAGTTGCTTTAGCCGGCATCTACTGTGGTTCGGTTATAGCTCATCCACTAGAAGGACTAAGGACACCGCAGCAGTATGGTCAAACTTTAATTAATGTAGGTCGTTTAGCTACAGATACAGCAGGTATAACCAATCCAGAAACAAGCGAAACCAATGCAGGAGAAACAAATGAGTAAATTAGACCCAGCAAGCCACAAAAAAGGTGTTTTAGGTTTCGGAAGCCTAGAAGCTATGCCGCAAGAGGAATTAGAAACCAATAAAAGCCAACCTAACGAAGAGGCCGTACTTTTGGCATTAATTAATGCTAGAAAAGCTGAAAGAACCCAAGGGTCATATTCGAATGAATTATATACATTAGTAGCAGGTTATTTGGGAGACGATCAGGCAACTGCTGACTCTAGGCCACTAGCTACCGGCAATTCCCCCGAGCGAGTTTCACAATTAGAATCTTTAATATTAGACGTAGAATCTAAGGGTGGAACCGTTACTTTTGAAGAATACATACCAACGACCAATTCCGATACAACGACCCAAGATCCAGAAGGACAATCAAAAAATAAACTTCAAGAATTACTAAAAAATCACACAAAAACAAAGGTAGCATTTGGTGCTGTTGCATTAATAGCAGGCGGACTATTTTTTGCAGATAATAAACTTGAAGATGGCTTATTGGCACACATGCCATTAATTAGTACTTACTTTGAAAAGCCGGCGCCACCTACACAAGAAGAACTTGTCGGTACGGCAGAAACACTTGCCAGAAAAACATCTATAGAAAAACCACTATTCACGGAACCTTTCCCAATAAGTACATCGAACGAATCAAATACAGAACCTGAATTATCTTTACCAATAAACTACTCCACAACCAGCACAGACGGCCAAGAGCTAACTCTTGCTAACGGGGTAAGAATGGCAGCGGTTAACCCATATTTACAAGTTAATTACAGTTATAACTTACAGCAGTTGCGAAAAGGACTTACTTATAACCCAGAAACGCAAAAAGTTAGCGTTCCAACCGAAGCATTAAATTTGCAGTTTCTGCTATTAGCTCCTCCGCAATCCAACCAGACCATAAACGGCAAAACTCCTCAGTTTGCTTACCGAATAGCCGGTGCGGTCGGTGAAAATGAGGCAATTATAGAAGAGATAAAACAGCAAAATAATGACTTTAGCGCTAAAGACATTAAGGTTTTTATGGATCAGCTATCTAATCCTGCTAATGAAACAGCTATTAGCATGCAAATAACTCAAGATACATTCAAGCAGCTTTTGGCTGACCCAGATTTTTTGAAGGCAATAAATGATCGAATTAACCAGAAAATTCAAGATGATATTAAAGTTATTAACCCTGACTTATCAGCCGAGCCTTTCCAGCTTACCGAAGAATTTGTTACCAGCTTAAATAATTCATTTTCAAGTAGTTATAAATCTACGCCATTAACTGGCGGGTTGACGCTAGGAAGTAATATAAGTGGGCTAAACCCAAATCAAGAAATTAAGTAATCTAAACGGAGCTAAAGCAATGTCTATTTATCAAGAACCAACAATACCAAACCATCAAAAAGATGAGTTAGATTCTTGGCTTGGAGATTGGTTTGAAGAATCAGATATTATTGTCGACAGCAATAATAACCTCGCCATAGAAGAAGCGCCGGATAGTTATGAAGCTACTAATGATAATGTTCTTAATTCTGCTCTTAATGGCATAAATTCTCTTAAGGAAATACAATCCGCTATTGAGTCATTTGCAAGCAATACAAGAGAGCAAGTCGAAATCAATAAAGATATGGCCAATCAGTTTTGGCAATTAATAGAAGGGCTTGTTCAGGTTGCTCATAGCATAGATTCCTTGGTAGAAAAAGAAAGGCCGCTACTTACTGCATCAGATGCCGCAAGTTCTATGCTAAAAAACCAACTTGTTGAATATGGATTAGACTATCAGTTGCTCGATCAGTACAGTTCCGATCTTGAAAATTTATATGATCAATTAAGTATCATCAATACTCGAATTAGTTTGAATGAAAAAATCATTCGTAGCCGCGAAAACACACCTGGAATAAGTAGAAACCCCAACAAACATCTAGAAGACCCACATGTTACATCGGCCATCGATAAAAAATCACTTCTTTTTGCAGAAAAAGCAGAAATAGAATCAGAAATAGAAAAACTACAGAATCAAATACATGAAGTTAGCTCAATTATAGCATCACAAACAGAAGCTCAGGCTCAGTACAGCCGACAAGCTCAAGACATAAGAGATAATATTATTGCTCAAGCAGAATCAAAACTTGCATCAGCTGTTCTAAAAGTAGGTGAAACTATAAATAATAATCCCGCTGTTAATAAAGCAATGATGCAGGCGGCGTTAGCACAGTCCCTAGAACAAGACGCTGGTAAATCAATAGAGAGCTAACTATGAATTTAGGCAAATATTTAAACACTATCTACGGCTTTACGGTATTTGCCATGGTTAATATTTTTAAGGCAATAAAACAATGCTAAAAAGAAAAAAAATTTCCCAGGCTATATCTACCAATCATGAACAAGGTGGGCAGAGCTCTTTGTATCAAGAAAGTAACGAAACGGTCGAAAATTCTATAAGCAAAGAATACCTAAGTACCTTATTAAGTAGAGTAGAGGACACGGCTATAAATATTGGCATTGAGCTAGCCAAGAAAAACTTAATAAAAGCCGACACTTCAGAAGAAGAACTTTTAAAAATTAGTATTTCAGCTCTTAGTCCATTAGCCTTGAATGTCGCAGAGCATGTTTCAGAATTGTCACAAAACCCTAATAGTCAACACAATATCAACCAAATGGCTTATGAAATTATAGTTAATAATCATTCCGCCGTTGCCCTGAGTGCTAGGTTTGCAAAGGCTGCCAATAACAGCCGGCCAGCAACTAAAAAAACTATTGCTGCACTGCAAGAGGCTGTTGCACAATCAAATCCTTCTTCTGAAACAAGAATAAAAATTGCTGGTGAACTTAGCAAAAATATTGTTAACAGTTATTTAGACACCACTAAGAAAATTTCACCCAGCAAGGCGCAAAATAGTCGTTATTGTGTAGATATTTTATTGCCAAATCCTTTGGTAGCAACCACATCAACAGATCCGGTCATTTTGGGAGTAGCCAGTATAGTAGCCGTCGACTCAGCCATTGAAGAGGCCAAAAAAGACTCAGACTATACTAAAACAGTAGAAAAAATCGAACATTCTAATGATATTATCAGCAGGTTTAAGGTTGCCTTGTCTGCTCAATTAGCCGCTTCTGATATAGCATTAGGACAAAGCCCACGAACTAAAAAATCACACCAAATTCAACAAAGCTTAAATCTCATTAACGCCCAGGCCGCTAAGGCATTAACAGACAGCTCACTTGGACAAGTTGTTGCAGAAAATTTAAAACCAGTAGTTCCTCAGAGACCAAATCCTGTTTTGGTCGATATTTATATAAAAGACGAGCTAGATGTATCGGAAATTCCTGTAGATTACGCCGAGGAAGTTTTATCAAATCCACAACAGTTTAAAAATAGTGATTCTGTGCCAACTAATCGTTCCGAACAAAAAGAATCGCAAATTTTACAAAAACCTAGTACTCATAAGAACGCTAAAAGAGCAATGGGCGCCACGGCTACGGCTGCAACAATGGCTGCCGTGTCCATGGTTAATTTTGGTTCACCCGCTCAAGCAGCACCTATTAATCCTGGTAGCATAGCAGCTTCTGTATATTTGCCAACCAAAAATAGCGCAAAATCAATGCAATTTTCGTTCAACGAAAGTCAAAATCTTCAAGACGAAACTAGTGCATCTTCAGAAACTCAGCCTTCTTTGGGCCTTGAAGAAGGGGCATTGCAACCAGAATCGACAATTCCTAACGA
The DNA here is from genome assembly GCA_031973215.1 of Candidatus Saccharimonadota bacterium. Taxonomy (GTDB): domain Bacteria; phylum Patescibacteriota; class Saccharimonadia; order Saccharimonadales; family CAIOMD01; genus DALYDK01. Next base: position 36,233 of record DALYDK010000006.1, read on the forward strand.
GCAGGTCCTAGCTGATACAACTTCTGAAACAGGCAATAGCTTAGGTATTCCTGCCGAAGATTTACCAAGTACTAATGACAGCACACAAGATAGTATTATTGCAGACAATAATGTAAGTACACCATCGCCGCAGTCAGACGCAACCCAACCGCCAGAACAGACCGAGCCAGTCGATCCAACTACCAATAGCTCAATCCAGGACCAATTACCTCCAGATTCAGATCCTGAAAATCCCGAAGATTCTCCAATAGAAAATCCTGCAGATACGTCACCAACTACTCCATTAGTTCCAGACAATCAAATAACCGATAAAACTGTTGTTTCGCCTATTGGTACCGAAGCGGTACTTATAGAAGATATTTTTAGCCCTGACGATTCAACGGTGCAACCTACGGAACCCGTCACCGATTCTTCTGCTATCCCAGAACCTACGGTAGAAGAAGATGCAACAAATTCAGAACAACCAACAGAGCCAGCTGTTATTGTTTACCCAGCCACGCCAACTAACGAATCGGCTAATGAACATATAGTTATTGAACTTAACCCAGCAAGTATTACAGAAGAAACAGCAGTGTCGGCACCACAGGCAACTCAAGTAGTTGAACAAGAGCAAACTGCCATAATATTAGAAGACAAATCCCAGGCCCATAAATTATCACTTAATTTAGCAGAACAATATACTGCAGAAAATTATAATTTTAATCAAAACGACATCAATTCATACCTAGAGGCTTTAACCAAAGACCAACTGACAAACATGCTTAGTAAGATAGAAGATTCATCAAAAAAGATAGAATCTAAAAAACAAGTAGATGAATTAATTGCCTACGCCAAGCTCATTAGCGAACGCCCTGGTTTAATCGAAAACGCAGCATTTTTAACAAAAGTAGAGTCCTTAATTAAAAGCACTCCAAAAGCCTACAAAAAACAACCTGCTCTATATGCATTGTTACTAAATAACAGCCAAGAAGGGGTTGGCGCTAATGAAAAATACTTAAATGGCGCAAGCACTAGTTCTGCCGTGGCAGATAGATACATTAAGCTGCTTACTACAGCAGCAGTGGCTAATGCATCAGAAAAGGCTATTGCCGAATTGCCATCCTTCAACGATTCTTACCAAGAATCTGACGGCAATCAACCAAACAATGCCGAAAAAGTAGAAATTAAAGTAAACGAATCAGCTCTAAAACTAGCCGTAGAAAAATATGCTCAAGCAGATGTAAAAAGCAATCCAGAAAAATTAGAATATTTCCAGAAATTAATTCTAGCCATTGCCAAAGAAGCCGCCAAAAGCCATGCAGATGTAAATTTGTCAGTTGTTGCCGCCCAGGGTGCTCTTGAAACTGGCTGGGGTGTTCATGCCCACGGCAATAATCTGTTTGGAATAAAAGCTGGCTCCGATTGGGACGGCCCAGTTTTTAAAGGCAAAACCTGGGAAGTAATCAATGGTCAAAGAATAGATGCCGAACTTGCTTTTAGGGCATACAAAAATCCAGAAGAATCAGTAGCAGATAGGCTCAAACTAGTTGGTCCGGGGCATCAAAATTTTGAAAAGGGATGCGCTGAAACAGTAGACAGTTACCTAAGAAGCCTCCAGCACGAAACTGGTAGTGGTCCTAAGTGTAAAATACTTGTCCGTGGCAAGTTAGCTTACGCTACCGACCCAAGTTACGAAATCACTATAAAAAGCATTATTGCCAACAACAATATAGAGCAAATTTTTAAAGAAGGCGGGTTAGGTGACTATGCTAAAGCAATTTACGCCGAACGTCAAAACCAGGCAGAAAGGTCAAATCGTGGTAACGAATTTGGCAGAAAACCAGAAGTAACTATTCCTCACGGTCAAAAAGTAGCTGAACAGGCAAGGGAATGGGTAAAATCAGACCCAACTTGCAGTTTTGCAGATGACGGAACTTGTTTTCAGCGCTGCTTAAATATAGTTAGAAAAGCCTGGTCGGGCGTAACCGGCAAAGATGGTCTCAAAGATTATAGTGCCTACGATGCATACCAAAGATACAAACAAAACGGCTGGGTGAATAAATCAGGTCCTATACCAGTTGGAGCCATTATGTGGTCGGCTAATTTAGATAAAATTGAATGGGGCCATGTCTATATATATTTAGGAAACGGTAAAGTAGCATCTAACGATGTATCAACACCTGGACTTTATTCAATAACAGAGCTTAACAACAAAAATACCATCTGGAACACACATACTTTCTTAGGATGGAGTGCCTACCACGGTTAAATAGCCCGCTAATAAAATTACTCCGCTAGAGGTAGCGTATTGGCACCACCTATAGTGTCGTAAATATAGCGCTTGTAATCTTATTCATTATAGTAGGAGTAATAAATAGTATAATAGTGGTAATGAATACTACTTATCAAAAAACTGCACAAGTTGGCATAATTAAAGCCTGTTTGCGCTACATAGAAGATCCAAACCGCAATATACTTAGCAGAATTTTTCTAGCAGCTACGCCTTTTATTATTCTATGGGTACTGTCTCCGTTAGACCTAATGCCAGAAATAATTCTCGGGCCATTAGGCCTCACAGACGATATTTTATTATTTATTGGTATATTTTTACTAATAAGACTAGCTTACAGTTTTTATGGCCAAAAAAGATACGTCAAACCCAACAAACAACTCAAAGAGCAAAACTAATCAAGCTAAAGAATAGGCAATAGTATAAATATTGCTAATAGTTAGCAAATATTTAACCCCTAAAAATTGGTATGACTTCTCTGGCAAGTATAGCTTGGTTTTTAGATATTTCTTGAGCTAGTTCCATCATGTATTCGCTTTTAGCAGATAGCGCATATTGGCGAACTTTTATAGGCGCACCCTCGCTGCTTGGTGGGGCAGAAGCAATACATACTGGAACCAAATGGGAGACTTGTTTTTTACCGGTGCTTTTTGTATTGAACTTCAATAAATAAACATCAGTTCTTTCTAAGCTGTCTTGAGTTTCTTTTCTCATGCCAAAGTTCTCAAGAACTTCTTCTGTGCTTTCAAGTTTAAAAAGTTTTATTCCAGACATTTGTCCGTAAAATTTAGCCAGTACTTTTGCGGGTCCACTCTGATTAGTGTCAAATATATTCTTAAACCATTGAATTTTGCTATCACGATATTTAACTTGCTGCACAACTGAATGATTATCGACCAAATTCAATAAAACCGCATCAATCATATTTTTTCCCTGTGTTGCAGATACCGTATCTTGTTCAGAATAGCCGTACTGCTCCATAATATCTAGCTCACCAGGGCCATTATTATTAAATAAATCGGCCAACGCTTCTTTGGCTGGGCATATTCTGGCTCTATGTATTAAACCCATATTTTCATTAATAAAATCTCCGGTTATTCTAGTATATTTTTCTTTTACCCTAGGTGGCTCTTCAATTTTTACCGTTGATGGCCTAGGTACGTTCCAGGGACTAATTTTTAGCTCCTCGTACAAGTCGTCTGAAGATACCCCCATATCTTCTCTGAGCTCATTTACTAAACCATTCAAATTAACAACAAGTTTCTGTTGGAATTTTTTTGGCATTAGCCTGAAAGATTCATTTTGTCCAATTTCTGGTAAAGGACTGCCAACCAATTCTCTAAAATCAGGCTCTAATACTAATAATAAATCTCTTATTAATTCTCTATTCCTGTAAACATTTCGTTGTTCCTCTTGCTCAAGATCGGCTACCGAAAGTTTTAAAAACCTTGTTATAGAATTTCTGAGTTTGTTAATTTTGCCATAAACCTTTTCAGTTGGTTCAATGTCAGGAATATTACTATATGCACTTACTATGCGTTCAATAAGCTCTGGCTCTACTTCAGTTACATCTTCAATAGATTGTTCTGTTAAGTATTTAGCAGTAAGCCTTAAGGTATCTTTTTTACTGTACCAGTGCTTATAATCTGGGTTTCCTTTTATTGATTGCATAAATTCTTGAACATAACCAGAAGGAAAGTACCATTCTGCGTCATCTATATCATGTAGTTCATATTGCACGCCTGGTGTGACAGGAACTTGACTTTTGTTGTCTTCGTGGTTTAACATATAATATAAAATACAACAAAACACCCTAAAAGTCAATAATACTTAACTATAAATCAACTAATATTCTGTAAGGTAAATAATGAGCGAAAAATATCACAGTTTTGGATTCGTCCCAGATAATGAAATTGCTACACAATACGATTATCTTGCGCAATCTGCTTACGCAGGCATAAATGAAGTTATATATTTATCTGGTAACACACCTGTGCATCGACCAAATTTTATATTATCTCCCGAACAGCTTAGTGAATTATCGACCATGAATCAACAGGTAAATGGTCAAGTTTCTTTAGAGTCCATATATCCGCCGTTAGTTAGATCTGGTTACGCTTCACCAAGTAATCCAAAATATTTATTACTTTCAAAAGATTTAACTACAGAAAATGCTAATTTTGTTTTTGGAATGTCCGTTACAGAAACTGGTTTGTCGCTGCAGTCTGTATATAGATTTTTATCACTAAAAAAAGCCGATCAACAACTCTGCGCCAGGCACATTGCTAGGCACGAGTATGGTCATTTACTGGGGCTCGACAGCTCAACAATTAATAGTCAAGATAGGCGTTCGGGTTTATATAGGGGGCATTGTATAAATGAATGTACCATGCATCAGGTCATGAGCGTCCAAGAAACTATCAAACTTGCTAATTCACTAAAACATAAAAAATTAGCCGGCTTTTGCATAGAGTGCGCTAGCGTCCTTAGGGACATTAATTCTTAATTCAATAAAAGAATTATTTACTTTAAATAAAATATTAAAAATCTTGTAATAATTGCAGGAACTAACAAAATATAGTATAGTAATCTTTTATGATAGAGAAAGACAAAATACCAGATGATCTTTCAGCAGCGGCGGAACGGGCAAAGCAAGAAATAAAAAAAGAATTTGCTGTTAGCAAAAAATGGTCCGTGGCTTGTGCTATTGGCGCAGCTACTGCTGGCGCAATTACTATTACCGCCCTAGACAATGAGCATGAAAACTTGGCTTTAGCTTCTATGCTAACTGGTGCAATCGGTGCTCCGGCGTTAGCAATTAAAAGGAACGCAATTGCTGTTAATAAGTCAGAAAATATAGTAGATAAATTTCATTCAGATAATGATATTTCTTTTGACGGCATGCCTTCTATTTATAAAACTGTAGTTTCTGTAACCCCTTGGGGCAATATTGAAGAAAACCGCGAAACAGACCCAATTAGCCTTCCAACTTACCTAAAAAGGCCTTATTTAGGTATTGGTAGCCTGTCAATTACCTTACCAAGTGCAGTTATTTTTAACAGGTCGCCTAGTGAAATAAGCACAGAAGGAACACTTGCTAGCCTGGCCTTATCTTCGGTTGCTGCAGTGTCGCTATATTTATCATTAGAAAACGACTCAGAAAATTCCCGGGCATTTTGCCGACAAATAGATAACCTAGCAAAAGGCAATTTAGAAATGGAAATTCCATTTTCACAAACCACCCTAGAAGATTAGTCATATTTAGTAATATAAATCTCTTATAAAAGAATAAACCCCGCCCAGCTTTTTACGGCCAGGCGGGGTTTTTTGCGTTGCGGTTCTAAAGAATGAACTTTTGAACCAGCCACACTATTCCTACTACTGCAATTAGAGCAACCGCCGCTACGTTGTACAAGGCATGTACAACACCCGTAACCGATGTTGCATATATTTGGTTTTGGGTCTTTCGGTAGTGCCATTGGTATATCAGCATGAACGCAAAGCCGGTAAGACCAATAGACAGGCCAGCTGCCATTGAGTACCAAATATTCACAATGTGAATAATTCCGAACAAGAAGCTTGCACGGACGCGCTCTGCCCATGTCCATTTTTCACTTCCTGCCCTAAAAACCATTTCTTCCCATAGGGCAAGACGAAGCCAGAAGTTGTAGAAGTGGTTTTTTGTTGCAGGCAAGTAGTCCAGCTGCCTTTGTAGCAGGTCGTGGTCTACAAAACTGCCAATTGCCACAACAACCGTTATGCCGAATGCCCAAGCCAAACCAGTTGCCCAACCGTCAGAAACAAACAGGTTGAACAAATTGGTAAGCACCTGAACTACCGAGTATTCCAGGAATGGGACTTTCAGCAGTAGCATTGTCAGCAGAATTGTCATGACTAGCATCGGTGGCACCAGCAGCGCTAAGCTCCAACGGCTCACCGAATGTGCTTTTAGTACAATTTCTGCCAAAAACCCACTAACAAAAGTCGGCTTCGGGTCAGGCGGCAGAGTCTTGTTCAAAAACTTTGCCAGTATCCCTCGTTTTGCTCGCCTGTGCTTGGACGTTAGTACAAGCTTTGCCAAATCGTAATCCTCGTCTTGTGCAGACAATTCAATCACTCTCCTAAGTGGTAGTAAGATGTTAATGTGCATTTATGCAGATAGATTTTCACCCATCTACATACTCACAATAAGTATATAAAAACACAAAAATAATAAAAAAACAAATATATTACATAGATATTTATAAGTATGAAGAAAAATTACCTAAGTATCACTGTTCAGGGCATCCATTTAACTACCCTTAAGACGCTTTCAATATTATTGTATTTCAGGTTAGCTTATATGGTTTATTCGCAAATTACCCGTAAGGACAAATTGGCCAATCGATAATGAATTACCGTATTCCGCATTCACCTCAAAAGACGATTTACAAGATATTTTTTTAGTAGATTTTTCATCCGATATTTCTAGATATTCTGAATTAGAAAGTGGATAGTCACTAGGATAAGTAGCATATTGTTTGGCATAGTCAGAAGTAATTAGTTGGTCACCGGTTTTACTTGGCATGCAAGATTGAATATTAACAATAACCGAAAGCACTGTCCTATCGTATCTTGTTCTAAAACCACAAGAGGTAGTAAGATTGCCTTTCATATCTAGAGCCGGGTAACACTCGTAAACACTTTCATAAATATCGTGAGTGGAATCTACCATAGATGTTACAACGCCCTGTGAAGGAGTCTCTGGTCCGGTAGAACAGCCTGTCAAAAGTGCTCCCGTTAAAACCAAACCTGTTGTTAAGTACTTTTCCTTGTTCATATCTTATAGCTCCATAATGATTCGATTAACTTAATAGCTTATCTGCAGTTGTGGCCGATATTTCCAGCCCACGCATGTCATAATATAAAAAAGCTCCAGTTAATTCCTTAATTATCAAAATAACAATACAATAAAACACCTAAAAAGTCAATAATATTTATAAACCCAATTTACAAACATCTAAAATCTAATCTTCTACCTTCCGCCATCTACCATCTACCATCTTCTAACTCCTACCTTCTACCTTCCACCTTCTAACTTCTATGATCCAGGCTCCAACAACTAAAACACTTGTGCTTGCGTTGTTCTATAGAGTATTTAATAATCAATAATAATTAAATATGTGAATCGGAGTATCTATGAGTAAAAAAGAACAAATGCATTTTAACCCAGAAGATTCAGGATTAGAGCGGAGTGGCCATTTATTTGCAAAATTAGGTTCATTAGCTCTGCTCTTAGAAGATAATATTCAAGCAGAAGCGGAACTGCAAACAGTTAAAAACAGTTTAGATTCAGATTTAAAAGCCGTAAGGGAAAAATGGGCTGATTCACTAAAACAGGCAGAATTAAAGCAAAATTCTATAAATGGTGAATTAAGTGAAATATATAGTGAAATTATTACTCAAGTAACAGAGGGCTACTATGCAGGCACCTCTACAGAAGAAGAAGTAATATACGCCAGTGGCTTAATACATGGTCCAAATAATTCTAGAGGCTTCTTTGGTAATTCAGATACTAATTCGCATTTCGAAACAGCAAGCCAAGAACTAGAACTTTATAAAGCACTACAAATTGGCACACCAGTAATCTATAGCGATAGTAGTCGAGGGATATACTTATCGGGTCATTTAGTAGAAAAGCCAACGTTTGAGCTTCAAACAATAGAAGAGGGTGATTATGACCCGCTAAATCCTAAAATAACCTTGCAACTTAATAAAAATGACAGGGTGTCGGGCAAATGGTACGGTCTAAAAAATCAGATAATTGCCGGCGAAGATGATGTCAATGATTTTCTAGCAAAATGGGCAAAAAATAACTTTGTGACCAAAAAAAGCACACAAGACCCCTGGGCTACTTTCAGAAAACTTAACGAACTTGCTGGTTTAATAAATATTGCCCAAGACAATGAGCCTGTCGAAACAATTAAAGAAAGATTACTAGCAAGGGTTAACAAGGAAATATTCTTGGGATTTAATGATCGGAGAACAGATCTGCCTAAAGATTTAAGACATATTTATATGGTTGGCGGGCAGAAAAAATTCGAAGAAATTGCCCTCTTAGTAGGCAAAAAATTCAGTATTGAATCCTTAACAGAAATTTTTTCTGAAATGCTAAACTCAAATTTAGATGAAGAACCCGGTACCATTAAGTACGCAACCAAGCTAAAAGCTGCCGAAATGGCAGAAAAATACTGCAACTAAAATCTACTATCCAGAACCCACCTTCAGTCTTCTCCTATCTCCTATCTCCTATCTACTATCTTCTAAATCCAATCTTCAACCTTCTGCCTTCCACCATCTACCATCTACCAATCCCCACGCCCTAATTTGCTATACAAATTTACCCAGCGAGGTTAGAATAGTTTTTATGGTTAAAATACAAAAATTATTAAAAAACGCCGGGCCACTGTGCTTTAGCGAAAGTAACGAAGTATGAGCCAATTATATAAGTGTAAAAATGGTACTTTACCGGGCACATCTTACAAAGAATTGATCAAACAAGCCCGTCACGAATACCATCTTATACAAAATAAAACTCCAAGAAGAATTCCATATGTAAGGTCCGCATACTTTACTAAAGACAAAATTTTTATTAACAATTTTTGGGAACACTTAAATCAAAAAAATGCGCGTGATAGGGTGCGTAGGCTAAAATTATATACCTGCGCAATAGAACTAATAAGAAATTCAAAGCAAACTCCAAATACGCTGCAAAATCCTAATAATTCCGACGAATTATTACACAGATTCGAGGGATTAGCATCAAATGGTGAAAAATTTAGTGTACAAATAAAAGAGATAAAAAAGACAAATAGAAAAGAATTTATCTCATGTTTTCCAAATAAATGAAAAAGGCCTTCCGCTGTGTAGTTCAAAGACTACTGCCGAAGGTCTTACGAAAATATTACCAAAACCTAATGCTTATGTCAATATCATGGTAGATCGAAAAAAAGCCATCCAACCTGTAGAATTTAACATTTAAAATCTACCTTCAACCTTCTTCTATCTACCATCTTCTAACTCCTACCTCCTACCTCCTACCTTCCGCCAACTGCTCTATCTACCAATCCCCATACCCCAATTCGCTATGCAAATTTTCCTAACGGGGGTAGAATATTATAAAAGGAGCTTAATATGTCAGAAACTTTTCCGCATGAAATTAATGAAAAAAATATAGAACAAGAACCATCTGCTAAAAAAGTAGTAGATGTAATTGCTCGGCATGGATATCTGAATGTAGATTTTGGGTACGACCAGGAAACTATTGCAGAGCTACTAAATATGGATTTTAGCGAAGCTCTAGAGACTACTTATTCCTATCTTATAAGCGTTGGTTTAGACGCCGATGAAGTATTGACAGACTTTTTTGAGTAAAGTTAGAAATGCAAAAGTTTTTATATCATGGTAGCACTAACAAAGACTTAAAAGTGCTTCAGCCTGTATTTAATGCCGATGCCCCAGAACAGGGTAAACATGTATTTGTAACAACCCGCAAAGACTATGCTGCTATATATTTATTGCCCCATGTTTGCGGGCCTATGTATGTTGATACAGATAGAAAACCTGTGGCGGTATTCATTAATAATTCACTACAGGCAATCAAAAAGCACGATAAAGGCGGTGCAATATATTCGGTAAGTTCAGATGGTTTCGTTAAAACAGTTCAACCTGGTCTCGAAGAATCCGAATTAATTAACCCGAAAAGCGTAAATATAATAAAAATCGAACGATACCCCAGTGCTATTAGTGCATTTAAACAAATGGGAATAGAGCTCTACTCAATTAATAACCATATATATGCAGAAATAGAAGCAAGCCCAACAGCACTAAAATATTCTTATTTAATTAAAAACAGCAAGCGCCTTGTTTAAGGTAATAGCTAAAATATTTTTGTGGGCAAATAAATAAGAAAAAGGCTATAATACTAGCATATGAAAGTCGGTATTTTAGTAACAAGCAACTCATCTGTAATTTTAGTAGAACCAAACATAGAACGCGACTCTGCACTAGGGGTAGAGTGGATCAATGGTCCTATGGGGCGTGAAACTTTGAAGCTAATGGGCGTCACAGATAAAGATAATCAGCCAACAACCCTTCAATTAGAGCAAGAAAGAGTCCAAGAATTTATTACAGGTAAAAATCAATTGAATTGGATGATATCTTACAATACTCAAGTAATAGGCGCCATTTGGGTGGATCTGCAAAACTCTGAATATTTAAAGAGCCCATCTATTCATATTATGCTTGGCAATGTAAATGTAAGGGGTCAGGGTATAGGTACTTCGGCTGTAGAATCTGTACTAAAATACTTAAAACTTCAAGGATATAATACGGTATATTCACGATACTTATTAATTAATGCTGGCTCAAAAAAATTGTTAAATAATTTGGGCTTTCAAAAAGACGGTGAGCCATACTCAGATGCCGACGATTTGCAGTGGCAAAATGTCACACTAAACATTGCATAATCCTCACCCCATCCACTATCTGCTTACTACTATCTACTATCTTCTACCTTCTAACTTCCGGCATCTACCATCTACCAATCCCCATACCCCAATTTTCTATGAAAATTGCTACGCCGGGTTTAGTATAAATAAGGATATATGTTAAAAAACGGTCTAATTTATAAAGAATTTTCTGGTATAGACCCAGAAGTAGCTCACTTATATGAGCATATTTTTATTATTGGCTTTAACAACTATTTAAAGCAACAAAATTTATTGCCGTCACTTAAAGGCTGGCTAGGTGGAAGAACTTTTAATGACATTCTATTTGTAGACTACGGATTCTATAGTCAAATATATTTAGACGCTTTCAAAGCATATTCAGCTAAGCCAATAGATCTAACAAATAAAGAAATAAATTTTGCATTGTCTTGTATTTCTTGTGAATCAAAAATCAAAATTAACATAAATAATAATAAGTTGTTACTGAATCAGTTAAATAGGCTACAAAGCACCAAATTTACTGAACAAGAACAATCCAAAAAAACAAAATTCATAGACGAACAAATCTTAAATCCTAATCATTCGGCTTTGGAACTAGAAGAAGCTTCGGTTGGTAACTATAAAGAATATAATTTAGCCATAGTTACTAAACTAAATAATATAAATGAAGCTACGGCCATTTTACGGCTTTATCCAATTCTGCAAGACATTGCAGAAGAATCTATATCTAATGTTCCGCACTACAATCAATCACAATCAGACATTACATATAATCACGAAAAAAGTATGGCTTATGTGTCATTAAAAATAATTTTAGATAATTCCGCAGATATAAACCAAATAACAAATACAATAAATAATTACTTTGTTAATTATAACCGCGCAGAAATGTACTCATTTATGCCAGATTTTGTAGAAGCTCTAGTAAAAGTTCCAACATGGAAGTATCTTCCACTAGATTATTACGAAGCCACAGGCATACTAACATCTAACAAATTAATAGCCGATAGCCTGTTAGACAATAATATTGTCAGCAATATTTTAAAAAATACAGAAGTTACTTTCATAAGCCCAAAATCGGCCTAAAGCCTTCTATCTACTATCTTCTACCATCTACCATCTACAAATCCCCATCCCCCAATTTTCTATGAAAATTTCCCTTACGGGGGTAGAATAATTTTTAATAGTAGGATGTATAAAAATAGACTACGAAGAAACTATAAAAGTGATTTAAGCTGTTCTTCAAATTGTGCTTTACCACCATATGATGGGTGCCTTACCTTAGCAACGTCTAAACCCATGTTTTTTAGAGAATCATAGGCAACATTTCCAACCGCCACTAACCTTGCATTAGGGCAAGCATCTTGTATCAATTGTATATATCCTAAGCCTTCTAATAGTTCTTCTTTATTAGGCTTCCTGTTAGTGGCTTTCTTGGTTTCTTTATGTGGATGGAATGGAAAAGCATTCCATAACATTGGATATTCTTCTATAGAATCAAACAAACCCCATACTATTGTGGCTGTTTTTTCCTTAGATTTAGCACCGATAGCTTTAATCTTTTCTTTTAAGAATGTGTTTTCGCTGGCTACGAAAGGGCTTGTAAACGGTATACCACTTTGTGCGCAGCCCCTATGGCCTGGCGCCTCACCTATCAGAATTATTTTAGGTGGATGTTCTTCGTAATACTTTAAATATCTTTTAACATTATCTAGTCTTGTATCACTTGCACTTGTATGCCCGCTATAAAAATTATTAACACATTTTGTATTTTGCCTAGTAATTAACTTACCTACAATAATATCGGCAAATGATTCTTTTTTGTCATTAATATCATTAATTGATTTAAATTCAATTAATCTTGCTACTAATAACTCCGCATCTCCAGATTCAAAAAACTGCGCCCATAATCCCTCGCTAAACCTATCGCGTCTCGCAATTTCTGTGAAAAGTTTAATAGTATTATCTAAGCTTAAATCTTTATACTTGTTCTTACCGTTCCTGTTCCATATTTTTACTGACTCATCCCAATTTACCCAATCAAAATCGATTATTAAGTTTTTACTATATAAAAATTCAAACAACTTCAATACAGTTGGCGAATACTTATGCCAAGGCATTTCAATTACACCTTCAGAATCTTTTTTACCACCTATAACTTTATAAAAAGGTTCTTTATGATTAATTATTTCTTGGTAAATCGACTCCAGCTCAAGCCAATCTTCTTTTTTTAAATTATTTAACAATTTCGAGTTATCTGTGGCCATTGGATTATTATATTACATTAATATCACCAAAAACGGAGTAACCCCAACCTTCAAACTTCCAAGTTCTATGGTCTAATATCCATTTTTCTATGCAAATTTTCCTAACGGGGGTAGAATATAATATATTATGGCAAACCTTCCTAAACAAATACTAAATTACTTTGCGACGTTCACAGAAACGCGTTTTAATTTCAACCGTCTAATAAATTACCGATGGACTAGCGATGAGCTAACCCTAGACCTTTCATTATTCCCTAAATTTCAGAGCGACTTACTTAACAAAATAAAAAGTGGTAATAAAGATTCAATTTCTGTTAAACGTGGCGAATATGCTTTAACTATGCCAAGGGATCTTATAATTGAGCGTTTAGATGAAAGATTAAGGGAAGATTATAACACTTCGTATTTAGAGGCTTGCATAAGCGAGTTTTCATCAAGCAGCGGTAAACCGATTGAAGTTACAGAAACAGGTCAGTTGATGCCTGCTCAAAACGATGAAGAGGCTGTCAGTGATACAGCTTGGCGTGAAGGTGTACGCAAGTATAATATTGCGTTGCGTAAAGAGCTTGAGAACATCCTTATCACTCTCCAGGAGCAAATAATTAACAACAAAAAGGCTGAACTAGGGATTAATCATATACCACAGTCTACCTTTGGCATGACAAATTATCTGCAGGAACACTTTAATACTTGGCAGTCGCTAGCAAAGGAAACAAAATACCACAACTAGAAGATGTTATTGAGATAAATACAATAATTATGAAAATTACAGAAAAATATATTAACATTAAGTAATAATAACTATATCTAATAGTGCGCTAGGGGTAAGCTAATATTTTCGGTAGTGTTTTTGGTAGAACAGGGATAGAATATTAATCATGGACAATAAAAAATCACTAAGTGAACGTGATATATGTAGCAAATACATTACACCCGCATTACAAAGTGCGGGCTGGGACCTGCAAAAACAGATAAGAGAAGAGTATAGTTTCACATATGGCAGAATAATTGTGCGTGGCAAGAAACCTGTACGTGGTGAACGCAAAAGAATTGACTACTTGCTTTCTTATAAACAAAACTTACCAATTGCAGTCATTGAGGCAAAAGACAACAACCACAGTATTGGTGATGGTATGCAGCAAGGTCTTCAATATGCAGATATGTTAGACGTACCTTTTGTTTTCAGTTCTAATGGTGACGGGTTTCTTTTTCACGATAAATCTACTGATAGTCAGCCAGAGCGTGAGATATCACTAAGCGAATTTCCCAGCCCAGAAGAGCTCTATCAAAAATATAGTGCTTGGAAAGGCTTAGACGAGCAAAGTGATTCCATAGCTACGTCTGATTACTTTTACGATGTAGGAGGAAAAGAACCTCGCTATTATCAAAGAATTGCAATCAACAGAGTTGTAGAAGCAGTAGCAAAAGGTCAAGACCGTATTCTGCTAGTGTTGGCCACCGGTACTGGTAAAACTTATGTTGCTTTTCAAACCATATGGCGACTCTGGCAATCAGGGGCTAAAAAGCGAATACTCTTTTTAGCTGACAGAAATATTTTAATTGACCAAACTAAAACAAATGACTTTAAGCCTTTTGGCGACAAGATGTATAAAATTGCAAATCGTAACGCTGATAAAGCATATGAGATATATCTGTCTTTATACCAAGCAGTCACGGGTAATGAGGAAGATAAGCAAATCTTTCGTCAATTTTCTCCGGATTTTTTTGACCTAATTGTAGTTGATGAGTGCCATCGTGGAAGTGCAGATGAGAATAGTGCTTGGCACGAGATATTAGATTATTTTAAGTCAGCAACCCATATTGGTATGACTGCGACACCGAGAGAAGACAAGGATGTTAGTACACAACATTACTTCGGTGAGCCAGTGTATACATATTCACTCAAGCAAGGCATTGACGACGGATTCCTGGCTCCGTACAAAGTGGTTAGAGTCACGATAGATAAAGATGTTGAGGGGTATAGACCAGCAAAAGGCGATGTAGATAAATATGGTGAAGCTATACCAGATAGAATCTACGAAGGACCTGAGATTGAAAGAACTATCGTGATTGATGAGCGTACAAAGTTAGTAGCTCAAAAGATTAGTGAATATATGAAAAACAGCGGCGACCGTTTTATGAAGACAATTGTCTTTTGTGTAGACATAGAACACGCAGAACGTATGAGACAAGCTCTTGTTAATGAAAATGGTGACCTTGCTAACATTGATAGTCGCTACGTGGTCCGTATTACGGGTGATAATGAAATTGGAAAACGAGAGCTAGACAACTTTATTGACCCTGAGAGCACTTATCCAGTTATTGCCACCACTTCTAGGCTTATGAGTACTGGTGTTGATGCTCAAACCTGCAAGTTAATTGTGTTAGACCGCGAAATTGGCTCAATGACAGAATTTAAACAGATTATTGGTCGCGGAACTCGTTTACGTCCTGATTTTGGTAAAGAGTATTTCTCAATTCTTGATTTTCGTCGTGCTACAGACAAGTTTGCTAATCCTGAATTTGATGGTGACCCTGTAGTAATTTATGAGCCTAAACTAGACGAGCCTGTTAGTGAGCCACCTGGGACAACGGAGCCCCCAACAGGACCCACTAGCCCAGAGCCAGGCTTACCCGAATCAGGCGTAGACCTGCCTCCGAATGACCCTGCTGGTGGTATTATTTGCGGCTATCCTCCTGGTGGTAGCCAAAAAGAGAAAATCTACGTTAACGGTGTTGAGGTCAAGATACTCAACGAACAGGTATCCTTCATTGACGAACGCGGCAAGCTCATTACTCAAAGTCTCAAGGATTACACTAAACAGAACATTCTAAAACGTTATTCAACTATAGATGATTTCTTGAATGAGTGGCGTAATGTTGACCAGAAGCTAGCTTTAATGGGTGAGCTTGAGAACCAAGGTATCCTTCTCCACGAGCTGATAGACGAGGTTGGTGGAAATATAGACCCATTTGACCTTGTATTACATATTGCATACGGTCACAGACCAATTGCTCGTAAAGAGCGAGCTGAGAAGCTAAAAAAGGGTAATTACTTTGATAAGTACAGTGAAAAAGCACGAAATGTCATCAATGCACTAATAGACAAATATGCCGATGCTGGTATTGAGCACATAGAAAAACCTGAGGTGCTTAAAGTTCAGCCATTTGACGAACTAGGCACGCCCTATGAGCTATTAAATGAGCTAGGTGGTTCAGGCGGCTATGAGGAAATATTAAACACAATTGAAGAAAAGCTATACGCGGAGGTTTAAGCTATGGTAAATGAACAATTAGTTAAACAGCTCCAAAATATCTTGCGTATAGACGATGGTATTGACGGAGATGCACAGAGAATCCGTCAGTTAACCTGGCTTTTATTTCTCAAGATTATTGACGATAAAGAAAGGGAGCTAGAACTTTTCAATTCCCAGCGAGAAATTATTCCTGAAGGTTATCGCTGGCGTGATTGGGCTGCAGACGATGAGGGCATTACTGGCGACAAGCTACTGAAGTTCGTGAACGAAGACTTATTTCCTACCCTTAGTGCATTAGTATCATCTAAAGACGAGTTCAGTAAGTTTGTAGGTGTAATATTCCGTGATAACTATAATTTTTCTGTTAAAGGTACGGTCTTAAGGAGAGTAATCAATAAGATTAACGAAATTGATTTCAATAGAACAGAAGATATGCATCAGATTGGTGCTATTTATGAAAAGATATTGAACGACCTACAGTATGCAGGCAATGACGGAGAGATTTATACCCCAAGACCTGTAACTAGATTTATAACCGATATGTTAGACCCAAAACTTGGGGAGAAAATACTAGACCCTGCCTGTGGAACCGGTGGTTTCTTGGTAGATAGCATTGAGCACATTCGCAAGAATCAAGTTAAGACAGCTGAAGACGAAGCCATACTAAAAGGCTCAATCCACGGTATAGAAAAGAAGCCGTTACCTCACTTACTTTGTGTTACCAACTTATTACTTCACGGTATAGAGGCCCCGACAACTATAAACAGAGGTAATATTCTAGCTAGACCTATGAGGGACATTGGAGCAACCGATAAAGTAGATGTCATAGTTGCTAATCCTCCTTTCAGCGGCTCAGAAGATACCGGAGTTGAATCCAATTTCCCTAACGGATTTAAGACCAAGACTACGGGTGATTTGTTTATGTATGCCTTTATGCGTTTGCTCAAGCCAAACGGAAGGGCTGGAGTGGTGATGCCTAGTTCTTTCCTTTCGGGTTCAGGTGTAGAAGCTAATCTTAAGGAAAAGCTAATCAACGAGTTTAACCTACATACAGTCGTCATATTAAAACGAGGTGTGTTTTATAAGCCGGTTATGACTGTCATATTATTCTTTGATAACACTAAAAAGACAGATGATGTTTGGTTTTACGATATGCCACTTCCAAAAGGCGTAAAGCAGTACAACAAAGGTAATAAATTAAAACTTTCTGAGTTTGAGTCCATTAAAACTTGGTGGAATAACCGTGTTGAAAACGATAATGCCTGGAAAGTTGATGCGGAAACGATTAGGAACAAAGGCTATGACCTTCATTTTTCTAATCCTTCCAAGAAAGCTGATGATGTCTACGATAAAGACATTTTGCTTTCTGAGGTCAGTCAATTGTCAAATGAAATATCAGAGCTTGTAGAAAAGCTTCAGAAGGCATTCAAGGTATGAAGCCTGATGTCGCCAAGCTTCGTCAAACCATCCTCCAGCTCGCAATAGAAGGTAAACTGGGAACACGGGATTCAAGTGATGAACCAGCCAGTAGCATAATTGCACAGATAGAATACAATAGAAGTAAACTCATCATCCAAGGTGCAATAAAGAAGACCCCTAATTATTCCCCAGTATTAAAGGGCGAGGAACCGTTTGATATTCCAGAAAATTGGACTTGGGCTAGACTTGGTAACTTGTTTGAAATAACCTCCAGTAAGCGAGTTATGAAAAGTGACTGGAGTGATGTTGGTGTGCCGTTTTTTAGAGCAAGAGACTTGGCTCGTGCAGCAAGAATGGGAGAAATTAACTCAGACCTATTTATTTCTGACGCTATGTACGATGATTTCAAAAACAAATATGGTGTACCAAAAGAGAATGACTTAATGGTCACGGGTGTAGGCACTATAGGGATACCATATGTAGTACGTAACCAAGACAAGTTTTACTTCAAAGATGCAACAATACTTTGGCTAAAAAACGTGTTTTCATTAAATGCGAATTACATAAAACTTGTATATATGTCCAATTATCTAAAACATCAGATTGCAAGACAATCTACGGGCGCAACAGTTGGTACATATACAATCAAACAAGCAAATATGAACCCCATACCCCTACCACCTGTTGAAGAGCAAATGAGGATAGTAGAAAAAGTAGAAGCACTGATGGCATTGTGCGATGAGTTAGATTCAAAATCAGACAATTTCCTAGAAGCCCTAAACAAACTCCGTCAAACCATCCTCCAACTTGCAGTAGAGGGCAAGTTGGGTACGCAGGATAATTCGGACCAGCCGGCAAGTGAACTACTTAAGCAGATAGTGATAGAAAAGCAAAGGTTGGTGACGGAAGGTAAAGTCAAGAAAAGTAAAACACCAAAGCCTATTGATGAAAGTGAAAAGCGGTTTTCTATTCCTAATTCTTGGGAATGGGTAAGGCTCCAAGATGTACTTGATGTTCGTGACGGGACACACGATAGTCCGAAATACGTTGACGAGGGGATGCCCTTAGTAACAAGTAAAAATCTATCTCCCTCAGGACTAAATCTTTCAAAGGTTAATTACATATCCGAGAAAGACCACATAGAAATATCTAAGCGTTCAAAGGTAGATATTGGGGATGTCCTGTTCGCAATGATAGGTACAATCGGAAACCCAGTAATAATTGAAGAAGAGCCTTGCTTCAGTATTAAAAATGTAGCCTTATTCAAGCACTATAAAACTGGCTTGATTTACAGTAGGTTTCTACATAGCTATTTAGTCTTTGCCACAGAAAATATGAAACATAACGCATCTGGTGCGGTTCAGAATTTTGTATCACTTGGTTATTTACGAAACTATCCTATGCCTTTACCTCCCCTTGAAGAGCAAAAACGTATTGTAGAAAAAGTGGAAGCACTAATTTCGCTATGCGATGAGCTGGAGAATAAACTAAGTGCAGCAATTTAATCAGCAGAAGAAAGCTTACGAAGATGCAACGACACATCCAATACACCAAACTGTTTATCAAGAGCTAGAGTGTTGCATAAAAAACAAGAAACTAAAGAAAGCACATAAAGAAAGTTCTCATCATCAGTTTATAGATTATGTCAGAGATGTTATACGTCGTTTAGATGAATTGCTTAAAAATCTTCAGATTGCTTCTATAGCAATCAATGCAAAT
This sequence comes from Candidatus Saccharimonadota bacterium, assembly GCA_031973215.1. Classification (GTDB taxonomy): domain Bacteria; phylum Patescibacteriota; class Saccharimonadia; order Saccharimonadales; family CAIOMD01; genus DALYDK01. Next base: position 55,653 of record DALYDK010000006.1, read on the forward strand.
CCACCTGGAACAATTTGGAGTAAACATCACACTAAAGTGGAGTATATAAGGTATCATTACGAAAATTGGATTATAGGCGTTGCACGATATTCTGACGTGACCCTGCAGGCAATAAACGCTGTATGCAGGCTTGGTATAAACGAGAAAGATATTAACGAAAGAATTCTAGTAAACCACGATTTTGTACCCGAAGACTTAAAAAAACTAGCAATACTATTCAGTAAAGGTACAAGTGGTATACGTAGCCATAAGAACAATTTAACGCATAGGGGCGGATATTTTAGTGATGCTGAGATTGAGAAGTTAATCAAGACAGACGATAATATCAGATTTATGAAAATGGCTGTAAAGGAAAACTGGTTTCCTGATACAAGTAAAGTAGAGTACGAAATAATGCTACACGAAAGAATACAAAACAGATTGTTTGTTAAGATGTACGCAAATAAGAAAAGAAAAGAACTAGTAGAAAATAACATACAAATATTCGGTTTTCACAAGCAGCTTTTAGATGAGCTTGAAAAACAAGTAAAACTACAAAGCTCAAATATGGAAAAACACCAAAGGGCAAGTTAAAATAACAGCCGAAGGCCTCCGCGAAGCCCTAAATAAAGTAGTAATTTAAGTTTTTAAATCATATACACTGAACGATACACAAATTGACAAATATCGAAAAAATTGTACAATAATTTTATGAGTGAGAAATTACATT
>DALYDK010000007.1:0-6342 GCA_031973215.1 Candidatus Saccharimonadota bacterium
CATTGGATAGTGCAGCAAACCAAGGCTGCCATGTTTGTTGTTGCATAGAAATATAACTAACAAGTCTTTTTGATTGATCTTGAGCCTGCGCATTAACATCTACCTTGGTTTGTATCCCTTTTAGTTCTGCCGATTTCCCCGTCATTGAATCAAAGTTTGTATATGTAAGGGTAGCGGGAACATCACCAATTACTTGAAAAAAGTACATCCTATTACTTGCATTTTCAGGTGTAGGATAACCAACTATTGATACTTTGCATATATTTTTATTACTACAATTAATACCGTATGCGGAACCATTGCCATTAGTATTCTTATCCGTTACTGCGCCGGTACCATCGTTTAAATTAACGCTTGTAGTTGCATCATTATTATTGTTTGCAGGAACCAAGTAGAAAACCTCAACTTTCGCGTTAGTTGTATTGGTAATATCTGTACCGCTTACTTCAGCTACCTTAATAATAGGCAACTTTCCAGATACCAATCCTGGCAACCCCGTTAATCTTCCTGTAGAACCATAGCCTCCGTTGGTTGCCGTATCTGCTGTAATGGTAATCTCATTATTCCCCGTAGACAGTTCATCAACAAAACTCCAAGTTTCATAAGGTGCTAATGTTTTAACCGCCTCATTTGGGGTTGTGTCCCAGGTTATACAAGTAATTTTTGGGCCATCTGCGCCAAATGAAGGGTTAACAAATCCGTCTGTAGTTACTTCATTCGTTGGGTTGCAATCAGAATTTGGTTTAGCACTGGTACCTTTAGCTTTTACATAACTTACTACGCTATTCACCCCAGATTCAGCTACTAGCTGAGCCTCAGAAGAAAGGTTCTTATCTAAGGTAGCCCGTTGATCTTTCCTGGCAAGTGTTGCAAAACCCAAAGAAAGCAAAGATATGACAATAATAAATACCATTGCAAACATTATAGCCGATGCACCTGATTGATTTTTATTTATAGATATTTTCATATTTATTATAGCCTTGGCTTTACTACACTATTATATTGCACTACCGAACAAAAATCACCACCTTGCAATGTCGGAAGACACTTTATGCCTGCAGTGGTTCTATTTTCGGTCCCAGTTAAACTAAACATGTCAGTCGTACCAGAACGAAATTCAGTTTTTATTACATAGGTTTCGTTAGCTTCACTATTTACTGAAAAATTCGCGACAAAAGAGTTCTTTGGCAATAAATTTGTTCCTCCGGATATAGCAGTAGCTGCATTATTATCGTCACATGCAGTTCCTGTGTACTTATAAAGACCGCCTTTATCATCTGATACGGCCAAAGGCCAAGCATAAATAATATTGCCCGATAAACATATATAAGAATTATTGCTGCCATCGGCCGCTGTTTTTACCTCAGCATTAGTGAGTTTACTGTAATTTATATCGTCTGAAAGTGTCTGATGTACCGTTCTAGAGGCATCATTCAACTGAGTCACATAGGTAGCTTTTTGGTACTGTTTGCCCATACCAATTACCACCGCCATGACAATCATTAAACTCAACGAAAAAACTGTAATTGCTATTAAAAGCTCTAAAATTGTAAAGCCTTTTTGCTTTTTGTGCTTAAAGACCATAGTAAAGCGTAGCCCTTTCAGTGCCGCCCTTCAAACTTTCCCAGGTAACATCAATTTTATAGGTGCAATAAGTAGAACTAGCAATACAAGAAGGACTAACGGGGCTAGTTGCAACAGTATATGTAGCACCAGCGGCAGATGAATCAGCGTTCAGTTCGGCAAATTTACATTGATCTGCTCCGGTTTTTATTAAACCTTCTTTTACGCATGTATCTGCAGAAAACCCAGCTCTAGAATTAGCCGCAGAAATATAAGCCCTAAGTGCTTCTATTTGTTGACTGGCAACCAATTGGGCTTGGTATCGCTCTTTGTTCGACTGAATACTAAGGTTACTTCTACTAACTGTGGCATAACCAGTGCCAAGCGCAAAAGCCAAGACGGTAATTGCTATAAGTACCTCAACTATAGTGTCGCCTTTAGTATTAATTTTAAACATTAGCTAAAATCCTGATTGGCAATTTGGGTCATCAAAATTTAAAGTAACAGATCCGCTGCTTTTAGCATCTATCACAAGGCTTCCCTTTCGATAGCCATCGAAGCAAAAACCGGTTTTCTGCAACTTCCCACCATCGTAAGCAATAACTCCAACAGACTGTTTGCTGTCATAATTCGAACCACAATAAACATTTGCCGAATCACAATTTGCATTAGCAGAAGCATCAACTTCAACATCAATTTCAGGTGGATCGCCTGGCTGAGGTGGTTGGGGCAGAGGTCTAGTGCCATAGTCACCCCTATCAATATCTAGCCTGGGTATACTTATTGCAGCAGGAATAGATAAAGTTGACCGTCTAACAAAGTGTATAATTTTGGAAACTAAATTATTCTGCGAGGCAGTAGATTTATTTTGATCGGTTCTATAAGTTATTTGGTTAAACTGAATAACTACCCCATTTGTATCAGGACTTTTCTGAATTTCTGTGCCAGTGTCAACATAATAGCCTATAAACGAAAGGCCATTTGGCAATTTATAGTACTCAGCAGATTCAGGATTAATACCATTAGTTGCTTTGTCAAAAACTAAATTCTCTACTCTCATTGCGGTTCGGTCACTACAGCTAGTAGTGCCACAAAAAGATACTCTTTTACCTATATAAATATTATTCTTCTCTGTGCCCTTGGCTCCCGGAAAATATCCATTTTCGGTATCTTTGATAGCTGCTTGGAACGATTGTTGTAGTTGGCGCATCCCATCTTGATACCTGGTTCGTTCTATTTGGCCCCTAATTAAAAAACTAGATGCCACAAACAACATACCAGTAACAGACAAAACTATCAGCGTTTCTACTATTGTGAAGCCTTTTTTAGACATTTTTTCTTTTTTTATAGCCATATATTTTCTATCTTATAGTTTACTTAATTACTTACCCAAATTATAGCATAAGCGTTGATAAGTAAATAGGTTTTAGGCGTTAAGTTATAGGTTATGGAAAATGCTAACAAACTTATGCTCTAGGCATAGAATTCAATCATAACTGATTACTGTGAGCTGTGAGCTTTAAACTGTTTTAAATGCCGTAAGTTAGTAGTTCTATATACCAGTCCAATATGCCAGCACCAAAAAGCACGGTAATGTATGTGCCAATTATTAAGAATGGGCCAAAAGGAATTTTAGCTTTTTTATTGAAGCCTTTGTTAATTATTATGCTGGCTATTACGCCAGCAACAGATGCAATAAATAGCATAAGAACCGACATTAAGGCAGAAGATAAAATAACACCAATAATTAACCCTAGTTTTACGTCTCCCCCGCCTATCCACTTACCTAAGCTAATAACATACAAAAAATAAAAAATACCACCTGCAATAAAAACAGACAGCATTAACTGTAAAATATAACTTATTAAAGATTTGTCGCTATTGACGAAACCTATACCTGCAAAAACAGCAGATAGAGGCACCAGAAAAATCATCATTTTATCTGGTAGTAGCATATACTTAAAGTCGTAAACAGATAGTGCCATAAATATGGTTATAATTGCTAACCATGCAGATAGGCTTACATAAGCTAAATTGCTGTCAAAGTTCCAAAATACACCAGAAAACACAAAAAGTACTGCTGTTAACAGTTCTATAACTGGGTACTGTTTGCTAATTTTTGCCTTACAGTACCTGCACTTGCCTTTTAAAAACAGCCAGCTAAATAGCGGCACAAGATCTTTTACCCCCAAAACATGCTTGCAATTTGGACACATCGACCTAGCCTTAACTATACTAAGTTCCTGTTCCTTCTTTTTACTAAGTTTCCTGGGGTTACCGTCTTTGTCTAGCTTTTGGCTTAAACGCCAAACCCATGCATTTACAAAGCTCCCAAGCACAAGCCCTAAAAGTAACAAAATTGATATTTTATACATAGCTGGGATTATTTAATAGATTTATTTATATATGAAAGAATGAGCCAATAACCCGTTCTTTTAACAATTGGCGCCCTATTATGTATCTAGACATTGACGAGATATTCCACTGGAAGTCTCAGTTGAATAGAATACTGCAAATGCTCGCGTACTGGCAGTACCGTCACATCTAGAACCAACCCTGACGTATATTGTGCCTGGAGTAGGATCGGCTGTCGGAGCTGTAGTGCCGTAACTAACAACTGTTGAACCTTGAACCTTTGTGGTTTGCACGGGCGAACCTGAACCTCTGCTCATAGAAACGTCACCCGTACCACTGATTACAGTAGGAAGAGCTCCGTTATTATTTGATGCGTATTCACCAACACCACCAGATATACTTTGTGCGTCGTTTTGGATTGCATTATTTCTAGCGTTTCTTTGGAGAGCTGGGACAGCTAAGAAGACTATTAACATAATTAAGCCAGCGATAGCTAGCACAATAAGAACTTCAATGATAGAGAAGCCTTTTTGGTTTATTTTTTTCATAATTTTTTGGTGCCCTTTCTAAAAAATTACCCTAGTAGGTTTTATTTGTAATATATACTCCCGAATAATACTACAAAATATTTGTAAGCACAAGCGTATTTTAGGTTTTAGGTTCTAGTTTATAGGTGTTAGGTAGCAGTGGATAGATTTTAGACCTTAGAAAATAGACTTTGGCTGCATAAAGAAGAACCTAGACTTAAATCCATCAGCAATTCAAACTGTTTTCTCTACGAATCTGGGTACAAGTATATTTAAGTATCTAATGCATAAAAAAATATATTGTAGAAAATCTGCTCTACCGCCTAGAACCTGCAACCTTCAACCTGAATTTAGGCAATTTTTGTAATTTTTAGCTTAGTTTTAAGCTGGCGGTGACCCTTAACGGTTTTAACCCGCTTTTTGGCTTTGTAGCGAATAGAAGTTACTTTGTCGGATTTTACTTCTTGGTCAACAACGGTGGCGGTAACTTTGGCGGCTTTAACTACGGGGCTGCCAACGGTAGTTTTTTCACCATCTATAACTAGCAAAGGTTCAAAAGAAGTAGATTTTTCATCTTTAAGAAGCTCAACTTCTATTTCTTGGCCCTCTTCAACCAAATACTGTTTTCCACCGGTAGCAATAACAGCTTTTTTCACTTAAATTTACATCCTTTATAGGTTAATATTAATCAAATTCAAAATATATACTAACAGATTTACTTCTGTTAATCAAGAGATTATCTTGATCCTGTTAAGTCTTTTCCAGCCAGACTGTATATTGGCAGCAGGACAGCAGCTACAATAATTAGAGCCACTACACCTAAGACAATCATAAGCGCAGGCTCTATGATTGTGTTTATAGTTTTAATTTGTTGGTCAACCTCTTTTTCGTAGTAATCTGCCGTTCTACTTAGCATTTCTTCTACGGAACCAGATTCTTCGCCAATTCTAAGCATGTTTGGTACAAGCTCTAAAAAGTTTGGATCGCCCTCTAGGCTATCTGCTAGGCTTTTGCCGCCCTTAACTTGTACAATGGCTCTTTTTATAGAATCTTCTATATACAGGTTATTAACAGATTTTCCGGTTATATCTAGCATCTGTAGAAGTGGAACACCGCTAGCAATTAGGGTTGAGCCAGTCCTAGCAAACCTTGCCATATACATTTTCATAAATAGCGGGCCAACTGCAGGTGCGTGCATTTTGGCATTATCTACAAATCGGCGGCCACCCATAGTTTTGAACCACCTGCTTCCAAAAAATGCACCCAAAGCAAGCAGACCAAGAATTACCCACCAAAACTTAATAATTAATGTCGACATACCTAGTAGTATCTGTGTAATAAATGGAAGCTTTGCGCCCGGTAGACCATCGTACAAAACTTTGACCTGTGGCAACACCGAAACCAACATAAAGCCAACCACCAATATCATTACAAGAACAACTACTGCTGGGTAAACCATTGCTCCCCTAACCTTGCTTATTATTTCGGCGTCTTTTTCTTGCTGGTTTGCTAAGCGTTCTAGACTTGTATCTAAGGTTCCAGATAGTTCACCAGCGGCAACTAAGTTTACAAATATTTCATTAAATACTGCTGGGTGCTTAGATAGGGCTTGGTTAAATGCCATGCCTGCCTCTACATCTGCAATAACCTCTGCAATTACTGCCTGCATTTGCTTTGAAGTAGTCTGTTTTTGGACAGACCTTAGGCTCTGCACCAAAGGCAAACCTGCATTAATTAAAGTGCTAAGTTGGCGAGCAAATAATATTTTGTCTTTTGTTTTTACTCGTTTAAAAAAGCTAACCTTGTTATCTTCTTGAAGCTTAACCTCAAGCGGGGCTAAGCCCTGTTCGTGAATTAATTTTCCGGCAGCCTTTTCATTAGGAGCCTGAATTATAGA
>DALYDK010000007.1:6442-11541 GCA_031973215.1 Candidatus Saccharimonadota bacterium
CCTCTCATTAGCCTGTCTAGTTCTTCTAGGTCAACTGCGTAATTTCGTGCTTCATCGTAAGTGATTGTGCCATTGTGAATAAGGTTTACTAGAGTTTTATCCATGCTCTGCATACCAAATTCTGCTCCTGTCTGTATAACTGCGTCTAGCTGATGGCTTTTTCCTTCGCGGATGATGTTTCTCACAGCTGGTGTACCTATTAGAACCTCAGCAGCTGCTATACGACCACCACCAATTGCCGGAATAAGCCTTTGTGAACAAATTGCCATTAAAATATTACTTAGCTGAGACCTAATTTGTGGCTGCTGATGGGGTGGGAATACATCGATCATACGATCAATACTCTGTGCTGCGCTATTTGTATGCAGAGTTGCAAAAACTAAATGTCCTGTTTCGGCAATAGTAATAGCGCTGGCAATAGTTTCTAGGTCGCGCATCTCACCAATAAGAACGACATCTGGATCTTGCCTTAGACTTGACCTAAGTGCGGCCGAAAAACTAAAAGTATCATAGTGTACTTCTCTTTGAACGATTACAGATTTTGCACTTTTATGAGTAAATTCTATAGGATCTTCAATGGTTACAATGTGCTCGGCACGCTCATGATTAATTTTATTAACCAGCGCTGCTAAAGTAGTAGATTTTCCAGAACCAGTCGGACCGGTTACTAGAACAAGGCCCCTGGGGTAATCTGCAAACTTAGTAACAATAGGAGGCAGTCCTAGCTGTTCAATGCTAGCAATTTCGTTTGGAATTAAACGAAGAGCAGCGGCTAGGTTTCCCTTTTCATGGAAAGCGTTAACCCTAAAACGGCCTAAATCGCCAAAGGCAAAGCTAAAATCGAACTCTTTATCTTTAAGTAATATCTGCTTTTGATCGTCATCTAAAATTGCAAAAATAAGTTGCTCTACTAACTCTTCATTCAAAGATTCAACACCGCTAACAGCCTTTAGGGCGCCGTCTACCCTAAGCATAGGAGGCAGACCAACCTGAAGGTGAAGGTCGCTAGCTTTTTGCTTAAGAACTTCTTCTAGTAAAATTTCGATTCTTGGTTGTGTAGTGTTTGTCATTTCCACCCTTTTTATGCGCTGTCGGCAGCAGCTACTCTGTTAACTTCGTTTAATGTTGTTTTTCCGGCAAGCGCTTTTAAGTAACCGTCTTCTCTCATGGTAATCATACCTTGAGTTCGAGCTACATCTTGTATTTCTGCGCTAGTGGCTCTGTTAATAATTAGGTCTTGAATTTCTTCTGTGACATTAAAGACCTCATACAAGCCCATTCTACCTTTATAACCGTTAGGTGTTTCGGGAGAATCATTGCCCTTAAATAAAGTATAAGCATTTTGCCCTATGGTTGGCAACTTTTCCCCACTAAAACCTAAGTCTTCGCGGGCTTTTTCGGCCTCTTCATCGGTTGTGGGCAATAATCCGCTGAGGGTACTGTGAATGGCCTCTACTTCTGCCTGGCTAGCATCATAACTTTCTGCTTTACCACCTATCCTACGAACCAACCTCTGGCCAATAACCGTTCTAACCGTGCTAGCAATTAAAAACGGCTCTATGTCCATATCTAGAAGCCTAGGCAAGATTCCTGCGGCGCTGTTGGTATGAAGAGTGCTTAACACCAAATGGCCCGTTAAAGCAGCCTGTACGGCAAGCATAGCGGTTTCTTTATCGCGAATTTCTCCGACCATTACAACATCTGGATCTTGCCTTAGAATACTTCTTAGGCCAGCGGCAAAAGTTAGCCCAACTTCTGAATTTACCTGTATTTGATTAATTCCGTCCATTTTATATTCAACCGGATCTTCTAGAGTAACAATATTAATGTCATCACTTTTTATTTCTTGTATAAGAGCGTACAAACTAGTCGATTTACCCGAACCCGTAGGGCCAGAAGTTAAAATCATTCCGTTTGGGTTTTGAATGCCCTTTCTAATGGTTCTTAGAGCCCTACCGCTATAACCCATATCTTCTAGTTTTAGGCTGGTTCCAGATTTGTCCAACAGCCTAATAACGCACTGCTCGCCCCACACAACCGGGCTAATAGCAATACGCAGATCAATAGCATTTCCAGCCACCATAACCGTAAACTGACCATCTTGAGGTATTCTATGTTCGTCTATTTTAAGGTTAGATAATATTTTTATTCTAGAAATTAGTGGGGGTTCAGTTTCTTTTGGTAGCTTCATAATCTCACGAAGAACACCGTCTATTCGGCAGCGTATTTTTAGTTCTTTTTCTAGTGGCTCTATATGAATATCACTAGCTCTACTTTTAGCAGCATATTCTAAAATAGCCGATAAAGCTTTAGATATTGGAGAATCTTGAACAATACTTTTTATTCTATTTTCTTTGGCAGCTCGTAGTTTTGCATCTTGTATAGCGGCATCGTCGTCAGCATTGCCGGTAGAGCTTCTGCCTAACGCTTCGTTAACATCTTTAGATACATCTAGTTTGTATTGTTTTAGAACCTGCTCTATACCGTCTTGGCTGGCCAAATATACTTTTAGAGGCCTGCCTATTTTGTTAGATAAAAAGTCGACAGCTTGGACATTATCGGCATCAAGCATGGCTACAACCAGCTTCTTCTCCATTTCGCCCAGTGGAACTGCCATGTATCTTTGAGCTATTTCTTGAGGTAGCAGTGCTAATACTTTAGGGTTAACCTTTGCTCCGTTCAAGTTTACATAAGGCACTTTAGTAGCTTGGGCTATAGTTTTCGTTAAATCTTCTTGGTTTATAAAGTCATGGTTAACTAGGGTTGCCATAAAAGGCTCACCCTCGGCGTTAGCAAGTTTATGTACCTTTACAAGGTCTGCATCTGAAAGCAGACCATTTTTAACAAGCAGGCTTTCTACTAATTTTTGGGTGTTTGCCATTAAAACACTCATAGTAGACCTTCCTTACTTAAATTAGTTACTAAATGGTTGGTTATTGGAATTATCTTCTACGGTAATGTCTTTAGTAATGTCTAATGAATCTTTGTTGAAATACTTGCTATCTGGGGTTTTGAATTCTGCCGTAATAGGCTGAACTGTTGGAGCGTCTAAATTAAATTTTTTGTCTCCACCGAATAAGAAATTGGCCAATATAAAGCTAAATACGCCCGCCACAATAGCTACAACTGCAATTATTAAAATGTCATTCTTTTTCATTACTCAGACTCCTTCTGCTGACTAGTTGATGACTGTGTTTTTACAGAAGTTTTTGCACCGCCTTGAGGAACCTGCTTTTTGTCTAGATCTAAAATTTTCAGAGGTTGGTATTGGGTAACTGCTGCTATATCAACTTGCATTGTGCCCTCTGATCCAGAAAAACTAATTTTAGTAATTTTCATTGGTCGAGTTGATTTTTCAAGATTACTAATAAATGTTTTTATAGAATCGTAAGATCCTTTTACGCTCAAAGAAAAAGGTATGTCAACTGGCTGAGGCTCTATGCTACTCTGTTTTGCATTAAGCTGATCATCCGTTCCAGTGATAGATACTAGCGTAACTCCGCTTTTATTAACTAAGTTCTCTAGGCTGGTTGCTAGGGCCGGAAAATCATATTTACTAGGCAGCGCATTTAACACTACTTTTGAATTTGCGTCACTATTGCCAATTATTGATTCAGATGCTGTATCGAAGGCCACATACTGTGCTTGTAGCTGCGCAGTTGCTTTTTTGTTCTTTTCAAGCTGATCAACGGCTTTATTCCTTAGGCTAAGCACCTTATTTTGATATTGTATCTGCTTCCAAAGAGCCTGAGCGGCAACTAGAGCAAATATTAAAGCAACTGTTGCTAAACAAATATAAATAAGCACCTTGGTATTTGATTTATCAATTTGAATTCTTTTTGTAGAAAGACCTAATTTATCTGTATTTATTTTTGCCATTAGTTTGCTCCCGCCGATTGATTAAATAGCGCCGCTGGAACTTGTTCTCTGGTAGTTACTCCCTGCTTAGGAATAAGTTGAATGCCATCGGACGATGTAGCAAATAGCACTGGATCGAAGTTCATGCTTATATCGAACGTAGCGCCTTTGTCATCTCTGCTAAAAGTATTTAGAACGACATTACTGAATGCTGGTGTCTTATCTTCCGATCCGCTTAATTGATAATTTGTAAATTTCAAAGTATCTACAAATTTATTGTTCGACTCTAGGCTATCTGATGTGCCGCTTATTTTTATTGAATTGTCTTCAAAATTAATATCTACCTTAGAAATTTGTACTTGGCTGGGCACTATTTTAGCCAAATAGCCAAAAAGACGGCTGTTCACGGTTTTATTATTATGCAGTTGGTCTAAGCTATTTAGCTGAGATTGTACAGTGAGCATTTTTTCTATATCTGCAGTTTGCTTTAGCTCATTTGATGCTTTATCTATTTTCTTATTCGCAGAATCTAACGCCAGTTTTTGAGTGCCTAAAATACTAAGCATAATTGCAACAAGACCAGCGCTAGCAATAATAACAATCACAGAAACGACAATAACTGTCTTTCGTGTGCGCTCAGCCTTAAGGTATTGGGCTTTTACATCTGGTATTAAATTAAGTTGAATGCCAGACATAATTTAACCTTCCCTTTCTGCTAGGCCGGCAGCGACACCAAAATGATTAGACACAGACATTAAATCGTTTTGTTTTGCTTCTGGGAAAGATACATTTCGCCAGGCATTGCCAATTTCTATATTTACACCAAACTTATTAGCTAAATACAAAGGAAATTCCGGCAATGTGCTTGCGCCGCCAGTAACTATTATTCGCTCTAGCGGAGCGTTCGGGTAGCGGGTGCTATAAAACTTAATGGATTTTTCTATTTCACCAACCAGTACATCAATAACACCTATAATTGCCTTGTAAATCTGACCCTCTAGCTTATCTTTGCTAAGCCCGAATTTATTGATAAATTGTTCGGCCTGAGCTTCATCTACATTTAGGTTTTGAGAAGCTGCCTTTAACACCGCGTCGCTTCCGGTAGGAATAGACCTAGTTAGTCTTGGGCCGCCATTCACAGATATGACTATGTCTGTAGCTAAAATTCCCATATCTACTACCATTTGAGGTGTAGTTTGTCCGTTGCCAATTAATGCCCTGGCAAGTGCTAGCGCATCTGG
>DALYDK010000007.1:11641-33167 GCA_031973215.1 Candidatus Saccharimonadota bacterium
GTTACCCCGCTTTTAGCTACCAAATCTTTTATTATTTGGGAAAGTTTTTGTTGATCGGCTTTTGCGTCTGATAAAACTAATTTTTGGTCGACTGGTACCAGTGCGTATTTTGATAATGCTTTTACGGGCCCACTTCCCTTCAACTGTACTAATCGGATTGCCGATGTTCCAATATCGAGGCCAAAAAAGTCCTTGACGCCGCTTATGACGCTCATGCTTGTAATTGTATCATATTGCTTATAACAGTTGTAAACTTTTTTATTAATTATTTTCTTGGGGGTGCAACAAACATAGATTCAACAGTTCCGCCAGAAGCAGATTTGTCCTGTAAATAGGGCTTAGCCCAGTACAGGTATGCAGGGAAATTAATAATTTCTGCGCTAAGACCCGAAGTTAATGTCTGGCTGGCTTCACCATTCTTCTCTTCTATTCCTGCACCAAGGTCATTATTAGCCCCAGCACCAAGCGGTGCTAATAGCCTGCTACCACCTACCCGACTAAAGCTAATGTTATTAGCAGAAACAGAGCCGTTAATAACCAACTTTGACCTACATAATTCATCTAACTGACTATTCAAAATTTTAGATGCACCGTTATAGCAAGTATTTATACTTTCACTAGCAACCAGAATGGCATCAGCTCGCGTTACGCCTTTGTCTATAAATATGTTATTAGCGCTAAGTAACAATACCCCAGTATTTGCAGGATTCTGTTTATTTGCAGCCGTGGTTGCGTTCGTTATGTTGCCGTTAATATAAATGTTTCCAGTAGTTTTAATAGTAATTTTATTAGAGTAATTTAAACTATTTAAAGTGACATTACTTGAACCAAGATCATAGCAAACACTACTGCCGCTCTGCGGAATAGCAGCAGGGTTAATTGTTGTTAAGCAATTTTCTGGCAAGTTTTTTGCAACATCGTTATATGTAGTGACGCTGTTCTGAGTAAGATAAGAAATAGCCGACATTAAGCCAGTTGGCGGCTGAGGGTTAAGCTTTACTGTTTGCTTATACCTAAAAGCTGCTGTATCCAAGAAGTTATTTGCGCCGCTTGCGAATGCCGCATACTGGGCAACACTACCCCTCTCTTCATATTTACTGTTATCGTTTGAGCTGTCGTTGAATTTAATTTGGCCATTCGTAGAATAGACATCGTTACCGTAGAACCGCGCAAATGGAACCTCATATACTAAAATTTCACCGCACTTATTACCTTCATTGTTAACATTTAAACAGTACTGTATTCCGCTCAGGCCAGGAGCTTTTTGGTTTAACTGGTTAATTATTGGAGGTGGTATAGGGATAAGGTTCGATGGATTATTACAGCCAAATCCACCGCCATAATTGAAGCTAGAAGAACCCGAAACTCCCCCAATACTCCAAGTATAAGGAATAGTTATTGGAGCGGTAGGACAAGCACCACCGTTACTTACATTTATGTTGGTTCCAGTAACAGTTATCGTACTAGAACCTTTCTCGAAGTCCACCCTACTCGGTACAGCTGCATCCGGGTCTATAACATGTACGCAGTCTTTTGTTGATGCAGTACCACCAAATATAGAATTTATATTATTAGCCGAGATTGTATCACAGAAATTACCCAGTTGGTTCATCTGTTTTAAGCGGGCAGGTATACCGTTGACACCTGTTGACTTAACTATACCGGGTAGGGTGCCAACACCCAAATCATAAAACCACCACTCATCTGGACCACCATAGCCCCTAACATCAACATCAACAAAATCATCAATAGCATCTGGACCATTATTTTTAACCCAATGGTTATAGTCTACTGTTGTACCTTGGAAAACTGTTCTCTGCTGATCGGGGCTTAATGATATTAACCACTCTTTATCAGTTATACATTTTTCTATTTCATCAACAGTACTTCTTATTGAAATATAATTTTCTGCATTTAAGTCTTTAATTGTCAGTATATATGATTTGCCTTTATTTAGATTATAAGTCAGTCTACCCGATTCATTGCTTGACTGTTTACGCTTGGGCGGTGGAACACCACTATTAACACCGTTATATATGTTGTCAGCTCCAAAAGATTTCGGCCTATAAATATTGCTATTATTATCCCATCCGACGATGGGTCCACCTACAATCCAATTTTGTGTACTTTTACCAGAATCACTCAACTTTGTAGTAGTAGTACTCTCTCTCATGTAGACCTCAAGAGGCTTAAAGACAAAGTTCGAAAAGGGCTCACCATCACCACCATTCGTACCATTCCAGTTCCATCTGCCGTTGTCCTGAGCACCATTTGGGTTATTGCTGCCATAATTATCTAAATCATAAAATTCAAATGTTTCGGGCTGAGTAGGCTGACCGCACATTTCAGCAACCTGTATATTGAGATCCTGAAAAATGTTTTTATTTGACGAATCGGTAGCTATTGGCACAGAAGTAAAAAACGGCCAAATAAAGTTATCTGTTTTGGAACTCAATAAACCAATATGAGCTGCTCCATCTACATTAACTTTAAATTTCATAAAGTTTGCATTCTGCATACCGAAACTAGTTATAGCAATTCTATATTGGGTTCTGCCAGCACTATCTCCAACCTTAGGCATAAATCTTCCAAGGCCATTCTGATAAGAAACTGTTATTTTGTCACCGTCAAAATCATTGCATCTCTTAGTATTCGTGTTCCCCATCGAATTATCAGCATTAAGTCTCCAGACAGTATATTCTAAATTATTTGGGTTACAGTTCAGGCCAGTTAAGTTAATAGTGAAAGAGCCAGGTTTATTTGTAGTATTTCCAGAAAAATATACACCAAATGACATAGATGGGTCACTGTGCTTAGGGCTATCTACTGACATTTTAATTGATACCGATTCGCCACCATTCGTCCATGTAGTCCCAGGCCATGTGAAGGCAGACGCGCAAGAACTAAGGATAAAAATACCCATGAAATTAATTGCAAAAAAATAATAAAATAGCTTTGATTTATGCTTAATCATAATGTATTCTCAAGGTTTTTATAATAGTTTATCTTCTTTATTACTTCAGTCTTATATTCATCTCCTATTTTCTGAAAATCCGTTTCTAATAGTGGTAGCAAATCGTTTACTGCTTTTTTTGCTTCTGCATTATAGCCATTGGCAACTAAAGAACTAATTAGCCATTCTTGAGTTTGAACATCAAATACGATATTAAGAGCCATTATTTCTTTTACATATAAATCAGCAGCTTTGTCTGTATCTCCAAGAGCAGACAGCTTGGCTAGTATGCCACTATAGTATATTTTTTTCTGATCCATATCAGAAGTATTTACGGGGTTATTTAATTCCTTGTTTAGTTCAAATTTTATATCCTGCCGTGATACTTCATCGCTATTTAGACTTACTGTTTTTGTATCATTGTTGCCTTTAATAAATACATATGTAATTACTATTATAATAAAAACAGATAATATTATAAAAAATGCTAGCTTAAAATATTTGAAAAATTTATTGTTTCTTGCGCCTGAATTGTCATTTATACTTCCAATAAAAGCAGTGTCGCCTGGATGTTTAACTGTCTTTGCATCAGAAACCAATTCCCTACTACTTTTTACTTCTTGTACTGTATTATCTTGACTTTTATAATTATTTTTTTTCATAGAATTTAGTTATTACGAAATGAACAATTATAATTTAACCATAACTATGATGATTTTATCAATGTCATGCAGACTGGGTTGTTTTTTCAATATTAGTAGCTAGCTAATCAAGTAACTATTAATTTCAATTAATTCTTTTTGATTTTTTTAACGACTTTGAACTTACTTTTTTTAAATAGTATCTCTTCGTTAAGCCAGCCAGCAGAATATACAGTATATCGGCACTTGCCAGGATTAAGCGTCTTTATTTTTGTTCGATATATTGGTCGATAATTATCATATCTTATAATCTTAGTTTTGTCTTGACATACTTTTTTATTTTTTTTATTTCGACTAGGCAGAGCATCCCATGCCAAAGGATAGCCCGTTTTGCTTTTCATGGGAGTTTTAATTTTTTTACCTACTCTGTATTTCTTTTTGAGCATTTTTACATTTTGCGTGATTTTCTGTTCACCCACGGGAATAGTGGTAGTAGGTGAAGGATTTGGAGAAATTGATTGGGTTGGTTCTGGTGTAGGAGTTATGGTTATTGTTGGGGTTGGTTCTGGTTCTTTAGGGCAACCAACTGTATCTACGACAGTACCAGTTACTACATTGCCTGCATCTAGTGTATCTACAACTGCTATTGAAGTAAGGGAGTCTTCTGAAACACCCATAGCTTCTGCTTCTGACATTGGTATTTGCATGTCTATATTGGGCTCGGTAGTTATGTCGAATTCTCTTACTTTGGCTGATTGGTTGTTATTTAAAGAAGATATATGAACTTCGTAATGTGAAGCTGCTGGTGACTGTGCTGAAACTGAAAATATGTCTGTCTGGCAGCTATATGAAACAGCCCAGGTACCAAGAGCTTGAGTAGTAGCTTCTTTTACGGTTTGAATGTTTTCAGCATTTGCGGGTGAGCTATTATAGCTAGCTGGAGATAAAACAGAAGCAATAGCTGCAGTAGCGACTAGACCACCCAGTAAAGGTCGATTATTGTAGTAGGTTTCTTTCATTAACTGTATAAACTCCGTTTGAATGTATATATATTAATACATAGTTTGAATTAAATTGCAATAGCTTATGTTAAGTTGTGGTCTATTATTTAAAAGATTAGTATTTTACCAGCCGCGATTAATGTCTTGGCTTTTGTAACTTGGAGAATCGTTATATGGCTTTTTCCTACCTGGCGTTTTTGTTCGAACCCCAGTTAAGATTGACCTTTGGTAATAACGGCTGCTATTGTCTGAGTTAACTCTATAGTAGTAGATTCCCTGTTTGGTTGCTCTGAACTGCAAGCTTACTTCTTTATTTGGGTTAATATCTACATAACGCCTGTCTGCACCAACTACATTACCAGGAGCTTCTTCTTCACTTGGAGGCAAACCAGCAGAATCGCTAACTACGGCAACCCTACACTCACCTGGGTTCAAGCCAAATGTTCTTTCGGCAATTATGCTTGGGTTTTTACTAAAAGTTTTAATACCAGCAGTTACCGACTTTTTTTCGTCAGCCGTATTGCAAAATCTTTGGGCAACCTGCACATCTATAACTTCGTTAGACTTTTTCTTGTATGGCTTTGGTTCATCTTCGCCATTACCCACAGGGGCTAACCCTTTTTTGCGATAGTAGTATGAGTAAGAGTAATAGCTTCCGCCTATCTTATTTATATATTTGATGTTTCCACTAGGAGTAAATACATGTTCAGCAACATCAGGGTTAGCAACATTTACACCGTCTGTGAAAACTCTTCCGTCTAGAGTGTCTATTTTGCCACGAACCCCACCGGTAGTAACTGGCTTTACCCCCCAGCTATACGGTATACCTTCGTAAACCTTAGTTTTTTTATTTGAATATAAAATTTTTGGATACTTAATTTTACACTTGGCTTTCAAAAACTTGTAGTCTTTGCCTTTTAGTTCTTTCGAGTCATAAAGATTATCTCTGGCTTTTACAAGTTTTTTACAAGTTTTTTTGTTCTTTTTTGCGACTCGTTTATTTTTATAAGAATCAAAAACTACATTTGGTGTCGGAAGGCCAAAAACATCGTCTTCGTTGCCGACATTTGGAACTTCCGTAGTAGGAGTAGGCGCAGCGCCTGTAAAATTAAATGTCCAAGAAGCTTCTTGCGGTCCATTGAATACCCAACCGGGCGCAACTCTTGCATCTACCCTGACCAAACCTTCGGCGTGGTAATTGCCTGCTGGCTTGATTTCATTATTAATATAGTAATCTACTCCTTCGTATGTAGGAATTATTACTGTGTCATTTGCAGTGCCCTCTGCATCTACAAAATTAGGGGCAATTGGAGCAAAATCTTTAGGAGGTGGAAGGCAATTTTTCACTAACATAGATTTTTCAAAACCCACCTGCTGACCATCGACAATAAATTTTAGTGTAATAGGTGAGCCTATGGCTAGACTTGTTGCATAAGAGCCGAGTACGGTTGAGCCAGTTGGAACAGATTCTTCTTTAACTAGTACATCATTCTCGGTAAGGTCAATGTCTGCAACACCGGGATAGCTAACATTTTGAACTGAATAGTCGAATGTCATTTTTTTGTCTTTGCAATATGCTGGACCAATACTAGTTACTATAGTGTCTGTGTCGGCGCTTGCCGGTTCGGAATTAAATGTCATTGAGCCGATCAGCAGTGCAGCAGCGCCAATGGCTGTGGCTGCAGTAGCTTTGTTTATATTATTCTTTTCCACTTGCTACATAAACTCCGTTTGAATGTATATATATTAATACATCGTTTGATTTAAATTGCAATAGCTCTATCCAGTACGCTCGGTTTAATCAAAAATACTTGACTTACCAGTTACAACCGCCCTTGTGTAGCAATGCTCATGGGGTATATCAGAAATAACACATATCTTAAGAACTGCTCTAGATACGGGTCTTAAACTACTAGCTTTTTCATTATCTGGACTTAATATATAGAGTCCGTTATTATCACCTATCTGGTTACCTGTCACTCCCTGATGACCTAGCATATTCAAGGGTTGATTGGGCGAATCTGCAATTATTATATCCGCAGACTCTCCCGGCAAAAGATTTATCGAAGATTCAACAAATGTATTTTGATAACTAGGGTAGTCTTTTAAGCTAATATTTAAGCTTCTATTTTCATCCGAAAGGTTAACAGCGGAAAAGTCTAGTACAGTTCCATAGTCATAGCTATCTGGGTTCCTTGAAGGCAGCGGCTGGTCAAACGAGTAAACCTCAGTACTATCACCGCTGTTAAATCTATAGTAGCTATTTGAACCTATTGCCTTTTGGCTCAGAGGTTGGCCGGTTGAATTAAATCTAGTTTGTAGTAAATAATTATAATCAAAGTATGTTTCATCTTGTGTATCATATCCATTTTTTGTTATTTGTACACCTGTATCTGTAGGTGCTGGGCCCCAGTTGTAGGCTATGCCACCAGAGATTTTAGTATTCTTCGTTGAACCTATTATATTCGGATACTTAATTCCACATATATTTTTTAGAAACTTTTTTTCTTTTTTCTTTAGTGGTCTCTTGCTGTTATCTCTTATTCTTTTTATTTTTTTACAAGATAATTTGTTCTTTTTATTCTTGGCTACTAAAGCAGCAGAAGCTAGACTTTCGTTGTTTGCAGTAATTGAAACAGGTTCTTTGTTTGGGCTAGACTCGGCAAATGACGGACTAATACTCCCGCCAATAGCCAAAAATCCAGCAATAGATGCTATAACTTTGTTTTTAGTACTACCCTTTGCAGATTCTAACCCCAAGTTTGTTGGCTGCGCCGTTTCCATAACTTTATAAACTCCGTTTGAATGTGTATATATTAATACATCATTTAAAGTAATTTGCAATATTTAATGCTTGGCTATACTGCTTTATTTTTATTTTTGTCCGAGATTGCTGTTTGTAAATTTAAGGTCTAAACTCTCTGTTTTTACCTACGTAGCAAAGGTCAGATTTAGAGCCCGGCAAAGAACTTTGCATTAATGTCTTTGCGGCACTATTAGGTTCCTCGGGATTCCTAACGGTCACCTTTAGCAGATATGCTTTAATATTTTTGTATCTATCGACATTGACCATATCTGGTTTAATTTCATAGTTCGGGGAGCCAACCACTTTATCATTGATGTATTTTGAATTTATATCTGGCCTAGTAGAAATTCTATAAGAACTTGCTGAAGGCAATGTTCCTTCGTCCACAATAGATGGGCTGTCATTATTAAAAGTTGAGATTAGTAAATCTTCACTAACTAGTGGGGTTTTTCCAACTTTCTTTTTGGCCTTTCCATAAAGAGGATAAAGACCAATGTTAAATGTCTTCGGAGCATCAGTTTCATTCAGCAAATAAACGTCATAACCATAAGCATATGACTTTTTTGAATTCTTTTTTTGCCTATATAGATCTGGCTGTACTGACTTAATATATTTCATATTTTCACCATAACCTGGACCCATAAAATATCGATTTGAAGACTCGTAAAATGTTTGAATAATCTGCCGATCGTCCCTAAACTCAGCACAATCAGAACCTTCTAATATGGCATATACATAGTCGTTTCCTTCGTTGCAATTTTGCCAATCTACTGTACCGAAAGTAGATCCTCCCGTATGGCATGCGCTCAGAGGTAACGGACCAAAATATGCAGGCTTTTTAATGCGCCCACTTTTCTTTTTAGTCTTGGCTACTAAAGCAGCAGAAGCTAAGCTTTCGGTGTTTGCAGTAATTGAAACAGGATCTTGCGTTGGGCTAGACTCGGCAAATGACGGACTAATACTCCCGCCAATAGCCAAAAATCCAGCAATAGATGCTATAACTTTGTTTTTAGTACTACCCTTTGCAGATTCTAACCCCAAGTTTGTTGGCTGCGCCGTTTCCATAACTGTATAAACTCCGTTTGAATGTGTATATTAATACATATTTTTAAAATAATTTCAACGACTGGTATATTTTTGGTAAACTATAAGAATATGAGTTTAAGTATAGGAATAGTTGGTTTACCTAATGTTGGTAAGTCTACATTATTTAACGCGTTAACAAACAACAATATATTGGCTGCAAACTACCCGTTTGCCACCATAGAGCCAAACACCGGAATAGTTCCAATTCCAGACGAGCGGTTAGATAAGTTAGCCAAGCTTTATAATGCCAAAAAAATAGTACCAGCTAGCGTAGAATTTACCGATATCGCCGGGTTAGTTGCCGGAGCAAGTAAGGGAGAAGGATTGGGAAACCAGTTTTTAAGCCATATCCGCGAATGCGCAGCCATTGTTCAAGTTGTGCGCGACTTTACGGACAATAATGTTATTCATGTAGACGACAAACTAAACCCTCTTAAAGATATTGAAACAATAAATACAGAGCTAGTTTTAGCTGACCTTCAGACAATAGAAAAAGTACTGCCAAGGCTTGCCAAAGAATCTAGAGCAGACCCAAAACTTGCACCAAAAGCAGACCTGGCACACAAAGTAAAAGAACACTTAAATGAAGGCCAACCACTCTTTAGTAGTGCAACCCTTCAGCAAGAAAGTAGTGTTTTGCTTAGAGAACTAAACCTACTAACGGCAAAACCAATAATATATTTATTCAACGTCAACGAAGAAACCCTTACTAACCCGCAAAAACAAGAAGAGCTAAAAAAATTAGTAGCACCAAACAATGCTTTATTTGTAAACGCTAAGCTAGAAGACGAGCTTAGAAGCCTTGATGAGCCAGATAGAACCGAAATGCTTAAAGAATATGGAGTAAACGAATCTGGATTAA
The DNA here is from genome assembly GCA_031973215.1 of Candidatus Saccharimonadota bacterium. Lineage (GTDB taxonomy): Bacteria > Patescibacteriota > Saccharimonadia > Saccharimonadales > CAIOMD01 > DALYDK01. Next base: position 20,991 of record DALYDK010000007.1, read on the forward strand.
TAAAACTAATTCACGCTGCATACGAAACACTAGGCTTGCAGAGCTACCTAACGGCCGGCGAAAAAGAAGTAAGAGCCTGGACAATAAAAAAAAATTCCACTGCCCCACAAGCAGCCGGAGTTATTCATGGAGATTTTGAGCGTGGCTTTATTGCAGCAGAGGTTGTAGATTATAAAGATTTAATTACCGCGGGATCTTTAACTGCCGCTAGAGCAGCAGGCAAAGTTCGCACAGAAGGCAAAACATACATTATGCAACCAAACGATGTTGTAGAGTTTAGATTTAATGTAAGCAAGTAAATGGAACAAAACAAAGCGGACTATACCATTTTTACAAAGCCCTTGGAGCCGTACGCTCCAAAAAGAAAATTAAAACATTTAAGAAATGGCCCTAGTTCATATATTGTCAGAAATGAAACTGGTGGAATTTACGGCCGAGCATATTATTCAGATGCTCAGTTTCAAAAACTATACGAAGAAAAAGTAGATATTGGCGAACAAAACGCCCGGCACCTAAAAAAAGTTCAAGAGCATGGAATAAATATACCCCCAACCTACTTTGTGGCCGGTACAGATTCTTTTAATTACCTAAGGCTTTATTCACTAACTCAAGAAGTTAAGGGCTATAACCTAAAAACTTTTGTTCATTTACAGAACGCAAACGAACAACAGTTGGCAGCCAGCTATAACAAATTAATTAGTTCGCTTTGTAGTTACTATGAAAACCAGTTTTGGAACAACCAAATGGTTATGGACGACATAGCCGATATTCACCAGTACAAAATAATTACAGATAACAAAGAACCAATAATTTACCTTATAGACACCGATATAAATATAAGCGAACCATGCCAAAATCTTGCCAAAGATACCATAAATAAGCTAACTAATTCAGCAGACATTTTAAGTAGCAAATTCCGCACTGGTAACAATTTTATGCAACCAAGCTATACTGCAATTGACGATCTGAAACTTAGTATTTTTAGTTAACAAAGTAGTTTTTTATTTGCTTGGCGGCGTCCGCCAGCTGACTCCAAGAACTGCTGTTAGAGTAAATAGATATTAAATATGTATTGCCACCAAAGTTTACAATGGCGCTGTCATGAAAAAGCCCTTCAAAAAAGCCAACCTTATTGGCAACATCTCCACCAAAACCGGTTGGTATCCCCGCCCTATATATTTGTCTGCTCATGGCACTTAATATTTTTTTGTTGCTTTCTTCTTTTAGTAGTGTGCCGCTGTTTAGTTGAGCCAAAAACTTAACTTGGTCGTCTGTTGTAGACCTAAAGCCAGAACCCCCAATCAGCGTGGTAGACCCAAGCCCCAGAGCCCGAAGTTCACTATGAATAGTTTGCCAAGAAATTTTTTCACCAAACCATTCAGCACAGGCATTATTTGAATTAACAATCATAAGCTCAAAGCATCTGTCTATGTTATTCCCGGAGTTTGCTTCATCTTCCCATTTAAGTTCCCCACTTTCTATTCGCTTGAGCACGCTGTAGGCAACAAACAATTTATAGGTACTTGCGGGATGGTACTGTTTAGTACCGTTGTAGCTACCAGACAAACCGTATCCGCCGAGCTGTCTAACTGTTATGGCGTAATCGCCTTTTTGCTTTGCGATATCTGCAAGAAGCGCAGAAAGACCTTTATTGGTTTTGGTGAAAGTTTTATTGAACTGAACGGTTGGCTCTATTGGACCGACGGTTAAAGTAATAGCTTCCGTAGGGTGATCAATTAAAGCTTTTTTTATTGTAGAGGTGCTTTTTTCTACATCTAAACCTTTGCCCTTTTCGCCAATGTTTCTACCCGTTTCTTCTCCATCTATTATGCTGACTGTTGTTACGCCCGGTTTTTTATAAACATCTTGCTGGAATGGCTTTAAATACTCATTTAACGTCTCTTTATTAATGTCTAGTTCTAGAACTTTTTTGTCGTCTGCTTTTTCTGTAAATGTTATCCATTTTGCAATTGCAGATGATGGAGCCACAAATTTCTTGCCTTCTATTTCAAGAGTTAGTGGATTATTAATGCTTTTTATAGTTTCGGCTAACAATTTTTTGACATCTTTTTCTGTTCTTGCTGGTTTTACTTCTGTCCTTTTTACTAAGACAGTTTGCTTTTCTGCGCCAATATTTGCCTTACCCAGAGCTGCAACAATATCTTCTTGCCTATAATCGCGCCCAGACTCTTCTTTATTAATAGTTGCCGAGGTACCATTTATTACTATTGTGGCGTTTTTTTCAGGAACATAGGCTTGCTTAGACCATTCCGCAGCTAGCTCTTTTAGGTTTTGCTGGTCTATCGACACAACCGCAGACTGTTTGTTACCAATAAATAACGACAAAGGAATGAGTTTTTTCCATATTGGGTAGTTAGTAACTTTTTCGGCAGTTAATTCGGGGTTAATATTAATAGATGCATCACTAAATTTTGATTCAATTTTTGCATCACCCATTACTAAAGAAAATTCAGCTGAATTATTTATAGTTTTAAGCCGCGTGCTTATTGAATCTTTAGAACTAAGCCCTACGCTCAATCCTGCCACGCTAGAAAACGGCCTAGCCTTAGAGCTTGGCCAAAGTAACTGCAATATAACCACAAAAATTAGTACCGCCGAAACAGCTAATAAAGATATCTTAAAATACTTATTACTAAATATATGATTAAAAAATGAGGTTATCTTTTGTTTTTTGCTTGTTACGGGACCCTCTGGCTTTTTATTATAGTTAAGCCTAGAAACCCTAGGTTTATTCACCCTAGAATTAAACTTCATTAATTACTATTTTCTCATATCTAGAAAATAGCTCCAAGGCTAGCTGTTACACAATGCTGAGTTGTTTATTCGTCTATGTCGTGAATTATTTTATCGATTAATCTCTTCATACGACCTGGAGGAATATCACCGTTATCTATGCCGTAGTCCGACTTCAATCTTTTGCGATGTTTGCGAAGTAGTTTTTGGGCTTGAGCTTCCTCTAGATGCAAACCATCGCTTATGCATCTAAAAACATATTCTACATCTTCAGCAGTACTGTATGCTTTTTCCCTAATTGGTAAACGACCATCTAGGTTTCCGTTCCATATACATTGCCTACAATAAACATAGTCAGATTCTTCATGAAAGCTATACTCCAACCTAGATGCAAATTCACTCCTACCTGGTGCTGGAATTAATCTTTCAATAGTAAACTCTCCGTTTTCTGGATTGTATTTTGGATTAAAATACTTGGCTATCGTAACCAAATTGCCCCTAGAGTCTAGTTCATAATCGTTATGAAGGTATACATTATTGTTACATTCACCATGGTCAGTAATATTTAATATTTCTTGCTTTAAACGACCAAGGTAATAATCTTTATCTTTTACTTTTTCTGGGTTATTTTCCATTGTATGCCTCTAAAGATAACATTAATCTATGGCAGTTTGATAGATTTACCGAATCCTTTTCTTCGATAGCCTTTAATTTTTCTCCACTAAAATATGTAGAGTATATACTTAAACTATCCCCCCTTATATATTCAACAAATTCTGGATCATCGGTTTTTGTTAGTACAAGTTCGTTACTGTGAGAAGTAAAATCTAATATTGAATGGCTTTTTTCTGAACTATCGAGAAAAATTATTTTGTATATATCTGGCTGTCCATCCTCTATGGTTTTAGAAAATGCTACAAACTGATACAAGGGCTGATCTGAAACTTTTCGGGCATATGTAATGATTTCTCTGGCATTTGGGCTTTGTTGCTGAAGTCTATCTGGAGCATATCCTTCTATGTATTCGCCATATAAATAAAAAAGTTGGTTCTTGGCAGCACCAATTGACATAAAATAATTAACTGACTGAGCAATTTCTTGGATTTTTTGGCCGCTCTCTGCGTCATAGTTATGTGGCTGTTTTTCCATAGACATAATAAATATATTATACAATTTTTATGCTATTTTTCAACTTGTTGGCTAGTTACAGTAATCGAATTCGGTATATTGTCTACAACTTGTTCAGTTGTTAAGGTCGGTCTGATTTGATCAGATTTTGCATCGCTGGTTGTGTGTTTGACTATAAATGGGGTACAAGCTGCTACTACTGCAAAAACAGCAATCAAGCGCTTTGCCCCCTCTATTTTTTCTCTTATATCCTTAGATTCGGAAGTTTCTTGTTTTTTTGGAAAAGCAATGTATTTTTCTGTCATTTTTATAAAATTATATTTTGTATAATACCATAAAGACGCTACATAGTCAAAACTATTTAAATGAAAACAGCCTGGGGTAAAATGGGCATTTCTGCCACACTTTACCCCAGGCCTGGATATTGCACCTACCCTTTCTGGTAGAAGGATCTGTTACAGGAGCTCGCCCAGAACAGATCTTTTGCACGGTTCCATTTCCAGTCAGCAAGAACTTGGTTCTTGCCCTTCTGAACAAGTTTTACAACCGGGCGGACCCAATTGTAAATTTTGCCATCCTTACCAACTAGCCGTGGTGTATCCATGGCGAATACTGCAAGGTCGTTGCGAAATTCGCCTGGGCCCAGCTCGATGTCGAACTTCGACACTGTAACTGGCGTTGCGTTTACTCCGGCTTTTCCGCGAGCGATAAGCCGGAATGTTGCCCAACGGTCAACCACCGCGGTGTCAAGCTCTGCCAGAGCTAGGAACTGACGATGATCATAGACCGATAGTTGATCACAGCGCGGGTAAATTCCAGCGCTCGGCTGGGGGGGAACTTCTACTTCTTCTTTGGCGAGGTTGTCTGTTCCCTCTGAAGTGATCGGAGTCTTGTAGTCAGTTGCCCAGGCATAGCCTGGAACGACTGAAAACACACAAAACATTGTCAAGAAGACTCCGAACAAACGGAACTTCATTTGTTTGCCTCTCTTTACGGGGAAGGTGCCGGTCAAATTAAATTTGACCAAAATATATATTAACATAATTACTAATAATTTCAATATGTAAAAACCCCTTAGTCTTAAGGGGTTTGTCGTAGTGGTGGGCGCAGAACATCTAAGTCTGCGCCCACCACAAGGTGGTCAGGGGACTCGAGAACCGGTAGAGATACTCGGGTCAAACAACCACCGGTTCACACCGACAGTGAATGACATTCTAAGTTGATTGCATGCCCCACGGCAAGCAATCAGTCCAATGGGCTGCCATTCGCCCTTATCTACCAAAGATGGTCCCCAGCTTTGGTAAGATGTGCTGAGTGGGTTGTTAGCCCACAGCCGTAAACCTTCGAGGCCACGAACTTTGTCGCCCGGGCTAAAAACCCGAACGGCGTGTACCCTGGTATTGCCCCCATAGGTGCTGTAACACACCTTGAGGGTCACCGTGGAACTTTGACCGAATCCAACTCGGATTTGGTCTTGCCATACGGTTGCAATTTTTTCGTTGCAACCGTATGCGGCAGCCGGGACCATTGCCCCAGCCGACGCTTGTGCAGGTACTGCTACCGCTACCATAATGATGGCGATTACTGCAACTGCAAGTCTTTTCATAGCTTTCCCTTCGCTGGACAGAAAAGACTTCAGTATTATAACAGCTTTTGGTTATTTGTCTAGTTTATGTAATAAATAAAATTTTTCTTGGTTGCCTTTTTGCCCGGTAACGCCTGAATCGGCTTTTTGTTCAATAATGAAGTATTGTTTTACCCACACTTCGAAATCTTTAATTATTTTACGGCGAATAGAATCGTTCTTAATAACACCTTTATTTTGAAGACGAGCGCCCGATTCGAACTGGGGTTTAAGCATAGCTACAACTTGAGTGTTTTTACCACATAAGTACTTGGCAATATGAGGCAAAATTGTGCGCAAACTAACAAAACTGACATCTATAAGTATGATGTCGATGTTAGATTTTAGATATTTGATGTTAGATGTTGGAATATGGTTACTGGGAGAATTTTTTAGAACTACAGTATCTCTTCTAACATCTAGAATATTGGTTTGTTCGTAAAGTTCAATTTTAGGGTTTGGCCTAAGGCTTGGGTGTAATTGATTAGTGCCGACATCTACTGCGTACACTTTTTTTGCACCATTTTTCAGAGAGAATTCTGTAAAGCCCCCCGTACTGCTGCCAACATCTAGAACAACCTTATTTTTAAAAGATAGATTAAATATATTTGCTACGCTAGCTAGCTTTAGGCCTGCCCTGCTTACAAAGGCTTCTTTAGTTACCTTTATTGGTGCGTCTGACGAAACAAAAAAACCAGGCTTAGTAACAGCTTTATTGTTTACTGTTACCATACCTAGTTTTATAAGATTTTCGGCCTGAGAACGGGTTGTGGCTAAACCCCGTCTTTGAAGCTCTGTATCTAGCCGATTTTTCTGAGTCAAGGTGTTTCCTTTAAGAGTTTGGTCTATCGCCAATGTCAGAAGATTTTCTGAGAAGCCTAGAAAGTACTGTGGAGCCTAAATTTTTAGCAGTGCCCGTTAAAACAGTTGCTGTGTCTAGCACTGGAGTTACCTTATCTTTAGAATCTGTTACGGTTTTTTCGACTGAATTTTTTGCTGAATCTACCACATTTTGTAGGCCTGTATAGACTGTGTCCCAATGAGATTTAGCACTATCTAGAATTTCTGATACTTCTGCAGTTACATCGCCAATATTAAATTTATTTCTTTCGCTCACGATAAGCTCCTGACTCGGTGTCCACCGAAATTACATCACCAATATTTATAAAGCTTGGTACCTTTACCGATATGCCAGTTTCTAGCTTTGCATCTTTTAATACATTAGATGTTGTGTCACCCTTTACAACTGATTCGGTATAGGTGACTTCTAAGTATACATTTTTTGGTAGCTCTATGTTAATTACTTTTCCACTAAAAGTTTGAGCTTTTACGGTATCGCCTTCTTTCATAAAACCGGCGCTATCGCCTATCATGTCGGCGTTGACTTCAATTTGTTCATAAGTGTCGTTGTCCATAAAATAAAACTTGTCGGTATCTTTATATAAATACTGAACATTTTGGTAGGCCACTTCTGCTGGTTCTATAGATTCGTTACCCTTAAAGGTTTTTTCTAGCACCTTGCCGTCTATTAAACTTTTTATTCGAACATTAACAATAGACCCACCGCGGCCCATAACTTTTTGGTTATAGTCTAGAACTTTAAATGGATGACCGTCTAGCTGAAATACTTGGCCCTTTTTTAAGTCTGTAATTCCCATAAAAATCTCCGATTTTTAGTTTATAGGTCTAAGGTTTTAGGGTTTAGGTGTTAGATCTTTAACCTATAACCCTTTACCTAGTACCTAATAGTTAGTTTGCTGCTACGAAAGGCAGTAGACCAATGTGTCTGGCTCTTTTAATGGCTTTAGCAAGCCTTCTTTGTTGCATTTCTGTTAAACCAGTTCTTTTTCTGGTTTCTATTTGACCAAATTGGTTAACGAATCTTTGTAGTGTTTTTACATCTTTGTAGTCAAAATAAACTGAGCCTGTTGGCTGTTTTCTTCTTGCCATTTAATTGTTCTCCTTAAATTAAGTATTAAAATGGTATTTCTGATAAATCTATTGGTTCATCACTGATGTCGTCAATGACAACATCTTTTTTAGCAGTAGATGCTTGTTCGCTAGGTTGTGAATCTCCGGCCTGGCTTCCGTCTCGTCCGCCTAGGAATGTCACATCGCTCGCTACAACTTCTACCTTGCTTCTTTTTTGGCCGTCTTGTTCCCAGGAACGACTTTGCAATCTTCCGCTAACTAGAACTGGTCGGCCTTTAGTCACATACTGATTGACTCTTTCACCTAAAGCCGCCCAGGCCACCACATCGACATAGTCGGTTGCTTCTTGCCAATTGCCATCTGAACCTTTGTAGCTCCTGTTAAGTGCTAAGCTAAAGCTACAAACGCTCTGGCCATTTGGAGTTGTTCTTAGCTCAGGATCACGCGTTAAGTTACCCATTAATATTACTTGGTTGAAACTTCGTGCCATTGTCTTTTACCCCTAAATTATTTAATCTTCTTTAGTTTCTTCAGTCTGCTCTTCTTTTTTGCCTTTTCTTTTTGCTTTAAAAGCCTCGGCTTTTGCGGCGGCTTTTTCATCTGGCTTAGTAATTAAGAATCTTATTACTTCATCTGTAATATTAAGTGTCGATTCAATTTTTCTAAGACCTTGAGCTGGAATTTCGGCTGTATAAAAAACATAAACAGCGTGGTCATGTCCTTTAATTTTATATGCCAACTTTCTTTTGCCCCAATTGTCCTCAGAAACAATTTTGCCGCCGTTTGCCTTAACAATGCTGGCAACTTTTTCTGCTGCCTTTTCCAGGTCTATTTCAAGGTCTGGATGATAAAGAACCGCTAGTTCGTACTTATTAGTCAACTAGATCTCCCTTCGTTTGGTTAAAGCCTGCACAACCATAGCGTCTGCAAGCTGAAGTTAATATTGTGATATTACAATAACAGAATAACCTCTGTTAGTCAATTACGAGTTGCGAGCTAGTTGCTTAAGCTTTTCGATGCGCACTGGATCTTGGTTTCTTCCGCTGGCAATTGTTACAAAATTAAGCAATTGCGAGCCCGGGAGTTTGGCGTAGGCATCGGCCCCAACCATCGATAAAGCCCCAGCAGGTTCTAGCTTAGAATTTGGATTTTCAAGGTAATATTTACCTAATAAGCTTGGCTCAACAACAATAAATTCGTCTACAAAATCTAAGATATTGCGCATGCAATAATCACCAACCATATTTACCCTTGTTCCATCTACTAAATCGTTTGGATTGGTTGCTTTTATTCGGCAGTATGAACCACCCAGCCTTAACTTGGGGTCATAAATTCTAGAAAATTGTCCTTCCTGGTTATGATACTGACTTGCATTTGAATTATAGCCAAAACTAAGTGCAGCACTGTCTGAGCCGGAAACTTGGACGCCTATCACCTTAGCTCGATTATTACTACGGAGCTTAAGCTCTCTTGCAATACCGGCAATTTGCCCACCGCCACCTACGGCAACAAAAACCCTTAGGTCGTCATCGTGAATTCCTTCTTTGACAGTCTGTTCATATATTTCTTGGCCTATAGTACCCTGTCCATCCATGACGTCGAAATCATCAAAAGGATGTACAAAAGGTTCAGAATTTTGATTAGCAAAATTTCTGGCTAAGTCTGTTGCTTCGTCAAAATTACTGCCCTCTAAATGCACTGATGCTCCGAGCCTAATTAGTCCATCTATTTTACTCTTTGGTGTACCAACTGGGACAAAAACCTCGGCTTTTGCTCCCAAAAAGCCAGACACCCAAGCAACCCCTTGGCCGTGGTTGCCAGCGCTAGCGGTTACAACAGAATGAGCTCCGTTTTCAAACAATTTAGAAAGCTTAACAGCGGCGCCGCGCCATTTATATGCGCCTGTTGGATTATCTGTTTCATCTTTCTCGTAGTATATGTTCCCACGATTGTCTTTTTTAATTTCATTCATAGGAGTTAATTCGGGCGATACTTGCCTGACAATTTCATATGCACTATTTTGTTTGGTTAGGTATTTTTCTTGGCTGACTATCATTTGCAAGCTCTCCTTAGATTTAAAAAACCGCCCTTTCTTTATGTGGGGCGGCTTATTTGTTCTAGTTTATTTATAACAATTAAAGCATCTGCCCCTTTGCTGGGATAATCATGCTAATAATCATTATGTTTTTGATCATATTTTTAAACTACTCCTGAAAAAACCAATTGTCAAATAATAATATTGCTTATGTTTTGCTAGAATAGTATTAAAGAGCAAAGAGAGAAATATAATTTATGATGCCAAAAATATACAATTCAATAGAAAGTCTTGTTGCTCAGGGTACACCGACTCAGTATATACCTTACATTTTAATTAGCTCTGGTTGGCCACCAGCCCTAGTGAACCAAGCGGTTGACGCTTGGCTAACTAGCCACGGTAGAGCCATGCATAGAACCGAATTTAAATCCTGGTTAAAAAAATATTATCGTCTTGCTATACCCGCAGTGATTGTGGTGGTAATAATTAACTTAATTGCCGATGGCATTGCTCTTTTAAAGCCCTGGCCTCTTAAAATATTGGCAGACTCAGCCTTTGGAACTATACCAGCACCTGGCATTTTAGAGCCATATACCAACACACCAACCCTTATTTTGTACTTATCGTTAATAAGCATAGGGCTTTTTATACTAGGCGCGTTGTTTGGATACTTTCAGGATTTCTTACTTCTTAAAATAGGATTTTGGCTAAACCGCGGAATAAAAGCAGAGTCACTTAACCACATACTACACTTACCGCTCTTCCATCAAGAAAGATTAGCCAAAGGAGACTATGTCTACAGACAGAATATCGTAACCAATAGCCTATCCGACCTGGTGCTTGGTTCTACATCTTCAATAATTGGTTCAGTAATTATGATTGTTGCCATTTTAGTCATTATGTTCAACATATTACCAACACTAACTATTTTTGCGGTCATACTTATTCCTTTCTTATTTTTAACAATGAAGTTAGTAGGTCCACATTTAGGCAAATACAATCAGGCCTTGAACGAAATTGCTTCTGACACCGCTGCAAAAGTTACAGAATCTGTAGATAATGCAGAAACAGTTCAAGCCTTTACGCTCGAAAAAAAACAGCTTAAAAATATAAATAAGTTATGGGAAGTTGGTTACTTATTCACCAAAAAAAGTATGATTTGGGGTAAAGTTTTAGAAGACGGCAATGGGCTGCTTATTATTGTGGCAACATCTGCAGTAATGTATTTTGGTGGTTCGGCGGCACTTAGAGGAGACATTAGTTTTGGTGATCTTCTTATATTTATGACCTATATGGGATATTTGCTTTCGCCAGTTCAAGAACTAGTAGGTCAAATTACTAGCAGAAACAAGAAACTTATAGATGTACACCGTGTTTATGAAGTGCTTAGCGACCATGAAGATATTGAAAATCTAAGAAAAGATGCTCACCTACCTAGACAAATAAATGGACAAATTCAATTTGAAAATATCAGCTATGCCTATGGAGATAACTTGGTACTAGATCGGGTTAATTTAAGAATTAATCCGGGAGAAAAAATTGGCATTATTGGGCCAAGCGGTGGAGGTAAAAGCACGATACTAAAGCTCGTTCCGCTATTTATTGAACCAAATGCCGGCAGAATACTAATAGATGACTTTGATAATCAGAGCGTATCTTTGAGCGAGCTTCGGCAAAAAATTGCCTGGGTAAGCCAAACCCCTCAGCTTTTTGACGGCACAATACTAGAAAACCTATACGACGCCGACATAGAACGAGAAATAAGTACCGACGAAGTAATGAACGCAATTGAGGTAGCTAATGTTAAAGAATTTGCAGAAAGATTACCTTTAGGTCTTGAAACGCCAACCGGAGAAAACGGCGGAAGCCTTAGTGGTGGACAAAGACAAAGAGTAGCCATTGCCCGCTCTTTACTAAGGGACGCGCCCATTCTATGCCTAGACGAACCAACCGCAGCCCTAGACGCAAAAAGCGAAAATTACATAAAAGATTCCCTGACCCAAATTATTCAACAAAAAACTGTTTTAATGGTAACTCACAGAAAAGCACTCCTAGCCTTAATGGATAGAATATTAGTGCTAGAAAATAGTAAACTAACCGATGTAAATGAACTGGGCGGACTAGATAACTATCTAGCTAAACTAGAAGGCTTAGAACTAGAGATAGCCGAAAATAAAGACGTTGATGCTCCGGGCCTTGGAGCTTTGGAAAGTGTTCACGAAACCATAATTGATGAGTCTACTAACTACGATACAAAAAGTTCGTCTCAAATTATTAACAATGAGCCGCTAGTTTCTATAGTTCCGGACAACCCAAAGCCAATGAACAACGAAGATGATGACGGATCGTTAATTATTAAGCATTAATAAAAAGCGGCCCCACACCAAAGGCCGCATTTTGTTATAAAAATATCTGTTAAATTATTTGTTCTTTTTAGTTACCCCCTTGGGTCCGGTATCACCTTTTTTATCATGCTTTGGCTGTGAATTAACCAGAGCTGCAACCTGAGCATCGACCGAATCGGCACCACCACTCTTTCCATTAGATTTAGCTAAATACTGTTTTGCTAGATCAAGATCTTTTTTCTCTTGTTTAGATAGGTCAACCTGGGCCCTTAGATCTTTAACCATGGCCTTAGCCTCTTTTTTAGTTATGTCACCGTCATTATTGGCATCTACATTACCGTAGGCCTTTATTTCTCTGG
>DALYDK010000008.1:0-32414 GCA_031973215.1 Candidatus Saccharimonadota bacterium
TGACGGGGCAGACCTTATCCCGAAGTTACGGTCGCTGTATTGCCGAGTTCCTTAAGAAGGGTTCTCTCGTACACCTTGGTCTACTCGACCTGAGCACCTGTGTTGGTTTGCGGTACGGACGGCTTAGATTATAAGCAAATAAGCTTTTCTGGTCAGCTTGGGTTATCGAAATTGCGAATCTGAAAAGACTCACTTTCATTCGCGCTTCATCCGAAGACTAGACGCTTAGACAGTCATACCATTAGACTGCTCCGACTACCATGCCGCGCACTTATTTACAACAAATAAACCGGTACGGGAATATTAACCCGTTGTCCATCGCCTACGCTACTCGCCTCGGCTTAGGACCGACTAACCCTGGGATGATTATCATGGCCCAGGAAACCTTGCTCTTTCGGTGGGCAGGATTCTCACCTGCCTTATGGCTACTCATTCCAGCATTCTCACTTGTTGCCGCTCCACCAAACCTCGCAGTTTGACTTCACTGCCGACAACAACGCTCCTCTACCACTGCCGCATAAGCGACAATTCACATCTTCGGTATTACACTTTAGCCCCGTTACATTTTCCGCGCAGGGTCTCTTGATGAGTGAGCTGTTACGCACTCTTTAAATGAATGGCTGCTTCTAAGCCAACATCCTCATTGTTTAAGAAACCCCACCTCGTTTCCCACTGAGTGTAAATTTAGGGACCTTAGATGGTGATCTGGGCTGTTTCCCTTTCGAGCGACGAGCTTAGCCCCGCCGTTCTAACTGCCATGATTACATATACGGTATTCGTAGTTTGTCAAGGGTGGGTAATCTTGCGACCCCCAGTCCGAAACAGAGCTCTACCCCCGTATACTACAACATGACGCTAGCCCTAAAGCTATTTCGAGGAGAACCAGCTATCTCCAAGTTCGATTGGCATTTCACCGCTAACCACAGGTCATCCGGGCACTTTGAAACGTGCTACGGTGCGGTCCTCCACGAAGTTTTACCTTCGCTTCAACCTGCCCATGGTTAGGTCACTTGGTTTCGGGTCTAATATACAGTACTTGTCGGCCTATTCAGCCTCGCTTTCACTACGCCTCCGGCAAAAACCTTAAGCTTGCACTGCACATTAACTCGCTGGATCGTTCTACAAAAAGCACGCCGTCACCCCGAAGGGCTCCGACTCCTTGTACGCACACAATTTCAGGCTCTATTTCACTCCCCTCCCGGGGTTCTTTTAACCTTTCCCTCGCGGTACTAGTACACTATCGATCGTAAGATATATTTAGCTTTGGAGGGTGGTCCCTCCGGTTTCAAACAGGGTTTCTCGTGTCCCGTCCTACTCGAGTAAAGTAATTCTTGATAAATCAATCCTTACTTGGCTTAAAAAGCCGTCAAATTATAAGGTCAGCGTGACTCCACATACCGGGCTCTCACCGTCTTTGGCGTATCGTTCCAAACACTTCTGCTTGTAACGCTGATTTCTTACCTTACGCTAGAATATGGCAGTTCTAGCCACAAACCAGACAGCTAAATAATTTTAGCGTTCTGGCTTGGTTATTTGACTCTCACAACCCCTTATAAATATTCGTCTGCCAACTTATTTGCTAGGTAAATTACCAAGCAAAAACTTATAAGGTTTGAGCTCTTCCGGATTCGCTCGCCACTACTACCGGAATCGTTGTTTACTTTCTTTTCCTCTGGGTACTAAGATGTTTCAGTTCCCCAGCTTACCGCTACTTATCCTATTTTATTCAGACAAGAGTGACTAAGTATGACCTTAGCCGGGTTTCCCCATTCGGACATCTACGGTTCAAAGCTTATTTGGCAGCTCCCCGCAGCTTATCGCAGCCTATCGCGTCCTTCATCGGTATCTTACGTCAAGGCATTCGTTGTGTGCGCTTGAGTAACTTTTTATGCATTGACTACAATAACTAGCTGTTAGCGTTTGCCAACAGCATAATTGCCGTTTGTCAATTCTCAAAAAAACTATTTTGTTAAGTTGCTAAACTCGAGCCAGGTAAAAATTACCTCTGTTATTTTCAGCTCAAGTTTACACGATAATTTACAGTATTTTTGGCTACTTTAAACTATCGCGTAGACTTGACCAAGATATATAGTAACAACTTAAACTGTTAAAGTAAAGCAGTTTTTGTTGTAACCTTTTCTACGTTTTTATCTCTGTTATTTGTTGCTAAGTTTCACACATTTTGCAACGGTTAACATTGTATCAAAAATAAGGGTAAATGTAAAGAGTAATTTATGTACGCTATAATACAAACATGAAATTTTTCATATCTGGGCAAATTAATGATTTGGAAAATGTTAAGGGTGTTATGCGTCAAGTAGTTGAATCTGGGAATGAGATAACCCACGACTGGACGGATAGCGATGTATTATTGGGTGGCGCAAACAGTAAGCTCGACAATATTACCGAGTCAGCTTCAAGAGCCAATAAAGACATTCAGGGTGTTATCGAAAGTGATGTGTATGTACTCTGTAGTGATAATGAAAAAATTGGCAAAGGGATGTATGTAGAACTTGGAGCAGCAATCGCACTACACGAAACACGAGGTTACCCTAAAGTATATGTTATTGGGGAGCTGAATCACCTTTCCCTATTCTATCTACACGAAGCTGTTAAGAGAAAACGGAATATCCAAGCAGTTCTGGAGGACTTTTAGCAGGGGGATTCGACTCACCTTCGGCGAGCCCGAAACTACATCTTTCAAAACAAGTTTTGAAGAGTAGATTTCCTTGCGAATTGCCACAGGCAATTCTCACCCGGACCCTGGGCGGGGTTCGAAACTCAACTACATCACCATGTAAAAACCTCCATCTTACGACGGAGGTTTTTACATGGTGGAGCAACGGGGATTCGAACCCCGGACCCCCTGCTTGCAAAGCAGGTGCTCTAGCCAACTGAGCTATTGCCCCTTGGTGGAGTTCAGAAGCTTTAGGCTACTGAACCCCATAAATGTGGTGGGCGATGGGGGACTTGAACCTCCGACCTCGTCATTATCAGTGACGCGCTCTAACCAGCTGAGCTAATCGCCCTTATTTCATATTTTTTAAAGAACAGAATAAATTGTAAAGGAACTGCGGCAAATATCAAAGTCTTTATAAAAAAAGACGCCTCGTTTATAAAGAAGCGTCTTTTTAGACGTTAAATATTGAATAGTGCGCGCCAACAAGCATTCTTCATCCTAAAACCTAAAAAGGTTTTTCGATTCTACAAGAGAAGAATAACAAGAATCTTGTAGAAAGGATCGACCATCCTTCCGTCTAAAGACGGAGGATTCAAACTCCCTAGAAAGGAGGTAATCCATCCGCACCTTCCGGTACGGATACCTTGTTACGACTTAACCCCAATCATGTCCCCCACCTTAGGCCGAGGCAAAGCTCAGACTTTGGGTGTTGGCCACTTTCATGGTTTGACGGGCGGTGTGTACAAGACCCGGGAACGTATTCACGGTAATGTGCTGACTTACCGTTACTAGCGATTCCAGCTTCATGCAGGCGAGTTTCAGCCTGCAATCCGAACTGAGACCGGCTTTGATGGGATTAGCTCCCCCTTGCGGGTTGGCTGCCCTTTGTACCGGCCATTGTAGCGTGTTTGTAGCCCCAGATGTAAGGGAAATACTGACCTGACATCATCCCCTCCTTCCTCCCTGTTACCAGGGCAGTCTGTTTAGAAAAATCCAACTAAACATAAGGGTTGCGCTCGTTAATGGACTTAACCATACATCTCACGACACGAGCTGACGACGGCCATGCATCACCTGTCACCGAGTTCAATAAAGCACAGTTTCCTTTCGGAAGCCTTCTCGGGATGTCAAACCTGGGTAAGGTTCTTCGCTTACCATCGAATTAAACAACACGCTCCACCGCTTGTGCGGGTCCCCGTCAATTCCTTTGAGTTTTAATCTTGCGACCGTACTCCCCAGGCGGGATGCTTAACGCGTTAACTTCGCTACGACACAGGTCGATATGTGTCACAGCTAGCATCCATAGTTTACGGCGTGGACTACCAGGGTATCTAATCCTGTTCGCTCCCCACGCTTTCGTGCCTTAGTGTCAGTAATAAGCCAGTAGACTGCCTACGCCATCGGTGTTCCTTCTAATATCTACGGATTTCACTCCTACACTAGAAATTCCATCTACCTCTCTTATACTCAAGCTTAATAGTTTGAAACGCGGATATGCGGTTGAGCCGCACGCTTTCACGCTTCACTTATTATGCCACCTACGCAACTCTTTACGCCCAGTAATTCCGGATAACGCTTGGGTCCTACGTATGACCGCGGCTGCTGGCACGTAGTTAGCCGACCCTTATTCATGTGTTACCGTCATAATCTTCGCACATAAAAGCAGTTTACGACCCAAGGGCCTTCATCCTGCACGCGGCGTTGCTCCATCAGGCTTTCGCCCATTGTGGAAAATTCCCTACTGCTGCCTCCCGTAGGAGTCTGGACCGTTCTCAGTTCCAGTCAGGCTGATCATCCTCTCAGACCAGCTACCGATCGTCGCCTTGGTGAGCAATTACCTCACCAACTAGCTAATCGGACGCAGGCCACTCCCAAACCGCCGAAGCTTTAATCCGAAGACCATATGCGGTATTAGCTACTCTTTCGAGCAGTTATCCCTCAGTTTGGGGTATGTTCCTACGCGTTACTCTGCCGTCCGCCGCTCGTCAGCAGAGAGCAAGCTCTCTCTGTTACCGCACAACTTGCATGTATTAGGCACGCCGCCAGCGTTCATCCTGAGCCAGGATCAAACTCTCCAATAAAGTAGATATTGATCTAACAAAATCTAAAAACGCTGACATTTCCAAATTACTTTTTTCAAAGAAATTTACATTATCAACTAAGTTGAAAACTCAACTTGACGTTGACGCTGCACTATTCAATTTTTAACGAGCATTTTTTGGTCACAAAAAAACAACCTCAAAAATTACCAGAATTTATAATAACCTATTATCGTCACTTGAGTCAAGTATATAATTGATAATTATGTTGTAACTTTATTAACATTATAACTCACCCTTTACTACTAAACTATTTCCCTGTTTTATCTTAAAAAAATATATATGTTAAACATCCGACAACAACTCCTAGTATTGCTCCGGCTATTACTTCAATTATTCTGTGGCCTTTAGCATTAGTGATATGTACTTTTATTTTTTCCTTATTTGCAAGCTTTTTAAGAACTTCTGTCTGCTGACCAGTTGCCAACCGTACTCCTCTGGCATCGTACATTATTATTGCACTTATAGCTAAACTTAGCCCAAATATTGCTGAATTAAAGCCTTCACTTAAGCCAATAACAGTAGTAAGCGCAAGCATAAAAGCAGAGTGCGAGCTTGGCATGCCACCAGACTGAAAAGCGTCAGTAACCGTCACTCCATCTTTTCTAAGACTGAAGATAAATTTTATACCCTGAGCACTAAACCACCCTAGTAGTGGTGCGGCTATGAATATAAGATTTTCCATTAATCCTCTTTTTCTTCTGGCTCTTCTTCTTTGGATGAATCACTGACAAGAGTTAAAGAAACTACTTTGTCGTTATTGTTCAAGCGCATAATTCGCACACCCTGAGTGGCACGACCTAGCTCTGATATATCTTTAAGTCCAAGTCTAATTGTTTGACCCTGAGAGGAAATAATAATTACCTCATTGCACTCAGCTGTTAATGAAGCAACTCCAATTAGATTACCAGTTTTCGAGTTTACAACAGCAGATCTAATACCTACTCCGCCTCTTGTGTGAGCAGTAAACTGTGATACTTTCGTTCTCTTACCGTAGCCTAGTTCGCTAATAACAAAGATGCTTGAATCGTCCTGAACAATATCCATACCTATAACGTAGTCTTTAGGTCGTAGCCTAATACCTCGAACACCTCTAGAAACTCTACCCATTGCTCTGACACCCTTTTCGTGGAAGCGAATAGCCTGACCCTGAGAAGTAGAAATAATAATTTCATTATCTCCGCTACTTGGCTTAATCCAACGCAGTTCGTCACCGTCATCTAGATTTATGGCAATTAGTCCTGAATTTCTGACATTTTTATACTGTTCAAAAGCAGTTTTCTTAACTACACCCCTTACGGTACACATAAACAAGAACCCATCTTGATGGTCTTTAGATACTTTAATGACAGAACTTACTTTTTCTTCTGGTTGAAGCTGAAGTAAGTTAACAATAGCAACACCCTTGGCGTTTAGGCCACTCGCAGGCACTTCGTAGGCTTTTAGTCTGAATACCCTACCTTTATTTGTGAAGAATAATAGGAAATCGTGTGTTGAAGTTACTACAACATGTTCAATGATGTCCTCTTCACGAGTAGACATTCCTCTCCTACCCTTACCGCCTCTGCCTTGCTTTTTGTACTCTGCTTCTGGGCTTCTTTTGATATAATTTGCAGATGTTAATGTTACAACAACTTGTTCATCAGGTATGAGTTCTTCATCACTAAACTTGCCTAACTCCTGAGGAATTACCTTCGTTCTTCTTTCGTCGCCAAACTTTTCTTTTAGTTCTTTAAACTCGTCTTTTATTATTGCTAAAATCTTAGTCTCGTCACCAAGAATATCTTTTAATTTGGCAATTAATAATTTTAGTTCCGCAAGCTCGTCTTCAATTTTCTTACGCTCTAAGCCAGCCAAAGTTCTAAGTTGCATAGCTAGAATTGCTTTTGCCTGAATTTCCGATAGCTTGAATTTCTTTATTAAGTTTGCCTGAGCCTCTTCTGTTGTTTGTGACGCCCGAATTGTTGCGATAACCTCATCTATATGATCCAACGCAATAGACAAGCCTTCTAGTATATGAGCCCTAGCCTCTGCTTTGCTAAGCTCATACTCTGTGCGCCTTCTAACTACAACCTGTCGGTGTTTAATGTGTTCACTTAATATGTCAGACAGACCAAGCACTCTAGGCTGGATTCCGTCTACCAAAGCCAGCATATTAAAGTGGAACGAAGACTGAAGTGGAGTAAGTTTGTATAGCTGGTTTAAGATTTTCTTTGGATAAGCATCTTTCTTTAGGTCAATAACTACTCTGACGGTGCCTCTAGCGCTTTCGTCACGTATATCTGATATTCCTGTAATTTTTTTATCTTTTACTAAGTCTGCAATTTTTTCAAGCAAACTAGCCTTATTAAGCGCATAAGGAATTTCGCTTATTACAATAGAATGTAGTCCTTTTTTATTTCTTTCAACGATATCTGCAACGCCTCTGACGACAATTCCACCCCTACCGGTTGCGTAGGCTGTTCTTAGACTATCTTTACCAAAGATAATACCGCCAGTTGGAAAATCTGGACCTTTAACATACTCAAGCAAATCATCAAGAGTAGCCTCTGGGTTATCGATTAGATGAATCGTTGCATCGATTATTTCCGTTAAGTTATGAGGAGGTATGGATGTTGCCATACCCACGGCAATACCAACCTGACCATTAAGAAGTAGGTTTGGTAATTTTGCTGGTAAAACTTCTGGCTCTCTCTCAGAGCCATCATAGTTTTCTCTGAAAGAAACTGTTTCCTTGTCTATATCTTCCAGTAATGCTAAGCCAGCTTTGGCCATTCTTGCTTCTGTGTACCTTTCGGCAGCTGGTGGATCTCCATCCATTGAACCAAAATTACCCTGGCCATCTACAAGTAGGTACCTTGTAGACCAGTCCTGGGCTAACCGAACCATCGCATCATAAATTGCCACATTGCCATGGGGGTGGTATTTACCCATAACGTCACCAGTTATCCTAGCGCTCTTAATGAATTTCGATCCTGGTTTCCAGTTATTCTTCTCCATTGAGAATAAAATTCTACGATGAACAGGCTTCAGTCCATCGCGAACATCAGGAAGAGCCCTCGAAACAATAACACTCATTGAATAACGGAGATAACTATCTTCCATTACATCTTCAACAGTCTTAAGCTCCAGTTCCCTTGAATGGTTTTGAGGTGGAATTATCTCTAAATCTGGTTTTTTCTCTTCGTTTTCCATTTATATATCCAAATCCTTTACGAACTTAGCCCTAGATTGAATAAAATTCTTTCTTAGCTCAACTTCTTCACCCATTAATTTATTAAATATAGCGTCGGCTTTTTCAGCATCTTCAACCTTAACCTGAATTAATACTCTATTTTCAGGATTCATAGTAGTTTCCCATAGCTGAGTTGCGTCCATTTCACCAAGACCTTTGTAGCGCTGTATATCTGTCAGTCCAGCTTGTTTTTTTCTATCGTCATTTTTATCAATCTTGGCACCATTTGCCTTACGCTCTTCAATTAGCTTATCAATAATTAAATCTCTCTCGTCATCAGAATAAGCATACTGTTTTTTAGTTCCCTGGCCTTTTAATAAATAAAGGGGTGGTTTTGCTAAGTAAAGATGTCCACCCTCTATAATTGGACCCAAGTATCTAAAGAAGAATGTTAGTAAAAGAGTACTTATATGAGATCCGTCGACATCAGCATCGGTCATGATAATAATTCGGTGGTACCTAAGCCCCGATAGATCAAACTGCTCATCAATTCCAACACCAAGAGCCTTAATAAGGCTGACAATTTCGTTATTAGCGAGCATCTTATCTAAACGCGCTCTTTCAACATTTAAAACCTTACCTCTAAGCGGTAGGATTGCTTGAGTTTTACTGTCTCTACCACTCTTAGCGGAACCGCCAGCTGAATCTCCCTCAACTAAATAAATTTCTGAATCTGCAGGATTCTTGCTTGAACAGTCGGCTAGTTTTCCTGGCATTGATGCGCCTTCTAGCACACCCTTACGAATAATACTCTCTCTTGCAGCTCTAGCGGCTTTTCGTGCCCGTGCAGCAAGAAGAGCTTTACCAATAATTCCCTTGGCAATATTTGGATTTTCTTCTAAATAGTACGAGAAGTATTCTGAAAAAACCTTATCTACGTAACCACGAATTTCTGGGTTACCAAGCTTATTTTTCGTTTGTCCCTCAAATTGCGGATCAGGAATTTTTACTAAAATAACAGAAGTGAGGCCCTCTCTAACATCATCTCCAGATAAATTTTCCTCTTTTTCTTTAAGAATAGAATTTTTACGAGCATAATCATTCAAAACCCTTGTTAGGGCAGTTCTAAAACCAACCAAATGAGTTCCACCATCGGGGTTAAAAACATTGTTGGCAAAGGCCTTTACTGTTTCATTGAAGCTGTCATTGTACTGCAAAGAAACCTCAACCATTACATCTTCAATTTGTTTTTCTACATAAAAGACGTTATCTCCAATAGTATCTTTTCCTATGTTCAAATGGCGCACATAGCTCTGTATTCCACCTTCAAAATAAAAAGCACACTCTTCTTTGGTTTGTTCGTTATAGGCATAAACCTTAACGCCCTTAGTCAAATATGCCTGATGTCGTAAATAATCTATAATCCATTCAAAATCAAAAGTTGTTGAAGAAAAAATTGTATCGTCTGGCCAAAATGAAATTGTCGTACCGTTTTCTTTAGATTTACCAACAACCTCTAATTCGGTCTTAGGAACACCTCTTTCATAAGTTTGTTCGTATAGCTTACCATCTTTACTAACCTGAGCTACTACCTTACTAGATAGAGCGTTCACGACACTAACGCCAACACCATGTAAACCGCTAGATACTTTATAGCCACCGCCACCGAACTTTCCACCAGCATGCAGAATTGTTAGCACAGTCTCAAGTGTACTTTTACCTGTTTTTGGGTGAACGTCTACAGGTATACCCCTACCGTTGTCAGTAACTTTTATTCCCCCGTCTTCAAGAAGAATAATTTCAACCTTAGATGCATAGCCAGCTATTGCTTCGTCTATTCCATTGTCGGCAATTTCTTTAATAAGGTGGTGTAAACCGTCTTTGCCGGTTCCACCAATATACATACCAGGTCGTTTTCTAACAGGCTCAAGTCCTTCTAAAACTTGAATTTGACCGGCATCATATGTTGATCCATCAGTTTTTTGTTTAGCCATAACCCTCTGTTCGCTTAAATTATTTCTAGAATATTATAGGTAATAAATGCAGTATTTACAACCGTTAGCAGTATAGAATAATTACCAATACAGCTTAACATCTTAAAAAAACGATCCAAAGACCTTGTTTACAACCCCAGAAAGTGATTAAATATTATTGATCACAAAAAATGTTCAAAAAATAAATAATATGTTCAAAAAAATAGTTACAAATTTACCATTCCACCCAACGCTACTTGGCGACTTAGGTTATTACCTCAGAAGAGTCCGACAGGAGCAGGCGATACGTAGGTTAGGCCTAGTTTTTGTGATACTTGCAATGTTTGTTCAGCTATTTGCATTCCTTTCACCTGTTAAATCAACTATAGCGTACAATACCGGGGATATTGTCTATGGAGCTACCTCAAAAGAAGATATTGTTAAAGCCTTTAAAAACAATAAAGATCCAAAGGGACGAACCGACGTAAGGGCTATTTTCGATTATTATGGAGTTGGCCTAGACCAAATTCAAAATTCAAAAAAGACGACTATTGCTGATAGCGACAACGACAAGTACATAAACACCAGTAGAAGCCCCATAGCTAGCGGCTCATCGTTCGTTAAAATTCCGGGTGCCATAGACGGTGGAATATACGAGTTCCCACTAAAGTACTGGAACAAGTCAGAGTTTCCTAATGGATACCCCGCCCTAACAGGAATAAGCACATATGGATTTAGGTTCTGGATATTACTTAAAGGTTGCGGAAATATTGTTATAGAAAGAGGTTCTAAACACCCAAGGTTCGAGATTGATAAGAAATTAATCTCTAGTCAAAGCGTAACTCAAGAAGATAAAGTACAATACAAAATTGAGTTTAGAAACTCAGGGTTGATTGCCTCGGAAAATGTCAGAATTGTTGATGTCCTAGACGACAATCTAAAATTCGATAGCTTCACCAGTAATATTGATTTAAAAAAGAGTCAAGAAGGTCAAAAGATTATTTGGGAAATAAAAGGTCAAGACAACGCCTTAAAGCCTAGTGATAGATGGCACAAAATAGTGGTAACTGCAGTTGTAAAAAAGTCTACCAAAGACAATACAAAAATTTGTAATCAGGCAACCATCAAGGGAACAAAAACTAAAGACGTATCTAGTGGCGGGCCGAAAGACTGTGTCATTGTTACAACACCAACATGCCCGGGAACCGGCTTACCTATTCCTCCAGAAGGAGTAGAAAAATGCTTTATTATTTGCCAAGATGGTTCAAAAATACCTTACAACCAAACATGTCCCATCCCCAATTTATCCTGTCAAAGCCTAAAGCAGGTTGCAGACATTAGTTGGAATAAAAGAAGATTTGAAACTAAAATAATCAAACAACCTGGTGCCCAAGCTTCTGCTGTTAATTACTTTGTAAACTCAAATTTGGTAGCTAAGCAATCAGTTACAAATGGCGCAGCAACCGATTACTTTACTTACGAGTTTCCAGCAGAAGGTACTTACAAAGTTAAATCAGAAGTTGTAGCCGCCAATGGATCAATATCAGTTCCAAGCCAAAATTGCGAAATTACCGTGACTACAGAAAAACCAGTTAACCCAACACCTAGGATAGTTACAGATAAAGCAGTGACTAATGAAACAAAGAATATAGCCGATGCGAACAACACCACAGCACAAGCCGGCGATATACTAGCCTATAAGCTGATTGTCGAGAATACCGGTGACGCGGTATCTGAAGGCTTCTCAATGACCGAAGAGTACGCCGAAAGCATTGCAGATATACTAGAATACGCGGATTTAATAGATAAAGGTGGCGCTACCTATAATGAATCTACAGGTGTTCTTTCCTGGGAAGAAAAAGTAAATATTGAGCCCGGTCAGAAAATAGAAAAAGTATTCAAAGTACAGGTTAAAGACCCGATCCCCGCCACACCCATATCTGCCTCTAATCCACTATCTAATGACTTTGTAATGACCAATATTTACGGCCGTGAAGTAACCGTTAAATTAGAAAAGCCGGCATCTAAGAATGTTGAAATTGCTACAACTACCCTTCCAAACACCGGACCAGGAGAAACAATGCTTGTTAGTGTAATTTTTGTAACAATTATTGCCTTTTTCTACTATCGGTCAAGGCTACTTGGCCAAGAAATAGAGATTGTTAGATATGAATATAGCACAGGGGGTCTATAATGTCAGAAAAACTACGATTACACGAACAGCATGAATCCGATTCTATTGGTCATCAAAGCTTAGAGCATTATAAAAAAAACAACGAAATTGCCAAAGAGTCAAGTGAGGCTTTAAGTAAAAATATTGAACAAATAAGAGAAGCTGTTGAAAAACACTCAAACAATCTAGAACATCAACCAAAGAGTGCTGAACACTTTAGGAATAGTAACGAAAAACCAGAGCATAGGCACTATATAACTAAAAAAATTAAATTAGATAAATACAAAGAAACTCTATCTGAAATCCAGGGGCAGCTCTCTGGTCCTAGCAGGGTCTTTAGTAAGATAGTGCATCAGCCAATTATTGAAACAGCCTCTGAAATTGGCGCCAAAACAATAGCCAGACCAAGTGGTATTTTATCTAGTGGAGTTATTGGCTTATTTGGTAGCATATTGATTCTATTCTACGCTAAGAACATTGGGTTTGAAGTCCCACCAAGCGTATACCCATTGTTGTTTTTAATTGGTTATGCACTTGGATTACTTATAGAGTTTATGTATAAGCTTCTTGTTAAGACCCAAAGAAAACGCAACAGGCTAAGCTATAAATAATTTAGCTCTTTACAGTTAAATTACCGTCACGATCAATTACTATGGTGTCTTCGTGGCTAAAGTGTCCTTTGTCACCACTTTTGACTATATTTGTATCTGTTTTATCTGTTGCTTTGTTGACAACTTCTTTGGAAACTTTCGAATTATCGTTACTGGAATCAACCTGCTTTTCCGGATTAATCTTATTCTCTCGTTTTTGCTGCGACGAGTCTGGAGTATCTTGGCTAGCTAGATCTGTTTTGCTGCTAATATTTTCAGTTTTATTATTACTTGAATTAGCTTGCTGTTGTTTGCGCTTTGCTAACCATTCATCTAGGAAAGATCCCTGACCCTGATTCTTAGAAGTAGTTGTTGAGCCTGGGGCAGCGCCAGCAAAAGGCTGATTTCCAAAAGGAGTCCCTGGACGCATACCACTACCAAACGCTGGTTTCGCCTGAGGAATAACTGTTAACCTATCGAATATCTCTTTTTCTACTTCTGCTCTTGGGCGGCCATGCTTTGCGGCTGAAAGCTGCTTAAGAGCGTCTGCAAGGTTTTGGTTAGATTTACCAAGGTATGGAAGGTCAGCCATAGAAAAAGGCTGTGTAGGCACGCCTCCGATAAGCATACGAACAATGGCATTATAGTTTGGTAACTGCTGTAAGTCATCAACATCAAAAACCGGCCTAAAGTACTTTTCTAACTGCTCGGCGTCGTTCGTACCTACTCTATGGGCTACAACCGCGCCAATGTTACCGAATATTGCGTCCCTAACCCCTTCTTCGAGCTGTGTAATGAACTGGTTAGCAACAATTAGGTTCAGTCTAAATTTTCTAGCCTCACTTAAAATAGATTCAAAACTGTCTGTCGCAAAGTTCTGGAACTCATCGACATAAAGACAAAAGTCTTTTCTTTCATCTTCCGGGATATCTGCCCTACTCATAGCCGCAGCTTGGAACTTCATAACAAAAATCATTCCTAAAAGCTTGGAATTCAGCTCTCCGGTGCGGCCTTTACTCAAGTTTACAAGAAGGATTTTTCCATCATCCATTATTTTACGCATATCAAACGAGCTTTTTGTCTGACCTATAATGTTACGCATCATTTCATTAGACATAAAGGCCGAGAATTTACTTACAACCCACGCTGTGACCTCCCCGGCGTCATTAGACCTCTGAGAATTCGGAAACTCTTTGGTCCAAAAATCAATTACCGTTCTGTCGTTTGTATACTGCAGTTTTTGCCTAACAAAGTCTGGATCAATAAGTAGTTTTGGTACATCAATAAATGTACCACCCTTGGGGTCTGCCATAAGAAGAAGCGCGCAATTTCTAAATATATGTTCAAACCTTGGCCCAACAATTCCCTGTCTTTGAGGATCATAAAGTTTATAAATCATGTTTATTACCTCCTGAATAAGGAAGTCTTTTTGTTCAGGATTGTGAAATTCGAATAAATTAAAACCAAGTGGGTAATCCATTTCTGCCGGGCAAAAATATATAACATCTTCGGTTCTTTCTTTCGGTACCATGCCAAGGAGTCTCTCTGCGACATCACCATGAGGGTCAACAAATGCAAAACCCCTGCCTTCTAACATGTCTTGTAGTGCTATGTTTTCTAAAAATGTTGATTTACCCGTTCCGGTCTGACCAACTACATACATATGCCTACGACGATCGTTCTCACTCAGTCTTATGGGCTTTTTAATTCCCCTGAAGACATTGTATCCAAGTAACAGACCATCATCTACCACATTTCTAGGTCCATCAACCTGCTTAGATTGCTGTCTTTCCAGTTGAGTTGTTGGGGTGTTTGAGGAGTCTGGTAAGTGATAGATGGTTGCAAGTTCTACAGAGTTTAAAATGTTACTTCTTTGCTCTGCCGGAAAAAACCTTAATATATATGAAGTTACAAAACTCTCAATATCTCTGGCGGGAACAAATTTAAAACCATTTTTTCCAGGAGCATCAAAAAGAGCAAAACTAGCTGTAATATTACTTAAAATTGTCTGTGCCCGATGGGAGATATTTGAAGAAGTGATAACCCTTATTAATACCTCGAAACCTGGGTGCTTTGCCTTTTCTTCAATAGCTTCTGCAAGAGATTGGTCTAATCCAGATACAGGCTTGTCGTCTTCTGGTTTTTTATCCTCACCCTTAGCCTCAGGTGGTTTAACTGGGGCAATAAACACTTGTTTAATCCACCAAAAAGCTAAATCTATTCCCTGCTTTTTCTGTTTTCCGTCTCTAAGCTTCGAGGCTTCGTCTTTAGACTTTTTAACCCATTTGTTATCTGCTGGTCTTATAAGTACCTGCAAGCCTACACCATCTTCTTTTTCGAGCTTAGATAATGAATTAAGTAGAGCCTGCATTGTATCTCTCTTTAAATCTAGGTATGTTGCAATAGGCTTTGTGAAACTTTCTTTTAATACTAACTCGCCACCAATAGTCCCACTTATTTTTCCAACTGAATTAAAAATATTATGCTCAGGAACCTCTTCTAGACGGCTATTTGGATATGCACTTAATAAAGCCTGTTCAACAACCGGAACCAAACTCACAGGTACGGCAGTATAGAATTTAACCCTACCTCCCTGGGCAACTATCTCAAGAGATATATGCCTTTGGCCATAAAGCTTACTTTTAAAACCCTTAGATACGGTGCTAGCTAGAATTCCGTATAAAACACTGGCTTTAGATATATTTTCATCGGCAATATCACGCGCATCCCGTCCTTTATTATCAATATCATCGCTACTAGGTGGTAAGTGAATTAGAAGAGGCACCATCTTCAGGCCTCGTTCATAGTTTTTGGCTTCCCTTAGTAGTTTTCTTGATTTATAAACAATATATCCGCCCAAGCCAACTAGGGCCGAAATGATTACTAAAAAAATTATCGCCGCAAACATACTTTACTCTTTGGGTTCAAGCTAAGCCCCCTGATTACCAGAAGGTAGTGCTATTTCTTTTCCATACCTCTTTTTGACATAATCGTATCTCATTTTGACGAATTGATTTGTCTGCTCCCTGGGATCATCTTTAGTTGATGAAACTATTTTCTTAGCTTTATCTACCCATTCTTTTTCTAGCACATCACCATCTTCGGCAATAACCGGGTTTTCGTCATCTGTAGATGAATGAGCTGTAGCCAAATGAGGATCATTAAGAGGAACGACAGGTAGAGCCGTGTTGTCGTCAGTAGTCTGCACTGCCTGCACAACCGCTCCCTGTGCCTGGGTAAGCATCTCAATAGGTGACAAGCCTGGAGTTTCGGCTTTATTTTGACCACCCTTATCTACCGAACCTATCTCAAAATTGCCTGAATTTGGCTGTGGTTTTGGTAGTTCTGGTGTATTCATTTTTGAGTTACCATCCATCAGAGGTTAGTATATCAAAAAAGTAAAGCTTTTGGCTATGATTATTTATTTAACCTGTCTTCGTATATACCAAACAAGAATTATTTCTATAACAATAAGAAAAATTAAATCAATAACACTTACAGAATTAAGACTTGACAGAGCCAGCAAGTACACGGGTGCCATTGCAATAACAACTGACAATAAACTGTTTCTGTTAACACTATTTGGTTGCAAAAAACCCAAAAACACATTCACAGAAAGAAAGAAAATGATGAAAAGTAAAAACAAAAAAACAACTGAGAGAAAGATACTGTTTTTACTTGGATTAAAAAAAGATATAAAAACCAAAAAGCCAACAATCAATAGACCTATAAGCACAATTTGCTGTTTTGTTTTAAGTAACATACTAAAATCTTAGCATAAAAAATGCTCCCAATTACCTAGGGAGCATTCCAACAGAAAGCAACTTGGATAACATCAGTCGAGCCGGTAAAACCGCCCTATAATATAACTTCTATGGCGCTTACTCGTGCTACGACTGAATGTTTCCGACTGACCGCTCTCCTAAGCTTTAGACTCGGAGGGCGACGATTTTTTTTGTAAGTTTTTTGTATTTTTCTTACTGGTTAAATGCTAGCATTTTAAACAAAAAATGTCAATATTAATGTTGTGCTATGTATAACAATAATCTGTTATTTTTATATAAAAAATAGTTAACTTATTTACAACATAGTGATTCAATCAAATCCTCGCGAAGCTTACTTGAGTAGGATTATGTGAGCGAAAATACAGACAAAATATAATAACTTGTAGAGCATAGGTTCGGGGATATATTAAGTTCATATCTTTGGTCAATATACTGTGAATAATTATTTATATAACTACTGGCTGTGTAAAACCTTCCTAAAAAATAAAAAAACATGTTGACAGTGCTTTTGCTTTTTATTTATTATTAACTTAGTACCTTGAATAAAAAAGGTGCTCAAAAACCAAACCAGTACCTTCATAATAAACAGTACTAACTCGCAAAGAGACTGTTTTAGAAGAATAATCTGGTTTACAAAAAGAAACAAAAACTTAAATTACCGTTGTCGTTCGCAGCTCGACAGCGGTTTTTTTATTTGCATATACTTTATTAGCTGGGCTACAATTACGGTAAATTATGAAAATATATAGTTACATAAATAACGGTGCCAGTAGTACGAAAATAACAATAGAATCAAAAATAACCAAAGGACTGCCGTCTATTAGTATTGTCGGTATGGCAAATAAGGCTGTCGAGGAATCTAAAGAAAGGATTCGAGCAGCAATAGTTTCGTCTGGCTATAAATTTCCTGCAGGTAGGATAGTTATTAACCTTGCACCTGCCGATCTCCCTAAAGATTCTGCAAGCTTAGACCTAGCAATATCGATAGCAATTCTTAGTGCGGACAAGCAAATTAAAAATATAAATAAAATTAACACTTTTATTGGTGAGCTTTCGCTTGATGGTGAACTAAGGGCGGTTAATGGAATTATTGGCAAACTGATTGCCGCTAACCCCTCTGAGGAAAATAAAGTCATTATTCCCATTGGCAATAGCGCTCAATCAGATTTAATTAGAAATGATTTTATATATCCACTTAGCTCTTTAAAAGAAACCGTTGAGCTGCTGAATGGTAACCCAGTATCGCACAAAGCTGACCCTAAAAAATTGCCCACAAAGCAAGATAATACTATTAGTGCTGTAGATTTCGGGGATATCATTGGGCAAGAAGCCGCAAAGCGGGCACTGTTAATAAGTGCTGCCGGCGGGCATAATATAATGCTTTCTGGCCCACCCGGAACTGGTAAGTCTATGCTTGCTAAGGCTTTTGTGGGGATATTACCCCGACTAAGCAACCGAGAAACAATAGAAACTACCCATATTCATAGTCTAAGGCCGCAAGATAGCGAGATGGTTGTCTATATGCCTCCTCTTCGCTCTCCGCATCATACATCTAGCGATGTTTCAATTATTGGAGGCGGCCACAACCTACGGCCCGGGGAAATTAGCTTAGCTCATAACGGTGTTCTTTTCCTAGATGAGATACCTGAATTTAGCCGTGCAACCCTAGAGTCATTAAGACAGCCCCTTGAAGACAAAAAAATAACCATCGCCCGAGCTAATTTATCTACAACTTTTCCTGCAGATTTTATTCTTCTTGCGACCGCTAATCCCTGCCCTTGCGGATATTTCGGTTCTTCAAAAGCATGTGTATGCAGCGCGAACGACATAAACAGATATAACAAAAAACTCTCCGGGCCAATCAAGGACCGTATAGACATCTTTGTTAACGTTAATAGTGTAGATAGAGATTCTTTGCTATCTAACAGAAAAGGCGCACAAGAATCAGAAAAATATAGATCAGTAGCTTTAGAAACTAGAAAACTGCAAAAACAAAGACAAAAGCTGAAGCTAAACTCTCAAATTAGTGATAGAAAATTAAAGGAAATTATGAATCTTAATAATGATGCAAAAGTTCTACTTATTGAAGCTAGTAAAAAACTAGAATTATCTGCCAGGGCATATATAAGAAGTGTCCGGGTCGCAAGAACAATAGCCGATCTTGAAAGATCTGATCAAATACTCCCTAACCACATTGCAGAAGCACTGCAATTTCGCGAAACCAGCAGTTTGGTTGTATGAAAATATTTGACCACTGTTACAACATCTGTTATACTTTTCATCTGAAAAAGGAGAAAATACATTAACAAGACCACCCGCCTTAATGAGGCGATAAGGGCACCGGAATTAAGAGTCATCGACCAAGACGGAAATCAGCTTGGTGTTATGTCGCGCCAAGAGGCACTTCAGAAAGCACAACTAGCAGAACTCGACTTGGTAGAGATATCGCCAGACTCTAAACCACCGGTTGCAAAAATCGTAAACTGGGGCAAGTTCAATTATCAGAGGACAAAGCAACTGCAAAAATCTCGACGAAACACAAAGGTTAGCGAATTAAAGCAGATGAGATTTGGTCTGAAAATAAGCGAACATGACATGGGTGTTAAGCTCAAAAAGATTAATTCCTTTTTGCAAGACGGAGACAAAGTACGGATAAGTATAGTATATAAGGGTCGCGAACTTGCACATAAAGAGCTAGGCAACAAGTTAATGGATAAAATAATCGGCGAACTAGGAGAAGGTGTTTCAACCGACCAACTTCCCCAGTTTGCAGGCAGACAGTTAAGCGCAGTTGTAAGGAGTAATAATGCCAAAGCTAAAAAGTCATAGCGGAACAAAAGACCGTGTCAAGATTACAAAAACCGGAAAAGCTTTAACACGCAGAAGCTTTGGAAATCACTTTCTAGAGAAGAAAAGAGCGTCTAGAAAGCGCACCTATTCGGGCATGCAAGAGATTACCGGAAAAGTTAAGAAGAATATTAAAAGAAAGCTAGGAGCAGCTTAGTCATGAGAGTTAAAAGAGGCCAAACGAGTCATCAGAAACATCTGAAAATCAGAAAAGCCACTAAGGGGATGACCCATTCAAGGCGCAGAAGCATAAAGATGGGCAAACAAGGTGTCGTAAAAGCCCTTCAGTATGCAACAAGAGATCGCAAAAATCGGAAACGAACTATGCGTTCACTATGGAACACAAGAATAAACGCAGCTGCCAGACTGAATGGCACCACCTACAGTAAGTTAATTAACGGAATGAAGAATTCTGGTATTAGCCTGGACAGAAAAATACTTGCTGAGCTTGCGGTAAATGAGCCAAAAGCATTTGAAGCTGTTGTAAAAGCTGTAAAATAATTAATTCACTTTCAAAAAACCACCTCCAGCATAAGCCTTAGGTGGTTTTTTGAATTGCCAGATTATTAGTAAGCCGGGTTCTGTTCTATCTGATCATCTATCTAGGCCGACCATTGCTGATTGGCTCAAGCGGTTAAATATCGTGAATCTTAGCGGGCACTAGCCTTTCGGCGATAGATCCACTCCTTGCAACAGGCAGGGTTTACCATTTTACTGGGTCACCCCAGCAAACTGTAGGCTCTTACCCTACTCATTTCACCCTTACCCCCCACCACTTTTGGATTCATAATAGTTGCGAAGCAATTTTGTATTGAGTCCATAAGTGGTAGGGGGCGGTATTGTTTCTGTGGCACTTTCCCTAAGGTTTCCCTTGGTTGCTGTTAGCAACTGCCTTGCCCCTATGTTGCCCGGACTTTCCTCCCCTCACCATCGCTAGTAACAACTCTATTTTTTACAAAATAATTTTGCAATCTATAAGAAATATTAGTTGGATATCTAGTTGCTAGAAATGGCGAGGGGCGATCAGTCAATAATCTAGCTATTATATTGTACCAGAAACTCTTATAAAGGAGTTGAGTCAAGTACCCTATTTACTTCAGCGTCTGCTTCTTTATTGAATTCTCTTGGGACATGAGTGAATGATACTTTTGGTATTTTCTCAACAAGACCTTTTATGTCTGAATGTATAGGCCATAGGTCTCTATTTTTAATTTTAAAGACTCCATTCATTTGGTTAACTACCAAAAGGCTATCCATATATATTTTTACTTCTTTGGGTGATAATTCTAGAGCTTTCTTTAGGCCCAACCTTACTGCCTGATATTCAGCTTGGTTATTGGTGGTTATTCCAAGGTATTCCCCGCCCGCGTATATGACATTATCTTGTTCATCATAAAGTACAAAACCACTGGCTGAAGGTCCAGGATTACCCCTTGATCCACCGTCCGTATAAAGCTTGACCAAATCATAAGCAGTTGTTTTTTTGTCTACACTATTTTTAGCATTTATATGAAACTTTATTATTTTTACCAGACTCTCGTTATTAATTAGTGCGCCATAATATTTCTTGAAAGAATCTAGAATATCAGATATAGAATCGTACTGCTGATGCCCAACCATATCCTCAGCGGTAATATCATCTATCCGCTTTGTTGTGACTTCGTCTACAATTACATCTGCAAATTTTTGTCCATTACTTGAGCTAATAAATTGTATTTCGTCATTAACTTGAATATTTTTTTCATCTGCCAGTCTCCATGTTGATGTTATGGATCCTTCAGTTATGCTGGCAATTTGTGATTCGTCGAATTTTAGTGTTTTCATTTGTATTTAGTATCTCATTATTATCAATAATTATAAATATCTAATTATTTTTCAGGACATAAACCTACGACAAGGGTCTTAAGATGTGTAATTATTAATTCGAGGTCGCAGGTGGAAATTAGCATACTATTCATAGTAAATTTACGCCCATAGTTAAGATATAAATTTCTGGTCGGGGTGACAGGACTTGAACCTGCGACCTCACGGCCCCCAGCCGTACGCGCTAGCCAACTGCGCCACACCCCGAGACAATATCTTCATTATACCAATATATTCTTATGCGAGCCGCTCGGACCTCACGGTCACCTTCGGCGACCCCGAAACTTCGTCTATTAAAACAAGTTTTAAAGAGAAGTTTTCCTTGCGATATGCCTTTTTGGCATATCTCACCCCAGCCGTACGCTGCTCGCTCAACTGCGCCACACCCCGAGACAATATATTTTGCTACAAAAAACCCGATATCCGTTTGGATTCCTGCTTGGAAACCCAGGTGGGAGCCCGCATACTGCGTCCTCGGACACAGAGGATATAAGGCTAACCCATGAAGTGATCATTCAGAAATCATTTCTTGATATCGGGCTAGTTACATTATAGCTTATTATTAGACTTATAGTATGAAGTTTAAGATACTATTATTTATACCGGTGAGCACTGGGCTTAGAACTGGAATTAGTAGAAAAATAAATAAAGCTATAGCTAGTAACCCAAATGACTCTATCTGATTCATGACTTTCTGGAGTCCCGACGGTGCAAAAGCATACAAAACCCTAGAACCGTCCAAAGGAGGAAACGGAATCATATTAAAAACAAAAAAACCAATATTAATAGATATAAATAACTCGAAAAAAGATTGTATTAAACCGTTTTCAAGACCAATTCCTGTTAACTTTATAAAAAAAGCGGCTAGCACAGCAAGTAGTAGATTTGTCAGAGGACCAGCTATCCCGACTAGCGCCCCTCCGAACTCTTCGTATTTTAGTTTATAAAAATCAACTGGTACCGGTTTAGCTGCTCCAAAAGGAGGTGCACCGATCAACAATAGAAGTAATGGTAATAGTACCGTGGCAAAAGGATCTATGTGTTTCAAGGGGTTAAGACTGAGTCTTTCGGCTTCTTCTGCCGTATTATCACCAAGCAATTTGGCAACAAAACCATGCATGAACTCATGTAAAGTTATAGATATGGCTATAACAACTATTGCCATAATTATGACTACTATTAAATTTGAACTCATAAATTATAGTATAGCACTTGATTATTTACCCCTTAAAGTGTATTATTAATAGTTGAATTTGATAATAATTTATAGGAAATAATAATGAAGAGCTGTGATATCACTGGAAAAGGCAAACAATACGGACACAATGTTAGCTTTTCCCAAAGAAAAACTAAGAAAGTATGGAAGCCTAACCTACAAAATAAGACCGTTCTAGTTGACGGTAAAAAAGTTAAGCTTAAGGTAAGCGCCCAAGCAATTAGAACTTTAAAGAAAAAAGGTTTAATAGCTCAATAATCTAACATTATTAAAAAATAACCGCCTTTTGTTAGGCGGTTATTTTATATATAAGAAAGACTTAAGATCTTTCTAGTACAATTGTGTGCATTTTATCGCCCAAATCCGACTCTTTTATCTTAAGATGATTAGTCCTTTCGGGCTCAGCAGTTCCGCATATTTTTAAATACTCCTCAAGCTCAACCTGAGGAACTGGATACTTAATATCCTTATCTGCGTAATGAGTAGGAATCACAATCTTTGGGTCAATTTTATTAGCTAGTTTAACCGCACCAACCGGATCAAGAGTGTAGCCACTCCCACCTACGGGAATAATCAGAATATCAACCATACCCAGTTCTTCAAGCTGCTCATCTGTCATCTCCGGGTGAACATGACCAAGCACTGCAATAACTGTTCCATCTAACCTAATAACATAAGAGGTTGCCCTCTTCCCGGACTCATCTAAATGCGCCCTGTTGGCAATACCTTTTATAGAAACTTCAGAAATTTCATATTCACCAGGACAGTCAACTTTAAACCTAGCCTTATCGCTAACCTCTATATCTTTGCTAGTTACTATTGAAACTGAGTCATCTGTTGTTTTACTCTTAAGTCCTAGGCTATCAAGATTATCATCTACAATTAAAGATGCTTTTTTGTTCTTGATTTTTACACAATTTCCACCGAAATATTCAATCTCTACCACTTGTTTTACCTTTCTAATTCAATAGATTATCTTTATCTAAAAGTATTATTTTTTTTGAAATACTTACGTCAGAAACAAATTTATCATTTACTTGTTTTCTGTAAACAAATTCTTCAACCGGAAGATAGGCATATCTTAAAGATTTTTTTTCTGATTGCTCGATATCGTTAATGCTATTTTGTAAATTCACTTCATTGATATCACCTACGACAAGAATATCTATTCCTGAACGATCATCCAAAGTGAACTGTCCAGTTATTACTGCCAAGTTAATGTTGCCAGCTTTTTTTAGTGATTCTAGCAAGGGTCTGTTTTGCTCATCTATAACAACAAGTTCTTCGTCTAAAACTACAGCTTCTGCGCCCTCTGCATTTTCGCCGGTAATTTTTTCGGCAGGTTTTTTAGATTTTTTTGATGCGCTTCCACCAAACATCTTTGATAAAGAATCATAATATTCAAACTTCTGGTTCACCTCATAATACAGCTTGTTATTAGAGTTGTCCGAAGTGATTATTCCTATGCTTAGCAAGTTGGCAAGCTCTCTTCTTACTGAGTTAATTTGCTCATCAATTTTTCTAGTAATTTCTCTTACATAGAAAGACCGCTTAGGATTTTTATAAAATAGTTGTAGTAACTTGACTCGTGTCTTTGAGCCAAACAATTGTTCGATCATATGTTAATTGTACCAATTAAGTGGCAAACAATTCAATCATCGATCAAGTTTTTTTGCCACAGTTCGGGCGCTTCGAACTAAATTGTCTACAAAAAGTAGCTCATTTGTATCGATAGCAGAGGTAATTCCTGTTGCGTTCTCAATAATATGGTTGGTCAATTTATTGTTCTTTGAAAGAATTGGACCGTGCAAATATGAGCCAATCACATTTTTATACAAACAGCCCTCTGAATTATCTTCGCCATTATTACCCTGACCCACTGGAACTAAGCCTATATTGGCTGTGCCTTTATTTAAATAGGTCCTGCCACTATGATTTTCATAACCTATGACCTTGCCGTATCTTTTAGAGTCAACAACAACATTACCAATAATTCTCGTAGGACCGGCTACAGTGTACGCATCTAATATTCCAATTCCGGGAATTTCAATATTATTGCTAGTTTTAAAATAATGGCCGAATAATTGATAAAGTCCGCATATCATTAGCATAGAAACACCATTATCTGCCATATCTTTAAGTGTTTGTTTTTTAGCTATTAGCAGGTCTTTGGCAATGTCATTCTGGCCGGCATCTTGGCCTCCACCACCAATGATTATGCTAGTTTTTGTTGGGATTTTATCACCAATACCAACGCCATATACCTCTACTTTATAACCCATCCATTGCAGTCTTTTTTTTAAAACTAGTACGTTGCCGTTATCGCCATATATATTCATTTCTTTTGGATACAAATGAGAAATTATTATCTGTTTCATAGCTCCTCCAAATCCGCAATTTTTCCAAACATAGATCTTAGCTTTAACATAGCAGTATATGTTGTAAAAATTATAATGTTTTTTTTATCCTGATCTTTTACATAGTTTACAAATTCACCTAGGTCAGAGATAGTTTCTGTGACCATGATATCGTCATATGCTAGCCTGACCGACATGTCATATGCCCTGTGGCCTGAAGTAATTACTGTTGGGCTTTTTATATACTGTGAAAACTCAACATCCCACAACCACGAGACGTCCCTACCATCTGCGTAATTATCGTTAATAACTAGGCAAGTTATGTCGGAACCTGTACTTAATGAACCAATCAGCGCTTGGCGAAATCCGGCTGGATTTTTTACTAATTGAACGATTATTTTATTACTCCCAAGGTCAAATATTTCACCTCTTCCAAATGCCGGGCTTGTTGTAGATAAAGCATCACTGATTTGCTTATTATCTATGCCAAGTTTATTGGCCATCAAACTGGCAGCTACCGCATTTTGCGAATTATACAGCCCAAAAAAATTCAACTTTACGGATAGAGTATCATTTCCTATAGAAAGGGTGGTAAGTTCATTTTTTAAAGAAATTAGCTCCGCATCTACCGTTTGTTGCCTTGATTGTTTTTCGGCAGTGTGCAAATTCTCGTCGTTAACAAAAATATGACTTAATGTATTGCTTACGCCAAAATAATATACCTTGCAGCGAGCGACTAATTTCATAGGCCTTACCCTGTTGTCGTCGGCATTTAGAACGACAGCTTTTTTAGTCTTTTTAACTACTGTTTCAAGTAGTTTGGCCGTATGGTCAATTTCACCAAATCTGTCCATTTGGTCTCTGGTAACATTTAAAATAATTGAGTAGTCTGGCTGTATTTTCTCTACAAACTTAACTGCATATGCCTCATCTAGCTCTATAACAGCAATATCATAATTTAATCGACCGGCGAGAGTTGACTTAGAGACGACCGCTGCTGCTATTCCACGGGTGAAGTTGCTTCCGGTTGGGTTTGTAAGTACTCGATATTTTCGTGACAGCATCTCTGTTAATATTTTAGTAGTAGTTGTTTTTCCGTTAGTACCAGTAACTACAACAACCCCCTTTGGAAGCTTAGACAGAGAATCGCTTAGTATATTAGGATCAATTTTTTCTGCAATTAATCCAGGTAAGGTTCCGGCCATTCTGCCAATCATGCGTAACAATACATAAGTAATTTTTCCGGCATATATGGCTAATAATTTCATCATTACCTAGTTTAACAAACCTAAGTACTTTTTGGCCTCATTGACCGTAGAAAACCATTTTATGAATTGATTTCGCTTAAACCAAGTTGTCTGTCTTTTTGCCAGTTGCATATCGCTAATAATAAAGTTTTCCATAACTGTCGCTATGTCTAGGCCTTCTTTAAAGTGCTTAACAAGTTGGGCATAAATACCGCCCTTCAGCCCCGGGGCGTAATATCCGTACTTTTCAAAAGCTGCACGGGCCTCTTCTATAACTCCATTATCTATCATCTGCTCAGCCCTAAGAGAAATATTATCACGAAGATATTTCCTATTCGGCATTAAGCCTATTATTAATGATCCTTCTGGCGGATTACTGTTTCTTTGGGGTGCTTTCCCTTCTCTGAGAAGTGTATTAATAAGATGTAGTTTGTTTTTAGGGTTCTGGGGCATTTTTAATTTTTTTAATGTAATTAATTCTTGAAGCTCTTGAATAGACATATTGTTGAGTTTGGTATAACCCGATGTATCAACAGCCGGTGGCTGAAAATTAAAGACATAAGAGTCAATGTACAGCCCGCTTCCGCCAACAATAATTGGCATTTTGCCTCTGCTTTTTATTATATTCACCTTATCTGCTGCATATTCTTTGAACTTAATACTACTAAACCTTTCGCTTGGGTAAATCAAGTCAAACCCATAATGAACAATTCCCTGTCTTTCTGAAGTGGAAGGCTTGGCCGTGCCGATATCTAGTTCCTTGTATATAGCCCTCGAGTCAGCAGATATTATTTGACCATCAATTTTTTTAGCTAAATCTACCGCTAATCCTGTTTTGCCGCTAGCAGTAGGGCCAACAATAATGATTTGATTTATATTTTCCATAGATACTTATCTAGATTATGTATTTTATGATTTCTTATCTCTATGCCCTCTTCGGCAAGTAGCAACTCTTGTCTATGAGGCCCACCCGGAACAAAACCAGAGGCCATTAGCCCACTAGTTTTAACAACCCTATGCCAAGGCAACTTACTTGGGCCAAAATGAGCAATCTGCCCTACCACCCTAGATGCTCCTGGATGACCAGACAAAGATGCGAGCATTCCATAAGTCAAAACCTTTCCTTCCGGGATTCTGTCTACTAAGTCGTAGATATTATCTTTGAATGATTGGTTCATTTTATACAGTAGTATGAGTTGTTCTGCTTATTGATTCGTTTAGAACTGTTTTTAGAAAGTTTTCTATTCTAATTTTTGTTTGGTCCTGAACTGCCATGTCTGACCTAACTCTAGGAATAGTCTCACCGCTCTCGGCCTCTTGTTCCCCTATAACAATTACATATGGAATTTTCATTTTTTCGGCATTCCTAATCTTTTTGCCAACTGATTCATTTGCATTATCTAGAGTAGCGCGCAGACCCAGGCTTTTTGCCAGTTCCAGCTGCTTATTGCCGTAAGAACTTATTTTGTCGGTTTGGTTAACTGTAATAAACCGGACTTGTTCTGGGGCAAGCCAAACCGGAAACTTACCAGCAGTATGTTCTATATAAACACTCAAAAATCGTTCTATTGAACCAAGCAATGCGCAATGAATCATCACTGGGGTGCTTAATTGACCGTCTTCATTAGTGTAAACTAGTTCGAATCTTTGAGGCTGAACAAAGTCAAGCTGAACTGTGGCTACTTGGTGCTCTCTTCCAATAGCATCAGTAGCCATAAAATCTATCTTTGGCCCATAAAACGCTGCCTCACCTTCTACCTCAAAATAATCTAAGCCGTTATCGATAACTGCATTCTTTAGCTGCTTCTGGGCATCATTCCACAATTCTAGCGAGCCTAAATAACCATCCCCATCGTCTCTATATGAAAGCCTAACCCTAAGCTTCATGCCAACTGTTTTGTATAAATCATTAGCAGCAGCTAAAAGATTGTTAATTTCTCCTTCTATCTGATCGTTACGACAAAAAACATGACTATCATCTTGAGTTAGTGATCGGACTCTATTTAAGCCCCCTAGTTCACCGGTTTTTTCATCTCTGTAGTCAGTAGTAGTCTCCAGATATCTAACTGGTAAATCTCGATAACTCCTAGCCTTTGATTCATAAATTCTAGTATGATGAGGGCAATTCATAGGCTTCATTACCATTTCATCACTTGTCTCTTGACTGGTAACTAAAAATAGTTCACCGCCAAACTTAGCCCAGTGACCAGATTTCTCATATAAGTCTTTTTTTGTTATATGAGGAGTCCAGACTTTTTCAAAACCATAACTCTCGCGAAGTTCATTGGAGTATTTGGCAACCCCTTCCCTTAAAACAGTTCCCCTTGGTGTAAACATAGGTAATCCGGAACCTACTAGGTCGCTAAATACAAATAAATCTAGGTCTTTGCCTAGCTTTCTATGGTCTCGTTTTTTGGCTTCTTCTAGCATCTTTAAATAATCGTCAAGTTCTTGCTTGGTAGAAAAAGCAACTCCGTAAAGTCGTTGCATTTGCGGATTATCTTCTTTTCCCCTCCAGTAGGCTCCTGCAACTCGCATTAACTTGAATGCGCCAACCTCGCCTGTTTTCTTTACATGGGGTCCCCTACACAAATCGGTGAATGTATCATTTGTATAGAAAGATACTTCTTTAACCTTATAGCTATCACTTGGGAGCCCTAGTTCACTTGCATCGAGATCTTTAGCCACGGTAGTTCCCGCCCTTTTCAGATCGTTTAAAAGCTCTTTTTTGTAGGGTTGGTTATTTACCTTTGCCCATTCAATTGCTTTATCTACAGATGAAATTGACTTAACAAAATCCGCATTACCTTTAATGATTTTGTGCATCTCTTTTTCGATTTTTTTGAAATCGTCCTCGGATATCTTGGTGTCTCCAAGGTCAATATCGTAGTAAAAGCCGTTTTCTACCACTGGACCAACACCAAATTTAGCATTGGGCCATAGCCTTTGTACGGCATCGGCCATTATATGAGCCAAGCTGTGCCTCATTGCACCAAGATCTACTTCTGTTTTTTGTGACATGTTATCTCCTACTGCCAACCATTGTACTAAAAAAGCGCTCGGTCTTAAATGCCGAACGCTTTTTAGAACTTTCTAGGTTAGAGCAGAAGTTTCATCTTACCTCGCAATGGAAAATATCCTTAAGACGAAAACTTTTTTGATGTGCTCCCACCCAGGTTGTTATATCAACACACCTGATAAAACTGCACCTGTAAAGATAGTATATTAAAGCTAGCCTTTTAATACTAGTCTTTTACGGTCTCTTTATCCACACAAATTGTGGATACTTGCACGATACCCCTGTAATAAACTATAATACTGCAGGTACCGGGCTCTTAGCTCAGTTGGCTAGAGCGCTTCCTTGACGTGGAAGAGGTCAGAGGTTCAAATCCTCTAGGGCCCACCAATTACCAACGATAGTTTAGTCGTTGGTTTTTTATTAGTTAGCTATTTAAGTGCTTTTAAGGCGCTTTTTAGTCTTAAAGCCCTCTCGCAATGGGCTCTAAGTCAAAAACTCGTTAAAAAGCTTTATAACGGGGCTTAATTAGGTTTTAAAGTTCTGTTACTGCTTAACTAACTTACTAAATACAATATTATGGATTTTTGCTGA
Source organism: Candidatus Saccharimonadota bacterium (assembly GCA_031973215.1). Taxonomy (GTDB): domain Bacteria; phylum Patescibacteriota; class Saccharimonadia; order Saccharimonadales; family CAIOMD01; genus DALYDK01. Next base: position 29,616 of record DALYDK010000008.1, read on the forward strand.
GTCTTTGCTGAGAAAAATAGGCACTACTTTACCAGTGTTGGGAGTATTGACTTTTTAGGGTTAATTTTGCTATAATAGTCAGGTTAAACGAGGCGTTTTGTTTGAGTAACATTTCACCGTTAGAAAGCTTTGAGCTTTTCTACGAAGAACTACACTCATCAAAGAAGTTTGTTAACAGAATTCGTCGTAATAGACGAGCTGCGACCAAAAGTCGATCAAACTAGATTAGTTCGAAAAATATGAGCTTATGGACCAACCATAGGCTCTTTTTTTATGTGTTTTTTGTGTTTTCCACGGCCATATATGCACTTTTCCACTAGTATTTTTAATAGCGTTATGTCAATATATTGATATGGTATGCATATATTGTGGTTCACAAACCCAAGTAACTAATTCAAGACACCAAAAAAGAGCTAATCACATCTGGAGAAGAAGAAAATGCTCTGCCTGTAACACTGTGTTCTCAACTATAGAAAGAACCAACTACGACTTGTCATTTATCGTCGAAAAACAAAGCGGCCAGCTTGAGCCGTTTTTACAAGAAAAGCTTTATATATCTATTTATAAGTCTCTAGACCACATGGCAAGTAGTCAAGAAAAAGCAAAGCATATAAGCGATAATGTCCTAGGCAAGCTGTTGACACCACCTGTTAAAAGCAAAATTAATAGTAAAGTCATTGCTAAAACAGTAGCCGAAACCCTAAAAAACTATAATATGGCAGCTTTTATTAAGTACAAATCTTACCAAGAAAATATATCAGCAAAAAGAGATATTAACAGATTAACTAAACAGTAGCACTAATTTATTTTTTGACTACCTTTTCGGTAACGTCAAACTTTCCTAGATACCTTCCTAGAATTAATCTAGTCTGAGAATAAAGGGCCGCAAAGCTACTATAAATAATCGTAGTAATTGGTAGATATATCCACTGAAGAAGCATATATATTCTTCTTCGGTTACCGTACTTTGGGGGCTTAGGCGGCAGCAGTCTAATGCTTAAGTAAATACTAATAAATAAACCAATCATTGCAATGCGCTGAATATTGCTGGCTACAATAGGCAGCTGATTCGCAACATAACTAGTGCTTGCTTCTGGTGAAGTATAAAGAGGTATAAATGCCCCAATTAACAGTAAAAGTGGTGCTGTAGCCCAAGACAAATGCCCTTCGACAAGCCGAGAAGTCTTAAAAAGAAGGTCTACTTTTGGCACTTTATTCTTTTTGACCCACCCAGTATAAAGTACGTAGGCAACATCACTAGCACCCCAAGCCCATCTTCTTACTTGAATAAATTGCGCCTTCAGTGTCTTGGTGTAAGTATGGGAAAGAACTGCATCTTGGTAAATTGGCACCATTATGGGGTGAACATCATGGTTACCGTCGTATCTAAAATAAGTTCTCCAAAACTGATGGCCATCTTCTACAATGGTGCGCACACTCCAAAAGTTAGTATCTTGTAAAGTTTGCATGCTCTGAGAATGAGAAGCAAAGTTTCTAAGCATATGTGGTCTCATGGCAAGCACTATGTTCCAAAACGAATTACCCGTTGCAATAACCCTCATAGGTGCTGGCACATCCCAAATATTATTCGTAAATATTGAAATAGGCTGAAATGAAGCATGTATTGGATCTGGGCAAGCAATGTATGCATAGCTTAATGCAGAAAAATACATAGGGTGTGGTCTGTTATCTGAGTCTAAGGTTGTAACTATAGTGGTTTTAGGTGAAATATCTTCTTTTTCTATATATTGATCTGCCCATCTTCCGGCAAAAGTAATGTTCCCCCCCTTACCAATGACTTCGTTAGGTATGTCTTTTGGATGCATAACACCGTTAAGGCTATAAAAATAATTGCCATATCTTGACTCAAGCAGGCTGACCATTTTTTTAACATCTGGGCCACCCCTTTCTTCATAGGCTATTACTATAATCATTTTTTTAGGATCGTACTCTGTTTTTTGAAGACTCTGTATAGTCGGCTCAACCACTTCTATGGTTTCGTTATAAACCGCAATAATTACAACCTGATAAATATCATCTAGTTTAATGATTGTTTTCGAGTCTCTGGTTTTTTGTCGAATTAGATTTTTACGGTGCCAGGCAGGTGCTATTCCTTCTTCATATTTAGCAAACGCACTGTCGGGGTCATTAAGCTGGTTTAAAAACATCTTCCAATCGTAAGCCATGTGCTGGTTCAGAAGTTTATATCCCTGGAACATTCTTAAATTAAGTACAAATGCTTTAATAAACCAAACCAGTAAATAAGCAAGAATAAAGTATGCTGCCCACAGCGGGTTTAAGAAGCTTAGCACTACAGGCAATAGAAGAACAGACCAACTAAGCAGGCCTGGTACAGCCTCGAAAAATCTGTATAATTTTCCTCTTTCGGAAACTAGTGGTATCTCAAACGAACGCATCTTTAATTACTGTAAATTCAAAATTGCATTACTGACGATAATATTAAAAATTAAGGCAATAATAACCAAAAAAAGAGTTACAATTGCAAAACTTCTTTCTAGTTTATTTAACCTGTAGGCCAAAAATAGTCCACCGACAACAATTAATAAAGATACTATGGCAAAACTGTAAAGTTCATATACAGATCCCTGGACACCTCCGGTAATAATTCCCTTCCAGACTTCGTATCTTATAATTGCTGTACTAGAGCCAGTATCAACCCTAATTAATGTAGCTAAAACGCCAAAGAGTGCTAAAAATATAGACAAAATGTTCATAAACAGGATAGGTCTATCCTGTAAGTATTTTTTAAGTTCCATAAGAAGTATTTTACTATTTTTA
>DALYDK010000009.1:0-23081 GCA_031973215.1 Candidatus Saccharimonadota bacterium
ATGACTAGCCCAGACGGCATCACCTGGACAATCCGCACCTCTGCCGCAGATAATACATGGTATTCCGTTACTTATGGTAACGGATTGTTTGTGGCTGTATCGGTAACCGGCACCGGTAACCGTGTCATGACTAGCCCAGACGGCATCACCTGGACAATCCGCACCTCTGCCGCAGATAACACCTGGCAATCTGTTACCTATGGTAATGGTCTCTTCGTCGCCGTGGCTCAAACCGGTACCGGTAACCGTGTCATGACCAGCCCCGACGGCATCACCTGGACTACAAGAACCTCTGCCGCAGACAATGGTTGGTTGGATATCACATATGGAAACGGCTTATTTGTTGCAGTAGCATCTAGTGGCACCGGTAACCGTGTCATGACTAGCCCAGACGGCATCACCTGGACAATCCGCACCTCTGCCGCAGATAATAACTGGATTCAGGTTGCGTATGGCAATGGTATGTTCGTTGCTGTTGCCGATACCGGCACTGGTAACCGTGTCATGACCAGCCCCGACGGCATCACCTGGACTACAAGAAATAATTCAATAGACAATGGGTGGAGGTCTGTAGATTATGGTAACGGAATGTTCGTTGCGGTTGCTAATACTGGGACAGGCAATAGGGTGATGACTATGTCGGCCAATAGCTTACTAGCAGATGCTCTAAGGGTAGATGGTAGTGCTTCATTCTCTGAAAAATTGGTGGTAGAGGGTGGCTTTACATCGCAAAAAATTGCTAGTAATTGGACCCAAAGATCTTCTGCAGCCGATAATAGCTGGCAATCTGTTACTTACGGTAATGGTGTATATGTAGCAATAGCTTACAGCGGCACTGGCAACCGTGTTATGACCAGCCCCGACGGTATCACCTGGACAAACCGTACCTCTGCCGCTGATAATAACTGGCAATCTGTCACCTATGGAAATGGACTATTCGTAGCTGTAGCTGGTAGCGGAACCGGCAATCGTGTCATGACCAGCCCCGACGGCATCACCTGGACAATCCGCACCTCCTCCGCCGATAACAACTGGTACGACATAACTTACGGTAACGGTCTATTTGTCGCAGTAGCTTGTGGAGTTGCTTCCACAACCTGTAATGCTACGGCAGGCAACCGTGTTATGACCAGCCCCGACGGTATCACCTGGACAAACCGTACCTCTGCCGCTGATAATAACTGGCAATCTGTCACCTATGGAAATGGACTATTCGTAGCTGTAGCTGGTAGCGGAACCGGCAATCGTGTCATGACCAGCCCCGACGGCACCACCTGGACAATTCGCACCTCTGCCGCCGATAATGGCTGGAGAAGCGTATCTTACGGCAATGGTCTATTTGTTGCAGTAGCTACCTCTGGCACCGGCAACCGTGTAATGACCAGCCCAGACGGCATCACCTGGACAATTGGCGCCTCCGCTGGTGATAATAGCTGGCAGTCAATCAAGTATGGCAACGGGTTATTCGTTGCTGTGTCTTCAGATGGCACCGGCAACCGTGTAATGACCAGCCCAGACGGCATCACCTGGACAATTGGCGCCTCCGCTGGTGATAATAGCTGGCGCTCGGTTACTTACGGCAATGGCCTGTTTGTTGCTGTCTCTTCAGACGGTACGGGTAATCGTGTTATGACCGCAGAGTTGACAGATTTGGTACCAGCACTTAAGGTTAGTGGAACTAGCCAATTTACCGGCAAGATAGATATAAAATCTACTGTTGATTATGTAGCCGGTGGAAGCAACTGGACTTTAAGAAACAGTTCTGCCGATAAAGGATGGACATCAATAGCCTATGGTAATGGTACTTTTGTAGCAATAGCCGCAGATGCATCTGGAAGTGATGTCATGACCAGCACCGATGGTATAACCTGGACTACCCGAACCACTCCTGCGCACGGCTGGAGATCTGTCACCTATGGTAATGGCCTATTCGTTGCCGTTGCCTGTGGCGTAAGTAGTTCAATTTGTAATAACACTGCGGGCAACCGCGTCATGACCAGCCCCGACGGTATTACCTGGACGAGCCGGGCAGATTCAGTAGATAACCAGTGGTATTCGGTTACATATGGACGGGGAACATTCGTGGCAGTTTCGTTAGATGGCACAGCTAATCGTGTAATGACCAGTACCGACGGAACAACCTGGACAACTCGAACATCTGCTGCAGACAATCAGTGGTTTAGTGTAACATATGGCAACGGATTATTTGTTGCCGTCGCATCATCTGGCACTGGCAACCGCGTTATGACCAGCCCAGACGGTACCACCTGGACAATTCGCACCTCTGCCGCAGACAATAACTGGTCTTCAGTCACATTTGGTAATGGACTTTATGTTGCTGTTGCACAAACTGGCACCGGTAACCGTGTCATGACCAGCCCTGACGGCACCACTTGGACAATCCGCACATCTGCCGCAGATCATAATTGGTCTTCAGTAACATACGGCAATGGTTTGTATATTGCTGTGGCTACGGTGGCTACTAATGGTAACCGTGTCATGACCAGCCCTGATGGTGCTAACTGGACCTCCAGAACGACCCCGGCAGATAATCAGTGGAACGCTGTTACTTATGGTAATGGTAGGTTTGTTGCAGTCAGTAACACGGGCACCGGCAACCGTGTAATGACTAGTGATGATGGAGCCTTGAACGAACAGAGCCTGTTGTCCGTTGGTGGTAAAACAACAATATCTGCAGATAATCAAAATGCATTTGTTGTTCAAAAGAGCAACGGTACTAGCATATTAAATGTAGACACATTAACCGGTAGGGTTGGCATAGGCACAACTAGTCCAAACTACACATTCCATGTTAAGACAGGTGATTCTGTGGGAGCTTTTGAATCGACTGGTACACAAGCCTACCTTGCACTGCTAACTAGTGAAGGGGTTAACAATAGGGTTGAAATAGTAAACAGAAGCGGCGGACGGTTTGCGGTTTGGACACTAAACGGTGGAGATTCCTTTAATGTCATTAACAATGGTAATGTCGGTATTGGTATAACTAACCCAACTTATAAATTCCAGGTAAATGGCCAGCCAGCAGCTAATGGCTATACGGCATTCACTAACTATTCTGACGCCAGACTAAAAACAAACGTAAATTATTTAGGAGATGGATATTTAGATAAAATCATGCAACTTAAGCCATCTAGCTTTAACTATAATGAGCTTTCTGGATACGACGAAGCTACTAGGAACAGACTAATAAATGGGTTTATTGCCCAAGAATTACAAGGCGTATTCCCAGAGATGGTTGGCTCAACAGTAATAAATGGTGTTGAATATTTAGATACAAACCTATCGGCTTTACCAATATTTATGGTCAGAGCAATGCAAGAACAACAGGTGCAGATAAATGATGCAAAAACACGCCTAACGGCACTAGAAAACTCTATCCAGCCATCAAGTAACAACATGCTGGATCTTACTAATGGCGGCACTATACAAGGTAGCTTAAATGTCATTGGTAACCTAAATGTAACCGGCTCAGTTGCAATGAGCAACCTAACGGTCACTGGCGATACAAATATAGGCAACCTAACCGTAAATGGCAACGCTGTGTTCAATGGCAACCTAACAGTCCAGAACATTACAGTAGCTAACATAACTATAAACGGTCATATAATAACAGCAGGTAACACCCCAACTACTACTATTGGTACAGCAGCAGGTGTAGAAGATGTTCTAAACAATATATCTGCACCACAAGTGACCATAGAAGGTAACGACACCAGCGGAACCATAACTATTGTGGCGGGGGCTAATACGGCAGACGGGGAACTAGCTAAAGTTACATTTAATAATCCGTTTGGGGCAAAGCCAAGAATTGTGTTCAGCCCAGCTAACCGCGATAGCGCACGGGTAGGTGCGTACTATGACGGCAGCCTAACGACCAACAATAGCTTTAGTCTAATGGCCGACCAAGCCCCACAAGCTGGCAAAACATATACATTTACTTACTGGATAGCCCAGTAAGGTTATAAGCTAGATTCTGGATTTTAAATTAAGAATATTTTTTTAATTCTCATTTTTGGCTAGGCAAAAATTCTCACGGGTCCAACCCGTGAAGCAATACAACAGAGAAAAACACTACATTAAATTACTCACAGGGTTGGACCCGTGAAAGATATGTGATATTTTAGATTTATGCCAGGAAAAAACTTGCAAAAAGTATATTTGCCAGATACTTATTACCATATATACAACAGGGGGGTAAATAAAGAAAAAATATTTTTAGATGATAATGATTTTGCTGTATTTTTAAATCTAATTAAAAGATATTTAGGTCAAGAGGTAACTTATAACAAAAATAAAGTTTCTCATCCTAATTACCATTCTGATATTGAATTGCTTGCATTCTGCTTAATGAAAAATCATTTTCATTTGTATGTTTACCAAAAAAGTGACGAACAGGCAATAACCAAATTTATGCGGAGTTTATCAACCGCTTACAGTATGTATTTTAATAAAAAATACAAAAGGGTTGGGCCGGTATTCCAGCAAAGGTACAGGGCCGTGCGAATTATTAATGATGCGCAGCTCATGCATGTTTCAAGATATATTCATCTTAACCCAGACAACTACAATGATTATGAGTGGTCAAGCTTGCCTTATTATTTATCTACAAAGCGAGCTGACTGGATATCTCCCAGAAGAATTTTGGATTTGTTCGATCAAACAACTGACTACAAAAAATTCGTCGATGATTATAAAGAATATAGAGATGATTTAGAGGATCTAAAGTATTATCTAGCTGATAATATTTAAGTACGAAAATTTCAAGGGTTGGACCCGTGATAGATTAGACGCAGAAGAGCGTATTAAATAACATAAGCTAGTTGACAATTATGCTAATTACTGCTAATGTATAAATTATAAAAGAGGGAACCGTTAAAGCAAATACCCGCGTATTTTGCCTTAAGGCCCTCTTTTTATATGAACTAATAATAAATGGAGAGACCATTATGGCAGGAACAATAAAGGGCGGCAAAGCTGCTGCAGCTACTAACAAAGCCCGGCACGGCAAAGATTTTTATGCAAAAATTGGTGCCATGGGCGGACAAAAAGGTAAAACTGGCGGTTTTTTTGCTAACCGTGAACTAGCTAGAGAAGCTGGTCGAAAAGGCGGAAGAATTAGCCGCAGAACAAAAGCTGCTAACTAGTAAATATTGCAAAATATTTACATTCGAGTATAGTTTATTTTGGTTTAACCAGAATAATAATTTAAAAAATGAGGCCGACCTGCGAGGGGCCTCATTTTTTATAATTTTAGGCTACTAACTCTTTTTTAATTCTACAGAGAGGAGATTTTGGCACGCTCCAGACGGTTTTACAGTTAAAACATTGGTAGTTAAGATCGTTTCTTTGCATGGACACAACCCCGCATTTTGGGCATTTTGCCCTAGTGTGCAGCCAGTCTCTGTAGGTATCTAAGCAGTCCTGGATATGATCTTGGTCTATTTCAATTTTATAAATATATGCAAGTTCGTTCGCTTTTGACCAAGCCTGGGTTTCTAGCCTTAGCAGCTCTAGATCGCTCTTATATTTTTTATGGTCTAGTTTGTAGTGAGCAAGTTCGTGTATAAGCGCCCAAATGGCGTGTTCTTGATTTTCATTATTTGTAGCATAAGTTATTTGGTTTTTTGACGGCGACCAAACAAAAGAATCACCAGGAACAAGCTTAACGTCAGGGTAGTCTTTGGTAATTATTGAGACAAATTCTTCGAACTGATTCATTTATTTAGAGCGATTATGTTGCTGCTTAGCAAGCTCTATGCAGCCATATATTACTGCTTGCTCGGGGGTCTGGGCGGTTATTATTTTTGGCATATCTACCATTGGGCTCGCGATATTCTTAATATGCAAACTTAACTGCTTTTCGAACTTATAAAAATGAGTACCAACACCACCTCCAATAATGACAATGTTTGGATTAAATACAGTGCATAAATCTACTATGCCAACAGCTAGGCTACTGGCAATTTCATCCCAAGCCTTTGGATCGTTAAGTTCGCTAGCCATTTTTCCGTACTTGGCGACAATTGCTTTACCGCTAGCGAATTTTTCCCATTCTAGCAGTTTGCCGTTATGCTCGAACATCATTTTTCCGGCCTCACTATCTGCAAAATCTGTGTCAATTATGCCGTCTGTAATTATGCCATCTCCTATTCCTGTACTGACTGTTAAGTATAAAACCTTATGAGGTATGGGTTTTAAATTGTGGGCTTCTCCAAGGCCTGCTAGGTTGGCATCGTTTTCTACTAAAACGCTAGATTTTGTTATATTTTCTAAGTCATTTTTTATAGGCACATTTTTCCAAGGTAAGTTGCCAAAAGAAACACCCGTGCCAGTTTTGCGATCTATTCTACCAGGGGCGGCAACTACTGTAATGGAATATTTTGATGCAAATTTGTCAACAACTAATTTTAGCTCTTTAAGAAAAGTTTTATAATTTTCGGGCGTTTTAAACTTTTCGCTAGATTGTATTTTTCGTTTTTCGTCGGCTAGGGCAACTAATGTTTTGGTGCCCCCAATATCTATTGCAAGAATCATATATTATAGTTTATCAGGTATAAGATTTCTTTGGCTAAAAATTTCAACTTCACAAACTTCAAGCGCTATAAAATATCTATTTTTCATATCTGTTGCATAGGTGGAGTAAAACCGTTATAATATAAACAATCTTTTTTGGTGAAGCCGTGAAAGTTAAGCGCCATAAGCGTCCTGGTGCTTGCTGGCTTAAGCGCCCAAAAGAAATACAATTACGAAGGAGAATTAATTAATATGACAATGGACGAATTACTGGCGGCTAGTGATTTACAGCCGTTAAAAGCTGGCGATGTAGTGGAAGCCACTGTAACTACTGTTAAGAAAAACGAGGCTTGGCTAGACCTTGGCCCCCACGGAATAGGCGTGGTTTTAAGAAGAGAAATTGGCCCAGGCCAAAAACTCGAAGTTGGAAGCAAAGTTAACGCAAGCGTTGTTGACCCAGAAATTGAAGAAGGCTACAGCCTACTATCTCTCAGAAAAGCCGCAAAAGATCGAGGCTGGGATGAGCTAGTCAGAATTTCTGAAGCGGGTGAAATAATAGAAGTTGTCCCTTACGATGCAAACAGAGGCGGTTTACTTATAGAACTTGAAGGAATAAGAGGATTTATGCCTGTTAGCCAGCTAAGTGCTGATCATTATCCAAGAGTTTCAGGAGCAGATAAAGACGAAATCTTACAAAAGCTAAACTCTTTGGTAGACAAAACTTTAAGAGTGCGCATTTTAGATGCAAGCCGTAAAGACAACAAGCTTATTTTCAGCGAAAAAGAAGCCATTAAAGACGATATGCAAGCTAGATTCTCTGAACTTAAGGTTGGAGATGAGGTTAAGGGAACAATAACTGGAGTCATAGACTTTGGTGCCTTTGTTAACGTAGATGGCATAGAAGGGCTTATTCACATTAGTGAAATTTCGTGGGAACGCGTTGAAGACCCTAAGAAATATGTAAAAACTGGCGATGAAATAACAGCAAAAATTATTGCCATAGACAAAGACAGGCTATCTTTAAGTATTAAGCAAATGACCGAAGATCCTTGGCTAAAAGATGTCGAAAAGATAAAAAAAGGCCAAACTGTAGAAGGTAAAATTACAAGAATTACTCCTTTTGGAGCTTTTGTTCAGCTAACTCCTGCGGTAGAAGCGTTGGTTCATGTTTCTGAAATAACTGAAGGCGAACAAGAAGACGCCGTTGACCCAGAAAAAATCTTTAAGCTTAATGAAAAGAAGCAGTTTAAGGTGCTAGATGTAAATACAGAAGCTCGTAAAATTGCTTTAAGCTTAAAAAACGCCGACAAAAAGTAGTAACTAGTAAATAAATTTAAGGGAAAGGAAGCTATTTGAGCTATGTCACAAATAATTGAAATTGCTGATCAAATAACTGTTGGCGCGTTAGCTGAAAAGCTTTCTTTGCCAGCTACTAAACTAATTACCGAGCTTTTCAAGAACGGCATGATGGTTACAATTAACGAAAAAATAGATATTGAAACCGCCCAAATTATTGCCGAAGAACTAGGGCTTGAGGTAGAAATTACTTCTTCTAAAAAAGTAAGTAGTGCCGATGAAGAGGTAGTAAAAAGAGAACGAAAAGTTAGCGAAACTGCCGAACCAAGGCCTCCTGTTGTGGCTGTAATGGGTCATGTTGACCACGGAAAGACAAGTTTACTTGATGTAATTAGGTCAACAAATGTGGTGGCTAAAGAAGCCGGCGGAATCACGCAACATATTTCTGCTTATCAGGTAAACCATAACAGCAGGGACATTACCTTTTTAGATACCCCAGGTCACGAGGCCTTTGCAGCACTTAGGGAGCACGGTGCTCACTTAACTGATGTTGCCATAATTGTGGTTGCAGCAGATGACGGAATTAAGCCTCAGACACTAGAAGCTATTCGTTTTGCTAAAAAAGCAGGTGTCCAAATTGTTGTAGCAATTACAAAGATAGATAAGCCCGAAGCTAACCCAGATAGAGTTAAGCAGCAACTTGCCGAACAGCAAATGATTCCAGAAGAATGGGGCGGCGAAACGGTTATTGTGGGCGTATCTTCTAAGACAAAAGAGGGCCTAGATAAGCTATTAGACATGGTTCTATTAGTAGCTGATGTTGAGGATTTAAGAGCAGATTATAAAACCGCTCCAGAAGGCCTGGTAATTGAATCTCATATGGAACAAGGTCGTGGTGCAATTGCTGTTGCCTTGGTAGAACAGGGAACGCTAAAACAGAATGATTTTATTGTTGCAGGAGACACTTACGCAAAAGTTAGGGTATTAGAATCTACTACCGGTCAAAAAATTCAGTCAGCTGGCCCATCTACTCCAGTCATTATTACCGGCTTTAAGGCCCTACCAGAATTTGGTGAAGCCTTTGTTGGAGTAGCAAACGAGAAAAAGGCTCGAGCACTTGCGGGCGAAAACGCTCTAAATCATACAGAAAAATCTCGTAGAACAGATATGTCTAGTCATGAGCTGATAAAACTCATAAACCGTAAAACAACCCAGCAAGAGCTAAATATTATTGTTAAAGCCGATGTTCAAGGTAGTTTAACATCTGTTATAGATAGTCTAAAAACACTTGATACAGAAGAAGTAGCCGTTAGGGTGGTGGGTTCTGGGGTAGGAAGCATCACAGAAAACGATATTAGAATGGCGTCCAGTAGCGATGCTATTATTTATGGTTTCCAGGTAGATATGCCATCGAATATTAAGCAACTGGCATCTAGAGACAAGGTCCGGGTTAGGCTTTATAAAATTATTTACGAACTTATTGATGACGCCAAAACCGAAATGAGCGACAAACTAGAAGACGAAGAAATTATTACCAATGCCGGTCGTTTAATTGTAAGAGGCGTTTTTAAGACCACTAAAACCGAATGTATTTGTGGCGGTGAGGTGACCAAAGGCAAGTTAGCTATACCTGGATTTGTCAGCATTTTTAGGGGTGACGAAGAAATTGCCAAAGAATTGCCGGTTGTTAATCTAAAGCACGGTCCAACAGACACTAAAGAAGTGTTAGAAGGTGAAATGTGTGGCATGAGCCTAGAGACAAAAAACCGTCTAGACCTACAAGAAGGCGATAGAATAGAGCTATTTACCAGAGAAGTTCGCGAACGCTCTTTGTAATTACCGTTTTCATAAAGTAGTTAGTGGTATAATTTTAGTTATAAAAAGGAACCAACAATGATAAAACTTGATGATAATTTTTTAGCAGAGTTAGGTCTTGCGGCACTATCTGCAGAAGATAAAAAAGAAATGCTTGCTCAAATTTACCACACTCTAGAAGAGCGGGTTGGCATGCGCCTAGCTCAAAATATGAGCGATCAGCAATTGCAAGAATTTGAGCAGTTAATGGATGCTAATGATGAAGCAGGTGCATTTAAATGGCTTCAAACCAATGTTCCCAACTATAAAGATGTTGTAGCAGAAGAGCTTGAAAAGCTTAAGTCAGAAGTCAAGCAAGCCGCACCACAAATAATAGAATCATCTGCAGCTAAACAAGAATAAGTTTTGTTAACTAATTAAATGACCGTAACCGTTAATAAAAGCGGAAGTGGTCATTTCATTTTTACCGGCAGGTTTAAGCGAGGTTATTTCTAAGCAAGAATTCCTGCAGCCAAGTATTAGTTTACCTTGCGCGTTAACTAATTTTCCTTGTTCTACATTTTGCTTAGATACAATTGCATCTGTAATTATGAGTACGTTATCTTTATAGTTTAAGCGGCTTTTTGGCCACTGTTTGTATGCCCTTATTTCTCTTAAAATGACTGTTGCCGGCTTATTTGTATCAATATTTCCATCATTCTTATTTAACATTCTAGAATGGGTGACAATATTGTTAATGGTGTCTTGTGGCTTGGCTGATAATTCATTATTCATGTATGGTGGTAAATATTTTTGTAGCATGGAGCTGCTGATGTTTATTAGTTGGTCTGTGAGCAGTTCACTATCTTGGTCGGTAAGAGCTAAACTTTGAGTTGCAAGCAGGGCTCCTGTGTCTAGGCCTTCGTCAATTATCATTAAGCTAACTCCAGTGGTTTTTTGCCCGCTTAATATGCTGAATGTTATTGGATCGGCTCCGCGCCAAGCAGGCAATAAGCTAAAGTGACTATTTATTATTCCTTTATTAAAAAAGTTTATTGTTTCTTTGTTAATTATTACCCCATAATCGACTACAACGGCAACCTTAGAACTTGGACTATTTGACTCTACAATGGTCTGTAGTTCTTGTTTATTATTGGCATAAAAATAGGGTAGATTATGACTTTTGCAGTATTCTTCAACGGGTGCCGGGTCTTTGTGGTGTTGTGGCCGCCGCTTGGTAATTACAAATTCTATATTAGCCCATTCTTTTAATAGTTCTAAGCTTTTTGCTGCCACTGGACCGTTGCCCATAAAAACTACAGAAAAATTAACCTTAGTCATTTATTCAAACAATTCTTTATTGCCTTCAACAGATTTTTTATAGTCTAGTTTTTTTAGATGTCCGTCACTACCTAGCTGATAAAAAGCGTCGGGATCATCTTTAATATGATCGATAAAAACAATTCCATTGGTGTGGTCTATTTCATGTTGAAAAATTCGGGCCAAAAAGCCTTCGGCGGTAACCCTGAATTCGTTTCCATTAATATCGATTGCCTTAACCTTTACTTTGTTATGGCGGGGAACTTTGCCGTAGATGTCTTTAATGCTTAGGCAGCCCTCGTAATCTTCAACTATTTCACCCTCTTTTTTGGTAATTTCTGGGTTAATAAATACAATAAAATTCCGATTTTTTTTATCTTCGAAATCTTCACGAATAACCACAACTCGCTTGAGTTCATTAATTTGCACAGCAGCTAAAGCAACACCCAGTTCGTGTTCACGGCTGTCTTCCCAGTCTAAGGTTGCTGACTGCATGTTGTTGATCAAGTCTTTGACATCCTGACCAACAAAGCCAATTTTTGTAGATCTTTGCCTGAGGCTTTTGTGTGGCAGGGAAATAATATCTTTTTTTGTACTCATCTCAGTTAAGTAGTATACGCGACAAGCCTGTTTTGCTCAAACTGTTACTAAAGTGTAGATAATGGGTCAATGTCTATAGTAATGTCGTTGGCGCCAATTTTTTCAAAAGCATGCAGTAGAGAACTTCTTTTTTTAGATTTAAGTAGAATTTGCCATTGGTAGCCATCTTTAGTTTTTTCATAAAAACCTTGGGTTGGTCCAAGTAGCAAAATATCTTTATTTTTTGATAGTTTTTCGGCAATGGCTTCGGCATTTTTTTCGGCAGCCGCGGCCGTTTTTCGGTGCAGTTTAATAAGAGCCAAATATGCAAACGGCGGATACTGGAACTGCATTCTTTTTGACAGTTCATAGTCATAAAAATTTTGATAACTCTTGTTAAGAACAGCTTGCATAACAGGGTGATCAGGCAAAGAAGTTTGAACAATAAATTTACTATCTATATGACCTCTGCCCACTCTGCCAGTAACTTGGTAGAGCTGCTGAAAAAGCTGCTCTTCTGCCGAAAAATCTGGAAGCGCTAGGCTTGAATCGGCATTTAATACAGCAACAACAGCTAGGCCTGGTAGGTCTAATCCTTTTGATATCATTTGAGTTCCAATAATTATATCTACAGACTTATTTTTTAGTTCATCTATTCTTCTGTGAAGTTTTTGTGATGCTTCGTTATCGGCGTCAAACCTTGCAACGACTGCTTTTGGAAACAAATTATTTAGCTTTTCTTCAATAGTTTTTGTTCCTACAGATTTATATGCTATTTCTACAGAACCACATTCTGGGCATTGCACTGGTGCTTTTTTCTTAGTTCCGCATCCGTGGCATATTACCCGGAATAAGTCATGATGGTAGGTCATTGGCAGCCCGCAAATATCGCATAACTCCGTCCAGCCACAGCCAGAACATTGAATTAGCCTAGCGCTGCCTCTTCTGTTTATATACACCAGGGCTTGCTGTTTGTTTTTTAGGGCATCATTTATAGATTCAATAACTTTATCTGAAATATAGCTATCTTTAGTAAAATTTGATCTATCATTAGATGCAACAATCTCACCCCCCAAAACTGATTCACCAGCGGCAATGGTACTTAAGTTAGATGTTTTAAAGCCCTTGGCTAGCATTGTGTAGTAGTCACTTACTCCCGGGGTGGCGCTGCTGGCAATAATTTTTGCGTTATTAATATTAGCCATAGCCGAGGCGACAAAAATTGAATTATATCTGGGGTTGCTCATTTGTTTATATGACTGATCATGAAATTCGTCTAGTACAATTAAGCCGACATTGGGGCTTGGGGTAAATAGAACAGATCTTGGGCCAACAAAAATAGTAGGTTCTTTATTTAAAAGAGCATAATTGAATATTCGTTTTTTTTCTGCACTACTAATAAGGGAATGATTAACAACTATAGGTGCGCTAGTAACGGCCGATAGTTCTTTAATTAGCTGCGGAGTAAGGCCTATTTCCGGGGTTAATACAAAAACAGACTTACCATTTGTGATAGTATTTTTTATTTCTTCACTGAAAACCCTCGTTTTTCCGGATCCTGTTATACCAAATAAGAGATTTTTTTGATTATTATTTATGTTTTCTATTGCTTTTTGTTGTTGTTCGTTAGGCTTGGGTAGTTTTTTTGGCGATGACTTTATTATGTTAGGTTCTGACTTTCTTGAATTAATAGACAAGTTTGGTGGAATAAATTGGCTCCCAATGGTCCCGTAATCATAAGGATAAAAGTTTATGAACCATTCAATAAGCTTTAAGTAGTTGGCCGGCAACTGAAGTTCATAGTTTATAAGAATAAGGTTGGTTTTGAACTTGGGTTTTTCTTGGGACTCGAAAATTATAGCCGGGAGTTTTTGCCTGCCGAATTTTACTCCCACAATTTGCCCTAGGGGAAGTTTAACTTCACTAGAATAAGTGTATAGCTTGCGTCCTGTTCTGGTTTTGCAAACCAATACTCCGTAGTAATACATGACTCTATTGTATCAATAGCCTAGCTAGGTTGTGGTATTAATATAAACTGTTGTTCTTTGTATAACATAAAAAACTAATATTTTAAGCTTGTGTAATGCAAGCAGGGTAATGTATAATCTTATAAAACAACCAAAATTCTCTACAAAAATAAAAAAATACTTTACAAAAAAATAGAACTTGATATATACTAATTGTTGTTCAATTAACATCAGAGAGGTGACATGCTAGACACATTTATTACATCAAGAGTTAGAAGAAAGATCATTGTTGTTTATGCAAAATTTCCAGATTTTAAAACTCATGTTCGTGGTCTAGCAAAGCTAATTAAAGAAGATGCCGGAAACATTCAAAGAGAACTAAAAAGGCTTGAAAAGGTTGGCTTCTTAACTAGCGAGCGTCAAGGAAACACAAAAATTTATTCTACAAATAAAAGTTTTCCAATTTTTAAAGAACTTCAGGGCATTGTTTTAAAGAGCCAAAGAGCCAATCAAAGAACGCCCGGTCAGCCAAAGAGATAATTGGCACTAATAACACTTGTAAAAAACTACTAATTAGTTTAGAATGGTCAAAGTATGATTCAAGTTACAAAGAAGGACGCAAAGGAATCCACAGAGAGTTTGATCCGTCGGTTTACTAGAAAAGTTCAGCAATCGGGAGTTTTAGCTGAAGTTAAGGCAGTTCAGTATTTTGAAAAGCCAATTAGTAAAAGAGATAGACGAAAAAAAGCTATCGTTAGGCAAGAGCGTAAAGCTCAAAAAGCCAAACGAGCTAAGCTAGGTCAACGATAATGATTGTCGAACAGGTCAATCAGGATTTAGTAGCAGCGCTAAAGTCAGGCCAAAAGCCCAAGGCAGAGGCGCTGCGTTTGCTTAAAAGCGCACTTACAAACCAAAGAATAAACCTTGGTCATGAACTTACAGACGACGAAGCAACCAAGGTAATTAAGAAAGAAATCAAAGCAAGAGTAGAGGCCAGAGACTTATTTAAGGCTAATGATAGGATAGATCAGGCCAATCAAGAAGAGTTCGAGCGAACCGTCTATGCTGAATATGTTCCTGCCGAGCTTTCCGATGAACAAATTCTAGCTATAGTCAAAGAAGTTATAGAAGAAAAAGGCAAGGATGCGCCGTTTGGTTCTCTAATAGGAGAATCCATTAAAAAAGTCGCCGGTCAGGCGGATGGCTCAAGAGTTAGCAAAATATTAAAAGAGAACCTGTAGAAAAATGACGAGCATTTTTGTTGTACTTGGCTTAGCAGGTTCGGGGAAAAGTACTCAAAGTAAACTACTAGCAGAGAACAATAATTATACTTGGCTTTCAGTAGGTCAGTTGCTTAGAGAGAAAATTACCGGCCATCTTAAAGAAGAAATGCTAACTGGTAAAGTGTTGGACGAAAATATTGTAACCAGTATTGTTGAACCCGAACTCAAGTTAAATAACGCCCAAGATCATACAATTGTTCTTGACGGCTACCCAAGGGGTAAAGAACAGGCAGATTGGTTAATTTCTAAGCAGAGTTCAGGCGAGCTTGTTTTAAGAGCGGTTGTTCATATAAAGACGCGTGAAGAAATGGCCAAAGAAAGGCTATTAAGCAGGGGTAGACAAGATGACAACGAAGAGGCGATAGCCGAGCGATTCTTGGAATACGAGCATACCATTAAGCCAATTATTGAAGAATTCAAGAATAATTCCATACCGGTTGTTTCTGTTAATGGAGAGCAATCAATTGCGGAGGTGCAAAACGAAATTTTATTAGCGATTGCAGGTAAATAATAATGGCAGACACAAGAATTAAGAATGCTCAAGAAATAGAAGACATTAAAATTAGCGGTCAAATGCTTGGCCAGGTTCTTGGTCTTGTTGGCCAAAATGTAGCTCCGGGCATTACTCCTGTTGAACTTGCTACCATAGCCCGAAAAGAAGTTAAGGCCTTGGGTGGAATACCAACTTTTCTTGGTATGTATGGTTTTCCAGATGTCATTTGTATTTCTGTGAACGATGAAATAGTTCACGGCATACCAAAGAAAAATGAAATCCGCGAAGGCGATATAGTTAGTTATGACTTTGGTGTAACCTATAACGGAATGATTACAGATGCCGCTAGGTCAACTATAGCAGGAACTGGCACCCCTCAGGCTACCCGGCTATTAAAAGGCACCTTAGAAAGCTTGAATGCCGGAATAGATGTATTAAAAGATGGTGTAAGGGTTGGCGATATTTCAAATGCTGTAGAAAAAGTTTTAAATAAATATGGCTTTGGGATTGTTCGAGAGCTTGTTGGTCACGGAGTTGGTCACGAATTACACGAAGACCCCAATATACCAAATTATGGTTCGCCTGGCCAAGGTCCCATATTAAGAGCTGGGATGACAATAGCTATTGAACCAATGACGACGCTAGGTTCTCATAATATATCAACAGATAGCGATGGCTGGACTATTAGAACCGAAGATGGTAGTTTAGCTGCTCATTTTGAAGATACAATTTTAATTACAGAAGATAGTTGCGAAATTCTCACCAGATAATTTCTTGCGCTAAGCCTAACACAAGCGTTATACTAATGCCATGCAAAAAGCACCTTATTTTGTCGGTCTTGACATTGGCACCAGTAGCGTCCGGTGTGTAATAGGCATGATGGAACATACCGACTTAGAAACAAAAATATCAGTCATAGGCGTAGGAACATCTGTAAATACAGGCATGCGCAAAGGAACAGTTATTCATTTAGATGAGGTTTCAACTTCTGTAGCTGAATCTATTGCCGAAGCTGAAAGAATGGCCGGCGTAAGGGTAGCTGGCGCCACAATAAATGTAAATGGAGCACATGTCAGCAGCTTGCCATCCCACGGAGTTGTGGCAATCAGTAGTCCATCTAGAAAAATTACAGATGATGATAGATCAAGGGTAGAAGAAGCCGCAACAGTTATAAACTTACCCGCTAACAGAGAAATAATTCAAGTATTTGCCAAAAACTATAAAATTGATGGCCAAGACAACATTAAAGATCCTGTCGGAATGCAGGGTGTCAGGCTAGAGGTTGACACCGTAGTTGTTACCGCTGGAATTCCGCTTCTTAGGAATCTTGATTCTGCTTTAGAGAAAGCACAAGTAGCAATTCACAACCACACCGTATCTAGCCTAGCCGCCGCCGAAGCCGTTTTAGACCGTAAGCAAAAAGAGTCAGGAGTAGCCGTTATAGATATTGGGGCCGGCACTAGCAACATAGTGGTTATAGAAGAGGGCGAAGTTGAATATGTGTCTGTCATACCAATTGGCAGCCAGAACCTAACTAATGACCTAGCAATAGGCCTAAAAACCGATCTAGATATTGCCGAAGCCGTTAAAAAAGCCCATGCAACCTTAGATGACACAATAGAACCGCCAGAAGAGGTTAGCGTAGAGCATGGTGGTAAAAGACACTCATTTAGCGAAAAAACTGTCCGAATGGTCGTAGAAGCGCGGGTAGATGAATTATTAGAACAAATAGAACGAGAATTCAAAAAAATTGGAAAAAGCCGAAAGTTGCCTGGCGGCGTAGTTATTGTTGGCGGCATGGCAAATATGCCAGGAATAGCTGAATACTTTAAAGATGCCCTGCAACTGCCAGCAAAAACCGGAGTCATTCAAAATACAGGTGGATTCATCGACACAGTTAATGCTCCTGAATATGCCACTGGGGTAGGTCTAATGATGTTAGATATGTTGCTTTCAGACAACCCGACTCAGGGCGGAATTATGGGTATGGCAAGTGATGGAGCCGGCCTGTTCAATAAAATTAAAAAAATATTTTCGTAATAAATATTATTGAATATTAATTTTATACTGTGTATTAGTCTGCAAAAAATATGAGCACTTTTTTAATATGTACGATATAATGGCTGTATAAAATAAGTATTTAAACAGGTATAAACCAGGAGAAACAATGCCTCAAGTAAAACCTCCTATTGAAACTTTTGCCCGCATTAAAGTGTTGGGTGTTGGCGGTGCCGGCGGTGCCGCAATAAATAGAATGGTAGACGCAGGAGTAAAAGGCGTCGAGTTCGTAGCAATTAATACAGATGCCCAAGCTCTGCATCATTCAAAAGCAGATGTTAAGCTTCATATTGGCGGTGACATGACCAAAGGTCTTGGTGCTGGTGCCGATCCTGGAGTTGGCGAAACAGCCGCAGAATCTTCTATGGAAGATATTAAAAAGATGGCTGAAGGTGCCGATATGGTCTTTGT
Organism: Candidatus Saccharimonadota bacterium; assembly: GCA_031973215.1. GTDB lineage: Bacteria > Patescibacteriota > Saccharimonadia > Saccharimonadales > CAIOMD01 > DALYDK01. The sequence goes on from DALYDK010000009.1 coordinate 17,736, forward strand.
AACTATTGGTGCTGGTGGTGGAACTGGTAGTGGTGCAGGTTACGTAGTAGCTAAGGCAGCTAAAGAGGCTGGAGCCCTAGTAGTTGGTTTTGCAACCAAACCTTTCGCTTTCGAGGGCGAAAAGAGGCGTCGTAATTCTGAATACGCTATAGAAAAGTTAAAAGATAATGTAGATACGCTTATTACCATACCTAATGACCGTCTACTGCAGACTATTGATAGAAAAACACCTTTACTAGAGGCTTTTAAAGTAGCAGACGACGTCCTAAGGCAAGGCGTCCAGGGCATTTCTGATCTTATAACAGTACATGGCCTAATTAACCTAGACTTTGCAGATGTTAAGGCCGTAATGCAAAATGCCGGTTCTGCATTAATGGGAATTGGCCGAGCTGGTGGCGACGACAGGGCTGTAGAGGCCGCTCATCAGGCTATTGAATCGCCTTTACTTGAAGTTTCAATAGATGGAGCAAGGGGTATTTTGTTCAATGTTATTGGTGGCTCTGATATGACCATGAACGAAATTAATGCCGCCGCCGAAACAATAACTGCCGCAGCTGACCCAGACGCCAATATTATTTTTGGCGCTGCTATCAACCCAGAACTAGAGGGCGAAATAATTGTTACAGTAGTGGCAACTGGCTTTGATGTAGCTTATTTTGCTAGGCAAAAAGAAGCACCAAAGTCTGAGCCTAGCTTAACTGTCGCAGATTTGACCGACGATACAGAAGAGGTTAAGTCTTCATTTAGCTATGATGATGACGAAGAAGAAGGTGACGACAAAAAAGTCAATAAGGAAGAAGATACAAAAAATAAGGACGAAGAAGTCAAAGAAGAAGTAAAGGCAGAGGCCGTAACAGAAGAAAAACCTCTCAAAGAAGAAGAAATTCAAAAGGTAGATCTAGGCCTAGATAAAGAAGATTCCAAAGATAAATTGGGCGATATAGGCGAATTAAAAGATGAAGCTCCTGCTCAAAATATATGGACATTCGATTCAGACAAGCATGAAGATACTAAGTTTGATAAACCATCATTTTTGCGTAGACTTACAATGCGCAAGAAAAAAGACCAAGACGAAGACGACGATTAACAGATAAAACTAGCCTTATATGGCAGAGTGAAAAATACTACGGAAAATGCTTGCAAACGCTATATAAAGTGCTTACAATATAATCATTCACACTATATGTAGTGATGGTACATTAGAAGGGAACAGCAAGTGAAGTGTAACCAGTGTCAAAACCCTGATACTAAAGTAATCGAGTCAAGGGATGTAGCAGAAGGTCAATCGACCAGAAGGCGCCGTGAGTGTGTGCAGTGCAAAGCTAGATTCACTACCTACGAAAGGCTCGAACGGCCACAATTAATTGTCATCAAAAGAGATGGCGTCAGGCAACTATACGATCGGGATAAATTAATGGCTGGACTACATAGAGCCTGTGGTAAAACACCGGTAACTAGCTTACAGCTTGAATCGTTAGTGTCTAATATAGAGAACAAACTATATAGCAGGGGCGAAGCAGAAATTGAGTCTGCCGAAATAGGCGATTTAATACTAAACGGCTTAGCCGAGTTATCTGAAGTGGCATATGTAAGATTTGCCAGTGTATACCAGAGGTTTAAAGATGTTAATGAATTTGAAAAAGTTTTAGAAAAGCTTCGTTCAAAAAACAAAAACAGCTAGAACACGAGAGACTCTAGCAAAATGCCAATCCCTTTTAGTGAAAAACAATAACTAAATTCACAAAAAGGGGTAATAAATGTCACAAACAACATCATTAGGTCTAAGAAGACTGTTTACAGACGAGGGAGCCGAAGGCTACTCTGAGCTAGATTGGGTCACTACAGATTCTGTAATTATGAACCCAATGACCGGTAAGCCGGTATTCGAGCAAAAAGCCGTTGAGTTTCCAAAAGGTTGGTCTCTTAATGCAATTAATATTGTTGCTCAAAAATATTTTGCTGGTACGCCAGGCACGGAAGACAGAGAATCTTCTTTAAAAGATACAATTGACAGAATAGTTGACACTATTACCAAAGAAGGCCTAGAAGAAGGCTATTTTAGCGGCAAAAAAGAGGCCGAAAACTTTCGTCAGGAGCTTAAATATATACTTGCTACTCAAAGAGCTGCCTTTAACAGCCCGGTTTGGTTTAATATTGGCGTACCTAGCCGTGCCCAGCAAGCTAGTGCCTGTTTTATTCTAGGCGTAGAAGACACTATGAAATCTATTTTAAATTGGTATGTAGAAGAAGGCATGGTGTTCAAAGGCGGGTCCGGCGCAGGGGTAAACTTATCAAAAATTAGGTCAAGCCAAGAGCGCTTAAGTGCTAGTGGCGGCAAGGCGAGTGGCCCTGTTAGCTTTATGCGCGGCGCCGATGCTAGTGCCGGCACAATTAAGAGTGGCGGTAAAACTCGTAGAGCTGCAAAAATGGTTATATTGAATTCAGACCATCCAGATATAGAAGAATTTATTTGGTGTAAAGCCATAGAAGAACGAAAAGCGCGGGTACTTCAAGAGGCGGGATTCGATATGAGTCTAGACGGTAAAGATAACTTTAGCGTTCAGTACCAAAATGCTAATAACTCTATGCGTGTGACAGATGAATTTATGCAAGCAGTAGTTGACGACGCCGATTGGGATTTAAAAGCCATTAAAAATGGTGAAGTTGTAAAGACCGTTAAAGCCCGAGAGTTATTTAGGCAGTTCGCAGAAGCTACCTGGGAATGTGCCGATCCTGGAATGCAGTTCGATACTACCATTAACAAATGGCACACCACTCCAAACGCAGGTCGCATTAACGGTTCCAACCCATGTAGTGAATATATGCACCTAGACAATTCTGCCTGTAACCTTGCATCTATTAATCTACTTAAATACTTAAATAGCGACAACACTTTTGATGTCGAAGCCTTCAAGCATACGGTAGAGGTGATATTTACGGCTCAGGAAATTCTAGTTGGCTATTCAAGCTACCCAACTGAATCAATCACCAAAAATGCTCGAGCCTACAGAGAACTTGGCCTTGGCTACGCTAATTTGGGTGCCCTATTAATGGCCCAAGGTTTGCCTTATGACTCAGAAGAAGGCAGGGCTCAGGCTGCAGCTATCACCGCCCTAATGACTGGACATGCTTACGCAACAAGTGCCAAGCTAGCCCGTAGAGTAGGTCCTTTTGCTGGGTTCTTAAAAGACAGAGACTCAATGATAAATGTACTTAAAATGCACCGAAAAGAAGTTGATAATATCGACGCAGGACTAGTATCTGAAGATTTACTAAGTTCAGCTGCAACTGCTTGGGATGAGGCTATTGAGCTAGGTGAAGAATACGGCGTCAGAAACAGCCAGGCTTCAGTTTTAGCCCCAACGGGAACAATTGGCCTAATGATGGACTGTGACACTACCGGTATTGAGCCTGATCTTGGTTTGGTTAAAATCAAGAGGCTTGTTGGTGGCGGAACTATGAGTATCGTTAACCAGACAGTGCCTCGTGCGCTAAGGCAACTTGGCTACACCAAGACAGAAACAGAAGACATCGTTAAATACATAGACGACGAAAAAACAATCATTGGCGCACCAAACCTAAAACCAGAGCATCTTTCTGTATTTGCTTGTTCAATGGGTGATAATTCTATTCACTACTTGGGACATGTCAAAATGATGGCTGCTGTTCAGCCGTTTCTTTCCGGAGCTATTTCAAAAACAGTCAATATGCCAGAAAGCGCTAGTGTAGAAGACATAGAACAGCTGCACATAGATTCATGGAAAATGGGCTTAAAAGCTGTAGCTATTTACCGGGATAACTGTAAAGTTGCTCAGCCACTATCTATGGCTAAAAAAGATGGAGCCGAAGACGAAAAGACTGGGGCTCAAGCCAACGCAGCGCCTCAGGCAGAATCTTTTGTAGTAAAAGGAGCCATTAAGCGCGAACTACCAAAAAGGCGAACTAGCCATACCTACGAATTCCATGTATCAGATGCAAAAGGCTTCTTTACAGTAGGTGAATACGAGGACGGAACACCCGGTGAACTGTTCATTCATGTTGCTAAACAGGGTTCAACATTGTCTGGCTTAATGGACTCTTTTGCAATCTCTGTTAGTCACGGTCTGCAATACGGCGTACCTCTAAAAAGTTATGTTAAAACAATGATGAGCAGAGCATTTGCGCCTAGCGGCATAACCGACGATCCAGAAATTCGAACAGCTACATCTATTACCGATTATATATTTAGAAGGTTAGCGCTAGATTATTTATCCTTCGATGATCGTTTAGAACTTGGGCTTGCCAGCATAGATGACATGCCTTTAGAAAATCAGACAACACTTCTAGAAGATCCAGTCGTTGCGGCAACTGAAAGCTCACAAGATTTTGCCGAAAAGGCTGAAACAAAGTTGGAACAATCACAACCTCAGCCAGCAAAGGTGGCTAAGGACGATACGGCACCTTTGTGCTATAACTGTGGTAATCAGACTCAAAGAGCAGGAAGCTGCTTTGTCTGTACTAGCTGTGGCTCAACTACTGGCTGTAGCTAAAATAACTACCCCAGCTCCTTTTAGCAGCAAAAGACTCGGTTCGTATATTCAAAGCGAACCGAGTCTGTTATATTAAGTTATTATGCGAGTATCAGTAATATACAGAAGCAACAGCGAACACGAAAGGCAGGTCCTAGAGTTTGAACGAGAGTTTGAGCATAGAACAGGCCGTTCTTTAGAACTACTAGATGTTAATACCCGTGATGGTTCTGCTATGGCCTCTTTGTACGATATTATGATGTACCCAATGGTATTAGCAATTAGTAACGAAGGTTCAATACTACAATCTTGGCAAGCCAGCAGTGGAATGCCCCTAATTAATGAAGTTTCATATTTTGCAGATAATGGCTATTAATTGGCGTATTTGTTTATAAATTAGTGTACTTTCTTGAATAGTTATCCACAGTATATACATTATGCATAACACTAAGTAGCAATAATTACAACATAACTCTTATCTAATTATTAGAATAATAGATAGATATTGAAATCTAAGCTAATCTTAAAAGCTAAGTATATATTGTAATTAATACAATGTATATTTTCGTATATTTAAATAAATATCATAAATTTAACCGAACAATTTTTTATTGTTTATCAGATTTGCATATCTGTTACATAGGTTTAAAATATATATAGCTATAAAAAAATAAAAATAGCTAAACAAAAACTTCCAAAACAACAAAAATATAAAATGAGATTATTCTCAAATAAAAAACCCAATAGACTTTTTGCTGTAATCAAAAAGCGATCACTGCTGCATAACATACAGGCTCTCTTTGTAGTGCCTGTTTTTTTGTTTGTAATAACCGGCTTT
>DALYDK010000010.1:0-13801 GCA_031973215.1 Candidatus Saccharimonadota bacterium
CCCTACAAAAAGGCGCTAGCAATGTGCTAACAGTAGGCAACACAGGCGCTACAACACTAAAGAACACAGTAGACTCAACCACCGCCTTTCAGGTGCAGAATACCAGTGGGGTAACTGGGTTCAACTTTGACACAACCAACAGGTCTCTGGCTGTAAATGGCTACAATACAACACCAGATTACAACTGGACTACAAGAGCAAGTTCAGCAAATAATGATTGGCAATCAGTTGCCTATGGGAATAATACATTTGTAGCTGTTGCAAATGATGGTATTAGTAACAGTGTCATGACTAGCCCAGATGGCATAACCTGGACAACTCGAACAGCCTCAAGTAGCAACTACTGGTACTCGGTTACATATGGGAATGGTCAATTTGTTGTAGTAGGCTCAGCTTCGTTTGGATTAAGTCGGGTCATGACTAGCCCAGATGGCATAACCTGGACAACTCGAACAGCCGCTGCCAGCAATCCATGGGTTTCTGTTACTTATGGTAACGGTCTATTTGTTGCTGTATCACAGAGTGGGTCAGGCAATCGGGTCATGACTAGCCCAGATGGTATTACTTGGACATCTCGAACATCTGCTGCGGACAATACTTGGCAATCTGTTACTTATGGTAACGGTCTATTTGTTGCTGTTGCTTGGAGCGGTACCAACAATCGCGTAATGACCAGTCCAGATGGTATAACTTGGACATCGAGATCTACGGCTTCTCTTGACTATAGCTGGCAGTCAGTTACCTACGGTAATAATAAGTTCGTCGCCGTATCTTCAAATAACAAAATTATGCTTTCCCAGAACGGTATTGATTGGTCTGAAGTTCCAGCAATAGCTAATACAAATACCAACTGGCGCTCAATTAGTTATGGCAATGGCATATTCGTAGCAGTCGGTGATTATGGTTCCTCTGGAAAAAATACCATGACCAGTCTTAACGGTGTAGATTGGTCATTCGTAGCTGAATCTGTATCGGATAATTGGACATCGGTTACATATGGAAACGGTCGTTTTGTTGCTGTTGCTTGGAGCGGCTCCAGCAACCTCGTCATGACAGCTGACTTTAGCAGAGCTGATTCGTTAATTGTCAATGGTAACTCAAAAATTAATGGTGTGTTAAGAATAGATGATACCGCAACTTCTAACGGTGCTATTGTAGATAAATGGGTAGGGCGTACTACTCCGGCTTCAAACCGATTTTATACCTCAGTTGCATATGGTAACGGTACATATGTAGCAGTAAATGTAGATGGTTCTGGCGACAATGTCATGACCAGCCCCGACGGCATTACCTGGACTTCTCGTACTGGCGCAGCTAACCATGCTTGGTATGGTGTCACTTACGGCAATGGCCTCTTCGTCGCGGTTGCTTTAGGTGTTAATTCATCAGTAGGTAATAATACGGCTGGTAACCGTGTCATGACCAGCCCCGACGGTATTACCTGGACTTCTCGTACTACTTCAGGTGCAACTGGCACTAATAGGTGGACAGATGTAACCTATGGCAACGGAACTTTTGTTGCGGTTTCATCGGATGGTGGAACACAGCATGTTATGACAAGTACAGACGGCATTAACTGGACGATAAGAACTTCGGCTAATGACTACTGGTGGAACGGTGTCACCTACGGTAACGGCTTATTTGTCGCAGTGGCATGGAGTGGCACCGGAAACCGCGTCATGACTAGTACAGATGGCATCACCTGGACTGCCCGTACCACACCTGCAAATAATGACTGGCTTGATGTTGTTTATGGCAATGGCTTATTTGTTGCAATTGCAAGTACCGGCACCGGCAACCGTGTCATGACTAGCCCTGACGGCATAACCTGGAACACAAGGACATCTGCCGCAGACTATAACTGGAGTGATATAACCTACGGCGACGGTCTTTTTGTTGCAATTGCAGCTTCTGGGACTGGCAACCGTGTCATGACTAGCACAAATGGCATCTTATGGCAGTTGAAGCAGACACCTGCTGACAACAGCTGGCAAGGTGTAACTTATGCCAATAACAGGTTTGTGGCAGTTTCTGCATCTGGAAGTAGTGACAGGGCTATGACTATGGACAGAAATCAATTAAGCGGCTTGGTTGTTGAAACTGGCTCATCGCTCGCAGGTCAAGTTGCTATAACCGTTGACCATGACAGTGCTCTAAAAATACAAAATACTGCCGGCAACTTCTCACTAAAAGTCAATACTACGGGCCAACGACTAGAAATTGAAGATGGTAGAATTTGGGTTAGCAAAGGAACGGATGTTGGTGGTTCAATTACTTTCTTTAACCCAACCAAAACAGGTGGCGCGGCGAACGAGTGGGCAATTTACAATATGACTGGTGGATATGGCAACTCACTACAATTTTGGAACTATCCAGCTAGTGGAGGCTCATATGCGAGGGTGAAAATAGACGATAGTAGTACAGGCGCATTTCTAACAATTGCTGGAGCAAATTCATGTACTATTGGTAATGGATTAGGTGCCACTTCTTGTACATCAGATTCTCGCCTAAAAAACATTGATGGCAATGCTACTGGTAACTTGGCTAAAATTATGCAACTCCAACCAACATACTATAAGTGGAAAAATGATCCTACCGGTACGCAACGGCTTGGTCTAATTGCTCAGAATGTTCAAAGTGTCCTACCTGAATTTGTCACCATAGGAAGCGATGGCTACCTACAGTTAGATTATGGAAGTATGGTCACTCCTCTCATCGGCGCAGTCCAAGAACAACAAGCCATGATAACAGACGCCCAAAGCCGCTTGAGCAGCCTAGAAAACTCCATCCAACCAGCCTCTAACAACATCCTAGATCTTACTAATGGTGGCACCATACAAGGCAACCTAAATGTAGTAGGCAACCTTAATGTCACCGGCCCAGTTACTATGAAGAGCCTAACCGTAACAGACGATGTAGTAATAGCTGGCAACCTCACCGTCCAAAATGTAACCGTAGCTAACATAACTATAAATGGCCATATAATAACTGCCGGTAACGCCCCAGTAGCAACAGCTGGTACAGCAGCAGGTACAGAAGACACCCAAAACAACATACCAGCCCCTCAAGTTACTATAGAAGGCAACGACACCAGCGGAACAATAACCATAGTAGCCGGCGCCAATACTGCCACAGGCACATTAGTAGAGGTTAATTTCGACAAACAATTCACTAAAACACCTAAAGTGGTACTAACAGCTGGCAATGAAAAAACTTCAGAAATAAGATTCTTTAGGTCTGCCGAAACTGGCAAGTTCTTAATTAACCTGAAAGATGCTCCACAAGCTAACCAAACATACCAGTTCGACTACTTTGTAGTTGAATAGGTTGCTTCAACTTTATACGCTAAAGTTTAACAAAGCGCCGGAGTGCTTATATCTCTTGGCATAAGAGCTGTTAAAAACCAACAACCATACATAAATAAAATATACACCTGTGCAATATATCCACACAAAAATTTGAAATGACTCAACTAAATAAATATTAACAGTTATAAAAATGCGAATTTCGCTAAATAAAATGCACAGGTGTATAATTTATATATGGCAAAAAATGATACAACAAGTGCTATAGTTGACGGGATACTAAAGGCAGCAGTAATAACTGGTGGTATTTCTATGGCTTTAATTGCGCCCAATATCATAAAATACCTAGATCCAGCGACAAAAAAATTTCTTAAAAATCTTGATGAACGCTCAAAGGAGAGGGAAATTCGAAGGTGTCTAGTATATGCATTAAGAGAAAGTTTAATAACTGAACATTACCAGCATGGAATTGAAATAAGCAAAAAAGGTAAAAAACGTTTAAAAAAAGCCGAATATAATGGACTGGTAATCGATCATACTAATAAGTGGGACAATAGTTGGAGGCTAGTATTCTTTGACATCCCAGCGCTTAAAAATAAAAATAGAGCACAATTTACAAGAAAATTAAGACAATTGGGTTTTCAGCCATTACAGCAAAGTATCTGGATAATTCCTTATGAGTGTAAAAATGAGGTTGCTTTTGTGACAGAAACCCTTGGCATCTCTAAGTTCGTAACTTATATTACAACTCGCCATATTGACCACGAAGATCTGTTAAAGAAAAGATTTTCACTTAAATAAAATAAACAGGTGTGCATTTTATTAATCAAATGGTTTGAAAATACAGGCTTTTTGTTAAAGATATGTAAAAAGTGTAGTGATGTAATAAAATAACGGTGGTATAATAGTTTTTGACAATTTGACAGATACGCTTCGCTTTAACCAGCGGATGAGTGGTCATCAGCCACGAAGTACAAGGAAGAAATAGATTAATCTAAAGTAGAACCTTGCGCAACAGAAACTCGCGTTAGCAGTTGTAATTAAGTAACCACTGGTTATTCGGATGGTACCTTCCGCACTTTTATTTAAGCGGGATCCGAAAAGAACTAGTGGATTTTTTAATTATTAATTTAAAAAGGAAATAATTAGCTGTGAAGTACCAAAAGGGCACCCGAAGAAGAGCAATAGAATACGAAAAAGATATATTATCTTTCTGGAAAAAGAATAAAATATTCGAAAAATCAGTAGAGCAAAGACCTGTAAATAATTCCTGGGTTTTTTATGATGGCCCTCCATTTCTAACAGGTACTCCGCATCACGGGCACCTGCTTATATCTTCCGTTAAAGATGCAGTTGCACGCTACCAAACCATGAAAGGTAAGCATGTAGAGCGCCGTTGGGGCTGGGATTGTCATGGTCTACCTGCAGAAGTTTTTGTAGAAAAGCAACTAGGTATATCAAATAAAAAAGAAATTGGCGTAAAAATATCTATACCCGAATATGTTAGAGCTTGTAGGGCAGCTATGGTTCAAACCGGGACCGAATGGGAAGATTCTATAGACAGAATTGGTCGCTGGGTAGAGTTTAAGGGTGCCTACAAAACAATGGACAACGAATACATGGAAAGTGTTTGGTGGGCATTCAAAACTCTTTACGAAAAGGGAAAAATATACGAAGGTGAAAAAATATTAGTTTATTGCACCAAAGACGCTACTCCAATATCAAAAAGCGAAGTTGCCATGGAAAACAGCTATCAGGTTGATACAGACCCGAGTGTTTTTGTTTATTTTAAACTAGAAAACTCTAACCAATATTTAATGGCCTGGACAACCACTCCTTGGACTTTGCCGGCCAATGTCGCCATTGCAGTAAATAAAGATCTAGAATACAGTCTAGTAAAATTCGAAGATAAAGAGGTTTTTGTAGCATCGGAAGCACTAGAAAAAGTGTTCAGAAACGAAAAAAAGCAGGCATTAGAATATAAGGTTATCAGAACTGTAAAAGGCAAAGAATTGGTTGGCAAAAAGTACCATCCGTTGTTTGAAAATCATGGTCCAAATGCACATGTGGTTTTGGCTGCAGATTTTGTGACCGCAGAAGATGGTACTGGCATAGTACACGAGGCTCCTGCTTACGGTGAAGAGGACTATGAATTGTGTAAAAAACACGGTATACCAGTGGTATCTATTGTTGACGAAAACGGCAATTACACTAGTGGCCGTTGGCAAGAAAAAAACATCTGGGAGGTAAATAAAGAAATAGCTAAAACTTTGGTTGCCGAAGGCGTTGCAATGAAAGTTGAATACATTCAGCACGACTACCCGCACTGTCATAGATGCGGTACAAAACTTATGTACCGAGCCCACCCAAGCTGGTTTATGGACATACAAGAGCAGAAAAATGAAATGCAAGCAGCCAACAAAAAAACTAGCTGGACCCCACAGGTTCTCAGGGACGGTAGGTTTGCTAACATCATAGAATCAGCACCAGACTGGAATTTAAGCCGTGATAGATACTGGGCGACTCCTTTGCCCGTTTGGAAGGGTCAAAGGCCGGACGGCACTGAAGTTATCAAGGTGATAGGTAGCTACGAAGAATTTAAAGAATTAACAGGAAAAGCACTAGACGATTATCATTTGCCAAATGTCATGGATGTGTCTTTCGAAGTCGACGGAGTAAAGTTGCATCATATAGGTAAAGTTATAGACTGTTGGTTCGAAAGTGGCAGTATGCCATTTGCTCAATTTCACTATCCCTTTGAAAATGTTAAAAAATTTGAATCAAGTTTTCCGGCAGATTTCATTATAGAGGCTATAGATCAGACCAGGGGTTGGTTCTATGCGCTAACTGCGGTAAATGTTGGGTTATTCGGGCAATCACCGTTTAAAAACCTAATTTGTACAGGTTTTATTAATGCGGCTGACGGTAAAAAAATGAGCAAAAAACTCAAAAACTATACAGACCCAATTGAACTAATGGACAGATATAGCGCCGATAGCTTTAGGATTCTTATGCTAGGCTCTCCGCTCTTAAACGGAGAAGATTTTGCACTGTCTGACAAAGATGTCGCAGATGTAGCCAGAAAGCTGGGTATGATCTGGAATATGTATGACTTTTTCACCATGTATGCAGAGGTTGACGGATGGGAATGGGATGGAAAAACCGCCGATCCAAGTAACGAACTAAACAGTGTATTAGATATTTGGATTGTTTCTAGGTTGCATCAGCTACAAAAAGAGGTAGACAAAAATATGCAAAGATATGATCTACCAAACGCTCTAAAGCCAGTAATGCCATTTATAGACGATGCCAGTAACTGGTTTGTAAGAAGAAGCCGAAAAAGGTTCTGGAAAAGCGATAACGACACCGATAAGAGTGATGCATATCGAACTTTACACTTTATTTTGGTCCGACTATCAGTAATTTTGGCTCCATTCACTCCGTTTCTTTCGGAAGAATTGTACCAAAAACTAACCGCTGGTGAATCTGTACATTTACTTGATTGGCCAGCTAATGGTCACATAAATGAACTAGCTATTAATAATATGGCAGTAGTAAGAGAATTAATTACCGAAGGTTTGTCGCAAAGAGCAGAGGCTGGTATAAAAGTTCGTCAACCGCTCTTAAAAGCAGACGTAGTCATTGACTCACAAATACCAAAAAACGAACTAAATGAATATGAAACTATATTAATTGAGGAGCTAAATATAAAGGCTGTTAGCATTAAAGAGGGTAACAATAATTCGATTAAGCTAAACACTAAAATTACAAAAGAATTAAGCTTAGAGGGCCTATCGCGTGATGTTATCCGCCAAGTTCAAGAAGCTCGTAAAAAGGCTGGCCTTGAAATAAGTGATAGAATTTTTGTTGACCTAAATACTACAGACAAAGAACTAGCTGAGGCCATTAAAACTCATGAAAAAACAATATGCAGTGAGGCGCTGGCTGAGTTTAAAAATGACATACAACCGGCCTATGAAGTGGTAGTTAAAATTAACAACAAAGAGCTTCGCATAGGCTTAAGCAAGAGATAATTTTATTCATTTTCTTGGCAGTATTTTTATAAATTAGGAGTATACTTCTATTATGAAAACGCTGCGTAGATTGTCTATTTTATTGGTTATTTTTGTTGCAATTGTTACAACTACAACAGGAAATATATTCGGTCAAAGCCTGCAGGACTTTACAATTTCCTCTTTTTCATCGGACTATTACTTAAGCAAAAATAGTAAAGGTATTTCAGAACTTGCGGTGACTGAACTAATTACTGCTGACTTTGAAAACATAAACACCAACCATGGAATCTTGCGAGCACTACCCATGGAATACAAAGATCTAAATTTAAACCTAAAAATCAACCAAGTAGTGAACGAAACCACCGGCTCAACAAGCTATTCTACATACAAGCAAAACAACAATTTAGTGCTAAAAATTGGTGATGCCAATAAGTTTGTTAATGGCAAAAATACCTACAAAATTAGCTACAAAATGAACAATGTCATTGCTAATTATGATGGCTACCAAGAGCTTTTTTGGAACATAAATGGAACTCAGTGGCAGCAACCAATTGCAGCTTTGAGCGCCAAAATTTCTGTTGCAAATGACCTACAAAATTCGTTCAATAATCAACTTGAATGTTTTAGCGGATTTTACGGACAGTCAAATAAAGCTTGCACAATCACAAACCAAAATGGCACAATTTTGGTTAATAGCACCAAGCCTCTAAATGCTGGAGAAAACGTATCTTTTGCTATCGGTTTTAAGCCAAATTCATTCAAAATTGATTCGTTTGCTTTATTTAAAGCTAAAGCTCAAAAAGTTTTACCATTTATACTGGCTCCCCTAATTATTTTGAGCTTTTTAGTATTGTTGGTGGTTCAATGGGCGCGCAAAGGCAGAGATGCAAAGGGAAAGGGGGTAATAATTCCTCAGTACACTCCCTATATGCCTCTTAGCGTGTTAGAATCGCAAGTATTATTGAGTGAATCACTTTCCCAGAAGGGGATAACCGCTCAAATCATCTACTTAGCAGTTTCAAAAGTCATTACTATAAGCGAGGTCAGTTCTAGCAAAAAGGTCCTGGGCATTAATTTTGGGTCCAATAAAGACTATTTAATTACTCTTAACCAAATACCCGCTCAACAAGATGAAAGCAGCGCAGGGGTGCTTAAAATGCTTTTTGGGGATAATTTTATTGTCGGTCAACAGGTAAATATTTCAGATCTTAAAGATAAAGCCTATAAAGAAGTGGCTGTAATGTCTAAAGCATTGCCAAAAAAGTTGTTTGAAAAGGGATATTTTACCAGTAATCCAGAATCGGCTTTTAGCGTATATTTAAAACCCAGCCTAGTTTTAGCCCTATTATTTATATTATTTGTAATTATTTGTTCTTTTGCCGGCTTTTTAAACTTCCCAGACGGAGTAGTGCCCCTGCTTTTTCCTTTGGTATTCAGTTTAATTGTATTTAATATTATTGCTGCTGCCATAATGCCAGCAAAATCAGGGCTTGGAACAGAGGCAAAAGAATACTTACTAGGTCTTAAAGAGTACATAAAACTTGCTGAAGCAGATAGGTTGAAATATTTACAAAGCCCAGAAGGTGCAAAAGAGTATGGTAATTACGAGCAGAATACCACTAAGATCAAGTTATTCGAGAAGTTACTGCCTTACGCCATAATTTTCGGTCTCGAAAAAGACTGGGCTAATAGTTTTAAGGATATTTACACTCAGCCACCAGATTGGTACCAAGGTAACTGGTCTACATTCAATACGGGCGTCCTGCTTGGTGGTATATCTAGCTTTGCCGATGCCGGAGGTGTCTCTTTTGCCGCTCCTAGCAGTTCTGGCAGTAGCGGATTTGGCGGAGGCGGATTTTCGGGCGGCGGCGGCGGTGGCGGCGGTGGTGGTGGCTGGTAGCTCGTGGCCTGAAATAATTACAGGGGTGTGGATAAGCTGAGCACTTTTTTTATACAAAGTACTTGCAATAATAAAACATAAGCTAGATAATAGAATTACAAAAACAAAAACATTCAATAAACAAAAAAACATAAAAACCACCTAATTTAACACACGACCATAAAAATTTAAGCTTGCTCGCAGTAACTTAAATAAAAAATAAGGTCGTGTGTTTTTATTACGGGCTTTTTTTGTGCTTTAGGTTATTGTCTTAGAGCCAAGGGCTGTTTATTATACCTAAATACTGATTTAGCACTAATCTTTCGGCGCTAGCTATTGATTGAGACCAATTGCCCAAGCAAATACAGCAATATTTTACGACATAGCTTTATACCGGCTGGGGAATAACTACTAACCATCCTAGCAAACACAAGATAACTTCTTAAAGGCATGCTACAGCATTCTTATCCGTTGCAATCTGGCCATAAATATCAATAAACATAGGACTTAACAGATGCAAATTTAATACTAGTACTAAAAGGCTAGTACTAAATGGTTTGTGCATAAATGCTTCATTTTTACCACTTAAATGCTTGTGCTGTAACAGATTACGGGTGTACACTAGTAATGATCTACAAAAATAAACAGATCAAACAAAAATAAAAAACAAAAATACATGATTAGAAGCTGCATTAAGCGCCTAGCGCTACTTGCCAATTTAGCAGGGAAAGGGAACCTATTGGTTCTTACCCTGCTTCTTGTTGTTTTGTCATCTATGATTTTAGCGTATCAAGCTATATATACGCGTGAGCAGGCTGGTGCAGCACCAAACACAAACATTAACTTTCAAGCAAGAATATTAACCAACACAGGCGCGCTTGTTCCAGACGGAAATTACAGCATTCAGTTCAAAATTTATGATTCTTTTGCTGGTCCTACTTCTCAGTGGAATGAAACACAAGCGGTTGCAGTGAAAAACGGATATGTATCTGTTTCTCTAGGCTCCGCCAATCCTTTCAGTGGTATAGACTGGAGTCAAGAACAGTGGCTAACAATGAACATTAACGGCGACGGTGAAATGGCCCCAAGAATGAAAGTCACTGCCGTACCATTTGCCCTTAGGTCTAATCAGGCAGATACCCTAACAAACGGTTCCGGTACTATAAGTGCTAGTAGCCTTGCTCAGCTAGCTCCGAGTTCAGTTCAAAGCATCAATTCGGCAAATAGCTTACTTAGAATTGCCCAGCTTGGCGCAGGTGACTTATTGCAGCTACAAAACAGCGGTGGCGACAAATTTACAGTAGCAAACAACGGCAACACTAATATTGGTGGTTCTTTGTCAGTTACCAACGGGGTTACGGTAGGCAATTCTTCTAGCACTACCGCTGGAACCATTCGTTGGACAGGTAGTGTATTTGAGGGCTATAACGGCACGGCCTGGACATCGCTTGGCGGCTCTGCCCTTGGTAACCCAATAATCAACAAGGTTAAACTGGCAGATGAAGTTCAAAATAGTACAGTTAACGCTACGGCGACGCTTCAGCCAGATGACGAGCTGTTCTTTAGTGTTGGAGCTAATGAGACCTGGACATTTAGGTTTATGCTTCAGGCTAACTCTAATGTAAATCCCGACTTTAAGTTTGCTGTTACTGCCCCTACTGGCGCGACATGTAAAGTTAGTACTGCCGACCATGAAGCAGCAGTTTCGGTTGCTAACCTTGGTTGTGGTGTTTCGACAGGTTTGGTCACTGGAAATACAACTAATGACCTATACGAAGTAGTTGGAACTGTTACCAATGGCGCTAACGCTGGAACCGTTCAATTGCAGTGGGCTCAAAACACAGCCAATGCTGCAAACTCTACCATTTACGCAGGAAGCTCAGTGCTAGCAACTAGAGCAGTTGGTCCTAACGGATCGGCCCAGGCATTTATTCAAAACGGAAATAGTTTTGGTGCCGATGCTTACTTGGGGACAAACGATAATAATAATCTTAACTTTATAACTAACGGCACAACCAAAATGACAGTCTTGGCAAACGGTAATGTGGGCATAGGCGATAGCACTCCAAGCAGTTTGTTAACAGTTGGAAACTCCGACGCCTTCCAGGTTGATGCAAGTGGAAATGTTTCAACAAGTGGCACTCTTACAGTAAGCGGACTTAGTACTTTCAATAATAGTATAGTGGCCGGTGCAACTGCTACTGGCACTGTTTCTGCAACCGAGCCAACTCCACGAACAAATGTAACTAATGTAATTACAACAACAGCAGTTTTTGCTAATAACGATGTTATATTCATCAATAACTCGGGTCAAGATTATTACACTAGAGTAGTTTCTGGTGGCGGTACAACCAACTTGGTAGTATCCCCGGCAGTTAGTTATGATGCTAGTGCACCTGTTACAAAGTATAATGTTCAGAATATTGGCGCTACTTCTACAGATTACTCTACTCAAGCCAACAGATTCTTCCAAGGATACTTTTTGGGTGGAGTTGTTATTGGTGCAGGAAGTACAACAATTTCTGATGGCAGTATTGAAAGCACCACGACCCTCCGCTTACAGCAAAATGGCGGAGACTTAGCTATTGGTGGCGACTTAAATATTGCCGGATCAATAACTGGAGATGGCTCTGGTCTTACTAATATTGATGGCTCACAGATTAGCGGTGGATCTATACAAGATACTAGTTTGTCTGCAAACGTCACCTTGCAGGGCAACACCTTCAATGGCGCTAGCCAGCTGCTTCAGCTAAATGGCAGCGGTAAAGTAGATGATTCATTATTATCTAGTAACATAACTGCACTAGGTAATACATTCAATGGCGTTAACCAATTAGTACAGCTAAACGGTTCAGGATATCTACCCGCACTTAATGCTTCTAACCTAACTAACATTAACGCTTCTAATATATCTTCTGGAACACTAGACGATGCTAGACTTTCTAGCAATGTTACCGTACTAGGTAACTCATTCAACGGTGCTAGCCAGTTAGTTCAGCTTAACGGATCGGGCGCTTTACCTGCATTATCTGGAGCAAACCTAACCAGCCTAAATGCATCTAACATTTCATCTGGAACCTTAGACACGGCCAGACTAAGTACTACTGTTACCCTAGCCGGCAACACCTTCAATGGCGCTAGCCAGCTAGTTCAACTTACTGCCGGTGGTCTCCTGCCCGCTCTAAACGCATCTAGTTTAACTAGTATTAATGCTAGTAATATCTCTTCCGGAACGCTAGACACAGCTAGATTAAGCAGTACGGTTACTTTGGCCGGAAATTCATTTAACGGAGTTAGCCAGCTTATTCAATTAAATTCTTCAGGTGAAATTCCTGCTCTATCTGGAGCAAACCTTACTAATATGAATGCAACAAACATTAGCAGCGGAACTATCAACGATGGTCGACTTTCAAGTAATGTATGTTTAATTAATAGCGACGCCTGTGGCTATATAAGGTTGGCATCTGGAACGGCCCAGTCGGATTCAACCACAAATTCAAGCATCTTTATTAATAAGACGGGGGCAACTGGTGATCTTGTAACCTTGCAAGATAATAGCACTAGTGTGTTTAGAGTCGCCAACGACGGAAGTTTAGAAATAAGACAAACTTCTACAACAGCTCTGACAATAAAAAATGCTAGTGGCACAGACTTCTTTAATGTAGATACAAGTGGCGCTATTGTCAGAATTGGCTCGGCTACAGCTGACGGTACAGGCACACTGCTTGTTCTAGATACGAAGAATACAGCTGGTGATCCAACTGGGGTTAACGGAGGTAGTTATTATAACTCTAACGATGGTGAATTCAGATGCTATGAGAATGGGATATGGAAAGAGTGTATCCCGGAAACTGTTAAGACAAAAACAGCTAACCAAACTGTAACAAATAGCGCTACATTCACCAACGATACAGATCTTTCGTTCCCAATGGTCGCCAATAGTTACTACACCTTTAAAGCTGCCATTAATTACTCTAGCACCAGTCAAAACGCCGACTTTAAGTTTACCTTTACTGTACCTGCAGGCTCAACTGTGTTTATTACTGCGAGCTATCCAGTTGCAGGTACCGATGGCGCAACCACAAGGATGTGTAATATAAGTGCTAGTGCAACTACTTGTACGATACCCCTTACAGCAGCAAATTACAGGGGAACTATTATGGTGACCGGTTATGTGCAGACGGGTGGCACGGCAGGAAATACACAGTTCCAGTTTGCACAAAATGTACAAACCAACGGTCAGAGCGTAACTGTATACAGAGGAAGCGATATATCTTATAGAAGAACAAGCTTCTAGTGAAATTTGACAGCTGTTTACCTTTAGCGTAATAAGTGTTAATCTTATATAAAAGGTTTAAATACAAAAATGGGAACAATAATATCAGTAGTCAACCAAAAAGGCGGGGTAGGCAAAACCACTACAGCTATTAACATAGCTTCATATTTGGCCGATAAATTCAACAAAAAAGTTCTACTAGTAGACCTAGACCCGCAGGGTAATGCCACTAGCGGGTTGGGTGTAAATAAATCAGCTATAGAAAAATCAATTCTTAGCGGATTATTAAACGAAGAGAGCGTCGATATTTTACGACATACCACTA
>DALYDK010000011.1:0-5913 GCA_031973215.1 Candidatus Saccharimonadota bacterium
AGGTCTATCCTGTAAGTATTTTTTAAGTTCCATAAGAAGTATTTTACTATTTTTACGACAATAATAATAGGAGATCCGAAAAATTTATTTCCTTAATAGCTGAATAATATTTATTAAGAAGACTATGTGGTGCACTCTCACAAATTAACCAATTATTCCTAAAGTTTATGTAACTTTACAGAGTGTGTATTAACGTATTTTATAGCTATTATCGTTTTCTGCCTTTTCCCATAATTGCTCGAAAAGTAAACGCATAACACCAGTAATATGTACATTTGTTAGTACAGTAACATTCAAGGATGGCTCATAGACAGTAAAGGCAGTGTTATTTTCATAAATAGCAACATCACTCCTAAACGGCACACTCCCTAGAAAGCGTACAATAATACCCATTTCAGAAAAATTCTTGATAATTTCGTCATTTCGATTCCCGTTGTGAAATAATGCTCGCGTCAAGATTCCGTTTTTATTACGCTGGTGAATTAGCTGACGAAAACTCGCTAGAGTTTCTTGATCAAGAGGTACATCGTCACTGGCGAATAGTAGAATCTCAGTTCTTGAATGCGCCATGTCTTTTAGTAGCAGTTCTAAACCATCCCTGTTTGCCATATGGAAAACGCCAGGTTTATCTAGTGAAAGCGAATGCTGAGCGCGAAAAACAGGCATTAATGCAGAAAGCGAAGCTGATACTTGTTTCAGTTCAGTTTGCTTATTATTTAGAATTACTTGCAAATTCTGTGGCGCCAAGGCAGTAAATGACTTCACCGGACTATCATCTGATGATATAAGCTGATATTCAGTAAGCCTGTCTAATAATCTGTATATATTGGTTCTTTGAATACCTGTCTCTTTCGCTAGTTGATGAGCAGTTTTGTTAGGGTTTTTAAGCAAATATAAATATAACTTTGCTTCGTTGTTAGCTAAGCCAAGTTTTTGAAGTATCTCTTCCATAAATAATATAATACCAAATTTTGTCAGTTATATTATTACAAATATTACAGTTTATTTAATTGAATTGTTATATAGAATATTGACATTTTAATAAAATTATATTATTATGTGCAAATCTAAATAAAGAGGAGATTTAGTAATGCCATATGTATCTAGCGTCAAGATACCACCAACAGAAAAAATATCTAGAATGATCGGCGAAACATTTGAATTAGCAAAGGAATATGTATACAACAAAGTCGGGATAATCGAACCTTTAGGGAGATTGGCCTGCATAGAGGTACTGAACCCAGATGACCCTGAGGGTACGCAGATTTTCATATCTGCTAATACAAAAGCAAGCTGTATTTCAAAACCAAGACATGAGCAATTTATTGTTGAAGAGATATTTATTGTTAGCGAAGGTTTGTATAGTGGTTTAGACAAGAGATATGAATACAGTGAAGCGGAAATCTATGCAGATCCGGATATTGGATCAAAAACACAAATAGGCCATAGCCTTACAAGATACAAAAATGGAGCAGCCATTAAACAACACTTCCAAGTACCTGGAGCTTATAATGGTGATACATATTACGGGTCGGAACGCCGAATGCGGTATATGCAAGAAACTGGAAACGTTTATTTTCACAAAGGTGCTGATAAAAATTATAAAATACGAACCTTAAACATACTCTGTGCGATACAAAATAGGATAAAGGGAGGTTTATAGTGCGTGAATACTTAACAAAAATATCCGCTCTTTCTGAACAGCAAAACGAATGGATGTTTGACGGCCCAGAAGAATACTTAGAAATAAATTCAGCTGAAGATAGCTTATCTTACACAGATGTCAAAGATTGGTTACTGAACCCAGAATCGTACTTAAGCCCAGAACAGCCACTTGATGGCTTTTGTATTGAAGAAATATATGCCATCCTTGATGATGCTAACAAAGAATCAGACATTGTTAGGGGCCGCGGCGTAGCGTCAGTAATATTATGGTCACTAATGCATGAAAAACATCTTATCAAAGACCCCTCTCTACCAATAAAAGCCGCTATTCGTCTAGCAATAAACTCACCTGCTGACTATCCTTTCTTAGAGCTACAGGATAGCTTATGTAGCAATGAAAATAAAATGGATGAAAGTCTAGCCAAGAATATAATTGAATCAATTATATATGATGGCATTTACGGAATTTGGCCTGATGGAGAATTTTATAATTATTTCAAAAAAAGCAAAACATTTTATCCAACTCCAAAAAATTTGGGTTCAGCAATAATATCATTAGCTGAACCAGAATGGATAGATACATTGCAGGACTCAGAATTATTTAGAAAATGTTTAGATCAATACTTTTCATATTTTGAAACAATACATGCTGAAGCCGTATCAAATAAATACAAATTAGACTCTATAGCTAACATTTCTCAGCAGTCCCTAGATAAACTACAGCGATACTTGGCCGTCAACAAGTAAAAAAATCATTAAAACTACCAAGCCTCTGAGCAATAACACCACAATCTGAACATTTTTGTTTCACGGCTATAGATATCGAAGATAGAAAGCTATTGAAGGCTATATTAGGTTGGTGCGGGTAGAGAGAGTCGAACTCTCGTTTCATCCTTGGGAAGGATACATAATAGCCGTTATACGATACCCGCATAAAATTGGAGCCACCTTGGGGATTCGAACCCCAGACCCCCGCTTTACGAAAGCGATGCTCTAGCCAACTGAGCTAAGGTGGCAATACTATTAAGATAGTAATAATAATAACACTTAATTACAAACCACTGCGATACGTGCTCGATATAAATATCTGCGCCCCGAATCTTGCTTAGATCGGCGCCCCTGACAGGCCCTGCCGGTTCAAATATTATATAAATCTACCCAAATTAAAAACCCCAGGCAAGCTGGGATATTTAATTTGGCGGGCCCGACCGGATTTGAACCGGCGATCTCCTCCGTGACAGGGAGGCATGTTAGGCCACTACACCACGAGCCCCTAACATTTTTAACAAATGTAATCTTACTACAAATGTTGCCTGTAGGGCAAATAATTATATCTAGTTTACCTTTATGTATACTCGAGCTTTTTGTTGATCTTTATAATCATTCAGGTATGAATCAAGATCTTTATAGGCAAAAAAGATGCGTGCCGCTTTTACTTTATCGCCTTCTGTGCCAAGATTTTTAATAATTTCTAAACCATAACCTAGGTCAATAACCTCCGAGACTTCTCCTGGCTTTAAGTTAAATAATACTTCTGCAGTTTGAGGAGGAATGTTCCTATCGCTCTTACTTACCAGGAAACCAAGTTCCCCGCCCTTGTCCTTTGTTGTCTCGTCATCCGAATATTCCTTAGCGGCTGCGGCAAAATCTTTGCCGTTTTTAATTTCTGCTTTGGCCTTGTCTGCCCTTTCCCTGACCTGAGGGTCAATTGCTTGCACCACTTTGTTCTTTAAAATCTCATTATTAATACTTCGCCTAAAATCATTTATCGTCCAACCCCAAAAATCCCTTAAAACATCTTCGAACACTTGGCTATCACCACCAAGGCGGTTTTGTGAACGAAGCAGTTCAATTTGCTTGTCAATTTCAGCTGAAGATACAGTTATGCCTTTCTCTTTGGCAATTTTCTTAATATAAGTTTCATTAATAACTTGATCTAAAGCTCTTTTTTTCTGTTCCTTTAGCTGGTCTTGGCCAGATTGGCTACTAAAATCTAGTTCTTGCTGATTTTCAAAGTAATGAATATAGTGCCTAAGTTCAAACAAATAATCTTCATAAGATACAAACGAACCGCCAACCCTTGCTATTGGTAGTGGCAGAATTTTGGTAACCTGATAAGTAAATTTGCTGGTATCTTGAAATTTATAAAGACTAAGTAGTATATAGCTCATAAACCCAACAAATAAAGCAACAAAAATACTGACAGATATAATTACAATTTTATGTCTTGAATGCTTAAGTGGGTATACAAACTTCTTAGCACCACCTAGAACCTCTTCTCTGTGTTCATGAATATTTTCAGTTGTTATTCTTGGAATAGGCTCAGAAGCTATATCTTTATTCTTTTTTTTATTGAAACTTGGCCGCCAAAAACGACCTGCCTTTTTGGGCTTTGAATCTTTATTACTCATCTTGTTGCTCAGGCTGAAAGTTATTAGCTTGGGCCTGTGTAAATCCTTGTTCTCTTAATATATGCGACAAATGTTTTTGAATTTTGCGAGGATGGTTTACTTCATGGATAACCAATTCTCCAACATATGTCTGTATTACTATTGTACCAAATCCTAGCAAAGATTCCTGCAAACCCTTAACTTCATAAGATACAATTTGTATTTTATCTAAGCCTATATCAACCATGCTTCTCTTCCATAGTCCCTTTTGGCTCATTTGAATTAAGCGCTGATTAGTAACTATATAAACGCTAAAATGCCAACCTATCCATGCCCAGAACATAATTACAAAAGCAACCGCAAAGCCAGCCCCAAGACCAATGAAAAACACACTAAAATACGGCCAAACAAGCGAAGGCAGAACGCCAAGCAAAGCAGCAATAGACGCAAAAACAATTGCTTTTCTCATAACAACAGGATGCTTTCTAAACAGTAAAAGCATCTCTTCGTCGTCAAATTGTTCTGTAAAATATTTTGTAGCCATTTTTTTCTTACTAAATTAATCTAATTTTACACCTAAACTGTTCAAAATGCAGTACAATATATCTGTTAACAGTTTGGTCCGGTAGTGGTAGTGGATAGAACAGTAGCCTTTTCTAGGTGGTTTTAGGGTGAAGATTGCTAGTCGGCAATCTGCAAGGGAGTCAACACTTGAAAACTTGTTTTCAGAGCCGTTGCGACGGGCCCGCCGAAGGTGGGTCGATTCCCTAATCGAACCGCACTCTGTTAAAATCATTATTATGGTCCGGTAGTTCAATGGATAGAACACCACCGTCCTAAGGTGGGTGTTGGGGTGAAACCAGCAAGTCTGCTGGTTGCAAGACGACCTTCACTTGAAAGCTCTGATTTCAAAGCAGAAGTCGTGGGCCCGCCGAAGGTGGGTCGATTCCCTAATCGAACCTCACTCTGTTAAAATCATTATTATGGTCCGGTAGTTCAATGGATAGAACACCACCGTCCTAAGGTGGGTGTTGGGGGTTCGATTCCCTCCCGGATCACCATCAAGAAAATCACCTTTATGGTGGTTTTTTTGATGGTGGATTTTATAATAAAATCTCGAGCCACCAGGGCGGTTCGCTAATTCGCATACAGCGAATTATATGCAGAGCCAGAGAAAACATACCTTAAAAATCAATTGTTTTCTCTGCGTGAAGCTATATTCCCTCCCGGATCACCAAAAAAATACCCCAATTCATTTGGGGTATTTTTTGTATAAATTAAGAATTTCCGAGATATGTTTATTTCTTTTTTGGTTTTGGCTGAGTGAATACCTCATGAACGGCTTCATAATTAAATAGCTCACTATCCGAAAACCAATGTGCCACTTCTTTTTCTGCTTCTTCGGCCGTAGCAGATGCATGAACCAAGTTTGTAACACCAAGACCAGCTGACGCTGCCTGTCCATAGGTCAAATGGGCATAATCTCCCCTTATGGTCCCTGGAGCGGCTGTTTTGGGTTGTGTATCACCGACCATTTTTCGAACAAAATCAACAGCTTCTACCCCCTCTAGAACCATAGCAATTACTGGCCCTATCTGCATTGTTTTTAGCTGACTTTCAAAGATTTCTGTACCTTTACGAGTTTTTAAAGTTCCTATGCCTTCATAATGACCATGAAGCTTATCATAATCTGGTTGAAGCATTTTGATGCCCACCACTTTAAAGCCCGCTCTCTCAAATCTAGTCATAATTTCACCAACAATTCCACGCATTACAGCATCTGGCTTAAATATTACTAGTGTTCGTTCCATAGTATCCTTTCAGTTATTCGTAAACAATCATAGCAATAAATTAATCT
>DALYDK010000011.1:6013-8067 GCA_031973215.1 Candidatus Saccharimonadota bacterium
CGTTCCATAGTATCCTTTCAGTTATTCGTAAACAATCATAGCAATAAATTAATCTAAATAACACCGCTAAGTAATAAAACTGCTAGAACGGTTGCCAAACCAATTCTATACCAACCAAAGTCTTTTAAGCCCCTGGTAGAAAGTAGTCTAATTAAAAATGCGACCGCAAGAAAACCGCTAATAAAGCTAGTTATGTTGCCAACCAAAAATACTCCAAAATTTGACTTAACAAAATCTAGTCCGCCATCAAAAAAGAAAACCTTTAAACTAGCACCTAAAATTGTTGGTATAGCCAACAAAAAACTATATTCAGCAGCCTTTGATGCGCTTAACTTACTTTGCAGACCGGTTAATATTGTTATGCCAGACCTAGATGTTCCAGGGATCAAAGCTACTGCTTGCGCTAGGCCTACCTTGACAGCGGTTCGGTAATTAACTGACGTTTCAATTGGCTCGTCAGATGCATCTGGTCTGGCTTGGCCAAATTTAATCATAATTATTCCTACTACTACTAACATGACAATAACAACCCACGGCATAACATTTAAATTTTCTATTTGCGTAGCAAAAGTAAATCCTATAATAACCGCCGGAATAGTAGATACTACAAGCTTTATAAGTAAGGACCACTCTTTACCCCTAAATGACCTAGCAATAATTTCTGTAATTTTCTTTCTGTAATATACAAGTAACGCTAAAGTGGTTCCGAAATTTAACAAAACACTATATATAAAGCCATCATTTATTCCCAGTAAATAATTGGTTATAACTAAATGGCCAGAACTGGAAACTGGAATGAATTCGGTAAGGCCCTGGATAAGCCCTAATATAAATGCATCTAAATAATTCATTAACTAGAAAAATTATAACCGTTTAGTACTGAAATAAGAAAACAGAGTTTTTGTATAAAATATTTATTCACTAAATATGTTGGATTTACTTCAGTTTTGTCGTAAAATATATGTATAAGAATAAAGAATTTATAATATGCATTTAGAAAAAGCCATTAATGAATACCTAGACTTTGTCACCATTGAAAAAGGTAGATCGAATCGAACAAGAGAAAATTACAACCACTACCTTACCCGCTTGGTCGACTTTGCGGGAGATATTAAAGTAAGTGACATAGATCAGGACTTAGTAAGAAAGTGGCGTCTTTGGCTTCATGAACTTGGTAGCGACAGATCAGACGAACTAAGTAAGGCAACTCAAAACTATCATTTAATTGCCCTCCGAAACTTTCTAAAATACTGTAGCAAAAGAGGAATAAAAAGCTTGCCACCAGACCAAATAGAACTTGCCAAAACAGCAAAAAAACAAGTATCTTTTCTTAATAAAGATGAGCTTAAAGCCCTGTTTAGCCAACCAAACATAGTTGATATTAGTGGCCTGCGTGACAGAGCAATTTTAGAGCTTTTGTTTAGTAGCGGCTTAAGGGTTAGTGAACTAACAAATTTAGACAGAAATCATATTAACCTAGAGCGCAGAGAATTTATGGTTCGCGGAAAAGGCCAAAAAGACAGGCCAATATTTGTCAGCCAAGAAGCGGCCGATTGGCTTAAGTTATATCTAGAAAAAAGAACCGATAATCTACCGCCGTTATTCATAAGTTACGGAGGAAGGTCAAAAAGTGATAATAGCGGAGATTACAAAAGACTAACCCCCAGAAGCGTGCAAAGAATGGTTGCGCATTATGCCCTACTAGCCGGAATAACAAAAAAGGTTAGCCCCCATGTTTTACGACATAGCTTTGCGACCGATTTGCTTATGAATGGAGCGGATCTTCGAAGCGTTCAAGCAATGCTTGGTCATAGTAATATTGCAACTACTCAGATATATACTCACGTAACTGACCCTCACTTAAGAAGCATTCACGAACGCTTCCACGGTAATACCAACAGTTAGAACAAGTAATAAAAAGCTTAATTAGTTGGGCAAGAATTAGATTGAATTATTCCAGCGTTATTGTTGCCATCTACCTTAATGTCTTTACATAAACCATTGGATAGTGCAGCAAACCAAGGCTGCCATGTTTGTTGTTGCATAGAAATATA
>DALYDK010000012.1:0-4209 GCA_031973215.1 Candidatus Saccharimonadota bacterium
TTTTATAGTCGTTTTTACTGCAAAAGTCAACTATTTAACAGGTTGCCTCCTATGCCACTTCGAGTACAATTCCAGCTCGCCTTTCCAGTTCATCGAAATAATTGGGTGGATGGGTCAAAACAGCCTTCTTTATTACCTGCCTAGGATCAGCCGGACAACTATTATCTAATAGCCCACGCTCTTGAGCTTTTCTGTACAGAGGCTTAATTGGCTCCGTGGCTACTTCTATAGCCTTGCCGACAATCAGCCAACCCATCTGCAGCCTCCGCTTTGAGTGTTTTTGTTTGTCAATTAGTAAAAATCTTTCTAATAATTCAGGACTAATTTCTTCTAGGTTGTTTTCAAGAATATATTTCATGAAAAAGATTCCTCTATGCTTTGCATAATCGTCGTCTTTGGTGTACTTATTTATTTTATACTCTGGATGCAAACGACCAGGACGTCTGAAATATCGATAGCCTTTTGAATCAATATTTACAAGTTGAGGTTTTTTTCCACTTACATCAATAGCCTTATCGGGAATTACCCCTGCGCAAGCCAATACCGAAAAACAAAATTTGTCTAATTCGGTCTGGGGTAATTCTATCCCATCTGGATAAAAACCGTGATATCTATTATGTAACCATCTGGGAACTAATTGTACTCTGGAGTGTCGAACTGCCCTACCAGCGTCACCCTGTAGCTCTGGCGCCATTCTTTGATAAGCAGCATGATGCCTATCTTCCCAGTTGTTTTCTAGCTGTCTTCTGCCCCATGTAGGAGCAATAGGATATGGCAATCTGGTTTCATAGTCTATGCTTGGTATATATTGATTTTCCGCACAATTAGAAATTTGTTGTTCAATACTAGTTCGAAACTGTTGTTCTATGCCTGATATTTTTTCCATAAATTATAAATTAAAAAGCGCCCGCAGGTGCGAGCGCTTTGTTGTTAGTATTTTTGCTGCAAAACAATACCCTATAGTCTCTAATAGGTTTTACTTTTGGCCTCATGGGCACCCTCCCTTTTTTATTTTGACTTTATAGCCTCATAATATACCCTAATTTTTAAAAACACAAACATTTTAAATGGACTATGGAAGATAAAAGATCGATTATAGAAAAATAGTTTAAATATAATTATTTCCAGATAGTTATTCTAAATTTCTATAATCCAAGATCTATATTCAAATTTAGATTTCTAAATTTATAGTTAATTTGTTAGATATTGGTCTCTTGGGTCGTCGCTTACGTCTATATGAGTAACACCTTCTTCTCCGGGCTCCCTAAAGACATCGTCTAGACTTCTTATAAGTACTTCTCTTGGGCGTGCACCGTCTGCTGGGCCAATAACGCCTCTTTCTTCCATTTCGTCTATGATACGGCTAGCCCTACCGTAACCAATGCGAAGCCTTCTTTGCAGTAAACTAGTGCTTGCTTTACGGTTTTCAAGAACAACCCTAACAGCGTCCTTGAACATATCGTCATCTGAATTACTAGGACCAGTATCGCTACCCGCCACTATGCCGCCTTTACCGTTAAGCTGAACTGGCATACTGACAACTTCATCATCATATTTTGGCTCTTGCTGTTCCCTTAAGAAGTCGTTAACTCTCATTGTTTCATTATCGTCAATAAAGGCGCCCTGAACTCTTATGGGCTTCATCATTCCATTGTCTAGGAAAAGCATATCTCCCATACCAAGAAGCTTATCTGCTCCAACCATGTCTATGATAGTTCTAGAATCAACCTGGCTATTAACAGTAAAGGCAATTCTGGCCGGAACATTTGCTTTAATTAAACCGGTTATAACATCGACACTAGGTCTTTGTGTTGCAAGAACTAGGTGTATACCTGCAGCACGAGCTTTTTGTGCCAAGCGGACAACCAATGCCTCAACGTCCCTAGCAGCCATCATCATAAGGTCTGCAAGCTCATCTATAACAATAACTATATATGGCATTCCTTCTTCTTTTTTTAGACTGTTATATTCGCCTATGTTTCTTTTGCCAACTTCTGCCATTGTTCGTAGGCGGCGTTCCATTTCGGCAACCGCCCACTTTAATGCGCTAATGCACTTTTCGGGATCGGTAATAACTGGCGTTAATAAGTGAGGTATATTGTTGTACGGAGTCAGTTCAACCTGTTTTGGATCAACCAAAATTAGCTTAAGATCTGATGGGCTGTTTCTATAGACAAAACTAGCCAGCAAAGAGTTTATCATGACCGATTTACCAGAACCAGTTTGACCAGCAATTAATACATGAGGCATTTTATCGAGCCTGCCAATTACTGGGTTGCCAGTTATGTCTTTACCAATTGCAAAACTCAGTTTGCTAGTGCTGCCGGCCCATTCTTTAGAAGATAAAATACTAGATACAGTAACAGTTGCCGACTTTAAATTAGGAACCTCTATACCAACAGCTCTTTTTCCAGGAATTGGTGCTTCTATACGAATAGAAGTAGCGGCTAAGTCGTAGGCAATATTGTCGGAAAGCCCAACTATTTTACTCATTTTGACACCATTGCTTGGTTTTAGCATATACTGAGTAACCCTTGGCCCAACATTTGCCCCTTCCATTTCGACAGCAATATTAAAATTAGATAAGCTGTCATGAATAATTTCGGCGTTTGATTCTACATTACCAGGGTCTGCTTTATCTTGCTTTTGATTCAATAAATTTATTGGCGGGAATTTCCAGTTAGGGTCGTTAACTGCGGTTAGGGCTGCGTGATCTTCATTGGCAGAAAGTTTCGTACCCCTGTTTTTAAGCGAAGCGGCCGCAAGTGGCGCTCTGAGGTTTTC
Organism: Candidatus Saccharimonadota bacterium; assembly: GCA_031973215.1. Lineage (GTDB taxonomy): Bacteria > Patescibacteriota > Saccharimonadia > Saccharimonadales > CAIOMD01 > DALYDK01. Next base: position 2,785 of record DALYDK010000012.1, read on the forward strand.
CCCTTTTTGATGGTGAACCGTAGGAACTCCCTCGTGAAGCTGAAACTGATGTTCCTTTTCTTTCAATTGCTTCATATCTGTATCTTCTTCTTTTTTAGGTCTATTGGCTAACTTTTCAAAAATTTGCCGCAACGATCCGTCAAAAGCATAAATTAGCGCAATTAATGTAACTAATAACAAAACAATGAAAGCGGTTATATTATTCAGAAACATAAGTAGAGTTGAAGCTATTAGTGCACCAACGTGACCGCCATTTTTGCCTTCGGCAGCAACAGAAGAAGCCAGCTGTGGGTCGACAAAGACGTGAAACATTCCACTTAAACCAAGCAAAACAATTACGCTAAAGAATAGCCTCTTGAAAGGTATCTTATATTCCTCGTGCTTAAACTTATGAACTGCCAAATAAATAAGAACAAGTGGCACAATATATGCAGCAACCCCAAATAGCCAAGCGGTAGCTTCAAAGAGTTTAATTGGCAGATTGCCGCCCCAGCCAAAGCCTCCCATTAATATAAGAACTGCAAAAACAATTAACAGAACAGCATATACCTGCCGTAAAAATAAGTTAGGCTCTTTTTCTGCCTTAACTTCTTCTTTTCTTGGTCTACCTGGACCGCGCTTTTTCTTTTTTGCCATTATCTTATATTTTATATTATTTTTTTATACTTGACGATGTTTATGTCTTAATGTTTCGTAGTATATAATACCACAGTTTAGATAAATTGTCTACTGGCTCTGGGCTTTTTGGTCGTTTAGTATTTGAATTGCAGTTACTAATAGGTTTTTTTCTTCACTAGTGCAAAGCTCACTATTGGTCTCTCCGTCATCTAAAATGGGCCTGTATATGTCTATAACACCTTTAATTTGCCTGAGCTCGAAATTGTCTTCGCCCCCTATATTGCCTTCGCCATTTTCAAGTGTTGGCAAATGAATTAAGTTAAATACGGCAATTAAAATTCCATTTTTAACAAAAGGTAATGAACTATGGGTATCTTCTAGTTTTGTATTCAGGGCAAACCCTGCACCCGGAGATTTGTCTTCATAAGAAAAAGGTAAATCTTTATTGATATTTTGAGCCATTATTGCATCTATGTAATTCAGCGCAACCCCTGCTGGCTCGGGTTTTAAATACTCACCACCAACTATTTTTAGCGGCCTTTCCTTCATGTATATATGTGAACATATATACAGCTTTATTTCAATATACTAATTAATCGACTCGGGCGTCTTGACCAAGTAGCTGTGCGCGCATTTGAGCAAATCTTCTTGCCTGTACTGCGGCTTCTTTTTTTAGGTCATCATCTGTTTTTTTGACATCGCCTTGACCCGGCTTACCGCCAATAACATTTATAACTGGAATTACTATTGGAGAACGTTGAGTTTTATCGTATAGAAAATGAGTGACATGCTCTTTTATTTCTTGTT
>DALYDK010000013.1:0-2781 GCA_031973215.1 Candidatus Saccharimonadota bacterium
AACAAGAAATAAAAGAGCATGTCACTCATTTTCTATACGATAAAACTCAACGTTCGCCAATAGTAATTCCAGTTATAAATGTTATTGGCGGTAAGCCAGGTCAAGGCGAAGTCAAAAAAACAGATGACGACCTTAAAAAAGAAGCCGCAGTACAGGCAAGAAGATTTGCTCAAATGCGTGCACAGCTACTTGGTCAAGACGCCCGAGTCGATTAATTAGTATATTGAAACATCGCTACATATATGTTCACATATATGTATGAAGGAAAGACTGCTTAAGATAGTTAGTAGTGAGCATTTAAAGCCCGAGCCAGCAGGAGTTGCCCTAGATTACATCGATCAAATAATGGCTCAAAATATCAATAAAGATTTACCTTTTTCTTATGAAGATAAATCGCCAGGTGCAGGTTTTGCTCTGAATACAAAACTAGAAGATACCCATAGTTCCTTGCCTTTCGTTAAAAATGGAATATTAATAGCCGTATTTAACTTAATTCATTTGCCAACACTTGAAAATGGCGAAGGCAATATAGGGGGCGAAGACAATTTCGAGCTCAGGCAAATTAAAGGTGTTATAGACATATACAGGCCCATTTTAGATGACGGAGAGACCAATAGTGAGCTTTGCACTAGTGAAGAAAAAAACCTATTAGTAACTGCAATTCAAATACTAAACGACCAAAAAGCCCAGAGCCAGTAGACAATTTATCTAAACTGTGGTATTATATACTACGAAACATTAAGACATAAACATCGTCAAGTATAAAAAAATAATATAAAATATAAGATAATGGCAAAAAAGAAAAAGCGCGGTCCAGGTAGACCAAGAAAAGAAGAAGTTAAGGCAGAAAAAGAGCCTAACTTATTTTTACGGCAGGTATATGCTGTTCTGTTAATTGTTTTTGCAGTTCTTATATTAATGGGAGGCTTTGGCTGGGGCGGCAATCTGCCAATTAAACTCTTTGAAGCTACCGCTTGGCTATTTGGGGTTGCTGCTTATATTGTGCCACTAGTTCTTGTTTATTTGGCAGTTCATAAGTTTAAGCACGAAGAATATAAAATACCCTTCAAAAGATTATTCTTTAGTGTAATTGTTTTGCTTGGTTTAAGTGGAATGTTTCACGTCTTTGTAGACCCACAGCTAGCTTCTTCTGTTGCTGCCGAAGGCAAAAATGGAGGTCATGTTGGGTCGCTTATAGCTTCGGGGCTACTTATGTTCCTGAATAGCATAACTGCTTTTATAGTTCTATTATTAGTGACTTTAATTGCGCTAATTTATGCTTTTGATGGATCGTTGCGGCAAATTTTTGAAAAGTTAGCCAATAGACCTAAAAAAGAAGAAGATACAGATATGAAGCAATTGAAAGAAAAGGAACATCAGTTTCAGCTTCACGAGGGAGTTCCTACGGTTCACCATCAAAAAGGGGAAAACCTCAGAGCGCCACTTGCGGCCGCTTCGCTTAAAAACAGGGGTACGAAACTTTCTGCCAATGAAGATCACGCAGCCCTAACCGCAGTTAACGACCCTAACTGGAAATTCCCGCCAATAAATTTATTGAATCAAAAGCAAGATAAAGCAGACCCTGGTAATGTAGAATCAAACGCCGAAATTATTCATGACAGCTTATCTAATTTTAATATTGCTGTCGAAATGGAAGGGGCAAATGTTGGGCCAAGGGTTACTCAGTATATGCTAAAACCAAGCAATGGTGTCAAAATGAGTAAAATAGTTGGGCTTTCCGACAATATTGCCTACGACTTAGCCGCTACTTCTATTCGTATAGAAGCACCAATTCCTGGGAAAAGAGCAGTTGGTATAGAAGTTCCTAATTTAAAGTCGGCAACTGTTACTGTATCGAGTATTTTATCTTCTAAAGAATGGGCCGGAAGTAACAGCAAACTGAGTTTTGCAATTGGTAAAGACATAACCGGCAACCCAGTAATTGGCAGGCTCGATAAAATGCCCCATGTATTAATTGCCGGTCAAACCGGTTCTGGTAAATCGGTCATGATCAACTCTTTGCTAGCTAGTTTTGTCTATAGAAACAGCCCATCAGATCTTAAGCTAATTTTGGTTGATCCAAAACAGGTTGAACTGACTCCGTACAACAATATACCTCACTTATTAACGCCAGTTATTACCGATCCCGAAAAGTGCATTAGCGCATTAAAGTGGGCGGTTGCCGAAATGGAACGCCGCCTACGAACAATGGCAGAAGTTGGCAAAAGAAACATAGGCGAATATAACAGCCTAAAAAAAGAAGAAGGCATGCCTTATATAGTTATTGTTATAGATGAACTGGCAGATTTAATGATGATGGCCGCTAGAGATGTCGAGGCACTGGTTGTTCGCTTGGCACAAAAGGCTCGTGCTGCAGGCATACACCTAGTTCTTGCCACGCAAAGGCCTAGTGTCGATGTTATAACTGGCTTAATTAAAGCAAATGTGCCGGCCAGAATTGCCTTTACTGTTAATAGCCAGGTTGATTCCAGAACCATCATAGATATGGTGGGTGCGGATAAGCTCCTTGGCATGGGTGATATGCTTTTCCTAGACAATGGAATGATGAAGCCCATAAGGGTTCAGGGTGCTTTTATAGACGATAACGAAACAATGAGAGTCAACGATTTCTTAAGGGAACAACAAGAGCCAAAATATGACGATGAAGTTGTTAGTATGCCAGTACAGCTTAACGGTAAGGGCGGCATAGTGGCGGGTAGTGATACTGGCCCAAGCAACTCAGATGATGATATGTTCAAGGACGCTGTTAGGGTTGTTCTT
>DALYDK010000014.1:0-2079 GCA_031973215.1 Candidatus Saccharimonadota bacterium
GAAGAAAAAAATGGTGATGTTATATTTTTTGATGGTCGTAATGCCTACGAGGCTAAAATTGGCAAGTTTAAAGACGCTGTTGTTCCAGATGTGCGCACCAGCCATGATTTTCTGAAAGAAATCGAAGACCCAAAATATGATTCAATTAAGGAAAAGCCAATTGTTAGCTACTGTACTGGCGGCATCAGATGCGAGGCTCTTAGTGTGCTAATGAAGAACAGGGGCTTTAAAGAGGTTTATCAAATAGATGGCGGTATTGTAAAATATGGCGAAGAATTTGGAGACGACGGACTTTGGGAAGGTAGTTTATATGTTTTTGATAAGCGTATGGATACAACATTTTCTGACAAGGCAAAAACAATTGGCGTCTGCATAAAATGCTCTGGAAAAACAAGCAATTTTGAAAATTGTGCCTACAAGCCGTGCAATAACTTAGTTCTTATGTGCAAGGATTGCCACGCTAAAGATGATACCTGTACCGCCGAGTGCCACGAAAAATTAGCTGTTTACTCTGGAAAATAAGCTCATTAAACAAAGTGGTTGTGACATATTAATAGCATGAATAAAACTGTAGCTACCAAATTACAAGAACTACCCAAAGAGCCGGGTGTGTATTTTCACAAGAATAAAAAAGGTGAAATTATTTATGTCGGAAAGGCATCTAATTTACGCAATAGAGTCAGGCAGTATTTTCAGGCTAGCAGAATAAAAGATCCTAAGACTGACTTACTGGTTGAGGATATTTCAGATATAGACTGGACAATAGTTGGATCAGAAGCCGAAGCGCTTTTTTTAGAGGCCGAGCTTATTCGTCGTTACAGGCCAAAATACAATATTTTGCTAAGAGATGATAAAAGTCTGACTTTTGTTCGAATTAATACCAAGGAATATGCTCCAAGTGTTACATTAACAAGAAGGCCACTAGACGATAGCGCCGATTATTATGGCCCATTTTTAAGTTCTTTACCTGTAAAACGCAGTCTTAAGTATTTAAGAAAAGCATTTCCTTATTCCACTCATTCTAAACAGCTTCCTCCCAGGGCTTGTCTTCAGGTACATTTAGGTTTATGCCCAGGGCCAGAGTCCGATGAATATGACGAAAAACATTATAAGCATAATTTAAAAAAGCTTGGACAATATTTATCTGGTAAAACTAAAAAGGTAGTAGAAGATTTAAATAAAGAAATGATTCATGCTGCCAAAAAACAAGATTTTGAAAAAGCGGCTAAAATTAGAAACCAGCTAAACGCTCTGAAGGCTTTGCAGGTACAGATAATATTTGGAGATAAAGAAAACTTAGATCTCTCTAAGGACCATGCCTTATATGAATTATCGCAAATATTTGGCCTTACTAAAATTCCGCAAAGAATAGAAGGCTACGACATAAGTCACATGAGTGGCACCGATACTGTTGCAAGCATGGTAGTTTTTAGTAATGGAATTAGCAATAAAAGCGCATATCGAAAATTTAAAATGAAAATTCCCGGTAATGACGATTTTGCGCATATGAATGAGGTTATTAAACGTCGTTTTTCACCAAAAAATATAAAATCTTGGGGTAAGCCTGACTTTGTACTAATCGATGGTGGTAAGGGCCAATTGTCTGCTGCTATAGAAGCAAGAAATAAGCTTGGTTTTAATGTTCCAATGGTTGGCTTGGCGAAAAAGTACGAAGACTTAGTAATTAGTAAAAATAGTAGCAATGTGAAATTTAACTTTGAATTTATAAAAAAGCTAGAGGGAATTATTTATGATGAGTCAGAAAATTATTTAAGAATCAGCTTTCCTCATAATAAGAATATTATTAGGTTGTTTCAGCGTATTAGAGATGAATCGCATCGTTTCGCGGTAAGTTACCATAGTGTTTTAAAGACAAACCGCCAAACAAAAAGCTTCTTAGATGAAGTGCCTGGTATTGGTCCATCTACAAAAAGAAAATTACTTTTAAGATTCGGGTCCAAAAATCAGATATTGCAAGCAACTGCTCAGGAGCTTATACCAATCATTGGTAAATCCAAAACCGAATCTTTACTTAAATATAAAAAAGTTGTTTAATTAGCTGGTGAGTTTGAAGACCAA